>NZ_JANCOB010000009.1:0-275922 GCF_024296565.1 Klebsiella sp. SWET4 | reverse complement strand
TATCGCTGCCCGTGCCGTATTTCGCCTGTTCATCTTTGTACGTCTGCGTCTCTTTCAGCTGCTCCGCTGACATTGCCGGATGAACCTTGCGCGCCGCTTCCAGCGCGTTTATTTGCCCCTGCGTGCGCGCAATATCTGCCGCCTGGCGGCCAATCTCCCCTGTCAGCTGCACTTCCTGCAGGCGCCGCTGCTCCTTCTCCTTGTCAAATATCGGCCCGATACTGCCGCTGGCGTGTTCCGTGTCGCGACTCAGGTCAGCCACATCCTGCTTCTGATTCTCCCTGTCACGGATGGTGATAGTCCCCTCGGATACCGCCGACTGCGTCGTACCTTCCGCATGACCGCTGTTGCCGCCACCCGCCAGCAGGGCGCTGGTCATGTTCCCGGCGAACTGAGAGCCAATGCTGCCCCCGGTGCTGATACCCGCTCCCTGGTGCTGCGTCTTATAATCCGCCTGGTTGTGGATATCGCTGAAACCCAGCGTGCCGGTATTGAGGCTGTTCGGCAGCGATAACCACGTTACCGCCCTTAGATCCGACGGTGCTGAAGCTCTGGCTTTGCGTGGTGCCCGCCTCGTGTAAATCGTGGGTAGTTTTGCTGCTGCCGATACTGAATCCGATGCCGCCGGTACCCATCAGGCCGGATTTTTTCTCTTCCTTAAAGCGCCTGGAGGTATCCGTGTTGGTCGCGGCCACGATATCGACGTTATTACCTGCGTCAAGCGCCACGCTATTATCGCCCACTACGGAGGAGCCTTTCACCAGCAGGTTGTTGCCCGCCTGCACGGTGACGCTGTCGCCGGAAAGCAAGGTACCTGCTTCACGGGTCGCACTGTCTTCCTCTATGGTGTGAGTCGTTTTCTTGCTAAGGAACCCTTTTTTGGTCTTTGTCTCTTCCTTGTAGTGGTAATCGCTTTCTGTCGCCGTGGCCAGGTTCACATCGCGGCCTGCCCCCACGCCGATATCCCCGCTGGTGGTCACCTGCACCGCTTCGGTGTTGACGTCGCGTCCGGCGACGATAGTGGTGTTGCCGGAGCTGGCGATTTCGGTCCCCTGCTGGCGCACGGATTCATCGATAACGGTTTTCTTTTTCGAGTGTGAGCTGCTGCCAGTCACGGACTCTTGCGCCAGCAGATTAACGTCGCGCCCGGCCTGGATCCCGACATTCCCTTCCGCCACGATGCCTGCCGCCTGGCTGGTCACATCCGCCAGATGATCAGGATGTTACTTAACAAGCGATCACGGGATAATCCCCATGACTAGTTGTAATTACGTAAGATTCAAATCCATTTTTCTCAGGAATAATTCGAATACAACATTCCCTGCTAAAACATAATTTTAACACCTCACCATCAAGCATAGAACATGAATAAACCTTTTGATTAAGCATGGGGAAAAGAAGAACGCTTGTTGTGAGGTCCTCTCCATGTCCATTTTGGTAATGTTTTTCCCCCCCGCACTGGAACGGACATTGAATCAAAATTCTTCCCCCTGAGGAAAATAACAAAACTAAAGATCCAACCCCCACAATAACTCCAGTAAATATCGACGTTTCAAACTCTCTAAGCTCATCGATTGTAACCATTCGTAGCTTACCTTTTTGGTGGCATAGTATCTGTTGGTAGCGGTACATGCGTCTCTCCACGAGTTCCTGTACCGCCTGTAGCCGGATTTATTGGTTGTCCATTTTTGACAGATATCCAGTAACCGTTCTCGAGACCAGGTACAGGAGTTGAGCCAGATGGCATTACCCTTATGTAGGTACTTCCGGGACTACCAGGATCTGTATTTGGCGGATAGTAAATTGTACTTCCTGGTGTTCGCCCTGGCTTACTTACCCACCCCTGTGGAATAACAGGCCCTTGAGCAGAATTAGTAAATGGTTGCAATTTAGATGGAACCTTCGGAGTACCTTTACCAATCCCACCACCGCCTTTTAGCGGATCGCCGTCTGCACCTTCAATTCCAATCTTCAGCATCGGGTTGATGTCGAAGATTTTATCCTTACTCAGCGAGTTATTCTCAACCGCGTTCTTCCCGCCCTGCGCGCCCGCCACGGCTGACGCCGTACTGTCCCCGGCCAGACCGCCTGCCATTCCCGCTGAAATAGTGGCCAGCGTACTGACCATCTGCTTCTGTGCTTCCGTCAGTGTGGACAAATCCGTCACATCCGGGTACAGCATGCCCGCTATTGCCTTCGCGGCCAGTTCACCTGCTGCCGCGCCCGCTGCGCCCGCCGCCGCACTGTTGCCCTGCAATGCCGCCACCGCACCGCCCAGGATGGCGTGCGCCACCACCGCGGCACCGTCACTCAGCCCTGAACCGTGACCGATAAGATTCGCCAGCTCCGGCGCCGATGCCCCTGCCAGCGCCCCGGCGATATCACCGCCCGCCAGTCCCTGCAGCGCTGCAGTCGCTGCCTGGATACCCCGCTGCAGGTCACTGCCGGTTCCGTATGCAGCCATCGCGGTACGACCCGCCTGGTCCGCAATCTGTTCTGCCGTCGGACTACTGTTACCCTCTGCCTTCAGCTTCGCTTCCGCCGCCGTCAGGGCTGCAGGGTCTTTTATCGCCTTCTGTTTTGCTATCTCGCCCTGCGTACGCGCAATATCTGCCGCCTGGCTGCCAATCTCCCCTGTCAGCTGCACTTCCTGCAGGCGTCGCTGCTCCTTCTCCTTGTCAAATATCGGCCCGATACTGCCGCTGGCGTGTTCCGTGTCGCGACTCAGGTCAGCCACATCCTGCTTCTGATTCTCCCTGTCACGGATGGTGATAGTCCCCTCGGATACCGCCGACTGCGTCGTGCCTTCCGCATGACCGCTGTTGCCGCCACCCGCCAGCAGGGCGCTGGTCATGTTCCCGGCGAACTGAGAGCCAATGCTGCCCCCGGTGCTGATACCGCCGCCCTGATGCTGCGTCTTATAATCCGCCTGGTTGTGGATATCACTGAAGCCCAGCGTGTCGGTATCGAGGCTGTTTTTATCTGCGCTTCCTGTGGAAGCAATCACCCCGCCATTCAGCTGCGTGTGGCTGCCCACAGTGACATCAAAGCCACCCTGACCGGCAAATATCCCGCTCTGCTCCTGTACCGAGGACCAGTCACTGGTCATTTTGTCACGACTGGCATTCAGGCTTCCTGACCACGACCCGGCGCCGAAGGTGTAACCCAGGCCACCGCTGAGGCTGCTCTGTGTGCTGTCGTAATGGTCGCTGTCCCGCAGGCTGGTTATCGTCAGGTCGCGGCCGACATCAGCCGTCACCTGGTGACCGCTGACCTGCGCGCCGGCCAGCGTGGTATCCCGTCCGCTACTGATGATGACCTGATGACCGGCATCCACCGTGGTTTCATTCTGCCAGGTGCCGTTGCCGCTCTCATGCCCTTTGCTGCTGCTGGCGTTTGCCGAGATGCTGACGCCGGCTCCGCCGGAGCCCACCCCCACGCCGACGCCAATACTGCCGCCGCTGCTTTTGTTGCTGCCGGTAGTCTGCTGTGTGTCCTGTGATGCTGTCAGGTTCACATCCCTGAACGCCTCCAGCGTGACATCCTTACCGGCTTTCATCTGGCCGCCCGCGACCGTGATGTCGCCGCCCGTTGCCGTAACAGCGAGGTTATTTCCGGCATTCAGGGTGCTGCCGCTGGTCATCACCTGCTCCGAATGTGACCGGGAGGAAGAGGACTGCGAACCCAGCGACGCGCTGATACCAATCGTATTGTTATTGTCCTTATCGCTGCCGCCTCTGGCCCCATCCAGCGCGACGGCCTGGGCGGCCTGGACACCGGAAAGCGCCGCTTTTGTTCCCTGAAGCGCACTCAGGCGGCCATCACTGACCTCTTTCGCCTTCTGCGCGGCGGAAACCGTATTGTTCACCGCACCGCCTGCGCTGCCTGACAGGGCCACCGTCAGCCCGCTGGATTTCTGCTCAAACTTCTCGTCGACCGTCCGGGTGTCGTGCCCGGGGTCAATCACCACGCTGTCGCCGGTGATGCGGATATCCCGGCCCGCAACCACATCTGAACCACCGATATGCGCCTGCTTACCGGCAGAAATCACCACGCTACCGCCCGTACTTCCCGTCGTGGAAGCACTCTGGCTCTGGGTGGTGCCCGCTTCACGCAGCTCGTGCGTGGTTTTACTGCTGCCTATGGAGAACCCGATCCCCCCGGTTCCCGTCAGGCCGGATTTTTTCTCTTCTTTAAATCGCCAGGCGGTATCGGTATTGGTCGCCGCCGTGATATCGACATTATTACCTGCGTGGAGCTGAACATCACCCTCACCCACCACCGCCGAGCCCTGCAGCAGAAGATTATTCTCTGCCAGCACCTGAACCTGATCTCCGCTTAACAGCGTACCGGCTTCACGGGTGGCGCTCTCCTCTTCGATGGTATGCGTGGTTTTCTTACTCAGGAACCCCTTTTTGGTCTTCGTCTCTTCCTTGTAGTGGTAATCACTTTCCGTCGCCGTGGTCAGGTTCACATCGCGGCCCGCCGCCAGGCCGATATTCCCGCTGGCAGTCACCTGCGCCGCTTCGGCGTTGACGTCGCGTCCAGCAATAATCGTAGTGCTGCCGCCGCTGGCAATGTCGGTACCCTGCTGGCGCACGGATTCATCGATAACGGTTTTCTTACTGCTGTAATTGCTACTGCCTGCGGTGGTGGCTTCCGCCTGCAGGTTCACATCGCGTCCGGCCTGAATACCGACATTCCCTTCCGCTGCGATGCCCGCCGCCTGGCTGGTCACATCCCGCCCGGCTACCAGCGTTACCTTGTCGCCTGCGGTCACCGTGCTGCGCTCTGCGCCGCTCTGATGGCTTTCGCTGCCACCCTGGCGGCTGCTCTGTTCGTTACCCGCCGCGTTCAGGTTCAGGTCATTGGCCGCCACCAGCTGCGCGGTGTGACCCGCATTGATGGCGCTGGCCGTCACGTTCAGATCGCTACCCGCCCGCATTATCGCGTTACCGCCCGCCGTAATGCTGCTGCCCTGATACGTTGTGGATGATGAACGACTGTTTTTCTGGCCCCAGAAGCCAGACTGGCTGCGACTCTCGGTGAACTGGTTGGCGGCAATATTGATGTTGCTCCCGGCTTCCATCACCAGATCGCCGCCGGCGCTCACCGTCGCTCCGGTTATGTTGATCGTGTTCGCCGCGGCCATATACAGGCCGTCGCTGGCAGTAATGGCAGCCGTTTGCTCGCTATCGGTACCGCTGAACTGGATATTGCCCCAGCGGCTGTCATCGCCAACACGCCACTGCTCAGTGCGGGTGACGTTATTGATGCTACCGCCGGTGCTTACCAGCTGCAGCGTTTTCGCCGATATCGTCGAACCAATGTTATTGATATCGCCCGACGCGCTCAGGTCAAGACGGCCATCCGCGCGGATAAGTCCGGCGTTAAGGTTGCTGAAGCTATTACTGCTGTCAATGGCAAGGCCGTCTCGCGCCAGCAACGTACTGCCGCTGTTGCTGATATTGCCCCCTGCCAGTTGCACGGTATTGCCGCTGATTACGCTACCGTTCCGGACGCTAACGTCCTTCGGCGACAGGTAAACTTTCGGCACCATCACGGTCCGACCATTAAGCGTTGCGTGCTCCCACCACAGAATGCTGCGATTGAGCGCCGCCACCTGTGCGGCGGTGAGCGCCACGCCAAACGTCAGGCCAAGCGAGGTCTGCACGTCGGCCGCGTTGTCCATCAGATAACGCATCTGATCGAGATCAGAGCCGAGGCCATCAAGATAGCGTGACCCGGTCTGGTTCAGCACCACGTTGCTGACATACCGAGTATCAAACGCCGCATCGCCCAGAAAACGATAATCGCTGTCAGGGTTAAGCCCCAGGCGATCCAGCATATATGACGAGCCAAGAAACGAGTCGCCATCGGTGTACTGGCTGCCCGTCTCGCGTGGCGCGCTGCCTGGATTCATGCCAGCCAGCTTATACAGATCGCCAAACAGCGACGGATCGAGCTGGCCCAGGCCATTGAGCTTCGGATTGACCGTGATCAGATATGGGCTGTCCGGATCGTCGGACGTGACAAAATAGCCGTTGATGCCGGACGGCAGTGGATAGTTATCGCCCAGTGGTTCCTGAACGAGCGCCGTACCGTTGCCGATGGTCTGGCTGCCGCTACCGGTTGTGTCGTTCCAGTCCGGACGGGTGATGGCGGTGGTATCTGCCCCGGCGAGGGACTGCAGACTCTCACTGTCGTCAGTGAGTTGCGCTGAAGGTGTGTTCAGGTCAGGCGCGACAAGCGTGTTGCTTATTTTATCCGCATTAGCGATGCTGTTGGTGTTGCTGATGTCGCTGGCGAAACTGGCGCTGACGTTGCCGCCAGCCTGGATCACCGAACGGTAAATTTCTCCCTGTTCGGCCGTGGATTCATGCCCGGCCAGGGTAAAACCAATGGTAGAGCGTTCGGGCTGCGCATCCTCATAGTTATTGTCATCCGTGGGATAAGGCGCCCCCGGCGCAACGGCGTAGCCGGCGCCCTTGCCAAAGCCAATGTTGTAGCCATAGCGGTGCGGGTCGTACTGATAGATATACCAGTCAGTGACGGTACCGGCCTGCCAGCTCTGATTGTTGAGCATATTTCCCGTTAACGCGATATCGCTATTTGCCAGAATATGGCTGGCAACGTTCTCCAGCGTGCTGGCGCTAATATGTAGATTTTTCCCCGCGGCAAGGCGTGCTGCCCCGCCCCGGCTGGTGACCTCCGTCCGCGTCTGGCTGCCGATAAACTTCTGCTGTGCTGATTCGGCGTACATTGCATAATAGAGCTGGTTCCAGTTGTGATAGCTGCAGGCGCCATGACCGTTACATGCCCCTGACTCGCTTGACGCCAAATAGCTGCTCAGGCCGTACGTCCCGTCAGCCAGCTGGCTGATATCGACATCGATTATCGCCTCTCCGAGACCCGGAATGGCCTGCTCGCCGCTATTCTGCGAGATCTTCACCTCCAGCCCATCACGCTGATTGAGCAAGTACCCGGTGCTGATGGTCATGTCACCCTGCGTGGTTTCAATCGTTCCAGAGGTGTTAATCACTTCAGTATTGGCATCACCGCTGGCGTTTTTTTGCATCACCAGGTCATTACCCGCCAGTATGTCGCCGTGCAGGTTATGAATGCGGTTGGCAAACAGCGAGAGATTATGGCCCGCATACAGCAAGGCGGTGTTGAGGATCGTTCCGGTGGCCGTTAACACCAGGTTTCCCGCCGTACCGGTAAAGCCATCAAGCGTGATATGGCCAAGGCTGGTCAGGCTCACGTCCCCACCCGCCTGCAGGGAACCTTCCCCATTCATCGCAATCTGTTGCCCGGTCAATGCCGTATTGCCGTTGCCAGCTACCAGTTGACCGTTATTGATGAGCTGCCCGGCGGCGGTCAGCGTTACGCCATTGCCCTGTAAGGCGCCAGCGTTGGTGATATCGCTCTGGCTGCTGATGACAAGCTGTTTGTTTGCGGCCACAGTTCCCTGAGCGATCCAGCTGTTGACCAGCGCCAGCGTCAGATTACCCAGGGCGACTATCTGACCCGCACCGCTGAGGGAGGCGACGTTCGCCAGAAGATCGCCGCCGCTGAAGAGTTTGCCCGCGTCGTTGTTTACGCTGTCGCTGTAAAGCAACAGGTTCTGCTTGCCGAACAAGGTGCCGCTGTTGGCCAGTGTCCGGGTGTCGACACTTAACTGTGCGGCCTGAACGGTGCCGCTGTTTAATAGCGTGCTCCCCGTCAGCGTGGCCTGATTTGCCGCCAGCATCGTGCCTGCGTTGGCGATCTTCGCCGCGTCCAGAAGGAGATGGGTTGCCTGCAGCCAGCCGCTGCCGCTGTAGTCTGGAGTGGAAAGCGTCAGGTCTCCGCCAGAGACAATGTTGCCGGCATTGCGGGCATATAAGGTACTGTTGAGGCTGGTTGCGCCATGGCTTTGGATCGTGCCGTGATTGCTGAGCGCAGACGCCGTCAGCGTCAGCTCCCCCTGACTGAGGATGGCCCCGTTGGCCTGGTTGTTGAGCGCTTTTATCAAGTTCAGCGTCAGATTATTGTCACCCTGCAGGCGTCCGCTGTTGCTGAGCGAAGCCACGCTAATCTGCGTATTCGCCCCCTGCAACTGACCGCTGTTGTTCAGGTCTTGCGCATGGAGGACAAGCGATCCCCCGGTCAGCAATTTGCCCTGCTGCTGCAGATCGCCATTCAGCAATACGTCGAGATGGCTTACCCCGCTAATCTCTCCGCTGTTGATCAGCGAGTCGCCTTTCATCGTCAGCGTGCTGGCGCTCACCAGCCCCTCATTGCTGAGCGCGTGGCCGCTGATATGGACATCCCTCAGGGCAGTCATTTTACTGCCGTTAATCGCCTGCAGATCGCCGCTGAGCGTTAACGCCAGATCGACCGCGCTCTGGATCGCGCCGCTATTACTGAGGTCCGCGCCCTCAATAACGATGGTTTTCCCCTGCACCCGCCCGTGGTTAGCGATATCGCCAGCGGAGAGTGTCAGGTCGCCCTGGCTTAGCAGATCGCCGCGGTTATCCACGGTTCCGTTGCTGCTAAGCGTGAGCGCATCAAGCCCGATAACGGTCCCTTGATTGTCGATCGTCTCCTGCGTCAGTGCGATCCGGTTTGCCTGCAGCGAACCATTGTTGTTGAACAGGGCACCCGTTAACGACATATCGCCGGCGGCAAGGAGCTTGCCGCTGTTTGTCAGGGAGGGGGTTCGAAGGATGAAATCTCGCTGGCTCATGATGTCGCCATCATTGAGCAATGCGCCGCTGACGGTGGCATACAGATTGCCTGTCGCCAGGAGAGAACCGCTTTGCCGCCAGTCCTGAGTATTAATACGCAGTTGCTGCCCTTGTATGGCGCCTGCGGCGTTTAGCGTCGTCGCGGTGAGCGACATATCCCCTGCGGTCAGCCAACGTCCTGTGGCCCCCTGAGCCAGCGAATCGCCGGTGAGCGTGAGTGCCTGATTACCCTGAAGCAGACCGTCATCGGATAAAGTGACGGTTTTAACCGTTAACGTATCGGCGATGATGGCACCTGGATTGATCAGGGTCGTGCTGGCCAGGGTGAGCGCGTGGTCGCTGGTGATAAGCCCGCGATTGCGGATATCCGGGATAGCGAGCGTCAGATTTGCCGCGCTATAGAGCGTACCGTCCTGCTGGTTATTCAACGTTTGGCTGGTAACAGAAAGTTGAGCCTCGCCCTGTAGCAAGCCATTGTTGGTCAGAGACTGCGATTGCGTGGTCAGCCTGGAGGCGATGGCCACACCGCTATTGCTGAGTTGCGGGGCTTGCAATGACAGGGTATCAGCACTGCTTTTACCACTGTGGGTCAGTTTTTCGCTGGCGCGCACGGTGAGAGCGGATTTCGCCGCCTGAGTCCCTTTTAAATCAGCCTGTTTCGCCGCAATATGCAGGTGTTTTCCCTGGATTTGCGATGCCGCGCTGGTGGCGATTGTCTCCCCCGATACCGCGATATCGCCGGTGGCGTTTATCGCGCCATTCAACGTCTGGCGGGCGGCATCAAGGGAGATAGCGTTGCCAGCGATCAGGGCGCCATGATGGGCCAGCGTCTTCGCGGTCACCGAAAGATCGTCAGTGGCCGTCATTCTTCCCTCATTCGTCACGCTGTCGCCGGCCCGCAGCGCGATCTGGCGACCCGCATCGATTTGACTGTCGCTATCCTGGCGGATGCCGCTGGCCGTCAATGAGACATCCCGTCCGGCGGCCAGTTTTTCACTGCTTTGCGTGATTGAACCGCCCGCAGTCAGCCGCAGATCGGTATCGCTGGTCAGGGACCCATTGTTCAATACCAGATCGCTCTGACTATGCAATGTGATTGCGCCCCCGGCCTTGTGATCGCCGGTGAGCGTAATATGCTGGCCGCGAGCGGCGATCCCGCCGCTGGCCAATGAGTGACGCAAAGCAAGCCTGCCATTCGCTTCAAGGGTGATATCGCCCTGACGCGCGTTCAGGTCGCCGAGGTTCACCCCCACGCCGTTTTCGCTCGACACCAGACGAATACGATTGGCGTACATACCGCCCAGCGCCCCGGTATCCACCGCCAGCGTCGGGGCCTGACCTTCTCCGCTCATCGGGGTGACAGTGCCATGGCTATCCACCCGGTTGGCTCCGGCAATCACCGATAAGTCCCGGGCATGAACCGCCGCATTCACTTCCGTCGCTCGGGAGATAATCGACAACGCATCGCTGCCGCTGGCGTCAATGCCTTTGCCTTCAATGGAGATGGTTCCCTTCGCGACCTCCAGCGCCTGCAAATTTCCCGCCGCATCAAACACGGGTTTGCCAGTGGTCAAGGTTGCCTGGGGAGTGTTAATAAAGCCACAGCCGTTACAGGTGATGCCATAGGGGTTGGCGACCATCACGTTCGCCGCCTTGCCTGCGACTTCGGTGTACCCGTTCAACTGCGATCGATGACCACCGGTCACTTCGTTAATGATGCCCTTCGCTTCCCTGCCGGCCTGCAGATTCGGGTTGTTCTGGATCAGGCCACCGAGCTGGGTCTGATTCAGCTTCCCGGTCGCATTGTTGAGGATTAAACCCTCCTGGCCAACGTGGTAATCCTTAAACTGGTTATGCGAGATCCCGCTGCCGTTCGGGGTGGCAATATTAACGACCGGCACACCATTTGCGGCACTATCCACACCGGTGGCGCCCTCAGGATTGATCGCTGCGCCAATGGCGGGCAGGAGCGGCTGCCCGACCAGCAGGAGGCTAATCACGTAACTTAGCAGACGCGATGACAGGCGAATGGGAGGCTGATGCATGACGATAATCCTTTAAAATGCCACGGCAACGCGGTAGTAGATATTGAGGCGATCGGGACCAAGCCAGTCCGGATACGCCAGCGGACCAGCCACGGTAAAAGAGGTGGATAACCAGCGATTCGTCGTGGTGAACCCTACCGCTGCGCCCCACAAGGTTCCGGCGGCCCGGGGATCGAGTCGGTCAGCATGCAACCAGCCGCCATCCAGTGCGGCCAGAGCGCCGACCTGCCCAATGGCGGGGAGCGTAAAAAGCGCGTAGTTCAGTTCATTACGCCAGTAACCGCCGTTGTCCCCTGAAATATACTGTTCTTTAAAACCACGTACTGAGCTTTCCCCGCCTAAGGTCAGGCGCTCGCTGCCATATAAGCGGTCCGGAGACCACTGGCCGTAAAGGCTGCTAAGCCACCAGAGATCGTTGAGCAACGGGCGCTGAAAGCTGGCGCTCAGACTCCATTTTCTGAATTCCGCTTTTGGCAAATCGCCCGGTTTATTACCGTCACTTTCGGCACCAAACCACGGCATTCCGCGGGAAAACGTGGGGTTGAAGGTGGCAATCCCGACAAACACTTTTTGCGTGTGGTTGAGGCCAAACAGCAGTGTCGTCAACTTACGGCTACTGCTCTGCAGCAAAACATCGTCGAGATAATTGTGGTTGGTCCGATAACTCAGTCCGGCGGAGAGGCCCGTTTTCAGGTCGCCGTTGCGAAAGAGAACCTGTGAGAAGTTTAGCCGGTGGGTTTCGGTGTCACCGCTGGAACGCCAGATCCAGCCGTGGTTATCGAGTGTACTCAGGTAATTATTCCAGCTGTAGCTGTAGTCAAACAGCGTATAACCGTAAGGAATGCTGACCCCTGCGGCAACATTTTGCGCATCTTTGGCATTCGAAAACGCGCTGCTGCGCCCGCCGCTGACAAACCAGCGATCGGCCAGCCCTAAAAGATTGTTGCCTGTTAAACCCGCGTTGATTTGTCCGCTACCTGTACTCTTCTGGCCGCTGTTGTCGACGCTCATCGACAACAAAAGTGGGCGCTCCGCTGTCGCCGTCAGGTTAACGATGGAGCCGCCAGGTTTTTCGCCCGGCTGGATTTCAATTTGCACAGGCGTCGCGCGCGTGCGGTTAATCTGCTCCATCCCCTGTTCGATATCACGCAGGTTAAGAATATGGCCTTCCAGCCCTGGAAACGCCATTGTTAACTCACGTTTAGCCGCCCCTTCCATGGTGATTTTTTCGAGCTTTCCTTCAAGAATAGTCAGATGTAATACCCCGGAACGTAAATCCTGCTCGGTCAGAAAAGCGCGGCTGGTAATATATCCCCGACTGATATACCAGTCGGAAATAATATTTACGAGTTTAGTAATACGCGCAATATCCATGCACTGCCCAAGCCAGGGCTGGACTATTTTTTGCTGCTGACGCGGATCAATAAGCGTCGCGCCATCTAACGCGATGCGATGGATAGAAAAACAGGGACCATCAGAGGCTTCAGCCTGCGCAGGCATCGCCGCGTGAAGGCTGGGCGTGGCGCGCTCCAGCGATTCACGTTGCTGCTGGTTCTGACGCAGTAATTGTTGCTGCTGTTGCTCAATGCTGTCGCGATCGGCTGGCGATAAAAAAGCGGCGTGGGTGGTCAGACTCAGCGTCATTAGTCCCAGAGCCAAATACAGAGATTTCATCCGTGTTCTCGTTATTACTTAACGTGCAGTGCAAAAACATATTCCATTATATGTTGCGCGGATTTAAGCATGAAACTTACGGTATGTGAACATGAAATAATGAATGAGGATCGTTTTTAGGATAATGACTTTTGCGCAGAAAAATAGACGGCAGAGGAAAAATAACGAATGTATTAACACGTATTTGAAATATGTTTTTCAACCGCAATAGCACAGCCAGGTTACAGGATAGGGAAAATGGTGTCCGGTACGAAAAAGCAGCAAGAGGATAAGAAGCTGATATTGAATGGCACGCCCTACAGGATTCGAACCTGTGACCTACGGCTTAGAAGGCCGTTGCTCTATCCAGCTGAGCTAAGGGCGCCCTGAGAAGCGAGTGCTTCGCGGAGTGAAACGCCTGGAATTATACGGTCCACGTCCGTTGAGTCAATCCATTTTGCCAGGAAACTGCGGGGCTTATACGATGCTGGCGAAATATCCCTCAGCAACTGTACAAGAAGCATACCACCGGAGCTCATGCGCGCGAAAATTCACTTAGTGGCCAGGCGCAACACACCAATGACCCTGGACTTAACAGGGTCAAAACAGGCTAAATTCACCGCATACAGGATAAAACAGCAAACGAGGACTGACAGCGAGGCCCGCTTCTGACAAAATATCCTCATCCCCCTTTCGTAAAGATACAGATGGAATCCTCTCTCTGATGGCAGCAAAAATTATTGACGGTAAAACGATTGCGCAGCAGGTACGCTCTGAGGTTGCGGAAAAAGTGAAGGCTCGCGTTGCGGCCGGAAAACGCGCCCCTGGGCTGGCCGTCGTGCTGGTCGGTAGCAACCCGGCCTCGCAGATTTATGTCGGCAGCAAGCGCAAAGCATGTGAAGAAGTGGGCTTCGTCTCCCGCTCTTACGATCTCCCGGAAACCACCAGCGAAGCCGAGCTGCTGGAGCTTATCGACACCCTGAATGCCGATAAGACCATCGACGGTATTCTGGTTCAGCTGCCCCTGCCGGCAGGGATCGACAACGTCAAAGTGCTCGAGCGCATCGCGCCGGATAAAGACGTCGACGGCTTCCATCCCTACAACGTTGGCCGCCTGTGCCAGCGGGCGCCGCGCCTGCGTCCGTGCACTCCGCGCGGTATCGTGACCTTGCTGGAACGCTACAATATCGACACCTACGGCCTCAATGCGGTGGTCATTGGCGCGTCCAATATCGTCGGTCGCCCGATGAGCATGGAGCTGCTGCTGGCCGGCTGCACCACCACCGTGACCCACCGCTTTACCAAAAACCTGCGCCATCACGTCGAAAACGCCGACCTGCTGATCGTTGCAGTAGGTAAACCGGGCTTTATTCCTGGCGAGTGGATTAAAGAAGGGGCGATTGTGGTCGATGTCGGCATTAACCGTCTGGAAAGCGGCAAAGTGGTCGGCGACGTGGTGTATGAAGACGCCGCCGAACGCGCATCCTACATCACCCCGGTTCCCGGCGGCGTTGGCCCGATGACCGTCGCCACCCTGATTCAGAACACGCTGCAGGCGTGCGAAGAGTATCACGACGTTGAGGAGGCCTGAGATGGCGACATTTTCCTTAGGTAAACACCCGCACGTTGAGCTGTGCGATCTGCTGAAGCTGGAAGGCTGGAGCGAAAGCGGCGCCCAGGCGAAAATCGCTATCGCTGACGGGCTGGTGAAAGTTGACGGCGCGGTGGAAACCCGCAAACGCTGCAAAATCGTCGCCGGTCAGACGGTGAGCTTTGAAGGCCAGAGCGTCACCGTCACGGCCTGACAGCGAAAAGAAAAACGCCCGCTTTTGCGGGCGTTTTTTTATGGCTTACTTCCGGCGCCAGGTGGTGCCCTGCGGGCCATCTTCCAGCACAATGCCCATCTCGTTGAGACGGTCACGCGCCGCATCCGCCGCCGCCCAGTCTTTCGCTTTACGCGCGTCCAGACGCTGCTGGATGAGCGATTCGATCTCCGCCACTTCCGCGTCGTCAACCTGCGCGCCGCTCTGCAGGAACGCCTCCGGCTCCTGCTCCAGCAGACCCAGCACCGAGGCAAGCTTACGCAGGTGGGCCGCCATGGCGTTCGCCGCGGCCGCGTCCTCGGTTTTCAGACGGTTCACTTCACGCGCCATATCGAACAGCACCGAGTAGGCTTCCGGGGTGTTGAAGTCGTCGTCCATCGCCTCGATAAAGCGTGCTTCGAAGGCTTCGCCCCCCGCCGCGTCGACGGATTTGTCCGTCCCGCGCAGCGCGGTGTACAGACGCTCCAGCGCCGAACGCGCCTGCTTGAGGTTCTCTTCGCTGTAGTTCAGCTGGCTGCGATAGTGGCCGGACATCAGGAAGTAGCGAATCGTCTCCGCATCGTAATACTTCAGCACGTCGCGGACGGTAAAGAAGTTACCCAGCGATTTCGACATCTTCTCGCGGTCAACCATCACCATGCCGGAGTGCATCCAGTAGTTAACGTACTCGCCGTCATGGGCGCAGGTGGACTGGGCGATTTCGTTTTCATGATGCGGGAACATCAGATCCGAACCACCGCCGTGAATATCGAAGTGGTTGCCGAGCTGCTTGCAGTTCATCGCCGAGCACTCGATATGCCAGCCCGGACGACCCGCGCCCCACGGCGACGGCCAGCTTGGCTCGCCCTCTTTCGACATCTTCCACAGGACAAAGTCCATCGGATTCCGCTTGACGTCAACCACGTCGACGCGCGCCCCCGCCTGCAGCTGATCGAGATCCTGACGCGACAGCAGACCGTAGTTCGGGTCCGTCGGCACGTCAAACATCACGTCGCCGTTATCTGCTACGTAAGCATGGCCTTTAGCGATCAGCTGCTCGGTGATCTCAATGATCTCCGCGATATGGTGCGTTGCGCGCGGTTCGCTGTCGGGACGCAGAATATTCAGCGCGTCAAAATCTTTGTGCATTTCGGCAATCATGCGATCGACCAGCGCGACAAAGCTTTCGCCGTTTTCATTAGCGCGCTTAATGATTTTGTCGTCGATATCGGTGATATTGCGCACGTACTTTAGCTTATAGCCAAGAAAACGCAGATAGCGCGCCACGACGTCAAAGGAGACGAAGGTACGGCCATGGCCGATATGACAGAGATCGTAAACGGTAATACCACACACGTACATGCCGACTTCCCCGGCATGGATAGGTTTAAATTCCTCTTTCTGGCGCGTCAGTGTATTAAAAATTTTTAACATCGAAGATTCCGTGTAGACGTGTGTGGGTAATGAAGTCTCTATAATACCCATAATTCAGACCGGACGCAGCACACATTGCAAGGTGCATCGACCCCCGCGGTTATGCTATAACACCCCCCTATATCTCACCCGACATCGGGTGCTGGCACCACACTCATCGGAACAGGATGCAAAAATGGTTACTTTCCACACCAATCATGGCGATATCGTAATCAAAACGTTTGACGACAAAGCGCCGGAAACAGTTAAAAACTTCCTGGACTACTGCCGCGAAGGTTTCTACGACAACACCATTTTCCACCGTGTTATCAACGGCTTTATGATTCAGGGCGGCGGTTTCGAACCGGGCATGAAACAAAAAGAGACCAAATCTCCGATTCAGAACGAAGCGAACAACGGCCTGAAAAACACCCGTGGTACGCTGGCAATGGCCCGTACTCAGGCGCCGCACTCCGCCACCGCCCAGTTCTTCATCAACGTGGCCGATAACGACTTCCTGAACTTCTCTGGCGAAAGCCTGCAGGGTTGGGGCTACTGCGTTTTCGCCGAAGTGGTTGAAGGCATGGACGTGGTAGACAAAATCAAAGCGGTTGCCACCGGCCGCAGCGGCATGCACCAGGATGTGCCGAAAGATGATGTGATCATCAAAAGCGTCACCGTCAGCGAGTAATTCGTGGCGACACTTTTTATTGCAGATTTGCACCTGCAAACAGAAGAACCGGCGATCACCGCCGGTTTTCTGCGTTTTTTACAGGGCGAAGCCCGCCAGGCGGACGCCCTGTATATCCTTGGCGATCTGTTTGAGGCGTGGATCGGCGATGACGATCCGAACCCGCTGCACCAACAAATTGCCTCGGCAATCAAAGCCGTCGTCGACGCCGGCGTGCCGTGCTACTTCATCCACGGCAACCGCGATTTTCTCGTCGGCCAGCGCTTTGCCCGCCAGAGCGGGATGCTCCTGCTCGCCGAAGAAGAGCGACTGGACCTCTATGGCCGTGAAGTGTTGATTATGCATGGCGACACGCTGTGCACCGATGACCCAGGCTATCTGGCGTTTCGCGCCAAAGTCCACACCCCGTGGATCCAGCGTCTGTTCCTGGCCCTGCCGCTGTTTATCCGCCGCCGCATCGCCGCCCGCATGCGCGCCGACAGCAAAGCCGCCAACAGCAGTAAATCAATGGACATTATGGATGTGAATCCACAGGCGGTAGTTGATGTCATGGAAAGACATCATGTGCAGTGGCTGATCCACGGCCATACCCATCGCCCGGCGGTCCATGAACTGCAGGCCAACGGCCAACCTGCATGGCGCGTGGTACTTGGCGCCTGGCACAGCGAAGGTTCGATGGTCAAGGTGACACCGGACGACGTCGAACTGATCCACTTCCCGTTCTAGTTCCCCCGCGAGCACAATTCCGAAACCGTCTTTTGCCAGGGCAAAGGTGCGCGCTTCCCCCCGCCCGGCATGCTAGTCTTCCACAACATCACTCTCAAGGAACGAGTATGAGCAGGAAAAAGTGGAGTCAGCCGCTGATGTGGGGAACGATCATCGCGATCCTCAATCCGTTAGGGGTAAGTTATATCGCCTTAGTCGGCGTCGCTATCGGCAACACGCTGACGTTTGTCTGGTGTGCAATGCTGGCGTGGGCCATCTATTTCTATGCCATTTATTTGCTCTGTACCCGCCCCCACGATAGCCGGCTGGTACACATCTATTTACTGGTGATGGGCACCCTGATGCTCCCCTGGGGGCTAGTACTGCTCATCACCTGTATCATGAATGAGATAAAGGCCAATAAGCCGCGATCGACGTCATCACTGAACGAGACAAAAGACGGCTAACCATGCGCACGCAACCGTTTTCCTTGCTGGCAGTTCATGCTATTCTCTGTGGCCTCTAAAGCAGTGTGAAACACACCCACAGGAGTTTTAAGACGCATGTCTTCCCGCAATAATTCGGCGCGTATCGCCATCGTGATGGGGTCCAAAAGCGACTGGGCTACCATGCAATTTACCGCAGAAATCCTTGATGCCCTGAACGTTCCGTACCATGTCGAAGTGGTCTCCGCCCACCGCACGCCCGATAAGCTGTTCAGCTTCGCTGAAAGCGCCGAAAGCAATGGCTATCAGGTGATTATTGCAGGGGCAGGCGGCGCGGCGCATCTGCCGGGCATGATTGCGGCGAAAACCCTGGTGCCGGTGCTCGGCGTACCGGTTCAGAGCGCGGCCTTAAGCGGTGTCGACAGCCTCTACTCCATTGTGCAAATGCCGCGCGGCATTCCGGTCGGTACGCTGGCTATCGGCAAAGCTGGCGCAGCGAATGCTGGCCTGCTCGCCGCGCAGATCCTTGCCCAGCATGATGCCGAACTGCACCAGCGCCTGAGCGCCTGGCGTCAGGCACAAACCGATGAAGTGCTGGATAACCCGGATCCGCGGGGTGCGGCATGAAACAGGTATGCGTGCTCGGTAACGGTCAGTTAGGCCGCATGCTGCGCCAGGCCGGTGAGCCGCTGGGCATCGCCGTCTGGCCGGTCGGCCTGGAAGCCGACCCGGAAGCGGTGCCGTTCCAGCAGAGTGTCATCACGGCAGAAATTGAACGCTGGCCGGAAACCGCCCTCACCCGCGAGCTGGCCCGCCATCCGGCGTTCGTCAACCGCGATGTCTTCCCAATTATCGCCGACCGCCTGACGCAAAAGCAGCTATTCGACAAGCTTGGCCTCGCCACTGCTCCGTGGCAGCTGCTGGCGGATAAAAGCGAATGGCCGACGGTGTTTGCTCGTCTCGGCGAGCTGGCGATCGTTAAGCGTCGCGTCGGCGGCTACGACGGCCGCGGCCAGTGGCGCCTGCGCGCTGACGAAACCGCGCAACTCCCGGAGGATAACTACGGCGAGTGCATCGTCGAGCAGGGGATTAACTTCTCCGGCGAAGTGTCGCTGGTGGGCGCCCGCGCTCATGACGGTAGCACCGTCTTCTACCCGCTGACCCGCAACCTGCATCAGGACGGTATTCTGCGCGCCAGCGTGGCCTTCCCGCAGGCCAATGCCCGCCAGCAGGAACAAGCGGAAAGCATGCTGACGGCGATCATGAACGAGCTGAACTACGTCGGCGTGATGGCGATGGAATGCTTCGTCACCGCCGAGGGGCTGCTGATCAACGAGCTGGCGCCGCGCGTGCACAACAGCGGCCACTGGACGCAAAATGGCGCCTCCATCAGCCAGTTTGAACTGCATCTGCGAGCGATTACCGACCTGCCGCTGCCGCCGCCGGTGGTCAACAGCCCGTCGGTGATGATCAACCTGATCGGCACCGATCTCAACTACGACTGGCTGAAGCTGCCGCTGGTGCACCTGCACTGGTACGATAAAGAGGTGCGTCCGGGTCGTAAAGTCGGCCACCTGAACCTCACCGACAGCGATACCGATCGCCTGAGCGCGACGCTGGAAGCGATCAAGCCACTGCTGCCGCCGGAGTACACCAGCGGCCTGTTCTGGGCGCAATCGCAGCTCAGCTAAGCCCTTCGTGCCGGGGATTTGATCTATCCCCTTCCCCGGCACACCTTGAGGCGCGTACAATCCCCCCCTTGCTGTAAAGCCCATTTCTGTTTTGACTTCAGAGGATACCCCATGACCAATGGGACGGATTATCGCGCCATTCTCGCCAGCGATACGCCACTGATTGACGTACGCGCCCCGGTGGAGTTTAGCCAAAGCGCGATGCCGGCGGCGATCAACCTGCCGCTGATGAATGATGAAGAACGCGCCGCGGTCGGCACCTGCTACAAGCGTCAGGGACCAGAGGCGGCGCTGGCGCTCGGCCATAAGCTGGTTGATGGCGACCTGCGCGCCAGCCGGATCCAGGCGTGGCTGGAAGCGTGCGCCCGTTACCCGCACGGTTACCTGTGCTGCGCCCGCGGCGGCCAGCGATCGCATATCGTCCAGCAGTGGCTGAAAGACGCTGGCGTGGAATACCCCCTGATCGTCGGCGGCTATAAAGCGCTACGCCAGGCGGCGATCCAGGCCACCGACGAACTGGTGCAGCGCCCGATTGTGCTGATTGGCGGCTGCACCGGCAATGGCAAAACTCAGCTGGTCTGCTCGCGACCGGACGGTATCGATCTGGAAGGGCTTGCCCATCACCGCGGTTCTTCATTCGGTCGAACCCTGCAGGATCAGCACCCGCAGGCCACCTTTGAAAACCATCTGGCGGTCAGCCTGCTTAAAAAAGCCGAACAGCAGGCCCGCTGGGTGCTGGAAGATGAAGGCCATATGATCGGCGCCAACCATCTGCCGGAGTGCCTGCGCCTCCGCATGACGCAATCGCCGCTGGCGGTGGTGGAAGATCCGTTTGATGTTCGCCTCGAACGGCTGCGCGAAGAGTATTTCGATCGCATGTATCGCGACTTTATCGCCGCGTATGGCGAAGAGAAAGGCTGGCAGGCATACGGCGAGTACCTCCATCACGGTCTGTTTGCCATCCGCCGTCGCCTGGGGCTGCAGCGTTTTGCTCAGCTGACTGAACGGCTCGATGAGGCGCTGGCGCAGCAGCAGCGCACCGCCAGCACCGAGGCGCACTTCGCCTGGCTGGTGCCGCTGCTGGAAGAATATTACGACCCGATGTATCGCTATCAGTTGGGGAAAAAAGCCGGGAAGATCCTGTTTCGCGGCAGCTGGCAGGAGGTCGCCGCCTGGCTGGCGAAGTAATCGCATGCGCTATTGTCCCGGCTTGCGGCGTAAACGCCTTAGCCGGGCTACCGCTCGGCGCGATTTGTAGCCCCGGTAGCGCAGCGCGACCGGGGGTTGTGACCGCTTAGAAGTCGTAGCGCAGACGCACCAGGTTCATATCCCCCAGGTTGTCGGTGCTGGAGGTAAACACGTGTTCGTAGTCAACGCGGAAACCGTAATCCAGCTGGAAGCTGATCCCCAGACCGTTATCGATACGCTGGTAGTTGCGGCCATTCACGTACTGCAGGCGGTCGCCCATAAAGTACGGCTGAATAGATTTAACAGCGTATTGATTGATCGGGAATTTATAGCCCGCAAAATATTCAATCCCCCAGGCGTCGCCGGCGAAGTAGTTATGCACATCGGTTTTTTTGGTGGTGAGGAAGTTCTGATACCAGCCGCCGCCGAAGGAGAAGGTCCAGTTATCCGGGGTCCAGCTCAGCGCGGTACCGACGATGTTCTGGTCATAGGTTTTGCTGTCGGCGCTTGACGGGTCGCGCATTTCGGCGCGGGTATAGTTCCACGCGGTACCCCAGGTCAGGTCCTTCATGATGTGGTAGTCCGCACCAACAGAAGCGCCGCCTTTACGCTTGTAGCGCAGGCCGTTGCCCGGCAGATACTCACTATCTTCGAACAGATAAGAGCCGTATAGATCGACATCACCCACGGTTTTCTTATATTTCAGCATATTACGTGAACGATAGGAGCCATCGTAATCGCCGTTAATACCGTTTCCCGGGGCCTGACCGATCATGTCGTAGTCCCAGATATCGGTTTTCACCCCCACCACATCATAGTAAATGCTGTTCTGCTGCCCGTAGGTTAATGTGCCCCAGGTATCGCTTTTCAGGCCGGTATACAGCATGCGGCGGGTGGTATTGTTTGCGCCTTCCGCGTAGTGGTTATCCCAGTCAAACAGTGCCGGAATGTTCACCCCCAGTTCGTAGTAGCTGATCCAGCTAATATCATCGAACAGGTAGTAATCCGCCGCGAAGCGGAAACGGGTGCCACCGTCGAAACCGTTACGCTTATAGGATCCTTTATCACCATCACCGCTCATCATGTTGAACTGCGGACGAATACTCCCGCCGACGGTAAAGTTAAGCCGGCTTAACGGATCGCCCGCCTGCGGATCTTGTTTCAGCAGCGTGATCTCCGCGTGGGAAGCAAATGAAGCGAACACCAGTGTTGCGCCGATCGAGACCGCCAGCGCTTTTATTTTATGTGCCATAGTTTTTCCTTGATTAATAAGCAACCTTATATTTACCAGCTGAATATTAACCGCGAATCAGTACAGCGTGTTGTCGGTTTTTTAATGTTTTGTGCGCTTAAAAATCAACGAGTTATCAATTTGTGCGCTTAAAATAAAAGCGCCGCCAAAAACGGCGGCGCATCATCGAAATGCAATAATCTTACTGGCTAAACTGGCGGAACAACGCTTTCCCTTTTAACAAACGCAGCCCCAGCCCGCCGCCGCACAGAGATAACAACACCGCTCCCGTCAGCGGCAGCATCACCCACAAGCGCCAGTCCGGCGTCCAGGGGAAATCAAATACTTTCGTCTGCAGCATCGCCAGCGCCACTTCCGCGCCTATCGCCGCCACCAGTCCGGAAACCAGCCCCAGCAGGGCAAACTCCGCCCACAGCGTGGCGCGCAGCAGCGATTTCCCGGCCCCCAGCGTGCGCCAGACCACCAGCTCCTGATGCCGCTGGCGCATACCGACCTGGACCTGCGCCAGCAACAGCAGCACGCCGCAGGCCGTGACCAGGCCCACCATCACCTCCAGCGCCCGGCTGACCTGGGAGAGCACCTGGCCGACCTGACGCAGGATGGCGCCGATATCCAACAAGCTAACGGTGGGAAACTCGCGGTTCAACTGGGTCAACATCGCGGGACCGTTATCCCAGCGGAAGCTGGTGAGCCAGCTCTGCGGCTGCCCGTCCAGCGCCCCGGAGGGGAAAATAAAGAAGAAGTTGGGCCGCAGGCTCTCCCAGTCAACTTTGCGCACGCTGCTGACCTTCGCGCTGAAGTCCTGAGTATCGCCGGTAAAGGTCACCGTATCGCCGATCTTCACCCCCAGCCGCTGCGCCAGTCCCTCTTCAATCGATACCTCGCCCGGCTTCGGCGGCCAGCTACCGGCCACCAGCGGATTATGATCCGGACGCTGTTCGCTCCAGGTGAGATTAAGCTCGCGATTCAGCGCTTCGTCTTTGTTCCCGTCCGTGGAGTGACCGTTGATCTGCGTCAGACGAGCCCGGACGATCGGATAAAATTCCGCCGCCCGGGTCTGGTGTTCGGCGAGGAAAGTCTTCACCGGCATTATCTGCTCAGGGGCAATATTGATCAGAAAGTAGTTCGGGCTCTGCGGGGGCAACTGCTGCTGCCAGCGGTCAAGCAGATCGCCGCGCAGCACCAGCAGCAACGCCAACAGCATAAACGACAGGGAAAACGCCGCCAGCTGGCTGAGGGTCGACCACGGCTGGCGCAGCAGGCGGTTCACCGCCAGACGCAGCGGCAAGGCTTTGAGCGTCAGGCGTTTGAGCAGCCACAGCAATCCCCAGCCCACCAGGCCGCACAGCAGCGCCAGCACCACCGCCCCGGCCAGCACCGACCACAGCAGCGGGCTGCCGCCCATCAGCCAGGCCAGCCCGCCGACCACCACCGCGCAGACCACAGGAATATAGTGTTTCAGCGGCCAGACGTTAGCCACCACATCCTGACGCAGCACTCGCAGCGGCAGGGTCGCCAGCAGCAGTCGATACGGCCGCAGGCCCACCAGCAGGGAAATGACGCCTGTCGCCCCGATAGCCCACAGCCACGGCCAACCGCTGGCAGCGGGTAGCGCGGCGGGTAGCACCGGTTTGAGCATCAACAGCAGCAGGCGCTCCAGCGCCAGGCCCACGACCCCGCCGCTTATTACCGACAGCGTCAGCAGCAGCAGCCACTGGCCGACGATGAGCTTGCGCAGCTGCGCCCGCCCGGCGCCCAGCGTCTTCAAAATTGCGACCAGATCGTAGCGACTGCGGCAGTAGTGGCTCATCGCCACGGCGATCGCGGCAACGGCCAGCAGCAGCGTCAACAGCGCGGATAACAGCAGGAATTGCTGCGAGCGCTCAAGGGATTTGCCCAGCGCGCTGTCGTCCTGTTCAAGGCCAGTCCAGCGATGTTCCGCGCCGAGCTTCGGCAGCAGCCATTGTTCATAATCCGCCAGCTGTTGCGCGTTACCGGCGAACTTATAGCGCCATGCGACGCGACTGCCGGGCTGCACGGCCCCGGTTTTTGCCACGTCAGCCATATTCATCATCAGTCGCGGCGCCATCTGGAAGGGGTTAAACCCTGCATCCGGCTCCTGAATCACTTCCCCGGCAATGCGCAGCGTGGCATCGCCAACGTCAATCGTATCGCCGGTTTTCAGGTTCAGGAGCGCCATCAGCCTTGGCGCCAGCAGCACGCTCCCCGCCTGCGGCTTCAGCCCCGGCGGCTGCGTCTCGAGGGTGCCATACAGCGGATAACGGTCGTCCACCGCCTTAACGTCCGCCAGCTGCGGCGTATCACCGGCGAACGTCATGGTGGCGAAGCTCAGCTGCTCGCCGACGGTCAGCCCTGACTTCCGCGCTTGCGCGATCCACTCGGCGGGTACCTCGCGCGAACTGCGCAGCGTACGGTCGCCGGCCATAAACTCACGGCTTTGCTGGCTAAGGCCTTTCTCCATCCGATCGCTTATCGACCCCAGGGCCAGCACGCAGGCCACGGCGAGGCTTAACGCCAGCCAAACGATCAGCAGCGACGGCGAGCGCCATTCGCGCCAGAACCAGCGGGCGATCATGCTTCCTCCCGCAGCTGACCATCCACCAGGCGCAGACGGCGGTCGCAGCGCGCCGCCAGCAGCGGATCGTGAGTGACGAGGATCAGGGTGGTACCGTGTTCGCGATTAAGCGAGAACAGCAGATCGGCAATTTTGTCCCCGGTCTGGCGATCGAGGTTGCCGGTGGGCTCATCGGCGAACAGGAGGGCCGGGCGACCGTTAAAGGCCCGGGCCAGCGCCACCCTCTGCTGTTCACCGCCGGAGAGCTGCGCCGGCAGGTGGTGCAGGCGTTTGCCAAGCCCCAGTTGCTCAAGCAGCGCGCGGGCATCGCCCTGACTCTCGCTGTCGCTGGCACCGCGCAGCAGCGCCGGCAGCTCGACGTTCTCCAGGGCGTTGAGCGTCGGGATCAGCATAAACGACTGAAAAACAAAGCCAACGTGCTGCGCCCGCAGCGCCGCCCGCGCCTCCTCATCCATCCGATGCAGCGGTTTGCCCAGCATCGAGACTTCCCCGCTGCTGCCATCGTCCAGGCCAGCGAGGATCGCCAGCAGGGTCGATTTACCGGAACCTGACTCACCGATCAGGGCGATGGTCTGCCGCGGTTTGACAACCAGCTCAACTCCGGTAAGGATGGAGAGCTGATGCTCTCCCTGACCGACGGACTTCTTAAGATGATGAACTTCAAGTATGTTTTCCGCTGGCATGTGCCTTTCCTGTTTTTGTTCCTGTTTACCTGCCGCGCAATGGCGGCGGACACGCTGCTGATCCTCGGCGACAGCCTGAGCGCTGGCTATCGAATGGCGGCCAACGCCGCCTGGCCTGCGCTGCTCAATGAGAAGTGGCAGGCGAAAACACCGGTGGTGAACGCCAGCATCAGCGGCGATACCTCGCAGCAGGGGCTGGCCCGCCTGCCAGCGCTGCTTAAGCAGCATCAGCCGCGCTGGGTGCTGGTTGAGCTCGGCGGCAATGACGGGCTGCGCGGTTTTCCGCCACAGCAGACCGAGCAAACACTGCGCACCATTATTAAAGATATCAAAGCGGCCAACGCCGAGCCGCTGCTGATGCAAATTCACCTGCCGGCGAACTATGGCCGCCGCTATAATGAAGCCTTCGGCGCGATTTACCCGGCCCTGGCCAAAGAGTTCGATATTCCTCTCCTGCCTTTTTTTATGGAGGAGGTCTATCTCAAACCGCAATGGATGCAGGACGACGGCATTCACCCAAATCGCGACGCGCAGCCGTTTATCGCCGACTGGATGGCGAACCGGCTGGCTCCCTTAGTTAATCATGACTCCTGAACGCCAGGGGTCGCTGACAGGTAAAGTTATGCAAAAAACGGTTTTAGTGACAGGCTGTTCCAGCGGAATTGGTCTGGAAAGCGCGCTGGATTTAACCCGCCAGGGCTTTCGCGTGCTGGCGGCCTGCCGCAAAGCGGAGGACGTCGCGCGGATGCAGGAGCTGGGGCTAACCGGTATTTTGCTCGATCTGGATGACCCACAGAGCGTGGAGCGCGCGGCGGCGGAGGTGATTGCGCTGACCGATAATCGTCTCTATGGCCTGTTCAATAACGCCGGTTATGGCGTCTATGGCCCGCTGAGCACCATCAGCCGCCAGCAGATGGAACAGCAGTTTTCCGCCAACTTTTTCGGCGCGCATCAGCTGACCATGCTGCTGCTGCCGGCGATGACGCCGCACGGCGAAGGGCGCATCGTGATGACCTCCTCGGTGATGGGGCTTATCGCCAGTCCCGGTCGCGGGGCCTATGCCGCCAGTAAATACGCCCTCGAGGCGTGGTCCGATGCGCTACGCATGGAATTGCGCCACAGTGGTATTCAGGTCAGCCTGATTGAACCGGGCCCGATCCGCACCCGCTTTACCGATAACGTCAACCAGACGCAAAGCGATAAACCCGTAGAAAATCCGGGCATTGCCGCCCGCTTTACCCTCGGACCGGAGGCGGTGGTGGAAAAAGTGCGCCACGCTTTTACCAGCGATAAGCCAAAGCTGCGCTACCCGGTCACTCTGGTGACTCACGCGGTGGCGCTGCTCAAACGCCTGCTGCCTGCCCGCGCGATGGACAAAATTATCCACGGCTGAGTTGAAGCGCGGCATGCCACCCCCATGTAAAACAGAAATCGACTAACGAGAAATGCCCATGTCCGAACAGAATATTGTCAATATTAGCGAAGCGAACCTGCAGCAGACGCTACAGCAGTCCATGAACGTCCCGGTGCTGTTTTATTTCTGGTCTGCCCGCAGCCAGCACTGCGAACAACTGACCCCAGTCCTCGAGCGCCTGGCCGCCCAGTATAACGGCCAGTTCACGCTGGCGAAGGTCGATTGCGACGCCGAGCAAATGCTCGCTTCACAGTTTGGTCTGCGCGCCATCCCTACAGTTTATCTGTTCCAGAACGGCCAGCCGGTGGACGGTTTTGAAGGCCCGCAGCCGGAGGAAGCGATTCGCGCCCTGCTGGATAAAGTCCTGCCGCGTGAAGAGGAGCTGAAAGCCCAGCAGGCGCTGGCCCTGATGCAGGAAGAAAAATACGCCGAGGCATTACCGCTGCTGAAGGAAGCCTGGCAGCTGTCGAATCAGGACAGCCAGATTGGTCTGCTGCTGGCGGAAACGCTGATTGCCCTGCACCGTTCCGATGAAGCGGAAAGCGTGCTGAAAACCATCCCGCTGCAGGATCAGGACACCCACTATCAGGGTCTGGTGGCGCAGATTGAGCTGCTCAAACAGGCCGCCGACACCCCGGAAATTCAGCAGTTGCAGCAGCAGGTGGAACAGAATCCGGACGATGCGCAGCTGGCCTCCCAGCTGGCGCTGCAGCTGCATCAGGTCGGGCGTAATGAAGAAGCGCTGGCGCTGCTGTTCAGCCATCTGCAGAAGGATTTAGGCGCCGGCGATGGCCAGGCGCGCAAGATGCTGCAGGAGATCCTCGCCGCCCTCGGTACCGGCGATGCGCTGGCCGCCAAATACCGCCGCCAGCTGTATTCGCTGCTGTACTAATCAGAGGCGCTGACCCGGATAGCGCTACGCTTATCCGGGCTACAGATTACGCCGTGGTAGCCCGGGTAAGGCGTGAACGCCGCAACCCGGGATCGTTCATGGGTGCTTTTTCAGCTGCGTTACCACCAGCTGATGACGGGCATTGAAGAACTTCCGGTAGGTCAGATAGCCGGCGATAATCGTCGACAGGCTGGCGGTCGACAGCAGCATAAAGGTCACCATGATCTGGTACTTAATCGCCTTCACCGGGTCAATACCGGCAAAAATTAGCCCCGACATCATCCCAGGCAAGCTCACCAGCCCGACCGTTTTCGCTGAATCGACGGTGGGAATCAATGACGCGCGAATGCTCTCGCGAATCAGCCGCGCCGCAGCCATCTTCGGCGTCGCGCCGAGGCTCAGCTTCTCCTGAATCTGCTGCTGCTCGCTGCTGAAGCGCTGGCCCATATTGTTGTAGCACAGCCCCACCGCCACCATGGCGTTCCCGGCCACCATCCCGGCAATCGGGATCACCTGCATCGGCACGAAGGCGATCGACCCCGAAAAGACCAGTACCGCCAACGTTAGTCCGGCGCCAGTGGTAATAGCGATAAACGACGAGACAAAAGCTTTATCGATATATTTACTGCGCTTCTTCGCATTCCACGCCGCGTTAAAGCAGATAAACAGCACCATCAACAGCGTCAGAACCGCATGATTGACGTTAAAGATATATTTCAGCACATAGCCGACGATAATCAGCTGCACGATCGCCCGGCAAATACTCCAGATAATATCTTTTTCCAGTGCCAGTTTTTCCCGATAGCTGACCAGAATAGCGATCAGCACCAGCACCATCGACAGCGCCAGCGATTCGTTCGTAATGTTATGCCCGTTCATGCTGTACCTCCTGCATGTTTCCGCCGGCAGGTTGCAGCGTAATCACTTCATCGGCATGCGAAATTTCGTTGCGATCGTGGGTGACCCACAGAACAGCGACCTGTTTTTCCGTCGCGTAGCCATGAATAATGTCATTCACATTCTGTTTATTACTTTCATCCAGCGCGCTGGTAATTTCGTCCAGCAGCAGCACGCGCGGTAGAAATTGTAAATTGCGGATCAGCGATACGCGCTGCTTTTCCCCGCCGGACAGTTCGTTAATAGACTTTTCCAGCATATTTTCGCCAAGGCCAAAGCGCTGCAGGTCAGCCACCAGCGCCTGCGGATCGGGTTGTTTGTTGCGGATCTGCCACGGAAAAACCAGGTTATCGTAGACTGAATCACCGAACAGCGCCGGCGTCTGCGCGCAGTAAGACACCTGCTGACGATAGGTTTCCGGCGACAGCGTCGCGATATCCACATCGTCAAAAAACAGGCGTCCGGAGGTTGGGCTGAGCAGCGAGGCGATAATCTTCAGCAAGGTGCTTTTCCCGCAGCCGGAAGGCCCGGTAATCAGCTTAAATTCTCCGGGTCTGAGCTGAAGAGTGATATTGTGTAAAATAACTGCGTCGTCGGTCTTAAACCCCACACCCTCGAGACGCAAAAGCGCGTTATTTTCCTTCATGAGTCTTCCTGATTATTTTCTGAAACACCGCTAGTTTACCCCACTTTCCTTTCTCCAGGATGAGGAGAAAGATATACTCAGTTTAAACATGCGCTATTTCCTTGTAGCGCCCCACCAGGCAACAAGACAGGAGGTTTTTGATGCTGATTTTTATTCCTATCCTTATTTTCGTCGCGCTGGTCATTGTGGCCGCGGCGGTGAAAATTGTCCCGCAAGGCTATCAGTGGACGGTAGAACGTTTTGGGCGCTTTACCCAGACGCTGCAGCCGGGATTAAGCTTAGTCGTGCCGTTTATGGACCGAATCGGCCGCAAAGTGAACATGATGGAGCAGGTGCTCGACATCCCCTCGCAGGAGGTTATCTCCCGGGATAACGCCAACGTCACCATCGACGCGGTCTGCTTTATTCAGGTGATTGACGCGCCAAAGGCCGCCTACGAGGTCAGCAATCTTGAGCAGGCGATCGTCAACCTGACGATGACCAATATCCGTACCGTGCTCGGCTCGATGGAGCTGGACGAAATGCTCTCCCAACGCGACAGCATTAACACCCGTCTGCTGCATATCGTTGACGACGCCACTAATCCGTGGGGAGTAAAAATCACCCGCGTCGAAATTCGCGACGTTCGCCCGCCGGCGGAGCTTATTGCCTCAATGAACGCCCAGATGAAAGCCGAACGTACCAAACGCGCCTATATCCTTGAGGCCGAAGGGGTGCGACAGGCGGAAATTCTGAAAGCGGAAGGGGAAAAGCAGTCGCAGATCCTCAAAGCCGAGGGGGAACGGCAGTCCGCTTTCCTGCAGGCCGAAGCTCGCGAACGTTCCGCCGAAGCGGAAGCCCGCGCCACTCAGATGGTCTCCTCGGCAATCGCCTCGGGCGATATTCAGGCGATCAACTACTTCGTGGCGCAGAAGTACACCGATGCGCTGCAGCAGATTGGCGCCGCTAACAACAGCAAAGTGGTGCTGATGCCGCTGGATGCCAGTAGCCTGATGGGATCGATTGCCGGGATCAGCGAGCTGATCAAAGAAGGCGCTGGCGATCGGAAAAAATCATGATCGACATGATCTTCGCCCATCCGCATCTGTTCTGGTTAAGCCTGGGCGGGCTGCTGCTGGCGGCCGAGATGCTTGGCGGCAGCGGCTATCTGCTGTGGAGCGGCGTCGCTGGCGTGCTGACCGGCGCCCTGACCTGGCTCCTGCCGCTGAACTGGGAATGGCAAGGGACGCTGTTTGCCGTTCTCACCCTGCTGGCGGCGTGGCTGTGGTCGAAATGGCTGCGCAAGCGGGTCAAAACGCAGCGTCCGGCCGATGCTCAGCTCAACCAACGCGGGCAGCAACTGGTGGGCCGCCGCCTGACGCTGGATGCCCCGCTGGTAAACGGCCGTGGCCATGTACGCGTGGGCGACAGCTCCTGGCCGGTGATTGCCGATGAAGACCTCGCGGCGGGCAGCAAGGTTGAAGTGATTGCCGTAGAAGGGATTACGCTACGAATCAGACCCGCCGTCCGTTAAGCCTGCGCCTTGCGATGGCAGCAGCCGGAAAGATTATCGATAATCGGGCACTCCGCGCTGTCGTCGCCGGGGCAGGATTCGGCCAGCGCCAGCAGGTGCGCGCGCATATTTTGCAGCTCGCGGATATGGTTCTCGATATCCGCCACTTTCTCCAGCGTGCGTTTTTTCACATCGGCGCTGTGCCGCGACGGGTCGTTGAACAAGGCCACCAGCTCGCGGCACTCTTCCAGGTTAAACCCCACCTGCCGCGCCTGGCGCAGCAGCGTCAGCTCATCGAGATGCTGCTGACTGTAGGTGCGGTAGCCGTTTTCGCTCCGCAACGGCGGCGTCACCAGCCCCTTCTCTTCGTAAAAACGAATCGCTTTGCTGGTTAAACCGGTTTTTTTCGCCACATCGCTGATATTCATTTTTTCTCCTTGACCTTCCCCTTGCTGGAAGGTTTAACCTTCTTAATACTCGATGAAAGAGTGGGTCTGGTCAATCGTTGACCGGAAAATTATTCAGGAGTTATTTATGTCTAACACTATCGACCTGACGCTGGATGGCCTCTCCTGCGGCCACTGCGTCAAACGCGTGAAAGAGAGTCTGGAACAGCGTCCTGACGTTGAGCAAGCCGAGGTGACCCTCACTGAAGCCCATGTGACGGGTAGCGCCAGCGCGCAAGCGCTGATTGATACCGTGAAACAAGCCGGATACGGCGCGGAGCTCAGCCACCCAAAGGCTAAACCGCTGGCAGAATCATCAATCCCGTCGGAAGCACTGACAGCGGCCACTCCTGAGCTTCCGGCAGCCCATGACGAAGATGACAGTCAACAGCTGCTGATCAACGGCATGAGCTGCGCCAGCTGCGTCTCCCGGGTACAAAACGCGCTTGCCGCGGTGCCGGGCGTCTCACAGGCGCGGGTTAACCTGGCGGAACGCACGGCGCTGGTGATGGGCAGTGCGTCCGCCGCAGAATTAGTGCAGGCGGTGGAGAAAGCCGGCTATGGCGCGGAGGCGATCGAAGACGATCTGGAACGCCGCGAACGCCAGCAGGAAACCGCTATTGCTACGATGAAGCGTTTTCGCTGGCAGGCGATTGTCGCCCTGCTGGTCGGCGTGCCGGTGATGGTCTGGGGGATGATCGGCGATAACATGATGGTCAGCGATGACAACCGTTCGCTGTGGCTGGTTATCGGCCTTGTCACCCTCGCTGTCATGGTCTTTGCCGGCGGCCACTTCTACCGCAGCGCGTGGAAAAGCCTGAAAAACGGCACCGCCACCATGGATACGCTCGTGGCGCTCGGCACCGGCGTCGCCTGGCTGTACTCGATGAGCGTCAACCTGTGGCCGCAGTGGTTTCCGATGGAAGCCCGGCATCTGTATTACGAAGCCAGCGCGATGATTATCGGCCTGATTAACCTCGGCCATATGCTGGAGGCCCGCGCCCGCCAGCGCTCCTCGAAAGCGCTGGAGAAACTGCTCGATCTGACGCCACCTTCAGCCCGCGTGGTGACCCCTGAGGGGGAAAAGGATCTGCCGCTCGCGGAAGTTCAGGCGGGTATGACGCTGCGCCTGACCACCGGCGACCGCGTCCCGGTCGACGGCGTGATAAGCCAGGGCGAAGCCTGGTTTGATGAAGCGATGCTCACCGGCGAACCGGTGCCACAGCAAAAAGGCGATGGCGATGCCATTCACGCCGGCACCGTGGTGCAGGACGGCAGCGTGCTGTTCACCGCCAGCGCCGTCGGCAGCCAGACCACGCTGGCAAGAATTATCCGTATGGTGCGCCAGGCGCAGAGCAGCAAGCCGGAGATCGGCCAGCTGGCGGATAAAATCTCCGCCGTATTTGTTCCGGCGGTAGTCGCCATTGCGCTGATCAGCGCCGCGATCTGGTACGTCTTCGGCCCGGCGCCGCAGATCGTCTATACCCTGGTCATTGCCACCACGGTACTGATTATCGCCTGTCCGTGCGCGTTAGGCCTGGCGACGCCGATGTCGATTATCTCCGGCGTTGGCCGGGCGGCGGAGTACGGTGTGCTGGTGCGCGATGCCGATGCTCTGCAGCGCGCCAGTGAACTCGACACCCTGGTGTTCGATAAAACCGGCACCCTGACCGAAGGCAAGCCGCAGGTGGTGGCGGTGAAAACTTTCGCTGGCGTTGATGAGCATACCGCGTTGCGTCTTGCCGCCGCGCTGGAGCAGGGCTCAAGTCATCCGCTGGCGCGAGCGATCCTCGATAAAGCCGCCGACAGTTCGTTGCCGGAAGTGAGCGGCTTCCGCACCCTGCGCGGCCTTGGCGTCAGCGGCGAAGCGGAAGGTCATCGCCTGCTGCTCGGCAACCAGGCGCTGCTCAACGAGCAGCATATCGCCACCGGCGATATAGAAAGCGAGATGACGGCGCAGGCCTCGCGCGGCGCCACGCCGGTGCTGCTGGCGGTGGATGGTCAGGCGGCCGCGCTGTTCGCCATCCGTGACCCGCTGCGCGAAGACAGCGTCGACGCCCTGGCCCGCCTGCATCGGCAGGGCTACCGGCTGGTGATGCTTACCGGGGATAATCCCACCACCGCGAAGGCCATCGCCAAAGAAGCCGCCATTGATGAAGTGATCGCCGGCGTGCTGCCGGACGGTAAAGCCGATGCCATTAAACGACTGCAGAGCCAGGGGCACAAAGTGGCGATGGTTGGCGACGGCATTAACGACGCTCCGGCGCTGGCCCAGGCGGATGTCGGGATCGCCATGGGCGGCGGCAGCGATGTCGCTATTGAAACCGCGGCGATCACCCTGATGCGCCATAGTCTTCACGGCGTGGCCGATGCGCTGGCGATTTCGAAGGCGACCTTACGCAATATGAAGCAGAACCTGCTGGGCGCGTTTGTCTACAACTCGCTGGGTATCCCGATTGCCGCCGGGATCCTCTGGCCGCTGACCGGCACCCTGCTCAACCCGGTGGTCGCCGGCGCGGCGATGGCGCTGTCGTCGATCACCGTGGTGAGTAACGCCAACCGCCTGCTGCGCTTTAAACCAAAAGAGTAAACGCCGTCAGATGAAACGGGCGCCGACGTTGTTCGGCGCCTGTATTTTTGCTGACACAAGAAAAGCCCGCCGGAAGGGTGACGTGTATCACCATATGCGCTAGCATGAATGCCTCACACTTCGGAGCGCGTATGGGCCTGTTAAACCGGATAAAAATGCTGTGGCGAGCCGCCGTCGGCTCGTCTTATTCCTGGCCTGCGATGGATATCGTCCTGCCCGGCGAACGCTATTTGCACCTCGTCGGCAGTATCCATATGGGCACCCGCGACATGGCGCCGCCGCCGGCGAAGCTTCTGAAAAAAATACGCCAGGCCGACGCCTTAATCGTCGAGGCCGATATCAGCGGCAATGAAACCCCCTTTAGCAATCTCCCCACTTACCCACCGCTGGCGGAACGCCTGAGCGATGCGCAGCTGAGCGAGCTAGAGGCGCGAGCTGGCGAGCTGGGCCTGTCGGTCGGGCTGTTCGACAGCCAGCCGCTGTGGCAGGTGGCAATGGTCCTGCAGGCCACCCAGGCGCAGAAGCTGGGACTGCGACCGGATTACGGCATCGACTATCAGTTGCTGATGGCCGCCCGCGAGAGCAACATAACGGTGATGGAGCTGGAAGGCGCCGACAGCCAAATCGCGCTGCTGCGCGATCTGCCCGACGGGGGGATGGCGCTGCTGGAGGATACACTGACCCACTGGCGCACCAACGCCCGTTTACTGCAGGTGATGATCGGCTGGTGGCTGGAGCAACCGCCATCGCGCGGCGCGGTATCGCTGCCGACGACCTTTAGTCAGTCTTTGTATGATGTGCTGATGCACCAGCGCAATCTCGCCTGGCGCGAGACGCTGCTGGCCTTGCCGCCGGGGCGCTACGTGGTTGCCGTCGGCGCGCTGCACCTGTATGGCGAAGGGAATCTGCCGGATATGCTGACCTAAAAAAATGGCCAATATTGCTATTGGCCCGTCAAAGAGGAATTTCATCATTATTATTATCCCGGGATTTGCATCCCGGATCGTCTGATTGTCGCTCAAAGTGACCATCACTGCCAACACTATTGCGCAAGATGGTACTATTTTTTAGACAACCTGCGGGCGTATTCTGACGTCACGCAAAACCGGTTGGTAAGAAGGATAGCTATGACTCCCGCCGTTAAATTACTCGAAAAAAACAAAATCCCCTTTCAGATCCACAGTTACGATCACGATCCCAATGAGACCAACTTCGGAGATGAAGTGGTGCGCAAGCTCGGCCTCAATGCCGACCAGGTTTACAAGACCCTGCTGGTCGCCGTTAACGGCGATATGAAGCATCTGGCGGTCGCCGTCACCCCGGTCGCCGGGCAGCTGGATTTGAAGAAAGTGGCGAAAGCGCTGGGCGCCAAGAAAGTCGACATGGCCGACCCGATGGTGGCGCAGCGTATCACCGGCTATCTGGTGGGCGGTATCAGTCCGCTGGGGCAGAAGAAGCGCCTGCCGACGGTGATTGACGCTCCGGCGCAGGAATTTGCCACCATCTATATTTCCGGCGGCAAACGCGGTCTGGATATTGAGCTGGCGGCCAGCGATCTGGCGCAGCTTCTGGACGCGAAGTTCGCCGATATCGCCCGCCGCGATTGAGCACACCATCCCGGATAGCGGCGCACGCGCCTTATCCGGGTTATCCAACTCGTAGCCCCGGTAAGCGCAGCGCCACCGGGGAAGTAGCCAACCTGAAGCTCAGACCTACTGCCAGCTCACCTCGCCTTTCGGCTCGTAGGCTGCCGCATCCAGCGGCGAGTTCTTCTCGATATACTCTTTCAGCACTTCGGCATCGATAAAGCCGGTATTCACATACCCGGGTTTATCGGCAATGTTCGGATAGCCATCGCCGCCGGTAGCGTTAAAGCTCAGCGTCGCCATCCGGTAGGTCTTCGCCGGATCCACCGGTTCGCCTTTGATTTTCAGATCGTTCAGTTTGCCATCTTTGGCTACAAAGCTGACGTTGGCAAACTGCGGATAGGCGCCGGAATCCGGCTTCATCTGCGCGACGTCGGTCAGGTAATCCACCACCTCCTTGCCGCTCATATCGACATAGGTCAGCACATTGCCGAACGGCTGGACCTTCATCACATCCTTATAGGTGATATCCCCCGCCTCGATGGAGTCGCGGATCCCACCGCCGCTCATCACCGCGAAATCCGCGTTGCTGCGCGCCATCTGCGCCGCCAGCAGCAGGTGCCCCATATTGGTCTGCACAAAGCGCACTTTACTGCGGTCGCCCTCCAGATGACCATTCACGCTACCGATTTTGACCTGCAGCTGCGCTTTGCCTTTGTTCTGGAATGGCGTCAGCAGCGACATCATCTGCGGGTTCTCTGCGATCTGCGGCGTATACAGCACCCGCTCGCTTTGGCCGTTATCGTAAGTCACTTTTTTCTTCAGGTTCACCGGGATCAACTGATAATGCACCAGCTTCATCTCGCCGTTGCGGAACTCAAAATCGGCGCGGCCGACGTATTTGCCCCACTCATGCGCCTGGACGATCCAGATGCCGTTCTGACGATCCGGCGCGCACGGGGTGCCTGGCACATAATCGACCTGCTTTTTATTTTCCGACGCCATGCATACCGGATCCTGCGAGTGACCGCCGACGATCATCGCCAGCGATCCCGCAGGTAAACTCCGCGCCATTTCAACGTCGCCCGGCGCGTTAGAGCCGTGGTTGCCATTGTCGTAATGGCCCATATGGGTGGTGGCCAGGATCACGTCCGGCTTTTCATTCTGCTGCAGCTCCTGGATCACCAGCTTCGCCTCTTCCGCCGGTTTGCGGAATTCGATATCGGTGAAATATTCCGGATTGCCAATCTTGGCCGTATCGTCGGTGGTTAAGCCAATCACCGCGATTTTCAGCCCGCCGCGCTTAAACAGCGCCCAGGGTTTGAACAGCCGTTCGCCGGTGCTTTTCTGATAAATATTGGCCGACAGGAACGGGAACTTAGCCCACTTTTCCTGCTGGCGCAGCACGCTCAGCGGATTATCAAATTCATGGTTACCCACCGCCATTGCGTCGTAGCCGATCAGGTTCATGCCGCGAAAATCGGGCTCTGCATCCTGTAAATCAGACTCCGGCACGCCGGTATTAATATCGCCGCCGGATAACAGCAGGACGCTCCCCCCTTCCGCCGCCACCTCTTTTCGGATGCCATCGACCAGCGTTTTCTGCGCCGCCAGACCATATTCGCCGTAGTCATTGCGCCAGAAATGGCCGTGATGATCGTTGGTGTGCAGGATGGTAATTTTATAGGTTTTATCCTGCTCATAGGCCTGTGCGGACAGGCTGCCCAGCGATAAGGCGGCAAATAACGCCAGCGCTACGCGATGTTTAAAATACTGCATGCTTCACTCCCTGACTTAATCCCAAGTGCCGAAAGTATAGCGAGTTAGTCGCGTTGACAAATATGTTTTCAGAATTGCGACTTCCTTCAACCCCTAAGGACAGGTATGTTAGTCGGATAATAATTTCACCTGCATCCTCTATACGCCTTCGCGTTGTATGGCATTGCGTCAGCCCGTTGGTTATATTTCCCATGTAGTAGCCGGGAAAATCAGGGTCGTCGCCATGGCGTATAAATGACGAAAGCTATATAAAAAAGTGACGTGAACCTATGGCAATCAATCAGACCGCTCAACCCCTGTCCGGCCCCGCTGCGCCGCCGCAAAAAGCACGCACCTCGTTTGGCATCTTAGGCGCGATCAGCCTGTCCCATTTGCTTAACGATATGATCCAGTCGCTCATCCTTGCGATTTACCCACTGCTGCAGGCGGAGTTCTCCCTTACCTTCGTGCAGATCGGGATGATCACCCTCACCTTCCAGCTGACCTCATCGCTATTCCAGCCGGTGATTGGCTACATCACCGATAAACGCTCGATGCCGTGGTCGCTGCCGGTGGGCATGTGCTTCACCCTCTGCGGTTTGATTCTCCTGGCGCTGGCCGGGAGTTTCGGCATGGTGCTGCTGGCTGCCGCGCTGGTGGGTACCGGCTCCTCGGTTTTCCATCCGGAATCATCCCGCGTGGCGCGGATGGCCTCTGGCGGCCGTCACGGCCTGGCCCAGTCGCTGTTCCAGGTCGGCGGCAACTTCGGCAGCTCGCTTGGTCCATTGCTGGCGGCGGTGATTATCGCCCCCTATGGCAAAGGCAACGTCGCCTGGTTCGTGCTGGCCGCCCTGCTGGCTATTGTGGTGCTGTCGCAAATCAGCCGCTGGTATGCCGCACAGCACCGTATGAATAAAGGCAAACCGAAGCCGGTGATCGTTAATCCGCTGCCGCGCAATAAGGTGATTCTGGCGGTAGGTATTCTGCTGATGCTGATTTTCTCGAAATATTTCTATATGGCGAGCATTAGCAGCTATTACACCTTTTATCTGATGCATAAGTTCGGATTATCGGTGCAAAATGCCCAGCTTCATCTGTTTGCCTTCCTGTTCGCGGTTGCCGCCGGGACGGTGATTGGCGGGCCGGTTGGCGATAAAATTGGACGTAAATATGTTATTTGGGGCTCTATCCTCGGCGTAGCACCGTTTACTCTCGTTTTACCCTACGCTAGCCTTGAATGGACGGGGATTTTGACGGTGATTATTGGTTTTATCCTCGCCTCGGCCTTTTCCGCTATCCTGGTCTATGCGCAGGAGCTGCTGCCGGGCCGAATCGGCATGGTTTCTGGCCTGTTCTTCGGCTTCGCCTTTGGCATGGGTGGCCTTGGCGCCGCTGTGCTGGGCCTGCTGGCGGACCATACCAGTATCGATCTGGTGTATAAAATCTGTGCCTTCCTGCCGCTGCTGGGTTTCCTGACGATATTTCTTCCTGATAACCGGCAAAAAGCCTGATTATCCGGCGGCCAAAGTGCAACGTTGGCCGCCGTTATCCCTTGCGCCATCAGCCTGATGCGCGCATTCCCTCCGCGATTTTCCCTTCTGTGCCTTTTGGCCGGTTAATTCCATTTTTTTGCACAATTCAAGAATTATTCATAAACAAAGTGAACGTTTTTGTCATAAACTATTACCCGGATAGGGTAGCAAAATGGACCGATACACCACTGGAAAGGAGACGGAATGCACCACGCAACACCGCTTATCACCACCATTGTCGGCGGCCTCGTGCTCGCCTTTATTCTCGGCATGATTGCCAACAAGCTACGTATTTCTCCTCTGGTGGGATATCTCTTAGCGGGCGTGCTGGCCGGACCTTTCACCCCTGGCTTTGTTGCTGACACCAAACTGGCTCCTGAACTGGCAGAACTCGGCGTGATCCTGCTGATGTTCGGCGTCGGGCTGCATTTTTCGCTTAAAGACCTGATGGCGGTAAAGTCGATCGCCATTCCCGGGGCTATCGCCCAGATAGCCGTGGCGACGCTGTTGGGTATGGCACTCTCCGCCGCCCTTGGCTGGTCGCTGATGACCGGCATCGTCTTTGGCCTGTGTCTCTCCACCGCCAGTACCGTGGTGCTACTGCGCGCCCTCGAGGAGCGACAGCTTATTGACAGTCAGCGCGGGCAGATTGCCATTGGCTGGCTGATTGTAGAAGACCTGGTGATGGTCCTGACGCTGGTCCTGCTGCCAGCGATTGCCGGGATGACGGAGAAAGGTGACGTTGGCTTCGCCTCTCTGGCTCTCGACCTCGGGATCACCATTGGTAAAGTGGTGGCCTTTATCGCCATCATGATGCTGGTCGGTCGCCGGTTGGTACCGTGGATCATGTCGCGCAGCGCCGCCACCGGCTCACGTGAGCTGTTCACTCTGTCGGTGCTGGCCCTGGCGCTGGGCATCGCTTTCGGCGCCGTGGAGCTGTTTGATGTCTCCTTCGCCCTTGGCGCCTTCTTCGCCGGTATGGTGCTTAACGAATCTGAGCTGAGCCACCGCGCCGCCCATGACACCCTGCCGCTGCGCGACGCCTTCGCGGTGCTGTTCTTTGTCTCCGTCGGCATGCTGTTTGACCCGATGGTGCTGGTGCAGCAGCCGCTGGCGGTGCTGGCGACACTGGCGATTATTATCTTTGGTAAATCCGCTGCCGCCTTTTTCCTCGTGCGTATGTTTGGTCATTCGCCGCGTACCGCATTGACCATTGCCGCCAGCCTGGCGCAGATTGGTGAGTTTGCCTTTATTCTCGCCGGCCTGGGGATGGCGCTTAACCTGCTGCCGCAGGCTGGACAAAACCTGGTGCTGGCCGGGGCGATCATCTCGATTATGCTCAACCCGGTGCTGTTTACCCTGCTGGAAAAATATCTCGATAAAACCGAAACCCTCGACGAGCAGACGCTGGAAGAGGTGCTGGAAGATGAGAAACAGGTGCCAGTCGATATCTGTAACCACGCGCTGCTGGTTGGCTTCGGCCGCGTCGGCAGTCTGCTGGGCGAGAAGCTGATGGCCCAGGGGATCCCGCTGGTGGTGGTTGAAACCTCGCGTACCCGCGTGGATGAGTTACGCGAGCGCGGGATCAGCGCGGTGCTGGGTAATGCCGCCAATGAAGAGATCATGGAACTGGCGCATCTCGACTGCGCCCGCTGGCTGCTGCTGACTATCCCCAACGGCTACGAGGCCGGAGAGATTGTCGCTTCCGCACGGGAAAAATGCCCGAATATCGAGATCATCGCCCGCGCCCATTACGATGATGAAGTGGACTACATTATCGATCGCGGGGCTAATCAGGTGGTGATGGGCGAGCGGGAAATTGCCCGCGCCATGCTGCAGCTTCTGGAAACGCCACCGGCCGGTGAAGTCGTCACCGGCTGATGTACTGCCCTCTCCCCGTCGGGAGAGGGACGCGCTTACCGATCCCAGTACGCCTCTTCCAGGCTGTCCTCACGCTCCGGCAGGCCGCGGGTTAAACGCGGCGAGTGCTGGTTCAGTACCTGATAGCTCACGCGGTTGGCATATTTACACACCTGCGCCAGTGAGGAGTAGGTCAGCCATTTGCATTTGTGCTTGCTGGAGTTGGGCACGTTATTGCGGTGGTAGTTATTGGCGGTGATGTCATGCAGCAGCGCCGCCAGGGCGCCGTCGCCAGCGCCGTTGGTATTCATGATTTTTTCAGGCCCGCCCATATACGGGGCGATATGTGAATAGATACGCAGCGGATTAACGCAATCCTGGTGGCGCATCGCACGGCTGAATTCAAACTGGTTAAACTCCGGGATCGCCCCCGGCAGCAGCGGATGCTGGGTTTTCCGCTTCGCCTCTTCTTCGGTAAAGCCCGCCATATACAGGCCCGCCGGGCCGGCAGTGCACAGCACCAGGTCGACCCAGTCCAGCGCTTTATCCGCCGCCGACAGCGGATCGGCAAAACCGGTCAGGGCTTCCCCTTCCTCTTCATTCATCGCCAGAATCGAGACATGCTCCTGCAGGAACTGCTGCCACCACGCCGGGTTATCGGCAATCACGTATTTAGTTCCGAGAGTTAACACCACCGGCACATCATGCTTTTTGGCGTACTCGATGGCTTTCATCGTGGCGTCTGGCATCGGCTCGCCCGGCTTGCAGCGTACCAGGTAGGAGGTGAGCACCAGCGCCGAGGCGCCGGCGATCACCGCTTCCGGAATGCTTTCCGGGCGCAGCTTGTTCATGTGACCCGGGCTGATGGCGAAGGTGCGCTCGCCGCTGTCGCTGATCAGGGTAAAACAGCGGCCAATGGCGCCGTCGACGCCCTGCAGATAGTTCAGATCGGTGCGGCTGGAGGTATTGCACAGGTAACGATAGGCATAGCCGCCGATGTCGATATTGCTGCACATCACGCCAAGCAGCACCGAGCGATCGTCCGCCAGCACCGAGTAGTTGTGCATGGTATTGCCGATGGTGCCGCCGGCAAACTGATGGGTAATGAGATTATTGCGTACCAGCTCCTGGTACAGCGCCTCGGCGACGTCATCTTCAATCACCAGCGAGTGGCCCGCGCTCAGACCATAGCGTACGATAAACGCTTCATCCACTTTCGCTTCGATATCCACCAGCGTCTGGTCGATACCGACCACCCAGGAGACGCTGGATTCATTCTCCGGTTGAATTTGCTGCAGCAGCGGGTCGCGGGCGTTGACGGGAAAATAGTGTTTGGATTTGCGTTTACCGGGAAATTTCATAGTGGCGCTTAAATAACAGGGAACAAGCGGGAAATAGTAGCATATTCCCCGCCCTGCGCGCGATCAGCGATAAGGCGCCGTCAGGTTGACCATCATCTCAATATGCGCCACATCCGCATTTAGCGCCGGAATATATTCATACTGCTCGCCACCCGCTTCGAGGAAAACTTCCCGGTTCTGAACAGCAATCTCTTCCAGCGTTTCGAGACAGTCAGCGGCAAACCCCGGGCACAGCACCTGAATATGCTTCGTCCCCTGCTCGCCAAGCATCTTCAGCGTCTCATCGGTGTACGGCGTCAGCCAGGGTTCCCGGCCAAAGCGTGACTGGAAGGTCATCATCACCCGCTCCGGCGGCAGCCCCAGCGCGGAAACCAGTTCCCGCGTGGTATCGCGACAGCGCTGGGGATAATCATCGCCCTGGTTGGCATAGCGCTGCGGGATCCCATGGTAGGAGAGCAGCAGCAGATCGGGTTCCCCGTGCACCGCGAAGGAGGCGCGCACGCTGGCCGCCAGCGCATGGATATAGTCCGGGTGATCGGCATAATCGCGAATAAACGAGATACCCGGAATAGCGCGCTTTTTCGCAAGGATCCGTGCCAGCTCATCCCAGACGGCGGCCACCGTCGAACAGGAATATTGTGGGTACAGCGGCAGCACTACGATGTGCCCCACCCCCTGCGCCAGTAAATCATCCACCGCGCTGGCCAGCGACGGCGAACCATAGCTCATGCCCAGCGCCACCGGCGTATCCGGCAGCCTGGCGGCCAGCGCCTGCTGCTGGCGACGGCTGTATACCATCAGCGGCGATCCCTCCTCCATCCACACGGACTGATAGAGCTTCGCCACGCGCGGGGAGCGAATCGGCAGTATGACGCCACGCAGCAGCGGCCACCATAGCAGACGAGATGTATCCACCACCCGTTTGTCGCTGAGGAATTGTCGCAGATAGCGCTTCACCGCACCGGGGGTGGGCGCATCGGGAGTGCCTAAATTGGCCAGCAAGATACCTGTTTTCGTCTGATGCATTACCGCCTCTTAACCATTTGAATCGCAGCCAATTGTAGCTGAAATGGCGCTAAACGGAACCAATCATAGCAAAAGGTAGAAATGAGAGGAGTTCTCATCCTGCGGCAGCAGGATGAGAAAAGGCTTTATCAGCCGAGGATTTTTTCCAGTTCGGCGCGCACGTCAGCTACCGCTTTGGTGCCATCGACTTTGGCGTATTTGGTGTTGCCCGCCTGCGCTTCTTTGGTGTAGTAGCCGATCAGCGGCGCTGTCATCTGATGGTATTCCACCAGGCGCTTACGCACGGTCTCTTCCTGATCGTCTTTACGGGTGGTCAGCTCTTCGCCGGTCACGTCGTCTTTGCCTTCCACCTTCGGCGGATTGAATTTGATGTGGTAGACGCGACCGGATGCCGCGTGAACGCGACGGCCAACGATGCGGTCGACGATCAGTTCGTCCGGCACGTCGAATTCCAGCACGTAATCAACGGTAATACCCGCTTCTTTCATGGCGTCAGCCTGCGGAATGGTGCGTGGGAAGCCGTCCAGCAGGAAACCGTTACGGCAATCTTCCTGGGCGATACGCTCTTTCACCAGCGCGATGACCAGCTCATCGGTTACCAGCTTGCCGGCGTCCATAATGTCTTTCGCTTGCTTACCGAGCTCAGAGCCGGATTTTACCGCCGCGCGCAGCATATCGCCGGTGGAGATTTGCGGAATACCGTATTTCTCCATGATGAACTGAGCCTGAGTTCCTTTACCCGCGCCCGGAGCGCCAAGCAGAATAATACGCATTACGAAAATCCCCTCAAAAGTCGATTCAATTTTTCAAAAACGCTAAACCATACCACCAGAACGGCGATGGCTCAAGGAAGGCGGTGCGGCTGAAACGGTTAATGGTGAGATATTTTATGCAATCCAATGTGAAATGCCCCGCCGGAGCAAATTGCTCAGGCGGGGCATTTATCCCGTTCCCGGCGTCGCGTCGCTCGGCCGGGCTACTCGTTCAGGTTCGCGTCAGGAAGCCAGCAGCTGGTTCATACGACGGATAAACTGGTTCGGATCTTCCAGCGTGCCGCGCTCGGCCAGCAGCGCCTGATCCAGCAGCAGTTCCACCCATTCGCCGAACTGCGCGTCATCCTGGGTATCGGCGGCGCGTTTCACCAGCTGATGCGCCGGGTTCAGTTCGAAGATGTATTTCACTTCCGGTGCCGCCTGGCCCGCTGCCGCGAACAGCTTCGCCATCTGCGTGCTCATCTCATCGGCATCGGTAGTGACAATCGCCGGGGTGTCGGTCAGACGATGGGTCAGACGCACCTCTTTCACCCGGTCGCCAAGCAGGTTTTTCACCCGCTCAACGAACGGCTCCAGCGCTTTTTCAGCTTCTTTGGTGGACTCGTCCACTTCATCCGCCAGCTTGTCCAGCGACTCGTCGGCTTTCGCCACCGACTGGAACGCTTTGCCGTCGAACTCGGTCAGGTAGCTCATCATCCACTCGTCGATGCGATCGGAGAGCAGCAGAACTTCAATCCCTTTCTTACGCAGCAGTTCGAGGTGCGGGCTGCTCTTCGCCGCCGCATAGCTGTCGGCAGTGATGTAGTAGATCTTCTCCTGGCCTTCTTTCATCCGCGAGACATACTCTTCCAGCGACACGGTCTGCGCGGAGGAGTCGGTATGCGTCGTCGCGAAACGCAGCAGTTTGGCGATCGCTTCCTGGTTGCTCGGATCTTCCGCCGGGCCCTCTTTCAGCACCAGGCCGAACTGTTTCCAGAAAGTTTGATATTTTTCAGCGTCGTCTTTCGCCAGCTTATCCAGCATCTGCAGCGCGCGTTTGGTCAGCGCGGTACGCAGGTTGCGGGTCACGCTGCTGTCCTGCAGGATTTCACGGGAGACGTTCAGCGGCAGATCGTTGGAGTCGATCAGGCCACGCACGAAGCGCAGGTAGTTCGGCATAAACTGCTCGGCGTCGTCCATAATGAACACACGCTGCACGTACAGCTTCAGGCCGTGTTTATGATCGCGGTTCCACATATCCCACGGCGCCTGCGACGGGATATACAGCAGGCTGGTATACTCCTGCTTACCTTCCACGCGGTTGTGGCTCCAGGTCAGCGGGTCGCTGTAGTCGTGAGCGATATGCTTGTAGAACTCTTTGTATTCGTCGTCGTTCACTTCGGACTTGCTGCGGGTCCACAGGGCCTGCGCCTTGTTGATTTTTTCCCACGAAATCACGGTTTCGCCGTCTTTCTCTTCCTGCTTTTCAATCTCAACCGGCAGCGCGATATGGTCGGAATACTTGCTGATGATGGAGCGCACGCGCCAGTCGTTGAGGAAATCGTCTTCGCCCTCACGCAGATGCAGGGTGATTTCGGTGCCGCGATCGGCTTTGGTGATGTCGGCAACGGTATATTCCCCTTCGCCGGCGGATTCCCAGAACACGCCATTCTCAGGTTTATCGCCCGCCGCACGGGTACGCACGGTCACTTTATCCGCCACGATGAAGGCAGAGTAGAAGCCGACGCCGAACTGGCCGATCAGCTGGCTGTCTTTCGCCTGGTCGGAACCCATCGATTCCAGAAACGCTTTGGTGCCGGATTTGGCGATAGTGCCGAGATGATCGATAACCTCTTCCCGGTTCATGCCGATACCGTTATCGGCGATGGTCAGGGTGCGGTTGTCTTTATCAAACGAAACCCGTACGCGCAGCTCGCCATCGCCCTCATACAAATCCGGCTGCGACAGCGCGCGGAAACGCAGCTTATCGGCCGCATCAGAGGCGTTGGAAATCAGCTCACGCAGAAAGATTTCTTTGTTGGAATAGAGGGAATGGATCATCAGGTGCAGAAGTTGCTTTACCTCTGACTGAAAACCACGAGTTTCTTGTCCTTTCATCTGATTCAACCTCAACAATGCCATTTTAAATGGGGTAAAAAACCGTTGAGTGGGAGATGGGGACTGCGGGGAAATTTTTCAAGCGGAGGCGGCGCTGGCCGCCTCCATTTGTTCAGAAAGTAATCTTGTGACGACCGGCCAGCGAGTGGGACAGCGTGGTGCCGTCGACCATTTCCAGCTCGCCGCCCACCGGCACGCCGTGGGCGATGCGGCTGGCATCAACGCCATACTGCGCGCACAGCTCCGCGATGTAGTTGGCCGTCGCCTCACCCTCAACGGTCGGGTTAGTGGCAAGGATCACCTCGGTGATCGACTCCGCTTCCAACCGTTGTTCAAGGCGATCGAGCCCGATGTCATCTGGCCCGATGCCGTCGAGCGGCGACAGGTGCCCCATCAGCACGAAGTAGCGGCCGGAATACTGCCCGGTCTGCTCGATGGCGTGGATGTCCGCCGGACTCTCCACCACGCAGATCTGGCCGTTTTCCTGGCGACGCGGGTTGCTGCAGATATTGCACACCTCCTGCTCGGTGAAGGTGCGGCAATCGGCGCAGTGGCCGATCTCCGACATCGCGCGCGTCAGCGCCTGCGCTAGGCGCATACCGCCGCTGCGATCGCGCTGCAGCAGGGTAAACGCCATGCGCTGCGCCGACTTCGGGCCAACGCCCGGCAGACAGCGCAGCGCTTCCATAAGCTGAGTTAACAGCGGGCTGGTTTGCATCAGAACGGCATCTTGAAGCCTGGCGGCAGCTGCATACCGGCAGAAACGGAAGCCATCTTCTCTTTCTGGGTCTCTTCAATGCGGCGCGCGGCGTCGTTAAACGCGGCAGCCACCAGATCTTCCAGCATCTCTTTGTCGTCTTCCAGCAGGCTTGGGTCGATTTCCACACGGCGGCAGTTGTGCGCGCCGTTAATGGTCACTTTCACCAGACCCGCGCCGGATTCGCCAGTCACTTCCAGCTGAGCGATCTCTTCCTGCATCTTCTGCATTTTGTCTTGCATCTGCTGGGCCTGCTTCATCAGGTTACCCAGGCCGCCTTTTCCACCAAACATAGGCTTCTCTCTCAGTCATCGTTAAAGGTACTGAATGCCAGTCAGACTGGCGTTCAAATGGGGCGGATACTCTCTTCATCCAGATCGGCGTCGAAGAAACGACGCAGGGTCTGAATGTTATTATCCGCGATAATGGCTTCGCGCGCCTGCGCGAGCTTTTCTTCATAAATAGCCTGCCGCCACTCCAGCGGCGTACGCATCGCGGGATTATCATCTTCCACGATGGTCAATTCAACCGGCGTACCGTACAACACCCCCAGCGCTTCAGCCAGCTTTTGCTGCGCGCCGGTGGAATTGAGGTGACGCTGGCTGGGGCGCAGATGCAGACAGACGCGGCTGCCCTCCTGCTCTTTCCACGCGTTGAGCGCCACCTGCTCGACCAGCTTAGGTACCGCCAGCCGGCTCACTTCCGCCGCCCAGCTGTCGCGCTCGACCGCTTCTTCGGCGAGCTTGGCCGCCAGCTCCGGCGTCTTCTCATGCTCCAGCGCTTTTTTCAGCGCTTTTGGCGTGGCGACTTCGACTTTGGCCTCTTCAACCACTGTCGTCGCCTTCCAGCGATAGGCCTCTTTCTTCGCCGGGGCCTGCTCAAGGGCAGCCGCCGCCGGACGAGCCTGGACGCGCTCGGTAATCGAACTCAGTCGCTCCAGCGCAGCGTTATTCACCGGCCGCGCGCGGGAAGCGGCTGCCGGTTCACTCTTTTTTGGAGTGGTTGCTCCCTGGCTGCGCTGCAGGTGGCTGCGGGCCGCCAGCACCTGGCTGGTGGTCGGCGGCAAACTCTGCGACGGCTGCTGCGGCGGCGCAGCGGGGGCAACCGGCTGACGCGGCACGGGCGCGGCGGTCTGTGCTGGCTGCACTTCCGGCTCTGGCAGCGGCTTACGCGGATGAAACGCCAGCGCGCGGAGCAGCGTCATTTCGACGCCCATTCGCCGGTCCGGCGCATAAGGCAGCTCTTTGCGGCCCATCAGCAGCGTTTGGTAGTAAAGCTGAACGTCACCCGGCGGTACAGTTCGCGCCAGTTCGCGCATCCGCACTTCGACCGTGGCCATATCGGCGCCCAGCGCCGAAGGCGACAGCTGTACCATGGCGATGCGGTGCAGCAGGCTCTGCATCTCCACCAGCAGTGCCTCCCACTCGACGCCGCGTGCGGCGGCGTCATTGACGCCCGCCATCACCCGCTCGCCGTCGGCAGCAACCAGCGCTTCAATCAGCGACAGCGCCTGATCGTCATCAAGGGTGCCGAGCATAGTGCTCACCGATGCGGCCGTCAGCTGTCCTTCCCCACTGGCAATCGCCTGATCGGTCAGGCTTAAAGCATCGCGCAGGCTGCCGTCGGCTGCCCGCGACAAGAGCTGCAGCGCGCGGGGCTCAAAGGCAATCTGCTCTTCGCCAAGAATATGCTCCAGCTGATGGCGGATCTGTTCAACATCCAGGGCTTTGAGATGGAACTGCAGGCAGCGGGATAAGATCGTCACCGGCAGCTTCTGCGGATCCGTCGTCGCCAGCAGGAATTTGACGTGTGCTGGCGGCTCCTCCAGCGTTTTTAATAACGCGTTGAAGCTGTGGCGCGACAGCATATGGACTTCGTCGATGAGATAGACCTTAAAGCGGCCGCGGGCCGGCGCGTACTGGACGTTATCCAGCAGGTCGCGGGTATCTTCGACTTTGGTGCGCGAGGCGGCGTCAATCTCAATCAGATCGACAAAACGCCCCTGTTCAATTTCCCGGCAGTTATCGCACACGCCGCAGGGGGTGGCGGTGATGCCGGTTTCACAGTTTAACCCTTTCGCCAGCAGACGGGCGATGGAGGTCTTACCGACCCCGCGGGTACCGGAAAAGAGATAAGCGTGATGAATGCGCCCTAACGACAAGCCGTTCGCCAGTGCGGTCAGCACATGTTCCTGGCCGACGACGTCAGCAAAGGTTTGTGGGCGCCATTTACGGGCTAAGACCTGATAACTCATGGGCTGGCTCTGAAACGCTGGAAGGTGAAATCACGAAGGGGTCATGCTATCACAGCCCCGCCCGATCGGCGAGGCTATGTGGAGGGATTTGCTTAGTGGCCCGGGAACGGCACCAGGCTGTAGCAGTGGATCCCCAGCTTCTCCAGGCGCTGTTCGCCGCCCAGATCGAACAGGTTGATAATGAAAGCGGCATCGTGCACTTCGCCGCCGAGACGGCGGATCAGTTTGACCGTCGCGTCGATGGTGCCGCCGGTCGCCAGCAGATCGTCCACCACCAGCACCTTGTCGCCCGGTTTGATCGCATCAACGTGGATCTCCAGCTGATCGGTGCCATACTCCAGCTCATAGCTCTCGGCAATGGTTTCACGCGGCAACTTACGCGGCTTGCGAACCGGAACAAAGCCCACGCCCAGCGCCAGCGCAACCGGGGCGCCGAACAGGAAGCCACGCGCCTCAGTCCCTACCACTTTGGTAATACCCGCGTCTTTGTAGCGCTCGGTCAGCAGTTCAATGCTAAGCGCGTAGGCCTTCGGGTCTTCCAGTAAGCTGGTGACATCGCGGAAAAGAATGCCAGGTTTTGGATAATCCTCGATACTCTGGATGCTGTTCTTCAGATATTCAAGCTGCTGTGCAGTTGCGGTCATAAGTGTATGCCTGATTGAAACGGTGTTACCCACGGGCGTGCAAAAGGGGCCAAAGAAACATTTGTTTAACCTTTGACCAGGCTTGCCCGCGCTCGAAAACGCCAGAATTTACTGGCTGTCAGCAACAATTGCAACAGGCATTATTGCGCATCAGTGCTTTTGTTGCTTTGCGTCAACCACCGGAATGCGCCACATAAAGATCAGCAGGCAGGCCAGAATGACCAACAGCATGATGCGCACCCACGTAAGCTTAACCAGCCACAGCGAAATAGCAAAAGTCACCACGATCATCGCAATGGCGCGCGGTTTGGCGCCGCGAGGCATCGCGCGGTACTGCTGCCAGTGGCGAAGATAGCCGCCAAACCAGGAGCGATACAGCAGCCACTGGTGAAAGCGCGGCGATGAGCGGGCAAAGCACCAGGCGGCGAGCAGAATAAACGGCGTCGTCGGCAGCAACGGTAAGAAGATGCCCAGCGTACCCAGCGCTACCGCCAGCCAGCCGATAATGGTTAGAATAACAGGTGGCATAATGCGAATCGTTATCAAACAGATGAGGCTACTGTAGCACAGTTGGCTGGAAGGGAATGGAGAGGTGTGGTGAAAACAGCTCAACTTTTACAAACGCTGAACGATCAGCTCAGCGAGCTGGCCGCGCTGGTGGCGCCGCTGGCGGAGCACGCGACCCTGAGCCCACGCTTTGACCGTCAGCTCTTTCATACCCGCAGCACGCTGATGCAGGACTATCTGGCGGAAGCCCGGCAAAACTTTTCCCAACTGAGCCAGGCCGTCGAGCGCCAGCAACTGCCGCAGGTGGTCTGGATTGCCGAGCGTCTGGCGGCGCAAATCGCCGCGCTGCGTCGTGAAACCGCCACCTGGTCCTTGCGCAGTTGGGACCACGCGTCGCCAACGCTGAGCCGCTGGCAGCGCCGTCGCCTGCAGCATCAGGAGTATGAGCGCCGCCTGCTGGCGATGCGCGACCAACGTCAGCGTCAGCTGGCGCAGGCGACCAGCCTTGACGAGCAGCAGCGGCTGGGGAAAGAAGTTGAAGCCTACAGCGGCCGGTTGGCGCGCTGCCGACAGGCACTGGACAAGATTGAAAACGTACTGGCGCGGCTGACGCGCTAACAGGAGAGCCCGATGTCGCTGGAAAATGCATCCGATGAGGTCAAACTGGCCGTCGATTTAATCATGTTGCTGGAATCGCATCAGATCCCGGCGCAAACCGTGCTGGGCGCGCTGGAAATTGTCAGGCGGGATTATGCAAACAAGTTAAAAAACGCGGAAAGCGGGTCGCAAAACCCAGAGAAGTAGGATGTTGTCTCCGGCAGTGTGCTGGCAGTCTGGTCCTCTGCGCATGACGCCACTGGAGACAATATTGATGGAAAAAGTCAGTCAAACCCCACACGACGCGGTGTTTCGCCAGATGCTCATGCATCAGGCGGTCGCGAAGGATTTTTTGCAGTTGTATCTCCCCGCGCCGTTTCTGGCGATCTGCGAACTGGATTCGCTGCAGCTGGTCTCCGGTAGCTTTGTTGAAGAGGACCTGCGCGCCAGCTATTCCGATATCCTTTACTCACTGCGCACGCGTCATGGACCGGGCTATGTGTACGCGCTGATTGAGCACCAGAGTACCCCGGACAAGCTGATGGCATTTCGCCTGCTGCGCTATGCGCTGGCCGCCATGCAGCGTCATCTGGACGCCGGCCACGACACGCTGCCGCTGGTGGTGCCCATTCTGTTTTATCACGGCAAAGTGAGCCCCTGGCCCTGGGCTCGCAACTGGCAACAGCTATTCGCCGATCCGGCGCTGGCGAAGGCGCTCTATAGCAATGATTTTCCGCTGGTGGACCTCACCGTAATGCCAGATAATCAGATCGCCCGTCATCGGCGGATGGCCATGCTGGAGCTGCTGCAAAAGCATATCCGCCATCGCGATCTGGCCGAGCTGCAGGTGCCGCTGATTGCGCTGATGACGCAAGGCTATCTGACAGAAGCGCAGCTGAATACGCTGCTGCGCTATATGTTGCAGGCGGGAACTACGGAACATCCGGGGGCGCTGATCCGCACGCTGGCGGCGCAGTCGCCCAGGCATAAGGAGCTGATGATGACCATTGCCGAATGGCTGGAAGAAAAAGGCCGTAAACAGGGACAGCAAGAGGGTGAGCAGGAAGGTCGAGAAGCCGCCACCCGCAGCATCGCCGCCAGAATGTTGGCGCGCGGCCTCGAACGTCAAACCGTGCAGGAGCTCACCGGGCTCAGCGATGAAGAACTCGCCGCGCTGGCACCCTGAAGCAGCAGGGGCGGCTTTGCGCCGCCCCTCTTCGATCAGGACGCGGTGGTGGGCGCCAGATCGTCCCCCTTCCCGTCCCGCTTCACTTCGGTGACTTCATCGCCTTTTTCATTGCGCAGATGAACTTCCAGCTGGTTAAAGGCAATGTTAATGTCATTCTCCCGGCACAGGCGGTCGATGGCGCGGTTGAGCTCATCCACCGTGTAGCTGCGATCGCGCAGTTCACGAACATACAGACGCAGTTCATGATCCAGCGTACTGGCCCCGAAGGTGGTGAAGAAAACCGCTGGCGCCGGCTCCTGCATCACTTTCGGATGATCGTGCGCGGCCTTCAGCAGCACCGCTTTCACTTTATCCAGATCGGAGCCATAGGCGACGCCGAGGCGGATCACCACCCGGGTCACGGTGTCGGAGAGCGACCAGTTGATCAAGCGCTCGGTAACGAACGCCTTGTTCGGGATAATCACCTCTTTGCGATCGAAGTCGGTGATGGTGGTCGCGCGGATACGGATTTTGCTTACCGTACCGGAGAAGGTGCCGATGGTTACCGTATCCCCAATGCGCACTGGACGCTCGAACAGAATAATCAGACCGGAGACGAAGTTACCGAAGATCTCCTGCAGGCCAAAACCTAAACCAACCGACAGCGCGGCCGCCAGCCATTGCAGTTTATCCCAGGAGACGCCCAGCGACCCGAACACCGTCATCGCCCCGATGGCGATAATCGCATAGTTAAGAATGGTGGTGATGGCGTAGGAGGTTCCCTGACGCATATTGAGACGCGAGAGAACCAGCACCTCCAGCAGACCCGGCAGGTTGCGTATTAGCGCCCAGGCGACCATCGACGCCACAATGGCAAACAGCAGACTGCCCATCGTGACGCTGCGCACCACGCTGGCCCCCGCTTCGGTACCGTTGTAGTGCCAGAGGGTAATGCTGTCGAGATAGGCGAAAACGGTGATCAGATCAGACCAAATCGCCCAGAACATGACCGCGAACAGCGCGATCATCACCAGCATGGTGATGCGCAGCGTCTGCTGGTTGACCTGCTCGAGAGCGATAGTCGGCTCCTCCTGCGGCTCGGCGCCTTCCGCACCCTCCTTCACCAGATGCTGACGGCGCGCCAGCGCCCGGCGCCAGGCGATACGTCGCGCCGCCACGCTCAGACCGCGCAGCACGGTCTGGTACAGCAGGTTCCAGATCATCACCAGATACACGGTCTCGATCCAGCGTCCCGCCAGGCGCAGCGTGGTGTAGAAGTAACCGGTCGCCGTCAGCACCATCAGGGCTACCGGGACAATAGACAGCACGGTGATCGTCAGCAGGCGCAGGCTGTGTGATTCTTTATCACGCCAGCTTTCCCGACACATCGGCCAGACCAGCACGGCAATCAGCAGCAGATTGAAGAAAATCACAAACTGCCCCAGCACGTCGTCCATCAGGTTCAGTGGCGACAGCTCGGAAATCACCGACCAGAAATTCAGCGGCAGCAACGCGAGGCTGACGCGAACAATTTGTCGCCGCCAGTGGCTGGTCAACTGCGCAGGCATATTGAAGTGGCTGACCGCCACGCCGTTCTTTTCCAGCACTTTCCAGCACAGACCAAAGACCAGCCAGAACATGGCCAGCTTTTTACTGTACGCCCACAGCAGTCCGCTGATATTAAGCTGCATGGTGAGTAAGATCAGGCCAATCGCCAAAATTACCAGCACCACCGGCAAGGCCCGAATCAGGTCGATCAGGATCGCCTTTGGCGTATGCAGCTGGGTATCGTTGCGCAGCTGCCCCACCTGGGAAGCAAGCTTAGCCTGATAATCCTTCAGCCACTGCAGACGCCAGCGGATCAGGCCGGCAATCAGCAGCAATGGTAAACCGGCCAGGAAAGCGATAAACACCGCGGGCCACGCTTTTTCCCAGTTCACGGTGATTTTCATCGCCTTAAACTGACCTTTCAGCGCTTCCGGGAAGGCTTTAATCCACTCCCAGTCCATCGGTTTATTGCTGTTCACCCAGAAAATTTGTTGGGTCAGAATTTCCTTCAGACTGCTCGAGACGCTCATCAACTGCTGCTGGTTGATCTGCAGGTTGATGGCCATCATCAGCTGGTTCCCCAGCTGTTTGTTGAACTGGTCAAGCAGTTCGCGGCGCATGTCGATCACTTCCAGTAGCGCGGCGTGGACTTCATCGTTCACTTCGCTGCTGTGCCCCTCCTCCAGTTTGGCGACAAAGGCATCGCTCTGGAACAGCGCGTCGCGCTGCTGGTTCACCTCAAACTGTTCGAGCCGCAGGTCGGCGATGCGGTTGGTCATATCCTGCAGTTCGTCCGCCGACGGCAGCGTCTGCTGTTGCTGATAAAGAATGCGCGACAGCAGCAGGCTGCCTCTGAGCACGGAAATTTGCTCTTTTATATCCCGCTCAGACTGCAGAGCGCGGTCGAGCCAGTTCTTCACCTGGATATTGCGCTGTACCAGCTGGTTGCCGTTCTCCGTCGCCTGGATCAGCTTCTCGCTCAGCTGGTGGTTGATATCCAGCTCTTGTTTGACCAGCGGATTGGCCTGAATTCGCGTGGTTTCGTCCGGGGTGACCGCCTCCTGGGCGGTTTTCTCCGTCAGCGTCAGCCGCTTGCTGTTCACCGCCTCCTGCAGCAGCTGCAGCTGATGCTCCAGCCGGTTGCTCCAGGCGGTGACGTAGTCACGCTGCTTCTGCAGGGTATCCTGCAGGACGGTGTTGCCTTCGAGGCTCTTGCGCTGCTGCTCAATCTGCGCGTTGAGCAGCGCCTGTTGAGCCTGCAACAGCACCTGCTGAGTCGGGCGCAGCGTCTCGTCGCCCACCGAGGTGCCATTCAGCCGATTGCGGATCTGCTGCAACTGTTGGGAGGCGTTATACATCGCGTTCTGCACACGTTCCGGCTGCGTTTGCAGGGAAACCAGCTGGCTGTTATAGGTCGCCAGATCGTTTTGCGCATTCTGCAGATCGTCCAGCGTCTGGGTGACGCGTGACTCCAGTTGACGTAGAGAGAGCGTACTGAGCGTTTTGCGCGTGGCGGCGTCGTCAGTGACCTCGCTCAGGTTGTTGAGACTATCCACCGCCTGGCGCAGCTTCGCCGGGGCTTGCTCGACCTGCTGACGCAGCTGTGCCGTCTCGCTTTTGATGCGCTCGATTTTATCCAGCGTTTCCAGCGTCTGGGTCAAATCCTGCTGGACCAGTTTGTCCTGGGGAGTCAGTTCTTTTTGCTTGTTTAACGTATTGAGCTGGCTCTGCACCTCTGCCCGGTCAGGGAGGTCCGCGGCGCGGCCCTGAACTGGGCTGAAAAGGCCAATAAAGCAGAGCAGCGTAATGAAAAAGATAAACGTGGCGCGTTGCCTGGAGATCGTGTGCAGCATAGTTAATATGAATGAATGCAAATGCCGGAGAATACCGGGGGTCGTCGCAAGCGCGCAGAATAGCACTTCTCTTCGCTGGCGAATAGCGGCGGACGGCGCTAAAAATTCACGTGCATCCGCGCGCTAACGTTAAGCTGTCAGGCTCTCCGGGCCGCGTAGCGTGGGACAGAACTGATACATCTCCAGCAGGATGGCGACGTAGTCGCGCGCTTCCGCATGCAGGTCGAATGAATCAGGGGCAAACAGCCAGTTTTCCATCAGTCCGGAAAGGTAGCTGCGCATTAACACGGCCGCCCGCCGGGTGAGTAAATTGGCGGGCAATAGCTTCGCGGCGATACACTCTTTTAAGGTCTGCTCGATACGCTCGTAGCTCGCCAGGGAGAGCTGCCGCTGGGCCTGCTGCACCACGGTCATCTCACCGACGAACTCACACTTATGATAGATAATCTCCATCATTAATCGTCGACGTTCCTCTGTCACTGTCGCTTCAAGAACATAGACTAATATCTCCCTGATAACTGAGAGTGGATCGTTGGGGAATTTTGCCCGATACTCAATTTCGAGATCGCTAATACTGGCGTCTGACAGCTCCCAAATTTCGTTGAATAAATCTGATTTATTCTTGAAATGCCAGTAGATAGCCCCCCTCGTTACACCCGCAGCTTTTGCAATTGTTGCCAACGAGGTAGATGATACGCCTTGCTGCGAAAACAGACGCAGAGCAACATGCAGAATCAGTTGCCGGGTTTCACGTGCCTGTTGTTTGGTTTTTCGTGCCATAGGTTAATGACTTTACAGAGGTTACGTTTACATACATTTGTGAATGTATGTACCATAGCATGACCATAATAGAAAGACTGTAGTGGGTTTGTGGTTGTTTGAGCCACTGAACATTTTGAAATTGGACACTCGAGGTTTACATATGAACAAAAACAGAGGGTTAACGCCTCTGGCGGTCGTTCTGATGCTCTCAGGCAGCTTAGCGCTAACAGGATGTGACGATAAACCGGCTCAACAAGGAGCCCAGCACATGCCGGAAGTCGGTATTGTGACGCTCAAATCCGCACCTCTACAAATAACCACCGAACTGCCAGGCCGCACCAGCGCCTATCGCATTGCGGAAGTCCGTCCTCAGGTCAGTGGCATTATTTTAAAACGTAACTTCGTGGAAGGTAGCGACATCCAGGCCGGCGTTTCCCTGTATCAGATCGATCCCGCCACCTATCAGGCCAGCTATGACAGCGCCAAAGGCGACCTGGCAAAAGCCCAGGCGGCGGCGAACATGGATCAACTGACGGTCAAGCGTTATCAGAAACTGTTAGGCACGAAATATATTAGTCAACAAGACTACGATACCGCCGTCGCGACGGCACAGCAGAGCAATGCGGCCGTGGTCGCAGCGAAAGCGGCCGTGGAAACTGCGCGCATCAATCTGGCCTACACCAAAGTCACCTCGCCGATCAGCGGCCGGATTGGTAAATCCGCGGTGACCGAAGGAGCGCTGGTCCAGAATGGTCAAACGACTGCCCTGGCAACTGTTCAGCAGCTGGATCCGATCTATGTTGACGTCACCCAGTCGAGCAATGATTTCCTGCGCCTGAAACAGGAGCTGGCCGACGGCCGCCTGAAACAGGAAAATGGCAAAGCGAAAGTAGAGCTGGTCACCAATGACGGTCTTAAGTATCCGCAGGCCGGTACGCTGGAATTCTCGGATGTGACAGTCGATCAGACCACCGGCTCTATCACGCTGCGCGCGATTTTCCCGAACCCGGACCACACCCTGCTACCGGGGATGTTTGTGCGTGCCCGTCTGGAAGAAGGGGTTAACCCTGACGCCCTGCTGGTACCGCAACAGGGTGTTACCCGTACGCCGCGCGGCGACGCCAGCGTCATGGTGGTCGGGGAAGGCGATAAAGTCGAAGTCCGCCAGGTCACAGCGTCTCAGGCGATTGGCGATAAATGGCTGGTCACTGACGGTCTGAAAACGGGCGATCGCGTTATCGTCACCGGCCTGCAAAAAATCAAACCAGGCGTGCAGGTAAAAGCGCAGGAAGTAGCTTCTGATGATAAACAGCAAGCCGCAGGCAACGCGCCATCAGAACAAACCAAGTCTTAACTTAAACAGGAGCCGTTAAGACATGCCTAATTTCTTTATCGATCGCCCCATATTTGCATGGGTGATCGCCATCATCATCATGCTGGCTGGGGGATTATCGATCCTCAAATTGCCGGTAGCGCAATATCCGACGATTGCGCCGCCCGCAATTTCCATTACCGCCATGTACCCCGGTGCTGACGCCGAAACCGTGCAGAACACCGTGACTCAGGTTATCGAACAGAATATGAACGGTATCGACCACCTGATGTACATGTCCTCCAATGGCGACTCCACCGGTACGGCGACCATCACCCTGACCTTCGAATCCGGCACCGATCCGGATATTGCCCAGGTTCAGGTACAGAACAAGCTGGCGCTGGCGACGCCTCTGCTGCCACAAGAAGTACAGCAGCAAGGGATTAGCGTTGAGAAAGCGTCCAGCAGCTTCCTGATGGTTGTCGGCGTTATTAACACCAACGGCACCATGAACCAGGACGATATTTCGGACTACGTGGCGGCCAACATGAAGGACCCGATCAGCCGTACCAGCGGTGTCGGCGACGTTCAGCTGTTCGGTTCCCAGTACGCGATGCGTATCTGGATGGATCCGAACAAACTGAACAACTTCCAGCTGACGCCGGTGGACGTGATCAGCGCCCTGAAAGCGCAGAACGCACAGGTGGCCGCGGGTCAGTTAGGCGGTACGCCGCCGGTGAAAGGCCAGCAGCTTAACGCCTCGATCATCGCGCAAACCCGTCTGACCAATACCGAAGAATTTGGCAACATTCTGCTGAAGGTGAACCAGGACGGTTCCCAGGTTCGTCTGCGCGATGTCGCCAAAATTGAACTGGGCGGCGAAAGCTATGACGTGGTGGCGAAGTTTAACGGCCAGCCAGCATCGGGTCTGGGTATTAAACTGGCTACCGGCGCGAACGCGCTGGATACCGCCAACGCTATCCGTGCAGAACTGGCGAAGATGGAGCCGTTTTTCCCGTCGGGGATGAAGATCGTTTACCCGTATGACACCACCCCGTTCGTGAAAATTTCTATTCACGAAGTGGTTAAAACGCTGGTGGAAGCGATCATCCTGGTGTTCCTGGTCATGTATCTGTTCCTGCAGAACTTCCGCGCCACGCTGATCCCGACCATCGCCGTACCGGTAGTCCTGTTAGGCACCTTCGCGGTGTTGGCGGCGTTTGGCTTCTCGATAAACACCCTGACGATGTTCGGGATGGTGCTCGCCATCGGCCTGTTGGTGGATGACGCCATCGTGGTGGTCGAGAACGTCGAGCGCGTAATGGCGGAAGAGGGTCTGCCGCCGAAAGAAGCGACGCGTAAATCGATGGGACAGATCCAGGGCGCGCTGGTCGGTATCGCCATGGTGCTGTCGGCGGTATTTATCCCAATGGCGTTCTTCGGCGGTTCAACCGGGGCCATCTATCGCCAGTTCTCCATCACCATCGTTTCTGCGATGGCGCTGTCGGTACTGGTGGCGTTGATCCTGACGCCAGCGCTGTGCGCCACGATGCTGAAGCCTATTCAGAAAGGCAGCCATGGCGCGACCACCGGTTTCTTCGGCTGGTTTAACCGCATGTTCGATAAGAGCACGCACCACTACACCGACAGCGTAGGCAACATTCTGCGCAGCACCGGTCGTTATCTGGTCCTGTATCTGATCATCGTGGTGGGCATGGCGTGGCTCTTCGTCCGTCTGCCGAGCTCGTTCCTGCCGGACGAGGACCAGGGGGTATTCCTGAGCATGGCGCAGCTGCCTGCCGGCGCCACCCAGGAGCGTACGCAGAAAGTGCTGGATGAGATGACGAATTACTATCTCACCAAAGAGAAGGACAACGTGGAATCCGTGTTTGCGGTTAACGGCTTCGGCTTCGCCGGCCGCGGCCAGAACACCGGCATCGCGTTCGTCTCGCTGAAAGACTGGAGCCAGCGTCCGGGTGAGGAAAACAAAGTTGAAGCGATCACCGGCCGGGCGATGGGCTACTTCTCGCAGATTAAAGATGCGATGGTGTTCGCCTTTAACCTGCCAGCTATCGTTGAACTGGGTACCGCGACCGGCTTTGACTTCCAGCTCATTGACCAGGGCGGTCTGGGCCACGAAAAACTGACCCAGGCGCGTAACCAGCTGTTTGGCATGGTGGCGCAGCACCCTGACGTGTTAACCGGCGTGCGTCCTAACGGTCTGGAAGATACACCGCAGTTTAAAATCGATATCGATCAGGAAAAAGCCCAGGCGCTGGGCGTCTCCATCAGCGACATTAACACCACGCTGGGCGCGGCCTGGGGCGGGAGCTATGTCAACGACTTTATCGACCGCGGCCGCGTGAAGAAAGTGTACATCATGTCTGAAGCGAAATACCGTATGCTGCCGGAAGACATCGGCAAGTGGTATGTTCGCGGCAGCGATGGTCAGATGGTGCCGTTCTCCGCCTTCTCTACTTCGCGTTGGGAATACGGTTCACCGCGTCTGGAACGCTACAACGGCCTGCCGTCGCTGGAAATTCTCGGCCAGGCAGCGCCAGGCAAGAGTACCGGTGAGGCGATGAGCCTGATGGAAGAGCTGGCGGGTAAACTGCCTTCCGGTATCGGCTACGACTGGACCGGGATGTCTTATCAGGAACGACTGTCCGGCAACCAGGCCCCTGCCCTGTATGCCATTTCGCTGATTGTCGTCTTCCTGTGTCTGGCAGCGCTGTATGAGAGCTGGTCAATTCCGTTCTCGGTCATGCTGGTCGTTCCGCTGGGTGTGGTCGGTGCGCTGTTAGCCGCTACCTTCCGCGGTTTAACCAACGACGTTTACTTCCAGGTGGGCCTGTTGACCACCATCGGCCTGTCGGCGAAGAACGCGATATTGATCGTTGAATTCGCCAAAGACCTGATGGAGAAAGAGGGTAAAGGGCTAATTGAGGCAACGCTTGAAGCAGTGCGTATGCGTCTGCGTCCGATCCTGATGACCTCCCTGGCGTTTATCCTCGGCGTTATGCCGCTGGTGATCAGCTCGGGTGCCGGCTCCGGCGCGCAGAACGCCGTCGGTACTGGCGTAATGGGCGGGATGGTGACCGCGACGATTCTGGCCATCTTCTTCGTGCCAGTGTTCTTCGTGGTGGTTCGTCGCCGCTTTAGCAAGAAATCGGAAGATATGGAGCACAGCCATCAGGTTGAGCATCATTAATCGTCACACTTGAACAAAGGGCCGCCTTCGCGGCCCTTTTTTTGTCCGTCGCAACAGGGCACATATTGCCATTGTTTATTTTTCACACTGCATTTAATATATATTGATATGGTCCGGGCTATTTTTTCACATTGCCTGGCACTTATGATCTTTACACACTCATTGACCAGGAATAATCCTAATACCAACGCCCGCGGCCGGCGGTTTCTGAACGCGACAGCTGCCTGCCTTAAGCCGATGATTGATAAGACTTCTCTATTTCTCGGGCTGTGCGCCACGGCCTGCGAAATTAATTCGTCTATTTTTAAGATAATTTCTCTCTGATAATTGTAATTTTTCGTAATAGCACGATGAAATCTGTTGGAGAGTGGATTATAGTTAAATCAGCAGGATTACTCAGTTAGTGTCAGGTCGGTTAGTCGTGTTCATCCCACAACGGTGTTTGTTAGTCGTCGTTTAAACCACTCAAAAGGGGATGCGTTATGGACGAATACTCGCCAAAAAGACATGATATTGCACAGCTACGCTTTCTCTGCGAAACGCTGTATCATGACTGCCTTGCAAACCTGGAAGAGAGCAACCATGGCTGGGTCAACGACCCGACTTCGGCTGTCAATCTTCAGTTAAATGAATTGATCGAGCACATTGCCACATTCGCGCTTAATTATAAAATTAAGTACACTGAGGATAATAAACTGGTCGCTCAGGTTGACGAATATCTGGACGATACTTTTACCTTGTTCAGTAACTACGGCATTAACTCAACGGATTTGCAAAAGTGGAAAAAATCCGGTAATCGACTATTTCGTTGCTTTGTCAACGCCAGCCGGGAAAACCCGGCCAGTCTCTCGTGTTAGAATTATTACAATCAAAAGGTGGAATTATGTCTGATAAGCCATTAACTAAAACAGACTATTTGATGCGCTTACGTCGTTGCCAGACAATTGACACGCTGGAGCGCGTCATTGAAAAAAATAAATATGAACTGTCTGATAATGAACTGGCGGTATTTTACTCAGCCGCCGATCATCGTCTGGCTGAACTGACCATGAATAAGCTGTACGATAAGATCCCGACCTCAGTCTGGAAGTTTATCCGCTAATCGACGCGCACAACGTGGTCTGCTGACCGGACGAAACGCGTCAGCCGCCGCAGGGTATCTTTGTGATAGTCATCACATCATTCAGCTAACAGCAACCCTGTAACCGGTTTCTTTTTTATACTGCTACGGCCATCTCAAGTCAGGTATAAGGAAGACCCATGAGTGAAGAAAAACGTAAAATGATCGCCGGTGAGCTCTATTTATCTGGCGACCCAACGCTTCGCGCCGATCGCCTGCGCGCCAGACAGTTGTTACACCGTTATAATCATTCCTCCCCGGATGCGCAGGAAGAACGTCAGCATATTCTGGCCGAGCTGTTCGGTCGCGCCGGCGATGCGTATATCGAGCCAAGCTTTCGCTGCGACTACGGCTACAATATCTTTCTCGGCAACGCGTTTTACGCCAATTTTGACTGCGTGATGCTGGACGTCTGCCCTATTCATATTGGCGATAACTGCATGCTGGCGCCGGGCGTCCATATTTATACCGCCACCCATCCGCTGGATGCCGAGGCGCGTAACAGCGGCCAGGAATATGGCAAACCAGTGACCATTGGCCACAATGTGTGGATTGGTGGGCGGGCGGTAATCAATCCCGGGGTGACCATTGGTGATAATGCGGTCATTGCGTCCGGTGCAGTCGTCACCAAAGATGTACCGGCCGGGGCCGTTGTCGGCGGCAACCCGGCGCAGATCATTAAGCGCCTTCCGGTACCCAATCCGTAACTGTTATGGTTTTCTGTAACTGATCTGTTACTTTCGCCGTGGAATATTGCAACATAAAATAGCCTTCAGGCTAAGCCTGCCACGCCTGGTCCGCCGGGCGCGCACGGCTGGCTCATTGCAGAATTCGGGGACCAAGATGACAGAAATACAACGCCTGCTAACTCATACCATTGACGAACTCAACGTTCAGGAAAAACGCGATAATCGCCCGCGTTTTAGCATCAGTTTTATCCGCAACCATCCGGGGCTGTTTGTTGCCATGTATGCCGCGTTTCTGGCGACGCTGGTGGTCATGCTGCGCTCTGAAACGCTGGTAGACTCGGTCTGGTTGCTGGTGGTGCTGTTCATCCTGTTCAACGCCTTTTTCTTCTTTGATGTCTATCCGCGCTATCGTTATGAAGATATCGATGTCCTCGACTTTCGCGTGTGCTACAACGGGGAATGGTATAACACCCGCTTTGTTCCCCGGCAGCTGATCGAGCGTATTCTTCAGTCGCCGGATGTCGATAGCGAGCAGAAGGCGCAGCTCAAAAAGATGGTCGCCACCAAAGGCGAGCTCTCCTTCTACGACGTTTTTACGCTGACCCGCGCCGGTGCTGCACAATAAGACGATTTAGCGTCCGCAGCGCCAGCGGATAGCGGGAAGCAGAAGTATTACCATATCCCAGCACCAGCCCGCTCCGCCCCCGCTGCGGGTCGAGATAGAAATGACTTAACGCGGCAGGCGCCAGTTGAAACTGACGCGCCTGCTGCGCAATCGCCTGGTCATCGAACCCTTCCATTGCGACTGTCAAATGGAGCCCCCCTTCCCCGCCAAGGACCTCGCATGGCACGGTTATCTCTTGCGCCAGTGCCTCACGCAGCTGTTGTTGGCGCTTGCGGTACAGGCGACGCATGGCCGCCAGATGGCGAGCATAGTGCCCCTTCTCAATAAACCTGGCCAGCGCCCGCTGTTCCGTGCGGTGTCCTCCACGCAGCAACGTGCCAATCACATCCTGAACGGCATCCGCCAGCGCAGGCGGCATCACCATGAAGCCAATACGCAGCGCCGGAAAGAGTGTTTTGCTGAAGGTACCGAGATACACCACCGGGGCATCCGGCACCATCCCCAGCATCGCCGGGATCGGCTCTCCGCTATGGCGAAACTCGCTGTCGTAGTCATCCTCCACAATCCACGCCCCGTGCAGGCGGGCGTACTCCACCAGCGCCAGACGTCGCGCGGCGCTCATGACGCTCCCGAGGGGATACTGATGAGAGGGAGAGGTGAAGATCAGACGGGGCGGCTCCGCGACGCCGTTGGCAATCCCCATCCCTTCGTCATCGACCGCCATTCCGCTGACCCGCAGCCCCGCCCGCTGGAAACTGCTCCTGGCCCCCAGGTACCCCGGCTCTTCCACCCACACGCTGTCGCCAGGATCCGTCAACAGCGAAGCGCATAAGTTCACCCCTTCCAGCGCCCCTTCGGTAATGACAATCTGCCGAATATCGCAACGGATCCCCCGGGAGAGCGCCAGATGACGAGCGATAGCCTCCCGCAGCAAGGGGTCGCCTGCCGCCTCGCCATAGCCCAGCAGTGCGCTGCCCTCGTCGCGTAAGACGTTATCCATCAGCCGCCGCCACAGCGGCAACGGGAAATAGTTCACCGCCGGCATGCCAGGGGTAAACAGCAGCGCCGGAGAGTCGCGGCGCATTGCGGCTGGCAGCCCTTGCAGCCGTTCAGGCAGCACGACGGGCGGCACCTTCACGGGCTCTTCGCGGCAGGCGGCGAGCGGTACCACCTGCGTTCCCTGACGGCTCCGCATCAGGTATCCCTCCAGCGCCAGCTGCTCCAGGGCAGCATTGACCGTATTTCGCGACAGCTGCAGCCGTCCGGCCATCACCCGCGATCCGGGCAAACGGCAGTTGGCCGCCAGAGTTCCCTGCAGGATGGCATGGCGCAATGTGTGGTAAAGGGCCCGCTGCAGGGTTTCATCCGATCGGTGCTGTATCCCCTGCGTCACCAGCGTAAAAAAACCATCGTCCGGTATGTTCATTTCATCTCCTCGTGGCCCTATGAAAACATACGCCTGTGGCACTTTTTATGGAACCAGTGAGCGCGTACGCTGCCTGAAAAACCCCGCTAAGGAAACCGCAATGCGTGAATACAATCAGTTTGGACAGGAACTCGGCGCCGCGCTGCCTGACTGGCAACTGCGTCCATGGCCAGCACGGCAGGTATTACAGGGCAGCCGCTGTCGGCTCGAACCACTGACTCTCACGCATGCCAGCGACCTGTTTGCTGCTCACCAGCTGGCGCCAGACGCCCGCAGCTGGACGTGGCTACTGCGTGAACCTGAGAGCAACCTTGCAGAATTCAGTGCCTGGGTGGAGCAGGTCGCCACGCTGGCAGACCCGATCCATTTTGCCGTCGTTGACCAGCGGCAAGGGAAAGCGGTTGGCTCGCTGGCGTTAATGCGCATCGACGCCACCCACGGCGTGGTAGAGGTGGGACATGTGCATTTTTCACCGTTGCTGAGCCGAACGGCTATGGCCACCGAAGCGCACTGGCTGTTGATGCAGTATGTGTTTGATACGCTCGGTTATCGTCGCTATGAATGGAAATGTAATAGTCTCAATATGCCATCGAGCCGGGCGGCAAGGCGGCTGGGTTTTCAGTACGAAGGACGTTTTCGCCAGGCACTGGTGAGCAAAGGACATAACCGGGATACGGACTGGTTTTCGGTGATAGACGGCGAATGGCCGCAGCTGGATAACGCCATGCGGCAATGGCTGGCCGCCGACAATTTTACCGCCGACGGCCAGCAGCGCCGCACTCTGGAGAGTTTCCGTTAACGACGTTTTTTGCGCCCCTGCACCGCTTTAAAGCGGGGGTTGCTCTTACAGATAACGTACAGCCGCCCTTTGCGCTTGACCAGCTGACAATCCGGGTGGCGCTGTTTGGCGCTGCGTAATGAGTTAACGACCTGCATCATGCCTTCCTTTTCGCATCAATAAAGCCGCCGAAGCGCTGACGGAACCGGGCCGCGCTGCCCTCGCTGGCGAAGGTTTTTTGTTTGCCGGTGTAGTACGGATGCGATTTCGAGGAGACGTCGATCGTTACATACGGAAAAGTTTCGCCGTCGAGTTCAATCACGCGATCGGTGCGGATGGTGGAACCGACTTTAAAATACTCATTAACGCTGGTGTCGTGAAACACCACCGTGCGATAGGGGGGATGGATATGGGCTTTCATGATGACCTCGTCATTATGTTATAACATAACATTTAAGTTACGCCGTTCCACGACAAAGATCAACCATGTTCAAATTAAGGGTAATGGGCCTAAGGCGAGTTTCCCCGCCTTAGGTTTCAGGGCGCCAGACGGTGGGCGATGGCGCGTAGCTGTTCCGCGATGGCCTGCAGATCTTTGCCTTGCTCAGTTCTGGCGCCGCTGGAATGACGTATCACCAGGCGCGCCGGCAGGATGGATGAAGTATGTGGCGCACCGCTGGTGCTGGCGAGGATCCGCCGCACCGCTTCTTTCCCCTGCAGATCGAGGTCCAGCGACACCGTACTCAGCGCCGGATAGAAAAAGGAGCTTTCGTAGGTATCGTCATAGCCAATGACGGACTTCTCCCCCGGCACCGCCACCTGGTGCTGATGGAAAGCGCTGAGCACCCCCAGCGCCATCTGGTCATTACCCACCAGCACGGCGCTGAAATTGGGCGTTTCGCGCAGCATCTGCAGCGCGCCGGCATAGCCGCTTTGCGCATCCCAGTTGCCGTGCAGAACGGTCACCGGCTTCAGGCCGTAGCCCTCCAGAGTCTCCAGCCAGCTTTTCAGCCGGAGTTTGGCCGAGACGGAGCTGTCCGGCCCCGCCAGCAGCGCGATCTCCCGATGCCCCATCTCATAAAGATATTTGACGCTGGCCCGGGTGCCATCTGCCGGATTAAACGAAACGTTAAACACGGAACTGTAGGGGTCGACATCGAGAAAAAGGCAGACGATATCATCGTTGTCAGCGGCGATTTTCTGCGCCTGCTCGGTCTCCAGCGGCACGTTGATAATGACTTTATCCACCCGCTGAGATTTCAGCTCATTGATGGAATCCTGGATACTTTGGTTGACGCTCTCATCGATCATCGAAATCAGCACCTGGTAACCTTCCAGATTGGCATAGCGTTTTACCGCCGCCGCCACCTGGGAAGGCGCATGCCAGGCCAGCGAAATCGTCACCAGCCCGACCGTCTGGCTCTCCTTCCCCACCAGCTGCTGCGCCAGCCGGTTTGGCACATAGCGTAAGGCCTCTATTGATTTCTCCACCTTGCGGCGCGTCGCTTCGGATACATTGGCAGATTTATTGAGTACCCTGGACACGGTCTGGTAAGAGACGCCCGCATGGCGTGCGACGTCTTCCAGAGTAGCGCTTTTAGACTTCATGGTCCGGTTCCTTATGTTGTTATCCCATGATTGTAACAGGGGCCATTTGAAAAAACGCTCACCGCCACCTTTCATCGCAAAATTACACCACAAAAAGTATTACGTTCACAACACAGTTAATTGTGAATCACCTCACCCATCACAACAAAAACCAGCATGATTATTTGCACTTAGTCACACAATAATCATATCTCGTTTGCCTGAAGTTACATTTAGGCATTTTATGACATCAGTTATGTGAACGTAATACAAAACAATAAGAGGATAGAGATGAATACGACACTGCGCGCCCTTTCCGCCGCGTTAGCCGCTGCGCTAATCGCCCCTTCCGCGTTTGCGGCGACCGCCGCAATCCCGAGTATCGATTTCCATGGCTATATGCGCGCCGGGGTTGGGGTCTCCGGCGATGGTAGCGAAGCGGAATGGCAAAAGAACAAGCTGGGCCGTTTGGGTAATGAATCGGATACCTATGGTGAGCTGGAGCTGGGCTCCGAGGTCTACAAGAAAGATGACGTCAGCTTCTATCTCGACAGCATGGTCAGCATGGTCTCCGACGGCTCTAACGATAATGAAACCACGCTGAATGATGATGCACAGTTCGGTTTACGTCAGCTGAACCTGCAGATCAAAGGGCTGATCCCCGGCGATCCGAATGCGGTGATCTGGGGGGGTAAACGTTACTACCAGCGCCACGATCTGCACATCATCGATACCAAATACTGGAACATATCCGGCTCCGGGGCCGGGGTGGAAAACTACACCCTCGGCCCGGGCGCCGTCTCGCTGGCCTGGATCCGCGGCGATGCCAACGACGTTGACTATCGCGTCGATGGCGACAGCAACGTCAATATTAACTATATCGATTTACGCTATGCAGGCTGGAAGCCGTGGTCGGGTTCGTGGACCGAATTCGGCATCGACTACGCCATGCCGAACACCACCAAAAAACAGGACAGCTACGGCGGGCTGTACGATGCCGATAATGGCGTGATGCTGACCGGTGAAATCAGTCAGGATATGCTGGGCGGCTATAACAAAACCGTGCTGCAGTATGCCAACAAAGGGCTGGCGCAGAACATGGTCTCCCAGGGCGGCGGCTGGTACGATATGTGGAACTACGTGAACGACGCCACCGGCTATCGCGTGATTAACACCGGCCTGATCCCGATTACCGAAAAGTTCTCCATCAACCACGTCCTGACCTGGGGCTCGGCGGATGATATTACCGACTACACCGACAAAACGCGGATGCTGTCGCTGGTTGCCCGTGGGCAGTATCAGTTCACCGACTACGTCCGCCTGATTGGCGAAGTCGGCGGTTTCTATCAGAAAGACAGCTATAACAATGGCACCAGCTACAAACAGGCCGGTGAGAAATATACCATTGCGCTGGGCCTGGCGGACGGGCCAGACTTTATGTCACGCCCGGAATTACGCATTTTTGCTTCATACCTGAATGATTCCGAAGATGGTAAACCGTTTGAAGACCAGACGGCGAATAATACCTGGAATTTCGGCGTGCAGGTTGAGGCCTGGTGGTAATATCGCGCTGGTAAGACAAGTACATTATTTTTATCTCCAACTGTAAGGTCATTAATTACCTCTCCGGTAATTATTATTGCCACTGCTATCTTTGTCTTATTTTCGGGATAACCTGTTTTCAGGTTATCCCGTTTTATTTATTTACGGGTAGCAAAATGCTCATCCAGCAATTGACGCAGCGCATCGGACTGCTTACCGAAAATAGCATGCACCTGCTGACCGAGAATAATGACGCCCAGCGCGCCCTGCTGCTGTAATGCGTCAGTATCCACGGCTGCAAGATGACGAACCGTCACCCGCAGACGAGTAATACAGGCATCCACTTGCGTAATATTCGCTTCACCGCCGAAGGCCTGAATCAGCGCCTCGATTTGCTGTTTTTCCGCTTCGCTTAACGGCTGTGCCGGACGTGCAGGAGAGAAATAGTGCAGAAAGGATTTTAAACTCACCATCATAAGCTCCAGGTTTAAGATAAAAAAAAGCCTGCTCGTCAGAGCAGGCATGGAGAAGAAGAAATTACGCGTGGCGACGAAGAATACGGCAATCCCATGCTGAGAGGATCAGCGGGTCCGGCGCCGCCGCGTCGGTCAGGCAATCCCAATACCCCGGCGGCAGAGTCAGAGTATGACTTTGCGCGCTGTAGTTCTGCAGGAAGACAAACGTGCTCTCACCGTCGGTGCGCGCGGTAGCCACTACGCCGGGCGGTAAATCCGCCGCTATCGCTCGTGGCAGATCCAGCTCCCTGCTCAGGGCAGCAAAGAAATCGCGCTGGAAGGCTAAATCGTTGCGGGAGGCGACATGCCAGGCTTTACCTTTCTCGAAACCGTTCACCGTCACCGCCGGCCGTCCGGCATAGAAATCATCCCGGTAGGTGGCCAGCGTCTGAGCGCTCTCGGTATGGATTAGTTCACAGAGATGGCGCACCTGATAGGGACCCTGCAGACCGCACTGATTCCCGGCAAGCCCCTGCACAAGATTAAACTCGCCGTCATTCAGACAGTCGATCTCTTCCGCCCAGATCCCCAGCAGATTGCGCAGCGGGCCCGGGAAGCCGCCGAGATAGCAGAGATCGGACTCATTGACGATGCCGGTCCAGTAGGTGGTCACCAGGTGGCCGCCGCTGGCGACAAACGCCTCTGCCCGCGCGGCAAAGCCGTCGCGCACCATATATAACATCGGGGCAATCACTAACCGGTATGGCGTTAAATCGACATCAGCGTCAATCACATCGACGGCAATGCCCTGTTCCCAGAACGGACGGTAGTGTTCGTTGACCGTCTTCTCATACTCCATACCCAGATTGCGCGGCCCCTGGGCGTCATCAAGCGCCCAGCGGTTTTGTTGGTCGAAGATAATCGCTACTTTCGCCTCGGTGCGACAACCCCGGACCTCCGGTAGCTTGCTCAGTATCTCGCCGAGCTGGCTGACTTCACGACCAATACGGGTATCAATGTGCCCGACGTGGTCAACCACCGCGCCGTGAAATTTCTCAACCGAACCGCGGCTTTTCCGCCACTGGAAATACTGCACCGAGTCGGCGCCATGCGCCACCGCCTGCAGCGAGGAGAGAATATGCATTCCCGGCTTCTTCAGTTTGCTGGTCGGCTGCCAGTTGGTGGCGCTTGGTGTGGACTCCATCAGCACAAACGGTTTGCCGCCCTTCAGGCTGCGCATCATGTCGTGATACATCGCGGTGTAGCAGGCCAGTGCGGTTTCGTCTTTATCGCGGTGCCACATCGGATAGCTGTCCCACGAGATAAAGTCCAGCGCCTCTGCCAGTTGCCAGTAGTCGTAATCGTAGAAATACTCCATAAAGTTAGTGGTCACAGGCAGGGAGGCGTTAGCCGCCTTCAGCGGGGCAATTTCATGGCGGCAGAAATCGGTCACCTGAGCGGTGTTAAAGCGATGCCAGTCAAGATTGAGACCGTGAATTGACACCTCGCCCTGTGGCGCAGGTGATTCAATTTGCGACCAGTCGGTATAGGTATGACTCCAGAAGGTGCTCCACCAGGCCTGGTTGAGGTTCTCCAGGGTCTGGTAACGCGCCTTCAGCCAGTCGCGAAAACGGTTCTGGCAGAGATCGCAATGGCATTCACCGCCATATTCATTGGAAATATGCCAGCCCAGTACCGCCGGGTGTGAAGAATAACGCTCTGCAAGCAGGGTATTGATTTCCAGGGTTTTCTCGCGATAGACCGGTGACGACATACAGTGGTTGTGACGGCCGCCGTGCAGGGCCGGCACCCGATCGCGTCCCACCCGCAGAACCTGCGGATAGCGCTGAGACATCCACGCCGGACGCGCGCCGCTCGGCGTGGCCAGAAAAACATGAATGCCGGCGGCATACAGTTTATCGAGGATAGTATCCAGCCAGGCGAAATTAAATACCCCTTCGCGTGGCTCCAGTTTCGCCCAGCTAAATATTCCCACCGACATCACATTGCATTTTGCCTGCTGCATCATGGCAATGTCTTTATCAATAATATCGGGGTCATTCTCCCATTGCTCCGGATTATAATCCGCGCCATGCAGCAGCGTACTAACCTTCGGATGTAAAGGTGCAAATTTATTCATAATAAACTTCCTGAAAAAAACGACAAAAAAATTAATTAAAAACTTTTACCGACGGCAATACTTTTCCCTGGCAATCAAATAGCGCCTGATTTTCACGTGCATTCCCTTCTTTCCACTCGTCGTGGATATATTTCATCCCCGCCGGGGTGGCCCAGGTATTTCCCGGCACGGCAATCCACGTGGGCTCCCAGTAAAAAATACCTTTGCCGCGCTGGTCGGGAACATCTATGACGGCCTGCATCAGATCGTGAATATAGTGATATTGCCCCTGCACGGTGGCGGGATAACCCCCGTCCTTTTCCTCTTTCGCCTGGAAACTATTTTCCGCGTTGTCGCAGTTGGCCAGGGTATAGGCATAGGCCGCCTCGACGACGATAACGTCTTTGTTATAGCGTTTGCTGATGTCATCCATATTGGCCTTCAGGGCGCTGATCGGCCCGTTCCAGTAGGTGTACATCGACAGACCGATCACGTCATACGGTACATGGCGCTTGTCAATCTCATCAAACCACCAGCGGAAGGTATCGTTCTTGGTCCCTTCGGCCAGATGCAGCATGATTTTCACTTGCTCGCCGTGATGCAGGTTCTCCTTCAGGCCAGCGATAGCCGCGTTCAGCAGCCCGGCCAGCCGGTCGAACTCGCCGCCCCCCTGCCCCCAGCTTTTCCCTTCCGGCCACAGGATGCCGCCGTTGATCTCATTGCCGATCTGCACCATGTCCGGCAGGACGCCTGCCTGCTTAAAGCGGGCGATGGTATCGCGGGTATAGTCATGAATCGCCGTTTTCAGCTGCGGATAATCCATCTTTTCCCAGGCTTTCGGCTTGAACTGCTTGCCGGGATCGGTCCAGAAATCGCTGTAATGAAAATCGAGCAGCAGCTTCATCCCCTGGGCTTTCGCCCGTTTCGCGAGGGTCAGGGTGGTGGCCAGGTCGTTATTTCCGCCGCCATAGCCCTCACCGCTCGCCGATTGCGGATCCACCCACAGACGGAGGCGAACATAGTTGACGCCGTTCTCTTTCAGAATCGCGATCGGATCCTTGCGCTGATTATTCTGGTCGTAGAACGTCGCCCCGTGCTTTTCGGCATCCAGCAGCGTGGAGATATCCGCGCCTTTGATAAAGTCCGCCGGCATGCCCTGAAACGCGCGGGTTTCAAGCGCGTCCGCGGCCAGAGTAGGGGTGGAGAAACTGCATGCCAGACAAACCGCAAGCCATGCGGGGGTGAATCTTTTCATGTGCTTATCCTTTAGTACTGCCCGAGGTCAGGCCGGAGACAAAGTATTTTTGTAACGCCAGGTAGAGGATCGCCACCGGTACGGCAATCAGCACCGCCCCCGCCGCGTAGGTGGTGTAACTGGCACCCATTTTTTGCGCCACCAGGTTATACAGACCGATAGGCAGCGTGTATTTATCCGGGGTACGCAGGATGGTGCTGGAGAGGATGAAATCGCCCAGCGGACCGGTGAAGGAGAACAGCGCCACCACCGCGAGGATAGGCCTCGACAACGGCATGATGATCTCGATAAAGATGCGAAAGCTGCTGGCGCCATCCATGCGGGCGGACTCATCCAGATCTTTGGGGATCGCGTCGAGATACCCCTTCATCAGCCAGGTATTCATCGGGATCATCCCCCCGACGTAGATCAGCACCAGCGCCAGATGGCTGTTAATCAGGCCAAGCAGTTGCGATAGCACAAAGATCGCAATCAGCGCGGAAAACTGCGGGATCATCTGCAGCAGCAGGAACAGCATCAGCCCGTTCTGCCGCCCTTTAAAGCGGAAGCGGGAGAAGGCGTAAGCGGTAAAGCTGACGCTAATCAGGGTCAGCACCATGGTCAGAAAGCTGATTTTCATCGAGTTCCAGTACCAGGTGAGGTAATTCACATTGCCATTGAACAGATCGGCATAGTGCTGGAACGACAGGTTTTCCGGAATGATCGAGGTACTGAGCAGGCTATTGCCGGCGTTCAGCGACGCCCCGACCGTCCAGACCAGCGGATAGATGATCACCACCGAGACCAGAATAACCACCAGCCAGGTGAGAGAGAGTCGGATCCACTTTTCGCGTTTAATACTGGGTGATTGAGCCATGTTGCTTCCCTTACGCCATGTCGTCATTTTTGAAGGATTTGGTGGCGCGGAACTGCCACAGCGCCAGGCCGACGACAAAGATCGACAGCAGGATCGTGATGGTCGCCGCGATGGCGTACTGCGACGAGGACATCGTCAGCTTATAGATCCACGACACCAGAATATCCGTCCCACCGGCGTTGGAGCCTGCCACCGCAGGACCGCCGTTGTTAAACAGATAAATGATGTTGAAGTTATTAAAGTTGAAGGTGTACTGAGTGATGATGATCGGCGCGATCGCGTACAGCACCAGCGGCAGAGTGATGGTGCGCAGACGGGTAAAGGCGCTGGCGCCGTCCATCGTCGCCGCTTCATACAGATCGTCCGGGATCGCCTGCAGCACGCCGGTGGTCATGGCAAAGACAAACGGGAAGCCAAGCCAGGTCTGCATCATGATCAGCGCCGTTTTAGTCCAGAACGGGTCGGTCAGCCATGCCTTCGGGCTGATACCGAAGAACGACAGGATCGCGTTGTTGATGACCCCGAATGAATCGTTGAACATACCGGCAAAGACGAGGATGGTGACAAACCCCGGCACCGCCCACGGCAAAATAAAGATGGTGCGGATCAGCGGCTTAAAGCGCAGATCTTTTTGATTCACCAGAATCGCCAGCAGCACGCCCACCGTACACTGCAGGGTGGTCGCCAGCAGCGTCCACACCACGGTCCACTGCAGCACATCCAGGAAGGTGGAGCGCCAGATAGAGAGGGTGAAAATATTGACGAAGTTTTTCAGCCCCACCCAGTCCACCAGCTTCGCCGGCGGCGTGTGGTACAGGTTGTAGTTGGTGAAGGCGATGGCGAAACCGAACAGAATGGGAAAGATCACCACAAACACCAGCAGAATAAAGCCCGGGGTGATCATCAGGTACGGGAAGCCGTCGCTCAGCAGCATCTGGTACTGCTTACGCACGCTGTTCAGGGCGATCCCCCCATCGCGTTTTTTGCCGTTCAGCCACGCATCCCGCAGCGAGAGAAAATAGATCAGCACGCCAAAGGCGACGATCAGCACACTGATAATCCCCTCCGCTAACAGGAAGATAGAGTTATCCCGCGGTACCTCTTCACCCAGGGTATATAACCCCCACAACCCCTCACGCAGGAAATCATAAAAAATCCCCAGAAAGCTGCTCAGCAGCACCAGGAAGACCAGCCCTTTCAGCCACTGGCGATGATAAAACTGACCGAAACCCGGCACGATTGCCAGCAGCAGGCCGCACCATGCATGGCGCCCGGGCCCGCGTGCGTCGCTAAAATTTTCGCTGGAATGGATGCTCACACTCGACTCCTTCTACAAACGGGAGGTCCCCCTCCCGCTCGGTGACTTCACGTGACGGTGAATTACTGATTGCTGGCCTGCATTGCTTCGATCTGCATCGTGATCTGTTTCACCGCGTTATCGAGCGCGGCCTGCGGCGCCTGCTTACCGGTGAGGCTCAGTTCAAGCGCGGCGTTGGCCGGCCCCCACACTTCCCCCATCTCCGGAATGCCCGGCATCGCCACCGCTCGCGCCGACTGGATGGCGACGGCACTGGCCTTTTGGTCGTTTTTAATCACCGGATCGTCAATCATCGCCTTCAGCGGCGGAATTTCGCCGGTGGCGACATAGCGGGCTTTCACATACTGCGGCTGGTTGATGAACTCGATAAACTGTTGCGCCAGCGCTTTGTCTTTACTCCAGGTCGATACCACATAGCCTTTGACGCCCAGGAAGGAGCTCATCGGCTTGCCGTCCGGCAGGGTCGGCAGGGGCGCCACGCCATAGTTAATGCCAGCGGCTTCATACGGCTGGAAGGCCCAGGGGCCGTTGATCACCGCCGCCGCTTTTTTCTCGGTAAACAGGGAATCGATGGCATTCAGCCCGTTATCGCCGAGGATCCCCGCTGGAAAGACCTTCTCGGCATAGAATTTTTTCAGGAAGGTGACGGCTTCGACGGCGCCGGGGGTATTGAGGCCCACTTGCTGCGGGTTAAAGCCACCGCTGTCGTTTTTAGCAAAGATATAGCCGCCCATCGGGCCAATCGCCCCCCAGCTGTAATAGATCTGGTCAAACTTGGCGAGCAGGCCGTATTTGTTCTGCTCGCGCTGGGTTTTCGAGTAGTCCAGCCAGGCCTGCAGGCTGTCCAGCGGCTTGTCGATCAGGTCCTTGTTATAGATAAGCACCAGGGTTTCCACTGCTTTCGGGATCCCGTACAGCGCGTTGTCCATGTGGAAGGCATTGATGGAGGCTGGCGTAAAGGCATCCTGTTTCGCCTGATCGACGCTGAGCGGCGAGAGTAGTCCCTGAACCACGGCGCCGCCGAGCTGGTCATTAGGGATCACCAGCACGTCCGGCCCAATGCCCGCCGGGCCGTCGAGGCGCAGCTTTTCCAGCTGCTGGGCATAAGGCATCTCCTGGAGATTGACCTTCACGTTGTACTGCTTCTCAAAATCACTGACCGCGGTTTTAATGCCGGCGGATTTTTTAATGTCTTCCCAGACGTTGAGCTGCCCGGCGGCGTGCGCCTGCAGGCTGGTGAGTTGCCCCGCCGCCAGGGTGGTAAGGATCAGTGCAGCAAGCGTGTTCTTTTTCATTATCAACCTCATGTGAAGGTATAACAATTTAATGGTTTTTATTGGGCTTATCTCTGCCAGTCAGAAAAATAAATCACTTCAACCTGGCGAGTTATATGAGAAAAAGGCTCCAGCTCTCTTTTGTTATACGCTACCCGTAGATCGCTGACAAAACTACCATAAGCTGCCAGTTGTGTGATCATCATTACAGAAATGAAACGCCGCTGTATGGCGCTAAAACTGCGGAAGTTATAGTCAGGGCATGATTTTACTGCTGTTGAACATCGCCACGCTGATTTGTTACACGTAATACAATTCATGCTACACACAGCGACAAAGCAACGGCAAACAACAGCTACTCACTTCGGGGAATGTGGATGTCCAATATACGACTGAGGAATGTCACCAAAAGGTTCGGCAGCACGGTGACGCTGCACCAGGTCAATCTCGATATTGAAGATGGCGAGTTTGCCGTTTTCGTCGGTCCTTCCGGCTGTGGAAAATCGACGCTGCTGCGCATGATTGCCGGTCTGGAAGAGGTCAGCGAGGGTGAAGTGCTGATCGGCGATGAGGTGATGAATGATGTCGTGCCCGCCCGCCGCGGCGTGGCGATGGTCTTCCAGTCCTATGCGCTCTACCCGCACATGACGGTGGCAGAGAACATGGGCTACGGGTTGAAGGTGAATAAAGTGCCGAAAACGGAGATCCGTCGCCAGGTGGAAATGGTGGCTAAAACGCTGCAGCTCTCGCACCTGCTGGATCGTAAACCGAAGCAGCTCTCTGGCGGCCAGCGGCAGCGCGTGGCCATTGGCCGGGCGATCGTGCGTAATCCCCGGGTGTTTATGTTCGATGAGCCGCTCTCTAACCTCGATGCGGAGCTGCGCGTCGATATGCGCCTGCATATTGCCCGTCTGCACCAGGAGCTGAAGACCACCATGGTGTATGTCACCCACGATCAGGTAGAGGCGATGACGCTGGCCGATAAAATCGTGGTCATGAACTACGGGAAAGTCGAACAAATGGGTTCGCCGATGGCGCTGTATTACAATCCGGTCAACAAATTCGTCGCCGGCTTTATCGGCTCGCCGAAGATGAATTTTTTGCCGGCCATCGTCAGCGACTGGCAGCCGGAACGCTTAACGGTCACCCTCGCGCAGGACCATCAGTTGGTCCTCAATATCGCTACCCAGCCGCTGAAGCCCGGCGCCGCGGTGACGCTGGGGATCCGGCCAGAGCATCTCACGCCCGACGTCACTACCGGTACCGTGGTGGAGTTTCAATGTGAAGTGGTGGAGCGTCTGGGTAACAATACCTATCTGTTCGGCCAGTGCTACGGCCACGATAACGTCAAGGTCCTGCTGCCCGGCGACGTCCATTTCCGCCCGTGGCAGAAAATAAATCTGGCCTTCGATGAGCGCTTCTGCATGGTATTTGATGAGAATGACCTGCGTATCAGCGCTGATATCCCGGCGCCGGATGCGCACTAGCTAACATATTGCTGTCATCTGCGCCGCGTATGCTGCGACTGAATGCCGGAATACACCCTGCCCGGCATTCACACCCTCATTTTTATTCTGCTGCATCGGAATCATCCTTCTCTCCCGGCATCGCAGCCTCTCGCGATGCCGGTTTTTTCGCGACCTCAGCTCACTTCTCTCGCTGCGCCTGATTTATCTTTCGCATATACTGATGACACCCGGCGAACGATAAGGACACAGGCATGAGGACCCGGCATCTGGTGGCGCTGTTTACAGGGGTGCTGATACTGGCCATCATCCTGCCCATCTCACTCAGCATCTGGCAGGCAGCGCGGCAGGCCAAGCTGCAGTTCTATCGTGAACTGGATGACTATTCCAACCGTATCGTCGTCCGCACGCTGCAGGTTGCCGATCAGGCCAGGGAAGCGCTACGTGAGGCCGACTCACACACCGCCGCCTCCTGTAGCCCTGAGCACCTGCTCACGCTCCGCCGCATCGCCTACACCCATCGCTACATTCAGGAAGTGCTCTGGCTGCGTGATTCCGTGCCGCAATGTTCCTCCCTGGAAGACCATAGCGTCGCGGTCACCTTTCCCCCGCCGGACCACATTGCCCCTGACGGCTATCGCACCTGGCTGACCTCAATAAACGATCTCGGCCTTAATCACCAGATGACGGCCATGGGCAGTCAACAGCATATGGTGATGATCGATCCCATCTCTTTTATCGATGTGGTTCCTGCCAGCGAGGAGAAGATCCATACCATGCTGTTTGGTTTGGATCACCTGAAAATGGTGATCAGCAGCCAACCGCTGCCGGATACGGTCTGGCAGCGTATTAAAGATCCACATGTTAATATGCTGACGCTGGATAACACGGTCTATCGGATCCAGCGCATTCCCGAGCTGGGCTCCGGCATCGTGACCTGGTCGTCGACGCTGCCGCTGCAGCAGCGTATTCGCCAGCAGCTAATCTTCTGGCTCCCTGTCGGCATCTTCACCAGCCTGCTTGCTACCTGGCTGCTGCTGCGCCTGCTGAGACACCTGCGATCACCACGCAACAGTATGCTGGACGCCCTCAACTCCGAAGCGATTCAGGTTTACTATCAGCCGATAATCTCGTTGCAGGATGGGAAAATCGCCGGGGCCGAGGCGCTGGCCCGCTGGCAGCAACCCGACGGCACCTTTTTATCGCCGGATATTTTTATTCCTCTGGCCGAGCAGACCGGGCTGATTACGCAGTTGACGGAAGATATCGTCAGGAAAATTTTTACCGATCTCGGTCCCTGGCTGCGGCAGCGGCCGGAAGTGCACATCTCCATCAACCTGTCGGTAGATGATTTACGCTCGCCCACCCTACCGACGTTGTTACACGATCAGCTGCAGCACTGGGGGATCGCCGCCGAACAGATCATCCTTGAAATCACCGAGCGCGGATTTGTCGATCCGGAGACCACCATGCCGGTGATCGCTCACTACCGTCAGGCCGGGCATCGTATCTCGATTGATGACTTTGGCACCGGCTACTCCAGCCTGAGCTATCTGCAGAAACTGGACGTCGATACGCTGAAAATCGATAAATCTTTTGTCGATACCCTCGAGTACCGGCCGCTGACGCCGCACATTATTGAAATGGCCAAGGCGCTCAATCTGGCCACCGTCGCCGAAGGGGTAGAAACCGAAAGCCAGCGCGACTGGCTACGACAGCATGGCGTCCAGTACGCCCAGGGATGGCTGTACAGCAAAGCGCTGCCAAAAGAGCAGTTTATTCTGTGGGCGGAAAATAACCTCCATGTGCATTAAGCAACAGGAGCAATAAGCAGAATGCCAGCGGGTGTGGCCACTTCGCCGCCCGCGCCTGGGCGCTACTTCAGATAAGATTTGATCACCTGCATCACCGTCTCCAGATCCGCTTCACGCTGTGTCTCTTCAGGCTCTTTCACCACATGGTCGGTCAGATGCCCCTGAATAACCTGCAGCATCATACCGTTGACCGCGCCGCGAATCGCCGCCAGCTGCTGTAGCACCTCAGCGCACTCATGCTCGCGATTGAGCATTTTCTCTAACGCGGAACTCTGCCCCTGAATTTTTTTCAGTCGGGTCAGTAACATTTTTTTGTGTCGAACTGTATGTGACATTGCACGATCCACCGTTTCATTCTGTCCGTGATTACCGACCTTCATCATCAGTAACGCCTGCCAGCATAGCATGATCCCTTTTGTCAGCCGCTTTTTCTACTGGGGGGTAGTATTTTACTACTGGGGGGGAGTAGGATAAACGCACTTTTGGCAAGGATCCCGATATGAACGATTTCACTTCCCTTCTGCAGCAAGGTAATGCCTGGCTGTTTATTCCCAGCGCGATACTGCTCGGTGCCCTGCACGGCCTTGAACCGGGCCATTCAAAAACCATGATGGCCGCCTTTATCGTGGCGGTACGGGGAACGTTAAAACAGGCGGTGCTGCTGGGGCTGGCGGCGACGGTTTCCCATACGGCAGTGGTCTGGCTGATCTCCATGGCCGGCCTGTGGTTTGGCCGCGGCTGGAACGCGCAGACCTCCGAACCCTGGTTTCAGCTGATCTCGGGGATAGCGATTGTACTGATTGCCTGCTGGATGCTCTGGCGCACCTGGCGCGAATCGCAGCCCCACACGCACCATGATCACCACCATGAACATGAGCACCATCACGAACATGATCATCACCACGAACATGATCACCACCATGAACATGATCACCACCATGACCATCGCCATGCGTCCTCATCCGCCGTGCCGCTGGTGGCGGAGGAGTGGCAGGACGCGCATCAGCGGGCTCATGCTCAGGAGATCAACCGGCGCTTTGATGGCCGCCAGGTGACGACCGGGCAGATCGTACTGTTTGGCCTGACCGGCGGGCTGATCCCCTGTCCGGCGTCCATTACTGTGCTGCTTATCTGTTTACAGCTGAAGAAATTTTCGCTTGGCGCCACGCTGGTACTGGGCTTTAGCGTTGGTCTGGCGCTGACGCTGGTGGCTTCCGGGGCTATCGCCGCGCTGAGTCTTAAACAGGCCACCCGCCGCTGGCCCTGGCTTAACGATGTCTCGCGCAAGGCGCCCTGGTTCTCAGGTTTACTGATTATCGTGGTGGGGATCTACATGATGGTTCACGGTCTGAGCGGCCTGTAAGCGTCGGCTCGCCCTCTTGCGGATAGAGAGGGCGAGTCGTTAATTCAGGAGACTATCTCCTGCGGAGTGCTGACCGCTTTGCGGCTGACGGGCTGGCGAAACCACGGCAGACACAGCTGGATCAGCGGCCCAATCGACAGCGCGTAAATCACGGTGCCGACGCCAAACTTACCGCCCAGCAGCCAGCCAATCACCAGCACAGTCAACTCGATAGCCGTCCGGATGCCACGCAAAGACCAGCCGGTACGAGCGTGCAGGCCAGTCATCAGGCCATCGCGCGGCCCGGGGCCAAAGCCCGCGCCGATGTACATCCCGGTGGCGATAGCATTCAGCACAATCGCCCCCACCAGCAGCACACTGCGAGCCACCAGCGACTCCAGCGGCGGCAGGACGGCCAGCGTGGCATCCGCCGCCAGCCCCAGCACGATGACGTTGCTCACCGTGCCGAGTCCCGGCATTTGCCGGATCGGGATCCACAGCAGCAGCACCGCCGCGCCGGTCAGGATAATCACCGTACCGAAACTGATACCCAGTTGTTTAGCCACCCCGAGATGGAAAACATCCCACGGATCGGCGCCAAGATTGGCATGCACGAAGAGCGCCGTGGACACGCCATAAAGCACCAGACCAATATATAACTGCAGCAGGCGACGAAGCATATTTTTTCCTCTACATCATTGCGAATGCCCTCATCATCAGCAAAAATGGACTGATAATTAATGGCCAGTTTTGGAAAAGTGGATCGCTATGTCAACCCGACGCTTTGGAACACAATCGCTGGTACGCCTGCTCGGCAACTGGCAGGAGTCCACTTCACGCACGCCGCTATGGCGTCAGCTAGCGGAAGCGCTCCGCCTGCTGATCCTCGACGGTCGCCTGACGCTGCAAACGCGCCTGCCAGGCGAGCGCGAGCTGGCGGCGGCGCTGAACGTCAGCCGGACCACCATCGCCAGCGCGCTCGGCCAGTTACGGGAGGAGGGTTTTCTCTACAGCCGTCAGGGAAGCGGTTCGCGCATTGTCTTGCCAGAGCGTCCCGCCGACCTGGCGCCGCCCTCAGGCATCCCCTCCTCGCTGAATCTCTCTACCGCCGCCCTCAGCGCCGGACCGGAAGTCCATCAGGCCTTCCAGCATGCCATGACGCTGCTGCCGCCCTACCTGGGCCAGACCGGCTACGATCAACAAGGGCTGCCGGTACTGCGGGAGGCGATTGCCCGTCGCTACAGCGAACGCGGTCTGCCGACGCGGCCCGTTGAAGTGATGGTGGTCAACGGCGCCCTCAGCGCCTTCGCATTGATCCTCCGCCTGTTTACCGGCCCGGGTGACCGGGTGGTCATCGATGCCCCCACCTATCCGATGGCGATTAGCGCCATTCAGGGCGCCTCCTGCCGCCCGGTCGGCGTCGCGCTTCCACAGCAAGGATGGGACTGTGATGGACTCGCGGCGACTATTGCGCAGACCGCGCCGCGTCTGGCGTGGCTGATGCCGGATTTTCACAATCCCACCGGGCGCTGTATGGATGCTCCCACCCGCCAGCGGGTCGCGGATATCGCCGCCAGGACGCGGACGACGCTGGTGATCGACGAGACCATGGTTGATCTCTGGTATAACGCGCCACCGCCTCCGCCGCTGGCCTGCTTTAATCCCGATGCCGCGGTGATCACTATTGGTTCGGCCGGGAAAAGTTTCTGGGGAGGACTGCGCATCGGCTGGATCCGCGCCAGTACGCGAACCATCGCCTCCCTTATTCAGGCTCGCGATTCCCTGGATTTGGGTACGCCGCTGCTGGAGCAACTGGCCTGCAGCTGGCTGCTGGCCAATGCCGCCACGCTGCTACCGCCGCGGCGGGAAATGCTGAAGGCGCGCCGGGACATGTGCGAAACGCTAATGGCGGAGTATTTTCCCCGCTGGCGCTTTACGCCGCCGGAAGGTGGGCTCTCTTTTTGGGTGGAACTCCCTGACATGCTGGCCACGCTGTTCTCTGCGCGCGCGGAAAGTCAGGGGATCCATATCGGCACCGGCACGCGCTTTGGTCTTGAGGGAGCCTTTGATCGCTATTTGCGTCTGCCATTTACACTGCCAGACGAAGCATTGCGCCAGGCCTTCTCCACGCTACAACCGCTGTGGCAAAGCCTTGCAGAACAGAAGGAAAATACGCGTTTGCGGAAAATAATATAAGAAAATATCGACGGGCTGGCATCAGCCCGTCAAATGACCATCATCCATGAGGTATATGAGATGTTTTTATAAAATTGCCTGAGTATCCTGCCCTCTGGTTATGGCATCCCGGTGACAGAAATAAGGCAATTTCATTAATGCTGGCGCGGAATAGGAAACCCTTTCAGGGAAATAATAAAGCCATCTTCATCTTTTTTAATTTTAGCGCCGGTGTCACACCAGTCGGAGGCAATGCGAAAGAACTCATCACTACCGATATTCCAGTTCAGGCGCACGTGTTTTACGTATCCTGAGCGCAACATATCGCAGGCTTCGCTATAGTTGCTGGCTGTAGAGAATTGTTGTTTCATTTTTTCTTCTTCAGAAGTTTTCTTAATGCTTTGATTTCTTTAGGGGTTAATGGGGTCGCTTCCTCTTCGGTATGCTGGCTGTCAATGTCCTCTTCCGTCACCCCCGCCTCACCTGCTGATTCCTCCAGCTGAAAAGCCAGCTGCAGCAGCTTTTCCGTTGCCGTTCCCAGGTTCTCGTTATTCACTTCCGCATAATGACGCAGCTTCTCTTTTAACTCGGCGTCAATTTTTACATTCAAAACCACTGTGGTCATAGCTACGCTTCCCGTGCAATAAAATCATCATAATTAATACACGAAGTTAACATGCTGATCCAGAGATATATTTTATAGCATGGCTCTGGCAACAAATTCCCATCAATAAGATGCCTTTTATTTATGACATGCAAATGACATTAATATTTCAGTAGCATTTCAGATTTATGACAAGTAAATATTATGGAATAAAAACGGGTTGTTTTAGCAACAAAAAATAATATGTGATCCGTATCAGATATTAATTATAGCAGGGATAAAGACCGGACAAATACAAGGGAGATATCAAGAGGGCGAAATGGGTGGGGGCCCTGCCAGCTACATCCCGGCACACACGTCGTCTGCTCTGGCTGCTTCCTTCCGGACCTGACCTGGTAAACAGAGTAGCGTTGCGGGAGAACCAACAGAGCCCCCATTGAGAGCGTTAGTTACCCAACGCGCTGGCGCATTATCCCTGCTGACCTGGTGAATTGCAAGCTCACCCCGATCGCCTGCTGGTTTATTGCACAATACGCCAATAAAACCAACAACTCACGGCCAGGCTGTGAGATTGGGAGCACGCGCTCAGCACATTGCCGGGTTATCCACCATACTTAGCCCTCTTGCGTCACCTTTAATCATCAGCACCTTGTCTCGACGGTAATCGAATGACTGACTCATCACCACAGACCATCACTCTGCCTTTACCCGCTATTGAAGGGATGACCATCGCCTTTCATGGCGTGAACTATCTGCGCCCGGAAAAAATGCTCGACTTCGCGACCATCAGCCAGACCCCCGTGCGGGCGGTCACGCCGCTGGCGCTGCTCTATTCCACCGTCGGCGTGCTGCGCCAGGTGGAACTGCGCAAACTGCCCGTCTACATCAGCGGCCGGGTGGTGTACCCCATTTCGTCGCTGACCATGCCAGGCCTGCGCGCGAAACTGATCATTAACGCCACTTTGCAGCGGTTGAAATTTCTCGAGAGCCTCATCGCCAGTTCACCGTCTGACAATGTCCATGGCATGCAGATCCTCGGCCTGGCCCTAACCTTCACTGTCGAACAACCCGCCTGAACCGAGGCAGGCTGTACAGCCTGCGCCTCAGCGCTTATGCTGGCGTTTTCCGGTTAACAGGGCTGAACATGGATCCGCACGACACATTCCCCCAACGCGTCTGGCATATCGTGGCGTCGATACCGGAAGGCTATGTCGCCACCTACGGCGATGTCGCCCGCCTGGCCGGTTCACCGCGCGCCGCGCGCCAGGTAGGTGGCGTACTGAAGCGCCTGCCGGAAGGGTCAACCCTGCCCTGGCATCGGGTGGTCAATCGCCATGGCGATATCTCCCTCACCGGGCCCGATCTTCAGCGACAGCGCCAGGCGTTGCTGGCCGAAGGGGTTCAGGTCTCCGGCAGCGGCCATATCGATCTCCAGTATTATCGCTGGGTTTACTGAAGACAAAAAAAAGCCCCCGTCAGGGGGCTCGGCGAGCTTATTGCGCAACGGGGACGGCGGTCTGCGTGACCGGAACCAGCGTCAGGTCGGCATGCGTCCCCCCCTGGTTTATCACCGTCTGCACGGTATCGGTAATGAACATTAGCTGGCCGTTCACCGCGATCGCGGCACTCAGCAGAATACGGGCGTTCGGCTGAATGTCTGCCGGATTGTAAGGCAGGGCAAAGTTAAATGGCGCCTGTTTGCCTTCGGTACGCACCGCTTTTTGCGACAACACGCGGGCTGGCGCATCTGCCAGAGAAGCATCCGACAGGGTCACCGTCAGTACCGCATCCGGCGGTAAAGCGATTCTCTGGCGGATATTAATCGTCCCCGTAACGCTCGGCTGCTGCTGTGCCACGCTCAGCGTCGCGATGCCATAAGGGTCGGGCGCGGCTGCCTGAGTCGAAGAACTGGTAGAGTGGTGATTAGCACAGGCGGTTAGCGTCGCGGCGACGGCTAAGGCACTAAACATATAGGCAAATTTCATGATGTTCTCCTTATCATCCCTTAATACCCAGGAGGATGTTCCGCCGCTTCGCCGGCAGGAACTTTCGTGTCGTCAATAAGTGTGGCACAGATCTCAGATTTGTTCCTGTTGCCCCCTCGTTATTCAGATTATTACACCCATCGGACCACTTGCGATTCCAGGTTATACTTTGCCACATCACGCGCACCGCGCTGCGCCGCTATCATTAATTGAGGATAAGTATGAGTCAGGCACTCTCTAACCTGCTGGCATTATTAGATCTGGAAAAAATTGAGGAAGGGTTATTCCGCGGACAGAGCGAAGACCTGGGATTGCGCCAGGTTTTTGGCGGCCAGGTGGTGGGCCAGGCGCTGTATGCGGCAAAAGAGACCGTGCCCGTTGAACGTCTGGTACATTCGTTTCACAGCTACTTTCTGCGCCCCGGCGACAGCCAGAAACCGATCGTCTACGATGTGGAAGTACTGCGCGACGGCAACAGCTTTAGCGCCCGGCGAGTGGCCGCCATTCAGAACGGGAAGCCGATCTTCTATATGACCGCCTCATTCCAGGCGCCAGAGCACGGCTATGAGCATCAGAAAGCGATGCCGCCGGCCCCCTCTCCTGACGGCCTGCACTCGGAAACCGATATCGCCCGCAAGCTGGCACACCTTCTGCCGCCGCAGGTAAAAGATAAATTCCTCTGTGATAAACCGCTGGAGATCCGCCCGGTCGAATTTCATAACCCGATGAAAGGCCATATTGCTGAACCGGTGCGCCAGGTGTGGCTGCGCGCCAATGGCGCTGTTCCCGACGATCTGCGCATTCATCAATATCTGCTGGGCTATGCCTCGGACTTTAATTTCCTGCCGGTGGCGCTGCAGCCGCACGGCGTCGGCTTCCTTGAGCCTGGCATGCAGGTCGCCACTATCGACCACTCAATGTGGTTCCACCGGCCGTTTAATATCAATGAATGGCTGTTATACAGCGTTGAAAGCACCTCGGCCTCCAGCGCCCGTGGCTTCGTCCGCGGCGAGTTCTACACTCAGGATGGAACGCTGGTGGCTTCAACGGTCCAGGAAGGGGTGATGCGTAACCGCAACGCATAAAAAAAGCCTCCCTGACGGGAGGCTTTTTGCTACAGGGAGAAGGGTTTTCTATCAGGCGTTGTAGGCGTTTTCGCCATGGCTGTTGACGTCCAGTCCTTCGCGCTCCTGCTCTTCTGGTACGCGCAGCCCCACGGTCATGTCCGCCACTTTGTAGCCAATGAAAGCGACAACGCCCGACCAGACGATGGTAATCGCGATACTCTCGAGTTGCACCAGCAGCTGATGGCCCATGGTGACGCCTTCTGCATAACCCACGCCGCCCAGAGAGGTGGCCGCGAAGATACCGGTCAGGATACAGCCGACGATGCCGCAGACGCCGTGGACGCCGAAGACGTCGCAAGGGTCATCAACCCGCAGCCAGCGTTTCAGCGCCGTTACGCCCCAGATGCCCGCCAGACCAGATGCGATACCCACAATCAACGCCCCACCGACACCGATATACCCACAGGCTGGTGTGACGCCAACCAGACCGGCAATCGCCCCAGAGCAGGCGCCCAGCAGTGAAGGTTTACCGCGCAGGGCCCATTCGCCAAAGGTCCACGCCAGGATGGCAGCCGCTGTGGCGACGACGGTGTTGACGAAAGCCAGTGCGGCAATTTCGTTCGCTGCGCTGGCGGAGCCGGCGTTGAAGCCGAACCAGCCCACGTAGAGGATGGCGGTTCCGGTGAACACCATCGGCAGATTGTGCGGTTTGAACGCTTCTTTGCCGAAGCCCACACGTTTGCCCATCATGTACGCCCCCACCAGCCCGGCAACCGCAGCGTTGATGTGTACAACGGTGCCGCCCGCGAAGTCCAGCGCGCCGTGGGTCGCCAGCAGACCGCCGCCCCAGACCATGTGCGCAATCGGAACATAAGAGAGCGTCATCCACACCACCACAAAAATCAGCACGGCGGAGAAACGAATACGCTCAGCCAGCGCCCCCACGATCAGCCCGACAGTGATACAGGCGAACGAGCCCTGGAAGGCCACGTGGATGTACTGATAGAAGGTGCCCATCAGCGCTTTCAGTTCAATATTTTTCAGCATCACCCAGTCAAAGCTACCGAAGAAGCTGCCGCCGGTGCCGAAGGCCAGGGTATAGCCATAAATCACCCACAATACGCAGACCAGGCCAAAGGTCACAATTACCTGAGTCAGCATGGAAAGGACGTTTTTGCCGCGGATCAGGCCGCCGTAAAACAGCGCGATCCCCGGGATGGTCATAAACAGAACCAGCGCGGTGCAAATCATCATAAACGCGTTATCGGCTTTGTCCGCCACTGCGGGCGCGGCCATTGCCAGTCCCGGAAGAAGGGCTAATGCCCCCAGACCCGATTTCATTGTTGCCATTTTCATTGTTTCGTTCCCCATCACTGTGTGGTCTGGAAATTACAGTGCCGCTTCGTCAGCTTCGCCGGTACGGATGCGAATGACGCGCTGCAATTCAGCGACAAAAATTTTGCCGTCGCCAATTTTTCCGGTGTAAGCCGCTTTGCTGATCACATCGATGACTTCATCCAGCTGATCGTCGGCAATCGCCACATCAATCTTCACTTTTGGCAGAAAGTTGACGCTATATTCGGCGCCGCGGTAGAGCTCCGCATGACCTTTCTGACGGCCAAAGCCCTTGACTTCAGTGACCGTCAGGCCCTGAATGCCGATGGAAGACAAGGCTTCACGCACGTCTTCCAGTTTGAATGGTTTGATTACCACGGTAACCAGCTTCATAAGTCCCCTCCAGGCAGTATTCGGTAATGGCCGCAGCTAACACGATGGATATAAAGCAAGGGCTATGCCAGAAATGAAAAAAGGCCGCAGAGCGGCCCTTTGATGGTAAAAAACAGGGGGCAGGTCAGACAATTGCCTGCTGAAACGCGTTTGCAGCGCAAAAATGCACCACAACAGTGCATTTAATGTAACGTTTTTGCACCACGGCAGGCCACGCTTTCTTCGCTGCCTGCTGGTGGTGCATCAGGCGCTGAGCGACTCTTCCCGGGCGCTGGCCGCCAGCTCTTCGCCAGCCAGCTGCAGCTGATACATCTGCCAGTAACGCCCCTTCGCCGCCAGCAGCTGCTGATGGGTGCCCCGCTCGACAGCCTGACCGCGATGCAGCACCAGGATGGTATCGGCCTCAACGATGGTTGACAGTCGATGGGCGATAACCACGAGGGTGGTATGCTGGCGGACTTTCGCCAGCGCCTGCTGGATCGCCTGCTCGGTGCCGGAGTCGATGTTTGCCGTCGCCTCATCCAGAATCAATACCTGCGGGGTCTCCACCAGCACGCGCGCCAGCGCCAACAGCTGTTTCTGCCCAACGGAGAGGTTATTGCCCTGCTCGCCCAGCTGAGTGTACAGGCCATCGCTCATGCTGCGCGCCACCTCCGCCAGTTGCACCGCCTCCAGCGCTTCCCAGACCTGCGTCTCACTGATATCCCGACCCAGCGCGACGTTGGCGTAGAAGGTATCCGCCAGCACCACCGGATCCTGTTGCACCATCGCGATGCCCCGACGCAACGCGCTGTGGCTGAGGGAAGCAAGCGGCCGGCCATCGATGCGGATCTCCCCGAGGGTTAACGGGTAATAGCCCATCATCAGACTCGCGAGAGTACTCTTCCCGCTGCCGGTATGCCCGACCAGCGCCACGAAGCTGCGGGAGGGAATATCCAGACTGATATCCTGCAGGACCAGTCGATCCCCCCGGTAGGCAAAGGAGAGATGGTCAATTTCCACCCGGCCGCTGCTCAGCGGCGCGTCATCCGAGCCCCACGCCTGGCGCGGGCGATCCATCAGCTCAAAAACGCGTTCGCCGGCGACCACCGCCTGCTGCAGCATCGACTGCTGGGTGGTCAGCTCAATAAGCGGCTCGTTAAGGCGTCCGAGATAGCTGATAAACGCGTACAGGACCCCGACCTCGATCGTGCCCACCGCGCTAAAGCCAAACAGCATCAGCAGCCCGCACAGCACCAGCGAGGAAAAAAGGCTCAGCAGCGGGCGCAGCAGAAAACCGTCGAGGCGCAACGTCTGCATCCGCGCCAGATAGTGGGCATAGCTGGCCTCGCGCATCCGTTCGCCAAAGCGCGCCTGCTGGCGGAACTGCTGGATCACCCCCATGCCGTTGATCACTTCGTTGAAACCATCGTTGATATCAGCAAGCCAGGCGCGCACCCGGCGCACGATCGGCGTGCTATAGCGCTGATAGATGATCATCACGATCAGCACCGCCGGGAAGATCGCGATCGCCACCAGCGCCATCCGCCAGTCGAGGCTAAACATCGCCACCAGCATCGCGCCGATCAGCGCCGCGCTGCGCAGCACCGTCGCCACCACCGTCACGTACAGATCGCGAATGACTTCCGTATCGTTGGTCACCCGCGAGATAAGCTGCCCAACCGGCTGGGTATCAAACTCGCTGAGCGGCTGATGCAGGGCGGCATCCATTACATCGCTACGCAACTGCTGGACGACGCCGACCGCGGCGCGGTTAAACAGCAGCGACTGGTTATAGTGCAGTAATGCCGCCAGCAGCTGCAGGCCGATATAGGCTACCGCCAGGCCTGCCACCAGCTTCAGCGGGAGCGTATGCTTCGCCACCATATTATCGATGAAATAGCTGATGAGCAGCGGGCCGCTCACTTCCGCCGCCGCCGCGATCCACATCATCCCCACCGCAATGGCCAGCGGCTTACGCCACGGTGAACCATAGGCCAGCAGGCGTTTAAGCGTCGGCCAGAGTTCGGTAAAGCTACGCATCCAGGGCCTCCTCTTGCGCCTGCGGAACCTCGTCAAGCGCGGCTTCCAGCTGCTGGTAACGATACATGTCGCGGTACCAGCCTGGCTGCACGGCCAGCGCCTCATGGCGGCCACGCTGGGCAATATGCCCATGCTGTAACACCAGAATTTCACTGGCCTCGGTCAGCGCCGACAGCCGGTGGGCGCTGATAATCACCGTCCGCCCCTCCCCCCACTGACGCAGGTTGTGCAGGATCTGGTGCTCCGTACGGCCATCTACCGCCGACAAAGCATCATCAAGGATCAAAATTTCAGCCTCCAGCAGCAGAGCGCGGGCAATCGAGATGCGTTGTTTCTGGCCGCCGGAGAGCATCACGCCGCGCTCGCCCACCTCGGTATCGTACCCCTGGGGCAGGCGCAGAATGTCGTCATGCACGCTGGCCAGCCGTGCCACGCGTTCAATCTGCGCCGGTGTCGCATCCGGTTTGCCCAGCGCGATATTATTGGCGACGGTGTCGGAGAATAAAAATGGCGTCTGATTGACCACCGCCAGCCGGGCGCGCCAGCTGTCGAGCTGCAGACGCGGCAGCGGCAGATCGTGAAAGCGGATCTCGCCGCTGGTGACGTCAAAATGACGTTGCAGCAGCGCCAGAATGGTACTTTTACCGGCGCCCGTCGGCCCGCAGATACCCAGCATTTGCCCCGGCTGGAGGGTAAAATTAACCTGCTCCAGCGAAGGTTTACTCGCCTGCGGATAGATGAAGTTGCGGATGGCAACCTGCAGGACACCGCGGCCTGCCGGCACTGCTTCAGTACCGTCGTCCACCGCTGGCGCCTCTTCGAGCATCGTGCGGATACGGCCATAGGCCGCGCTACCGCGCTCAACAATGTTAAACATCCACGCCAGCGCCAGCATCGGCCAGATCATCAGGCCAAGATACATCACAAAGCTGGTCAGCTGGCCCAGCGTCAGGCTGCCGTGGATCACCATCCAGCTGCCGCCGCCGATAGCCAGCAGGTTAGCGGCCCCAATGGCGATATAGATGGTGGGGTCGAAACGCGCGTCAATGCGTGCCACGCGCATATTTTTCGCGCCGGTATCGGCGGCATCGGCGGCAAACTGCGCCGACTGGCGATCCTCCAGCCCAAAAGCCTTAATCATGCGGATGCTGGTCAGGCTCTCCTGTGTGCGATCGTTAAGGCTGGAAAAGGCCACCTGGGCCACGCGAAAACGTTCGTGAAGCGCATCGCCGTTGCGTTTGATCGCCAGCGCCATCAGCGGCATCGGCAACAGCGCCAGCAGGGTGAGCTGCCAGCTAATCTGCGTCGACATCACAATCAATACCGCACAGCCCATCACCATCGAATCCACCAGGGTTAACACCCCTTCACCGGCGGCAAATACCACCCGGTCAACATCGTTGGTGGCGCGGGCGATCAGATCGCCAGTGCGATGGCGCAAATAGAATGCCGGATGCTGGCGGCTCAGTTGCCGGTAAAAATCTTCCCGCAGTTCGACCGCCAGCTGGTAAGAGGCGCCGAACAGCAGCACGCGCCAGACATAGCGCAGCAGGTAAACCATTACCGCGACCAGCACCAGCGCGCCGATCCACATCCACACCTTCTCTGCGGTGTAATGTTGTTGCGTCACGCCGTCCACCACAATGCCCACCACCTTCGGCGGAATAAGCTGCAGGACGGCAATAATGGCCAGCAGGGCAATCGCGCCAAGATAGCGGCGCCACTCCCGGCGGAAGTACCAGCTGAGTTGAGCAAATAATCGCAAGCAGTAAAATCCTGATTTGTAATGGGTTACGGCGCAATACCGTTATTCGACAGGCAAGGCGGTGGTATATTTTATCTGTTCCATGGCAAAACTCGAAGTGACATCCGACAGCCCCGGCACGCTGTTCACTAAACGTTTATAAAAATCGTCATAGCGTTTCATATCGGCCACCTGCACCCGTAGCAGGTAGTCATACTCCCCCGCCATCCGCCAGAAGCCGAGCACTTCCGCCATCTGCGTCACTTCGCTCACAAAATGGCCATACCAGTCGCTGCTGTGATGCTGAGTCTTGATCAGGACAAACGCCGTCAGGCCCAGCCCCACCTTTTCGGCATCCAGTAAGGCGACGCGCCCGCGCAAAATACCTTCATCTTCGAGCCTTTTCAGGCGCTTCCAGCAGGGCGTGGTGGTCAGATTAACGGCATCGGCCAGCGCCTGCAAAGAGAGGGTGCAATCTTCCTGCAGCAGCGCCAGCAGCTTACGGTCAATTTTATCTAGCATAGGGCATCCGAAGAGAAAATTTTGCTCTCATAATGGTAATCCAAAGGCTAAATGGCAACAATTTTTCCTGCGCTTTCCGCTAAGCTAGGCACAAAATGACAAACAGGAAATCACGATGAATAGCGCCTGGGTTAAACATGCCATTAGCGAAATCAACGCCGACTATCAGCGCTCCGCCGACACGCACCTGATCCGTCTGGCGCTGCCTGCGTTTCCGGGCATCCACCTGTATCTGAAAGATGAAAGCACCCACCCCACCGGCAGCCTTAAACATCGCCTGGCGCGGTCGCTGTTTCTCTATGGCCTGTGCAACGGCTGGATCAAAGAAGGTACGCCGATTATTGAATCCTCCTCGGGTTCAACCGCCGTTTCGGAGGCCTACTTCGCCCGCCTGCTGGGGCTGCCGTTTATCGCCGTGATGCCTTCCTGCACCGCCAAACGTAAAATCGAACAGATCGAGTTTTACGGCGGACGCTGCCATTTTGTGCAGAGCGCCTGCGAAATCTACGATGCTTCCGAAACGCTGGCCCGCGAGCTGAACGGCCATTATATGGATCAATTCACCTTTGCCGAGCGGGCCACCGACTGGCGCGGCAATAACAATATCGCCGACAGTATTTTCCGTCAGATGAGCCATGAACCGCACCCGCAGCCGTCATGGATCGTCATGAGCGCCGGCACCGGCGGCACCTCGGCAACCATTGGCCGCTATATTCGCAGCCAGGGCCATGAGACGCAGCTGATGGTCGTTGATCCGCAGAATTCGGTCTTCCTCGAATACTGGCAGACCCGCGACGCCACCCTGCGCAGCCCGGTCGGCAGCAAAATTGAAGGCATCGGCCGCCCACGCGTCGAACCGTCATTTATTCCCGACGTCGTCGACGAGATGCTGCGCGTACCGGATGCGGCGAGCGTGGCCACCGCCCTGTGGCTGGAAACACAGCTTGGGCGCAAGGTCGGCGCTTCTACCGGCACCAATATGTGGGGCGTATTGCAGCTGGCCGCGCGGATGCGCGAGGAAGGGCGAACGGGTTCCATCGTCACGCTGTTGTGCGACAGCGGTGAGCGCTACCTGGAAACCTATTACAACCCGCAGTGGGTGGCCGCCAATATCGGCGATATCGCGCCCTGGCAGGCGGAGATCGCCGCGCTGGTCGGCAGGCGATAAAAAAAGCCAGATAGAAAACTATGTGGCTTGCCGGAAGGGTCTCTCTATTCGGGGGAATAAGGAAGATCAGGATTATCCAGCCAATGCGTTAAAAAGTGGGAGACCGCCTGATGCCGGCAGTCTCCGATAACCGGAAGATGCGGCAGCTCGGCTTTCAGCTGCGGCATCGCGTTGCCCATGATAAAACCCCGCCCAACGCTGCCCAGCATCTCGCGGTCATTCATCGCATCGCCAAACGCCATGCACTCCTGCAGGGTGAAGCCTAAGTGCTGGCTGAGCACCGCCAGCGCCGCACCTTTATTACACCCGACCGGCAGCACTTCCAGACAGTCCATCGCCGAGAAGCAGAGAAACGCGCGATCGCCCAGCGTCTCATTCAGTTGGATCCGCAGGCGGCGGAGATCGTCATGATCGCCGCAAAAACAGATCTTGGTGACATGCTGCGCCGACATGCGTTTCGGATCGCACAGTTGATAGTGAAAGCCGCTGAAGACATGCGCTTGCAACAATTCAGGCCTTGCCTGACCGGTGAACCAGCCGCCATCGTTAAACACATGCATGCTGGCCTGAGTATCCCATTTGCTGTGCAGCACCGCTTCCGCCGCCTCGGGAGCGAGATCCTGGCGATAAAGCTCCTCCCCTTCCAGCGAATGGATGCGCGTCCCGTTGCCGGTGATCAGAAATGCGTCCAGGGAAAATTCGCCAATCACATGGTGCATCTCCAGCACATGGCGACCGGTAGCGAACGTCAGGGTGATATTACGTTCCCGCAGCCGTTTCAGCGCGGTGAGCGTTTGCTCGCCGAGACGATGGTCCGGCATCAGCAGGGTGCCGTCCATATCAAATGCGGCCAGTTTTGCCATGGTGTATTCCCCGATGTGTGATGGGCTTCGCTTGTGTTGCAGTATCACCTGGGATATACGGAAGTAATAGTGAATAGATATTATTAATTGTTCCGGGTTTACAGCGGCCCGGTGGATGACGGCCCCCATGCGACTCTTACACCGTTTAAATCAATACCAGCGATTGTGGCAACCCTCAGCCGGGGCGCCGCAGCAGGTGACCGTCGGCGAACTGGCGGAGCGCTGTTTTTGTAGCGAACGCCACGTCCGCACTCTGCTGCGTCAGGCGCAGGAGGCGGGGTGGCTAAGCTGGCAGGCCAGCTCCGGGCGCGGCAAACGCGGACAGCTCTCATTTCACAAAACCCCGGAAAGTCTGCGCAACGAGATGATGGAGCAGGCGCTGAACAACGGTCAGCAGCAAAACGCGCTGGAGCTGGCGCAGCTGGCCCCGGTGGAGCTGAAAGCCCTGCTCCATCCCTTCCTCGGCGGTCAGTGGCAAAACAATACTCCGACGCTGCGTATTCCTTACTATCGCCCACTGGAGCCGCTGCGTCCTGGCTTTCTCCCCGGACGTGCCGAGCAGCATCTGGCCGGGCAGATCTATGCCGGGCTGACGCGCTTCGATGAAGGCGACAATATGCCGATCGGCGATCTGGCGCATCACTGGCAGGTCTCGCCGGACGGCCTGCGCTGGCATTTTTACATTCGCTCCACGCTGTACTGGCACAATGGCGATGCGGTGCAAACCGCACAGCTACGGCAGCGGTTACAGTTGCTGCTTGAGCTGCCCGCCTTACGGACCCTCTTCGCCAGCATCAGCCGTATCGATGTCACTCACGCCCAGTGTCTCACCATCACGCTGCATCGTCCTGACTACTGGCTGCCGTTCCGCCTGGCCAGCTACTGCAGCGTGCTGGCGCATCCCGACGATCCGGCCATCGGCTGCGGGCCATTCCGCCTGAAGCGGTTTAGTCCGGAACTCGTCCGCCTGGAGAACCATCCCCGGTATCACCTGCAGCATCCGCTGATCCAGGCGGTGGAATACTGGATCACTCCTCAGCTCTTTGACCGCGATCTCGGCACCAGCTGCCGCCACCCGGTGCAGATCACCATCGGCGATCGCGAAGAGCTCCACAATCTGCGCCAGGTCAGCAACCGTATCAGCCTTGGCTTCTGCTATCTGACCCTGCGCCACAGCCCGCGTCTTAGTAAAACGCAGGCCCAGCGGCTGGTGTCGATAATCCATCACTCGTCGCTGCTGGAAACGCTGCCGCTGGAGGAGGATCTGATTACGCCAAGCCATGAGGTGCTGCCGGGATGGTCCATCCCGCAGGGACCGGAAAACAACGCGGTGCCGCTGCCGGCCAGGCTCACTCTACTCTATCATCTGCCGGTCGAGCTTCATGCGATGGCCGAGCAACTGAGGCAACGGCTGGCTCTGCTGGGCTGCGAACTGACGATCATTTTTCATGACGCCAAAAACTGGGAAGGCTGTCAGCATCTGGGGCAGGCCGACCTGATGATGGGCGACCGACTGATCGGCGAAGCGCCGGAGTACGCCCTGGAGCAGTGGCTGCGCTGCGATATGCTGTGGCCTAATTTGCTGACCGGGGCGCAATATGCCCATCTGCAGGCGACATTAGACGCCGTGCAGTCTCAGCCCGACGCCCGCAGCCGCAACGATGCGCTGCGCAACGTCTTCAACAGTCTGATGGAAGACGCCATCATGACGCCGCTGTTCAAGTATAACTATCGGATCAGCGCGCCGCCGGGGGTTAATGGCCTGCGCCTCAACGCCCGGGGCTGGTTTGACTTCGCCAGCGCCTGGCTGCCGGCCTCGTTGACGTGAGAGAGCTGGTCGCCGCGCGCGTCTGGCGCTACCATAGCGCCTTTACTCATTTAGTCAGGAATTGCCATGAAACGCGCCGTAGTTGTCTTCAGCGGAGGACAAGATTCAACCACCTGTCTGGTGCAGGCTCTGCAACAGTATGATGAAGTGCATTGCGTCACTTTTGATTATGGCCAACGCCACCGCGCGGAAATCGACGTTGCGCGCGAACTCGCCCTGAAACTGGGCGCCGTCGCGCATAAAGTGCTGGACGTCACTCTGCTCAACGAACTGGCAGTCAGCAGCCTGACCCGCGATAACATTCCGGTACCCGACTATCAGCCTGATGCTGAGGGGATTCCCAACACCTTTGTCCCCGGGCGCAATATTCTGTTTTTAACCCTGACGGCAATCTACGCCTATCAGGTGAAAGCCGAAGCCATCATCACCGGCGTGTGCGAGACCGACTTCTCCGGCTACCCGGACTGTCGCGATGAGTTTGTCAAAGCGCTGCACCACGCCGTCAGCCTTGGGATGGCGAAAGACATTCGCTTTGAGACGCCGCTGATGTGGCTGAATAAAGCCGAGACATGGGCGCTTGCCGACTTCTGGGGTCAGCTGGATCTGGTGCGCCAGGAAACCCTCACCTGCTACAACGGCATTAAGGGCGATGGCTGCGGCCAGTGCGCCGCCTGTAACCTGCGCGCAAACGGACTCAACCAGTATCTGGGGGACAAGGTTGGCGTAATGGCGGTGATGAAGCAAAAAACCGGGCTGGCACAGGCATAGTCTACGGGGCGCGATTTACCGGAGCTTTGACTCAAATTCCCCGGTAGCGCGACGCTTACCGGGGCTACGGGTTCATCACCTGCCGTGGGCCCGTCACTCGCACGTCGGTTGTCAGCGCAAGTTCATCTGGTCAAGTTTCTCACGCAACTCCCCTTCAAGCGGCAGCGCCTTCTGGGTCTTCAAATCGATACAGACAAAGGTAATCAGCGCATCGGCTACCACTTCGCCATTGGGGTTGAGGGTGACCACCTGACTAAGGGTGCCGCTTTTGCCGTTGAGTTGCTCCAGTTTGCTGCTCACTGTCAGCACATCGCCCAGCACCGCCGGACGACGGTAGTTAATATTGATATTCACCACCACGAAGGCGATGTTTTTCTCCATCATCCACTGAAACGCGGGGCTGTTTTCCAGACCGTCCCAGCGGGCTTCCTCAAGGAACTCCAGGTAACGTGCGTTGTTCACATGCTGGTAGACGTCCAGATGATAGCCGCGAACTTTAATTTGTGTCTGCATAGCACTAATGCCTTTCTGTTATTGTTGTTTATGAGGTAAGAGGTCACACCACTTGATGCAACCTCTTTATCCTGGCAAAAAATCACCGCTGTGCAAGGTCTGGCATAAAATTTACAGCGTCAGATGGGCTAAATTGCGCTCCACCAGCGCGCTCCCCATTCCCGGGACCTGCTTCAGATCATCGAGGGTTTTGAACGGCCCGTACTCTTCGCGGTAGCTGACAATGGCCTGGGCTTTTTTCAACCCCACGCCATTCAACGCCTGCGCCAGCTGTTCGGCGCTGGCGTGGTTAATGCTGACTTTTGTCGCCCCGTTGTCGGTGTCGCCGGGCACCGCTTCCGCCTTCGCCGAAGCGGTCGCCTGCACATTTTCTTTATTCACCGCCGCTTTACCGCTGGCGGGTGCCGCCAGCGCCCCCTGTACCCCTACCGCGAAAACCAGAACGCCCGCGGCCATCAGTGTTTTTATTCCATATTTCATGCTGATATCTCCTTGTGTGTAGACAGCAAGGTTACGATAGCGTCAGTGCGGATGGCCGACAAAAGGCAAATCACAGAAATGGAAAGGGCCGCGAAAGCGGCCCTTGAGGATTACATCATGTTGCTCATTTTTGCGAGACGACGCGAAATTACTGCTGCTGGTCGATGCTGTCGCCCAGCTTAATTTTCGCCGCCTTGCGCAGGTTGCTCATCAGTGCTTCGAAAGCGATTTGGGCGTTGTTCTGGGTAATCCCCTGAACCATGGCCTTCTTCTGCTCTTCCGGCATGTTGCCTGCTTTCACTTCATCCAGCGCCACCAGCACCACATCGCCTTGCATATTGCTGCCAACGCCGTAGACCGGTTTGCCCTGCTGCGGCAGCGGCAGAGTGAATGCCAGCTGGCTCAGCGGATCCTGGCCGGTACGGGAAAGCGTCTGCGGCGCGCCAAAGCTCAGGCCAGCCGCCTTCATCGCTTCATCGCCTTTGCCGTCTTTCAGCGCCGCCAGCAGCTTGTCGGCGTCCAGTTTCGCCTGCTGTTCCGCTTTATTGTGCTTAACGATATCGCTAACCTGCGCCTTCACTTCAGCCAGCGGCTTCACCGCCTCGGCTTTGTGCTCGCTGATGCGCAGAACAAATGCGCGATCGCCGTCAACGGTAATGATGTCGGAGTTGCTGCCCGGCGCGCCGTTCTCACCCACCAGACCGCCGTTGAAGATAGCGTCAGCGACCGGTTTAAAGTTCAGCTCTTCCGGCAGGTTATCGCGGCCAAACCAGCCGGTTTCCACCACCTTCAGTCCGGCGACCTGCGCCGCGCCCGCCAACGACTCATTATCGTTGCTGGCCGCATCGCTCACCTTCTGCTGCAGCGCGTAGTAAGCATCCAGCGCTTTTTCCTGCTTCACTTTCGCCGCAATGTCATTACGCACGTCAGCCAGCGGCTTCACCTGCGCCGGCTGGACGTCGTCCAGACGGGCCACCAGGAAGCCAACCGAGGATTTGATCACGCCAGACAGCTGGCCTTTCTCTTTCAGCCCGGCATCTTTCAGCTCTGGCACCGTAGAGGCCTCTTCCATCCACCCCATATCGCCGCCGTTGCGGGCAGAGATAATATCGGTCGATTTTTCTTTCGCCAGCGTGGCGAAATCTGCCCCTTTTTGCAGCTCGGCCAGCACCGCTTTCGCATCGGCTTCCGTTTTGGTCTGAATCACGCTGTAGCGGTTGCGCTGCGGCTGAGTGAACTGATCCTTATGCTGGTCGTACCATGACTGAATCTCTTCGTCAGAGGCGCTCTCCTGCATGCTGGCGGCATCCATTTTGATATAGCTGACGCGGAACTGCTCCGGCGCCATAAAACGGGCCTGATTCTGCTGCCAGAAAGCGTTGATTTCCTCATCGCTGGCCGTCTGTTTTGCCGCCAGGGCATTCACGTTGATGGTCGCTTCGCGGACGACACGCTGCTGAGACACCAGCGCCGCCAGCTGATCGGACTCACCCGGCAGCATGAAGTCGGTACCCGCAATGGCGTTAATCAGCTGTTGGGTGGTCAGCTGGTTACGCAGCGCCTGAGCGTACTGATCGGTGGTCATCCCCATCTGGGCGACAATACCGCTGAAACGCTGGTTGTCGAACTTACCGTTCGTCTGGAAAGCCTGGGTCTGGAAGATCGCCTGCTTCACCTGCTCATCGCTGATGCTGAGGCCCAGCTCGCGGGCATACTGATCCAGAAGCGATTCATCGATCAGGCGGTTCAGCACCTGCTGGCGCATGGTTTTCATGTAGTTTTCGTTCGCCGCCAGCTCGGAGAACTGGTCGCCAAGCTGCTGCTGCATACGGTTACGTTCGCTGGCGACGGCATTTTCAAACTGCCCACGACCAATCTCCTGGCCATTCACTTTTGCGGCATAGTTTTTGCCACCGCCAATCAGGTAACCACTCACCCCGGTCAAAATGAACGAGACGATAATGATACCGAAAATAATCTTGAGCACGACGCTGTTGGCGGCCGTGCGTAGGTTGTCCATCATGGTGTAACAACGCTCCGCTGTAGATGACTTTAGCTCGCGCAGCATAGCACGTGATGGCCGCCGCGCGTGAGGACGTATTTTGACAAGAAAACAGGGTGATTGTCAGCCCACAAGTGGCGATAAACACACATAAAGTGGTCTGAAAAGGCAATAAAAAAGGCACATCTCACGATGCGCCCTTGTACTTCGTCACATTCCCTGACGGGAAAGCCGATCAGTTCACCGCGTCTTTCAGCGCTTTACCAGCACGGAAGCCCGGCACTTTTGCGGCAGCGATAGTAATTTCTTTACCTGTTTGTGGGTTGCGACCAGTACGGGCGGCACGTTCTTTAACAGCAAAGGTACCAAAACCTACCAGCGCAACGTCATCCCCAGCCTGCAGAGATTCAGTAACAGAAGCGATTAAAGCATCTAACGCACGTCCAGCTGCAGCTTTAGAAATGTCCGCACCCGCAGCAATTTTGTCAATCAGTTGAGATTTATTCACTGTTCTCTTCCTCTCTTTATAATTTATATCGCACCTGAGTCCTTCATAGTGCGACCGCGCAGCAGTTATATCAGGACTGTCATGCCCTTACAACAGCAGTTGTCGATGACCCCCCTGCCAGCGATCTAAGTTAGCTACACAAAAAAAGGCTGGCAAGTCCGAAATGACTTACCAGCCCTATTTTTATTAGCGCAATTTGCGCAGAATCACTATTTCGCGGTCACAACCTGCATGCCGAACGGTTCGTTCTGCAGCGCAAGTGTCAGAACTTCCTCGATTCGTTTCACCGGATGGATATCCAAATCGGCGATAACGTTATCTGGAATTTCTTCAAGGTCGCGTTTGTTCTCATCAGGAATCAGAACAGTCTTAATGCCGCCGCGATGCGCCGCCAGCAGTTTTTCCTTCAGACCGCCGATCGGCAGCACCTGACCACGCAGAGTGATTTCACCGGTCATCGCCACATCAGCGCGTACCGGGTTACCGGTCAGGCAGGAGACCAGCGCCGTGCACATGGCGATACCCGCGCTAGGACCATCCTTCGGCGTCGCCCCTTCCGGCACGTGCACGTGAATGTCACGCTTCTCGTAGAAGTCGGCGTTAATGCCCAGTTTGTCCGCCCGCGAACGCACCACGGTCAGCGCAGCCTGAATCGACTCCTGCATGACTTCACCCAGCGAACCGGTGTAGGTCAGCTTGCCTTTGCCTGGTACGCAGGCGGTTTCGATGGTCAGCAGATCGCCCCCCACCTCCGTCCACGCCAGACCGGTCACCTGACCGACGCGGTTCTCGCTATCGGCACGGCCATAGTCAAAGCGCTGTACGCCGAGATAATCATGCAGATTCTCACCATTAATCTCGATGTGTTTCAGCGACTTATCCAGCAGCAGCTGTTTAACGGCTTTACGGCACAGCTTGGAGATTTCACGCTCCAGGCTACGAACCCCCGCTTCACGCGTGTAGTAACGAATAATGCCGATAATGGCGCTATCGTCGACGGTCAGCTCGCCTTTCTTCAGCGCGTTACGTTCGATCTGCTTCGGCAGCAGGTGACGCTTGGCGATGTTAAGCTTTTCATCTTCGGTGTAACCGGATAGGCGAATCACTTCCATACGGTCCAGCAGCGGCGCCGGAATGTTCATGGAGTTAGACGTCGCCACGAACATCACATCGCTGAGATCGTAATCCACTTCCAGATAGTGGTCGTTAAAGGCCACGTTCTGTTCCGGATCCAGCACCTCAAGCAACGCAGAAGCCGGGTCGCCGCGCATGTCGGAAGACATTTTGTCGATCTCATCCAGCAGGAACAGCGGGTTTTTCACCCCCACTTTCGCCATTTTCTGGATCAGTTTGCCCGGCATCGAGCCAATATAGGTCCGACGATGACCGCGAATTTCCGCTTCATCGCGCACGCCACCTAACGCCATACGTACGTATTTACGTCCGGTCGCTTTGGCGATGGATTGACCTAACGAGGTTTTACCTACCCCCGGCGGTCCCACCAGACAGAGGATTGGCCCCTTGATTTTGTTCACCCGGCTCTGCACCGCGAGATATTCAAGGATGCGATCCTTCACGCGCTCCAGGCCATAGTGATCGGTATCGAGGATCTCCTGGGCCTGGCGCAGGTCTTTTTTGACCTTACTGCGCGCGTTCCACGGCACCTGCACCATCCAGTCGATGTAGCCACGCACGACGGTCGCTTCCGCCGACATCGGCGACATCATCTTCAGCTTCTGCAGTTCCGCTTCGGTTTTTTCTTTCGCCTCTTTCGGCATTTTCGCCGCGTCGATCTTACGCTTCAGCGCTTCGTTTTCGTCCGGGGCGTCGTCCATCTCGCCGAGTTCTTTCTGAATCGCTTTCATTTGCTCGTTCAGATAGTACTCGCGCTGGGATTTCTCCATCTGCTTTTTGACGCGGTTGCGAATGCGCTTCTCAACCTGCAGCAGATCGATTTCCGATTCCATCATCGCCATCAGATATTCCAGACGTTCGTTGACGTCGGACATCTCAAGCACAGACTGCTTGTCAGCCAGCTTCAGCGGCATGTGCGCCGCGATGGTATCCGCCAGGCGCGCCGGATCGTCGATGCTGTTCAGCGACGTCAGCACTTCCGGTGGGATCTTTTTGTTCAGCTTGATATAGCCTTCAAACTGGCTGATAGCGGTGCGAACCAGCACTTCCTGCTCGCGTTCGTCAATCGCCGGCGAGTCGAGATACTCCGCTTTCGCCGAGAAATGTTCGCCATTATCAGACAGCGCAGAAATACGTGCACGCTGCAGCCCTTCGACCAGCACCTTCACGGTGCCGTCCGGCAGCTTCAGCATCTGCAAAATAGACGCCACGGTTCCAACGGTGAAAAGATCGTTTACACCCGGCTCATCCGTCGACGCTTCTTTCTGCGCAACCAGCATGATTTTTTTATCATGGTCCATGGCCGCTTCGAGGCAACGAATAGATTTTTCCCGCCCTACGAACAGGGGTATGACCATGTGCGGATAAACCACCACATCGCGCAATGGCAATACGGGGATTTCAATGCGTTCAGAACGCTCAGGATTCATAGAGCTCTCTCTTAGTTTAAAGTCCGCCAGGTAGCCGACGACGCCATACTCCACTGCATCGTCGTTAATATGTAATCCAGTATATGGGGATGTATTCCACACATTCAACGGCGGGAATGCAGGAAAAATAAAAGGGGAGATAAAATCCCCCCTTTTTGTTAACTGCTTGAGTGAAATGGTTAATTATTCACCAGATGCCTGTTGGGCTTCCGGTTTGCCGTAGATCAGCAGCGGTTTGCTCTGACCCTCGATAACCGACTCATCAATGACCACTTTCTCGACATCATCCATCGAAGGCAGGTCATACATGGTATCCAGCAGCGCCGCTTCCACAATCGAGCGCAGACCGCGGGCGCCGGTTTTACGCGCCATCGCTTTCTTGGCGATGGCGTCCAGCGCTTCGTCGCGGAATTCAAGCTCTGCGCCCTCAAGGCTAAACAGCGCCTGATACTGCTTGGTCAGGGCATTTTTCGGCTCTTTCAGGATCTGGATCAGGGCTTCTTCGCTCAGCTCATTCAGGGTCGCCACCACCGGCAGACGGCCAATGAATTCCGGGATCAGACCAAACTTGATCAGATCTTCCGGCTCGACCTGGGCCAGCAGCTCGCCTTCGCTCGCTTTGTCGGACTTCGCTTTTACCGTCGCGCCAAAACCAATGCCGGAGCCGGTTTCAACACGGTGGGAAATCACTTTGTCCAGGCCGGCGAACGCGCCGCCGCAGATAAACAGGATCTTGGAGGTATCAACCTGCAGGAACTCTTGCTGCGGATGTTTACGCCCGCCCTGCGGTGGAACGGCGGCGACGGTGCCTTCGATAAGCTTCAGCAACGCCTGCTGTACGCCTTCGCCGGAGACGTCGCGGGTAATCGACGGGTTATCGGATTTACGCGAAATTTTGTCGATTTCGTCGATATAAACGATGCCGCGCTGCGCTTTCTGCACGTCGTAGTCGCACTTCTGCAGCAGTTTCTGAATGATATTTTCGACGTCCTCACCCACATAACCCGCTTCGGTCAGGGTGGTGGCGTCTGCCATGGTAAACGGCACATCCAGCAGGCGCGCCAGCGTTTCCGCCAACAGCGTTTTACCGGAACCGGTCGGCCCGATCAGCAGAATGTTACTTTTACCCAGCTCTACGCCATTGCTGGTATCGCCATTGCGCAGACGTTTGTAGTGGTTGTATACCGCGACCGCCAACACTTTCTTCGCCTGTTCCTGACCGATGACATAGTCATCAAGGTGGTGGCGAATCTCGTGCGGCGTCGGCAACGCGCTGCGCTCGCGGTGCGGCGCAACTTCTTTAATCTCTTCGCGAATGATGTCGTTACATAAATCAACGCATTCGTCGCAGATATACACGGATGGCCCGGCGATCAGCTTACGCACTTCATGCTGGCTTTTGCCGCAAAAAGAGCAATACAACAATTTGCCCGATCCATCTTTGCGTTTATCTGTCATGAGTCCAAACCTCTTTTTAAGTTCTTTGTGCCGCACACGACGACGCAAATGCCATTCTCAGGCGCAAGCCGCCATATAGCGTTGTGCCGCCCTTCATTAGTATATACACAAAATCCTTCGCGCTACATCGAGGCGGTGGCAAAGCCTCCGGCCGCAAGCCTGACCGGCAAGCGTCCGAAAAAATGCCAACCACCCGAAAAATCGCGGCGAGAAGGATGAAGCGTAAAGCGGCACCCTTGCGCCTCGGGCATCAATTACGATGGGTCAAAATAGAGTCGACCAGCCCGTACTCCACGGCTTCCGCAGCAGAGAGGAAGCGGTCACGCTCGGTGTCACGCTCAATCTGCTCAAGAGACTGGCCGGTATGATGCGCCATCAGCTCATTCATGCGTCCTTTCACCTTCAGGATTTCACGGGCGTGGATCTCAATATCCGTCGCCTGTCCCTGATAGCCGCCCAGCGGCTGGTGGATCATCACGCGGGAGTTCGGCAGGCAGAAGCGCTTGCCTTTCGCCCCGGCGGTCAGCAGAAACGCGCCCATAGAAGCGGCCTGCCCCATACAAATGGTGCTGACATCCGGCTTGATGAACTGCATGGTGTCATAAATCGACATCCCGGCGGTGATCACCCCGCCCGGAGAGTTAATGTACAGGTAAATGTCTTTTTCCGGGTTTTCTGCTTCCAGAAACAGCATCTGCGCCACGATCAGGTTTGCCATGTGGTCTTCGACCTGGCCGGTCAGAAAAATGACGCGTTCCTTAAGCAGACGGGAGTAGATATCAAAAGAACGTTCACCGCGTGAGGTCTGTTCAATGACCATCGGCACCAGGGCCATATGGGGTGCAAAGTTGTCTCGTTCGCCACTGTATGACATTTCCGTCTCCTGGAGTAATTTTAAAATACCTGCTGCACTGATTGTAACCTTACGGACGGATTATCAGCCACAGTTTCTATCCGCTGAACGCGTCACCGCCTCTTCAACACGCGTGCGATAGCGGATGCAGTTGCCTCCCCCGGTAATGGGGATGGTGTTGCCATATTTCAAGCATAACAAGCTTTTGCTGTAACGCTATCATGGTAAATGCGTTTTAGCACCGTGCCTGAGGCTATCATTATCTTAAAAAAAAACCCGCCGCCTTTCGGCAACGGGTTCTTGCTCGAACCTTAAACAATCGCGGCGAAATTACGCCTGCTGGTTCATCAGTTCGTTGAAGGAAGTGGCTTTTTCAGACACTTTGGCTTTCGCCAGCACAGCTTCAACAGCCTGCTCTTCCAGCGCCACGTTGCGCATGTTGTCCATCAGCTCTTTGTTCTTGCTGTAGAACTCAACCACTTCTGACGGATCTTCGTACGCAGAAGCCATCTCTTCGATCAGGCCTTTCACGCGCTCTTCGTCAGCTTTCAGCTCATTGGTGCGAATCACTTCGCCCAGCAGCAGACCGACAACAACGCGGCGTTTAGCCTGCTCTTCGAACAGCTCACGCGGCAGTTCCAGAGCCTGTTTCTCGTTGCCACCGAAACGCTGAGCAGCCTGACGACGCAGCACGTCGATTTCGCTGTCAATCAGGGCAGCCGGAACGTCGATCTCGTTGGCTTTAACCAGACCTTCGATAGCCTGAGACTTCACGCGGTTACGCACAGCGCCTTTCAGCTCGCGCTCCATGTTTTTACGCACTTCAGCGCGCAGGCCAGCGACGGAACCATCTTCCACGCCGAAACGTTTGATGAATTCTTCAGTCAGCTCCGGCAGTTCACGCTCTTCAACTTTTTTCAGGTTGATAACGAACTTAGCCGCTTTACCTTTCAGGTTTTCTGCGTGGTATTCTTCCGGGAAGGTCACGTCGATGGTGAACTCTTCGCCCGCTTTGTGGCCTTTGATACCATCTTCGAAGCCCGGGATCATGCGACCCTGGCCCATCGCCAGTACGAAGTCAGAGGCTTTGCCGCCTTCGAACTCTTCGCCGTCTACGGAACCGGTGAAGTCGATAGTGACGCGATCTTCAGCGTCAACGGCGCCGTCTTTGTCTTTCCAGGTCGCCTGCTGTTTGCGCAGGGTTTCCAGCATGGTGTCAACGTCAGCGTCGGTCACTTCAACAACCGGTTTTTCAACTTCGATCGCGTCCAGACCCTGCAGTTCAACTTCCGGATACACTTCGAACTCTACCGCGTAGGTGAAGTCTTCGCCCAGTTTGTATTCGCCCGGAACGTAGTTCGGCGCACCGGCCGGATTGATTTTCTCTTTGATGATCGCGTCAACGAAATGACGGCTCATCAGGTCGCCCAGCACGTCCTGGCGAACGGATGCGCCATAACGCTGAGCAACAACATTCATCGGCACTTTGCCTTTACGGAAGCCGTCAATGCGAACTTTTTTCGCTACGTTGACCAGCTCGCTTTTGACAGCATTCTCGATGCTGTCAGCGGCGATAGTAATCGTTACACGGCGCCCAAGGCCCTGAGTGGTTTCAACTGAAACTTGCATCTTGTTACCTCAAAAAAATCACAGTGCTCGGTCAACTCTGGAAGCGCGTGTAGGTGGCTTCGCAGAACCGGGATGCCCTCTTCAAATCAGAAACACATTCCCTGTCGTCAGAATCATCCCGAAGACATTCATATATAAGACGCGGCATTATAGCGGCATCACTTTTGTGAGTCGAGAACGGTTGTCGCCCACTGCTGCGGCATTTTTCACATTTCCCGCTCAAATTTGTCCGCAAAAGCGCTCACTTTGCGCATTTTCCAGGCAAAACAAAACGGCCCGTAGGCCGTTTTTGCTAAATCTGCAAGCAACATACTGGAAAAGCGCCAGCGGTTGCAAATGGGATTTCTAGGCGATACTCCCCGCACCGCGGCAAGGCGGCGAGGCGAAAACCGTATCCTGTAATGCTTCCCACTCTTTTATCGTGTAGGTGTGCAGCGCCAGGGCATGCACCGTATTCGACAGCTCCTCGGTTAGCGTGCCGTAGATCATACGGTGGCGATTGAGGAAACGCTCGCCAGTGAAGCGATCGCTCACTAACACCACTTTAAAATGACTTTCAGAGCCCGCTGGGACGTTGTGACGATAACTTTCATCCACGACTTCGAGATACATCGGGTCGAACGCTGCTCTAAGTTTTGCTTCGATCTGTTCACGTATCATCATGAATTTTCTCCTCCGACAACGCTGAGATGCCGCCACTCCATTTAAATGTTAGCCGCTTTTACCGCTTCCATTAGGAGAAAACAACAAAAAATTAGCATTGTTCTGATATTTTCATTCAAAAGTATCACGTTTACTGGCTCTGGTCGCCAGATCCGCCGGGGAAAGAGCGATTAACCGTGGCGGGACGCTCAGAAAACCGCCAGGGCGATGGATTTACACGCGTTGCCACTTCCCCTTGCCGTTGGCAATGCTATGATGGCGGTAATTTTCCTTATAACAACACCATGCGTTGAGACCTGAACATGCTTAAGAAGATCCTTTTCCCGTTGGTCGCCATGTTTATGCTGGCAGGATGCGCCACGCCGCCGACCACCATTGAAGTATCGCCGAAAATCACGCTGCCGCAGCAGGATCCGAGCCTGATGGGCGTGACCGTCAGCATCAACGGCGCCGATCAGCGTCCGGACCAGGCGCTGGCGAAAGTCACGCGCGACAATCAGCAGGTCACCCTCACCGCCTCGCGCGATCTGCGCTTCCTGCTGCAGGAAGTGCTGGAGAAACAGATGACCGCTCGCGGCTACATGATTGGCCCGAACGGTGCGGTCGATCTGCAGATTATTGTCAATAAACTCTACGCTGACGTCTCCCAGGGCAACGTGCGCTACAACATCGCCACGAAAGCCGATATCGCCATCATCGCCACCGCGGCAAACGGCACGAAGATGACCAAAAACTACCGCGCCAGCTATTCCGTTGAAGGCGCCTTCCAGGCCTCGAACAAGAACATCGCTGATGCCGTCAACAGCGTCCTGACCGATACCATCGCCGATATGGCGCAGGACACCAGCATCCACGATTTCATCAAGCAAAACGCGCGTTAATGCCACCACGAACCCGGCCGCGGCCGGGTTCGTGCTTTATGCTATGTCCAGTCACTACTTACGCATTTTTCAACAGCCGAAATCAGCGATTTTGCTGATCCTCGGTTTCGCCTCAGGCCTGCCGCTGGCCCTCACCTCCGGTACCCTGCAGGCCTGGATGACAGTGGAAAATATCGATCTGAAAACGATCGGTTTTTTCTCACTCGTCGGCCAGGCCTATGTCTTTAAATTTCTCTGGTCCCCGCTAATGGACCGCTATACGCCGCCGTTTCTTGGACGTCGTCGCGGTTGGCTGCTGACTACCCAGGTCCTGCTCCTGCTGGCTATCGCGGCGATGGGCTTTCTTGAGCCTGTCTCCCAGCTCCGCTGGATGGCGGCGCTGGCGGTGGTGATCGCCTTCTGCTCGGCGTCACAGGATATTGTGTTCGACGCCTGGAAAACCGACGTTCTGCCAGCGGAAGAGCGCGGCGCTGGCGCCGCGATCAGCGTGCTGGGTTATCGCCTCGGGATGCTGGTATCCGGGGGGCTGGCACTGTGGCTTGCCGACCGCTATCTCGGCTGGCAGGGGATGTACTGGCTGATGGCGGCGCTGCTGGTGCCCTGCATCATCGCCACACTGCTGGCGCCCGAGCCGAGCGACGTTATCCCGGTTCCCAGATCGCTGGAGCAGGCGGTCGCCGAACCGCTGCGCGATTTTTTCGGTCGCAATAACGCCTGGCTGATTCTGCTGCTCATCGTCCTTTATAAGCTGGGCGATGCGTTTGCCATGAGCCTGACCACCACCTTCCTCATCCGCGGCGTCGGTTTTGACGCCGGCGAAGTGGGGATGGTGAACAAAACCTTAGGCCTGTTTGCCACCATTCTCGGCGCCCTGTACGGCGGGGTCCTGATGCAGCGGCTGACGCTGTTTCGGGCGCTGCTGATCTTCGGTGTGCTGCAGGGGGTCTCCAACGCTGGCTACTGGCTGCTGTCGATTACCGATAAGCACCTCTATTCCATGGCAACCGCCGTGTTCTTTGAAAACCTGTGCGGGGGAATGGGGACGGCGGCGTTTGTCGCGCTGCTGATGACGCTGTGCAATAAATCCTTTTCCGCTACCCAATTCGCGCTGCTCTCTGCGCTGTCCGCGGTCGGCCGCGTGTACGTTGGGCCGATCGCCGGCTGGTTTGTCGAGGCCCACGGCTGGTCGACGTTCTATCTCTTCTCGGTCGTTGCGGCGGTGCCGGGGATCGCGCTGCTGCTATTGTGCCGGCAAACGCTTGAGCATACCCAACGCACAGCAAGCTTTATGCCGCGAAGCGAATACCCGCAAGCCTATGCGCTGGCGTTAAGGATCCTGGCGCTGGGCTGCCTGCTGCTGGCGGTATGGCTGGTACTGCTGATCATGAACGCCCTGGATTACACCGCCTTCTCTTTCCTGTCCGGTCTGCTGGAGGTTGCGGCGCTGACTGCGGTGGGCGGTATTTTGTTCGGCGGTCTGCTCGACTACCTGGCGCTGCGTAAAACTCGCCTGATTTAAGGAAGCTGCATCATTATTAGCCGTTGTAATTACGAAACGTAATTATAACGGCTTATTAACGCTTTTATATTGCCCGCCGCGCTATTTGTTGTTTTGTGCGTTTTTGATTTCTGGAAATTATTGACAGTTTTCATTCGATTCTTTAAATAATTTAACCGATTCAGCTACGGCGTTTTTATTTTAGGTTTTCACAATGTCTTTTATTTGATAATTAAATGTTAAACAATTGTTCTAATTTTTGGGTGGTTATGCCCATTCGCCGCTAAGCACTCCTTTTCTTATCCCTTTCGTTATCAATCCCACGAAAATCAGGCTTTGCAAGCGATTACGTAACACTACGTAACATATGTGACAAACCAAGCAGAAGCCGCTAACACAGAACTGACAGAGATCCAATCATGTTTACAGTAATGCAACCTTACCGTAAAATGCCCGTACACTTTAAACGCCACCAGATCCCGTGGAATTGAGGTCGTTCAATGAGACTCAGGAAATACAATAAAAGTTTGGGATGGATGTCATTAATCGCAAGTACTGTATTACTCAGTGGTTGTGATTCTGCACTCCTTGACCCAAAAGGACAGATTGGACTGGAGCAACGCTCTTTGATTCTGACGGCCTTCGGCCTGATGATGATTGTCGTTATTCCCGCCGTCTTGATGGCAGTAGGATTTGCCTGGAAGTATCGCGCGAGCAATAAAGATGCGAAGTATAGCCCGAACTGGTCACACTCCAACAAAGTGGAAGCTGTGGTCTGGACGGTACCTATTCTGATCATCCTGTTCCTGGCCGTTCTGACCTGGAAAACCACTCACGCACTGGAGCCAAGCAAACCGCTTGCCCACGACGAGAAACCAATCACCATCGAAGTCGTTTCGATGGACTGGAAATGGTTCTTTATCTATCCGGAACAGGGTATTGCTACCGTTAACGAAATCGCCTTCCCGGCGAACGTACCGGTACACTTCAAAGTGACCTCTAACTCGGTGATGAACTCGTTCTTCATTCCGCGCTTAGGTAGCCAGATTTACGCAATGGCCGGGATGCAGACTCAACTGCACCTCATTGCTGACGAAGCTGGTACTTATGACGGTATCTCCGCTAGCTACAGTGGCCCGGGCTTCTCAGGTATGAAGTTCAAAGCGATTGCTACTCCGGATCGTGCAACCTTCGATCAGTGGGTTGAAAAAGCCAAACAGTCGCCGAACTCCATGGACTCCATGGCCGCGTTCGATAAAGTGGCTGTGCCTAGCGAATACAACAAAGTGGAATACTTCTCTAACGTGAAGCCGGATCTGTTCAAAGATGTTGTGAACAAATTCATGTCTCACGAGAGCATGAACATGTCCAAACCTGAAGGCGAGCACGCTGCTCACGACGGGATGGAAGGCATGGACATGAGCCACGCGGAAACCGCTCACTAAGGGGCCGAGGAAGAAAACGATGTTCGGAAAACTTACACTGGATGCAGTGCCCTACCACGAACCCATTATCGTGGTTACGGTGGCTGCGATTATCATTGGGGGACTGGCGCTTCTGGCTGCCATCACTTACTTCGGTAAGTGGTCCTACCTGTGGAACGAGTGGCTGACTTCTGTCGACCACAAACGTCTCGGTATCATGTACGTTATCGTGGCAATCGTCATGCTGCTGCGTGGCTTTGCTGATGCCGTTATGATGCGTAGCCAGCAGGTGCTGGCCTCGGCCGGGGAAGCAGGCTTCCTGCCGCCTCATCACTACGATCAGATCTTTACCGCCCACGGCGTTATCATGATCTTCTTCGTGGCGATGCCGTTCGTTATCGGTCTGATGAACCTGGTGGTTCCGCTTCAGCTCGGCGCGCGCGACGTGGCCTTCCCGTTCCTCAACAACCTGAGCTTCTGGTTCACCGTTGTGGGCGTGATTCTGGTTAACCTGTCTCTGGGCGTCGGTGAGTTCGCGCAGACCGGTTGGCTGGCCTATCCGCCGCTGTCGGGAATTGAATACAGTCCTGGCGTAGGGGTCGATTACTGGATTTGGGCGCTGCAGCTCTCCGGTATCGGTACTACCCTGACCGGTATTAACTTCTTCGTGACCATTATCAAGATGCGCGCCCCGGGCATGACCATGTTCAAGATGCCGGTATTCTCCTGGGCATCTCTGTGCGCTAACATCCTGATTATCGCCTCTTTCCCAATTCTGACCGTCACCATCGCGCTGCTGACCCTGGATCGTTACCTGGGCACCCATTTCTTTACCAACGATATGGGTGGCAACATGATGATGTACATCAACCTGATTTGGGCCTGGGGTCACCCGGAAGTGTACATCCTGGTTCTGCCGGTGTTCGGGGTCTTCTCCGAAATCGCCGCGACCTTCTCGCGTAAGCGTCTGTTCGGTTACACCTCTCTGGTGTGGGCAACCGTCTGTATTACCGTTCTGTCGTTCATCGTTTGGCTGCACCACTTCTTCACCATGGGTGCTGGCGCGAACGTAAACGCCTTCTTCGGTATTACTACCATGATTATCGCGATCCCGACCGGGGTTAAGATCTTCAACTGGCTGTTCACCATGTATCAGGGTCGCATCGTCTTCAACTCAGCGATGATGTGGACTATCGGCTTTATCGTGACCTTCTCCGTCGGTGGGATGACTGGCGTGCTGCTGGCGGTACCGGGCGCGGACTTCGTTCTGCATAACAGCCTGTTCCTGATCGCGCACTTCCATAACGTTATCATCGGCGGCGTAGTATTCGGTTGCTTCGCAGGTCTGACCTACTGGTGGCCGAAAGCCTTTGGCTTCACCCTGAACGAAACCTGGGGCAAACGCGCTTTCTGGTTCTGGATCATCGGCTTCTTCGTGGCGTTTATGCCGCTGTACGTGCTGGGCTTCATGGGTATGACCCGTCGTCTGAGCCAGCAGATCGATCCGCAGTTCCACCCGATGCTGGTTGTTGCAGCTTGCGGTGCAGCGCTGATCGCCTGCGGTATCCTGTGCCAGCTGATTCAGTTCTACGTGTCTATTCGCGACCGCGATCAGAACCGTGACCTGACCGGTGACCCATGGGGTGGTCGTACGCTGGAGTGGGCAACCTCTTCTCCACCGCCGTTCTATAACTTCGCTATCGTTCCTCAGGTTCACGAGCGTGATGCCTTCTGGGAAATGAAAGAGAAAGGTGAAGCGTACAAACAGCCTGCTCACTATGAAGAAATTCATATGCCGAAAAACAGCGGCGCCGGCATCGTCATTGCCGCCTTCGCTACGGTATTTGGTTTCGCCATGATCTGGCATATCTGGTGGATGGCGATTGCCAGCTTCATCGGCATTGTAGCGACCTGGATTATTAAGAGCTTTGACGAGGACGTGGATTACTACGTACCGGTTGCAGAAGTCGAAAAACTGGAAAAACAGCATTTCGATGAGATTAACAAAGCAGGGCTGAAAAATGGCAACTGATACTCTTGCGCATACTGCCCACGCGCATGAACACGGGCACCATGATACAGGACCGATGAAGGTATTCGGTTTCTGGATCTACCTGATGAGCGACTGCATCATCTTCGCTACGCTGTTTGCTACCTATGCCGTTCTGGTGAACGGCACAGCCGGCGGACCGACGGGCAAAGATATTTTCGAACTGCCGTTCGTTCTGGTTGAAACCGCACTGCTGCTGTTCAGCTCCATCACCTACGGCATGGCGGCTATCGCCATGTACAAAAACAACAAGAGCCAGGTGGTTTCCTGGCTGGCGTTGACCTGGTTGTTTGGCGCTGGCTTTATCGGGATGGAAATCTATGAATTCCATCACCTGATCATGGAAGGCTTCGGTCCGGATCGTAGCGGTTTCCTGTCGGCGTTCTTCGCGCTGGTCGGCACCCACGGTCTGCACGTGACCTCTGGCCTTATCTGGATGGCGGTGCTGATGTTCCAGGTTTCACGTCGTGGCCTGACCAGCACTAACCGCACGCGTATCCTGTGCCTGAGCCTGTTCTGGCACTTCCTGGACGTCGTGTGGATCTGCGTGTTCTCGGTTGTCTATCTGATGGGGGCGATGTAATGAGTCATTCTACCGATCATAGCGGCGCTTCTCACGGCAGCGTGAAGAGCTACATGACAGGATTTATCCTGTCCATCATCCTGACGGTCATTCCGTTCGCCATGGTGATGAGTGGCTCCGCCTCGCATGCGGTTATCCTTGGCACCATTCTGGTGACCGCTGTGGTGCAGATCGTGGTACACCTCGTGTACTTCCTGCATATGAACAGCAAGTCCGATGAAGGCTGGAACCTGACCGCATTTATCTTCACCGTAATCATCATTGCGATCGTGGTTGTCGGCTCCATCTGGATTATGTGGAACCTGAACTACAACATGATGATGCACTAAGAGCGGCGAGTATGTTTAAGCAATACCTGCAAGTAACGAAACCAGGCATTATTTTTGGCAACCTGATCTCCGTGATCGGCGGTTTCCTGTTGGCCTCCAAAGGCCACATCGACTATCCGCTGTTCGTCTGGACGCTCCTTGGAGTATCCCTGGTGGTCGCCTCGGGTTGTGTATTCAACAACTACATCGACCGGGACATCGATCGTAAGATGGAACGGACGAAAAACCGGGTGCTGGTCAAAGGGCTGATCTCGCCAGAAGCTTCGCTGGTGTACGCCACCTTGCTGGGTATTGCTGGCTTCATGCTGCTGTGGTTCGGCGCAAATCCGCTGGCCTGCTGGCTGGGGGTGATGGGGTTCGTGGTTTATGTCGGCGTCTACAGCCTGTACATGAAACGCCACTCCGTCTATGGCACGCTGATTGGCTCACTCTCCGGCGCCGCGCCGCCGGTGATTGGCTACTGCGCGGTCACCGGTGATTTCGACAGCGGTGCGGCGATCCTGCTGGCTATCTTTAGCCTGTGGCAGATGCCTCACTCCTACGCCATCGCGATTTTCCGCTTTAAGGATTATCAGGCGGCGAACATTCCGGTGCTGCCGGTGGTGAAAGGCATTTCGGTCGCCAAAAACCATATTACGCTGTACATCGTTGCCTTTGCCGTGGCGACCCTGATGCTCTCGCTGGGCGGCTACGCCGGGTATAAATACCTGGTCGTGGCGGCAGCGGTCAGCGTCTGGTGGCTGGGCATGGCGCTGCGTGGCTATAAAGTGGCCGATGACAAAGTCTGGGCGCGTAAGCTGTTCGTCTTTTCCATCGTCGCCATCACCGCGCTGTCCGTGATGATGTCCGTTGACTTTATGGTGCCGGATTCACATAGTCTGCTGGCTTACGTGAGATAATCTCCCACTCCAGTGCGATATAAAGCTCCGTTTTTACGGGGCTTTTTCTTTTCTGCTTCCTCACCGCTTTCTTTCTCATTTCATACTCCCCTCCCCTCTTCCGGCCGTTTACGCTGCTCCCCCGCCAAAAAATGAGGAAAAAATGAGCTAATACACAGCGGACCAGACTCGCGCTGTGCACGACAGCAGTGCTACCTTTCGCACCGGGTTTACCCACCCATTTGGAAAATCATTACTACAAGGAATTGCAATGAAAGAGTTAACACTGAACGAAATGGAGTACATCTCCGGTGGCTTTAATCTGTTCGGCGCAGCCAGCGGCTTCGCCAGCTTTGTTGCCAACTCGGGCGTCGGCTTCACCTCTTTTGTTCTCACCTCCGGCAGCGCGTTTGCCTCCTTCGTCGGCGACAGCGCGATGGCGTTTGGTTCCTTCCTGACCGGGCAGTCAAACTGGGAAACCTTTGTGACCGCCGGCAAAGAAAACTGGGGAAGCTTTGTTAACACTGCCGGCAACAGCTGGAACACCTTCGTGGATAACGCTGCCAGCGACTGGAACAGCTTCCTGAACAACGCGTCGGCGTAAGCAACATCTTTGAGGGCAGCGCATCGGCTGCCCTGTTTAGCTCACCAGCATCGCCTGCGCGCTGTAGAGCAGATCGAGATGGTCGTGACATAACGCTTCCAGCGATGTGCGCGATTGATGGCTGGTCAGACTCAGCGCGCCCCACCAGGTTCCTTCCCTGTCAGTTAACGGCACCGCCAGCACCAGCATGCCAATCTCAAACTCCTGTTCAATGGTGGCATAACCCTGGCGCCGCACCTGGGCGATTTTCTCCATCAGCAACGCGACGTCGGTCACCGTATAGGGCGTGCGTTGTTCCCGGGTAATACGCTGCAGAACCGCCTCGCACTCAGCTTCCGGCAGCGAAGCCAGCCATAACCGTCCCCCGGCGGTACAGAAGATGGGCACCCGCTCCCCAAGCCGAACCGACGTGGAGTTAAACGGGGTATGCCGGCTGCGGGCGATATAGACCAGCTCATCTTCATCCACCACCCCTACCGAGGCGTGCTCCTCGGTCCGGCTGGCGATGTATTCGACAATTGGCCGCACCATGCGGGGAAACTGCGCCGAATCGACGTAGGCCTGACCAAGCCGCAGCGTCTTCGGGGTAAGCCAGTAATAACGCCCATCGGTTTGCAGATAGCGCTCATGCAGCAACGTCAGCAGAAAACGCCGCGCGGCGCTTTGCGTCAGGCCGCTCATTTTCGCCGCCTGGGCGACGGTGAGTTTTGGGCAGGTTTTGGAAAAAAGCTGGATTAACGCCAGCCCTTTTTGTAAACCGACGATCAGATCGCGTGGATGAATGGTGTTTTGCATATTCGCTCACATTTTTGCAACATCATTATCGATTTCCTGCGATTATCGCAGCGATCGTGCGATTAACAACCGACATGTCCGAATTCTGCGTTGTCGCTCCCAGCTTCCACTGAAATACTTTCACAACATTCATTTAACAAATGAGGTTTGAAATGGTCAGTGGAACTACCCAGGTTGTCGCCGTGATTGGTCATCCGATCGCCCAGGTCAAATCACCGGATAACTTCAACCGCTACTTTGCTGAACAGCACATGGACAGCGTCATGATCCCGGTGGATATCGCCCCGGACGCGGTAGTCGACTACCTCAACGCTCTGCGTGGCTGGCAGAACATGACCGGCGTGCTAGTGACGGTGCCGCATAAGCAGCGCGCCGCCGCGCTGGTCGACGAGCTCACCCCCCGCGCCCGCCGACTCAACGCCATCAATGTGATCCGCAAATTGGCGGATGGCCGTTTGCAGGGCGATATGCTGGACGGCGTCGGCTTTCAGCTCGCCGCCGAGGCGCAGGGTTTTCAGCCGGCAGGTAAGCAGGCGCTGCTCTCCGGCTGCGGCGGCGTCGGCAGCGCCATCGCCTGGGGACTGTGCGAGGCGGGGATCCGTCAGATGGCCCTGCACGATCAAAACCCGACCACCCGGCAACGCCTGCATGACCTTCTGGCTGAGGCCTTCCCGGCGGTACAACTGAGCGCGCTGCCGGACACCCTTCACGGCGTCGATCTATTGGTTAATGGCTCGCCGGCCGGCATGGCCGGATTTGATGAGCTGCCCCTGCCGCAGGCGCTGCTGGATACGCTCGACAGCGCCACCCACGTGGCTGATGTTGTCACCGCCCCGGTGATGACGCCGTTGCTCACTTTCGCCGCCGCCCGCGGCTGCCGGGTGCAGACCGGGCCGGAAATGGCGCTGGCGCAGATGACGCTGATGGGCCAGTTTATCGGCGCCATCCCGCCGGCGCAGGGAGCGGCAGCATGAAGAGCTGGGATGTGATCGTCATCGGCAGCGGCGCCGCTGGCTTTGCCGCCGCGGTCACCGCCAGCTGCAAAGGGCTGTCGGTGCTGATGCTGGAGAAAGCCGGCCAGTTCGGCGGCACCTCGGCTATCTCCGGTGGCGCCGTGTGGCTGCACGATACCGATCAGGCGCGTGCGGCGGGTAAAAGCGGCAGCGCTGAGGCGATGAAAACCTACCTGCGGACCATTATCGGCGAGAGCCAGTACCGTGAAGATCTCGCCGAAGCGTTTGTTAGCGCCGGGCGTGAGGCGCTGGCCTTTCTCGAGCGCGAGGGGGCGGTGAAATATAGCCTGCGCCCGCTCTCCCCTGATTACTATCCGGATGAACCCGGCGCGGTCGACGTCGGTCGTGCGCTGGAGGTGGTGGAGTATGACGGTCGTGAACTGGGGGACGCGTTTCGCGACCTGCGTTCACCGCCGCCGGGGATGTTGCTGTTTGGTGGGATGATGGTCAACCGCGTCGACATTCAACATTTTCTCGACATGCGGCGCTCGCTACGCTCCCTGGCCCATTGCACCCGGCTGCTGCTGCGCTACGCCCGCGACCGGGTGAAGTACCCTCGCGGCACCCGCCTGGCGATGGGCAATGCGCTGATTGCCCGCATGGCGACAACGGCGCTGCGTAAAGGCATGAACCTGCGGCTGAATGTCAATGTTCTGGCGCTGTGCGAAGCGCAAGGCGCGGTCCACGGGGTGGAGATTGAGTATCAGGGGCAAAGAGAGACGCTGCACGCCCGCCGCGGGGTGGTGCTGGCCGCAGGCGGCTTTGCCGCGGGCGCGCTGGCGGCGCGCTATCGGCCACACACCCGCGAACACTTCACCATGTCGCCGCCGGCCAACGATGGCGCCGCGCTGCATCTCGCGGCGGCGCTTAACGCTCGCGAGGGAGCCGATCAGGCCTCCAACTTTTTCTGGGCGCCAGTATCGGTGCTGACCCGGGCCGACGGCAGCGAGGAGCGCTTCCCCCATCTGGTAACCGACCGGGCCAAACCGGGCGTGATTGCCGTCAATCAGCGGGCGGTACGCTTCGTCAACGAGTCTAACTCCTATCACCATTTCGCCAGCGCGATGCAGCGCGCTACGGAAAATGCCCCCTGCTTTTTACTCTGCGACGCCCAGGCGATGAAGCGTTACGGCCTCGGGCTGGCACGCCCGGCGCCGGTCAATAATGACGCCCTGATCGCCGCCGGCTATCTGTACAAAGCCGACACCCTGGAGACGCTGGCGCAACAGCTTGGTCTGGATGCCCAAACGCTGAGCGAGACGGTTGCCCGCTACAACCGCGACGCCGCGCAGGGCGTGGATCGGGAATTTGCTAAAGGCGGCAACAGCTATAACCGGGCGATGGGCGATCCGGGTCATCAGCCTGACGCCTGTAACGCCCCCCTGCTCAGCGCGCCGTTCTATGCCATCAAACTCTATACCGGCGATCTGGGAACGTCGCGGGGCCTGGTCACCACCGCCGATGCACAGGTCGTCAACGTGGAAGGAAAACCCATCGCGGGGCTGTACGCGGTGGGAAATGACATGGATTCGCTGATGGCCGGCACCTACCCGGGTCCCGGCATCACCCTCGGCCCGGGGCTGACGTTTGGCTACCTCGCCGCCTGCCATCTGGCACAACACTCCCCCCACTAATCAGGAAAACATCATGATCTACGAAAAACGCACGTACACCATCAATCCGTTGAAAATGGCCGACTGGCTGGCGCTGTACCAAAGCGATGCCCTGGCGGTGCAGACCGACCATCTCGGCAAACTGATCGGTTTCTTTTTTACCGAGATCGGCGTGGTCAATCAGGTGGTGCACATCTGGGCTTATGAAAGCCTGGACGATCGCCTGGTGCGCCGCGCGCGAATGGCGCAGGACGAACGCTGGCAGACCTTTTCGCGGAAAAATCGCGAACTGGCCGCCGTTGAACGCCTGGAGTCGGTGCTGATGCGCCCCACCGCTTTTTCACCATTGCAGTAAGGAGTCCATCATGAGCAGGCCTGTGAAGGTGGATGTGCTGGTGGTCGGCTCCGGCGCGGCGGGACTCTCTGCCGCGGTCACCGCGGCCATGCACGGCGCCAGCGTCATGGTGGCGGAGAAAGCGTCGGTGCTCGGCGGGACCAGCGCCTGGTCCGGCGGCTGGCTGTGGATCCCCCGCAACCCGCTGGCGCGGGCGGAGGGCATCGACGAAGCGGCTGACGCCCCGCTGACCTATCTGCAGCATGAGATGGGGGGCGAAGCCGCCGACGTTCGCCTGCAGACCTTCCTGCGCCACGGGCCGGAGATGGTGGATTTTTTTCATCACAGGACGGCAGTGCAGTTTCTCTCAGGCAGTGCCATGCCGGACTTTCACGCGTCGCCGGGTGCGGCGAGCGGTGGGCGGTCGGTCACCGCTCAGCCCTACGATGGCCGTCAGCTCGGCGACTGGCTCCACCGACTGCGTCCGCCGCTGGAGACCATCAGCCTTGCCGGGATGGGCATCGCCGGCGGCGCGGATATGGCGCATTTTTTCAATGCCACCCGCTCGCCGCGCTCCGCGCTGTATGCCGTCCGCCGCCTGCTGCGCCACGGCTGGCAGCGGCTGCGCGCCGGACGAGGGCAGCATCTGGTCAATGGCAATGCGCTGGTCGCCCGTCTGCTGCGATCCGCCCTCGACGCCGGAGTGCACTTTCAGCTCAATGCCCCGGTGGTCCGGCTGCTGCAGGGTCCGCAGGGTGTGTCCGGCGCGGTGCTGCGCAGCGACAGCGGGGAAATTCACGTCGAAGCAGGGGCCGTGGTGCTGGCCTGCGGCGGTTTTCCCCACGATCGGCAGCGGCTGGCGCAGGTGGTGCCCCACGCGGCGGAGGGTTACGGCCATTTTTCCGCCGCACCGCCGGACAATCAGGGCGAGGGGATCAGGCTTGGCGAATCCGTCGGCGGCCAGTTCGACACCCGCCTGCGCCACCCGCTGGCCTGGGCGCCGGTGTCCCGCGTCACCCTGGCCAGCGGTCAGCAGCTGATGTTTCCCCACCTGGTGGAACGCGCCAAGCCCGGGGTGATCGCTGTCCTGCCCAACGGCAAACGCTTTGTTAACGAGGCAGACTCTTATCATGACTTTATCGCCGCCCTGCTGGCGGCCACACCCGCGGGCGACACGCCGCAGGCCTGGCTGCTGGCCGATCGTCGCGCGCTGCGTCGCTACGGTCTGGGTCATGCCAGACCGTTCCCGTTCACCCCCACCGCCTGGCTGCGTACCGGTTACCTGCTGCGGGGAAACACGCTGGGAGAGCTGGCGAAGCAGTGCGCCATCGACGCCAATGCGCTGGCGGAAACCGTTGAACGCTTTAACCACTTCGCCAGCACTGGCGAAGACGTCGATTTTCACCGCGGGGCATCAGCCTATAACCGCGCCCAGGGTGACCATCAGGTGACGCTCGGACCGCTGCGCGAAGGGCCGTTCTACGCGGTGCGCATTCTGCCCGGCTCGCTGGGCACCTTCAGCGGACTGCAAACCGACGAACACGCCCAGGTGCTGGATGGACAGCAGCAGCCGATACCGGGCCTGTTCGCCATCGGCAACGACATGTCGAGCGTGATGCGCGGCTATTACCCCAGCGGAGGGATAACCCTCGGACCCGCCATGACCTTCGGCTATCTGGTGGGTAAAAATCTGGCAGAAAACACAATAAAAACAAAGCAATAAACGACCAGGGACGGCAATACCCATAACTATCCTCACCTGCAACTGTACCGGAGCCCTTTATGAACATGCGTACCCTATCGCTCGCCGCGCTGACCCTGCTCGATGTCCCTCCTCCCGAACAGGTGCGGATAGCGGCCAGAACCGGTTTTACCCACGTTGGTCTGCGGCTGCTCCCCGCCACACCGGCCGACCCGGACTACGACATGCTGGGCGATACCCCCGCCGTCCGCGCGACGCTGTCTGCGCTGATGGAAACCGGCATCCGCGTCTCAGACGTGGAGATCGTCCGCCTGACCCCCGGGTTTACCCTCGACGATCGGCTGCAGCGGTTTATGGAGACTGCGGCGCGTCTTGGCGCCGGACAGGTGTTAGTCGCCGGCAATGATGACAACCTTCAGCGCAGCGCCGACAACCTGGCTATCCTCGCCACGGCCGGTCGCCCCTATGGGCTGACCATGAACCTTGAGCCGATGCCCTGGACCCAACTGCGCACTATCGCCGATGCGCAGGCGATGATCGCCGCCAGCGGGCTGGAGGATATCGGCATCCTGGTGGACGCCCTTCATTTCTGGCGCGCGGGAGAATCGCTCGCCGCCCTCTCCAGCCTGCCCGCGCATCATCTCAACTATATGCAGCTCTGCGATGGCGCGGCGCAGAGGCCGGAGAGCGAACAGGAACTCATCCGCCAGGCCCGCTCGGCGCGCAACGTGCCAGGGGAAGGCGGTCTGGATCTGCACGGTCTAATGTCGGCCCTGCCGGCAACGCTGCCGGTCTCCCTCGAAGTGCCGCTCGACGGCGAGCAGGGCGCCTTGCCGCCGCTCCAGCGGGCGCAATTACTGTTCAATGCCGCGCAGCCCTACCTGCGCTCCTGCGCATAAGGAATACGCTATGACACAGACTCAACGCCTGGATGTCAGAGAGTTAATAAACCGTAACCCGCTGAGCCGCTTTCAAAAGCAGATCATTTTTCTCGGTTTTTGCGTTATCGCTCTCGATGGTTTTGATATCGCGATCATGGGGTTTATCGCCCCGACGCTAAAGCTGGAATGGGGGGTAAGCAACCACCAGCTAGGCCTGGTGATCAGCGCCGCGCTGATCGGCCTCGCGCTGGGCGCGATTTTCTCTGGCCCGCTCGCCGACTGGCTGGGGCGCAAGAAAATCATTATCAATAGCGTCTTTTTCTTCGGCTTCTGGACCATCGCCACCGCCTTCTCGCACAACATTGAACAGATGATGTTTTTCCGCTTTATGACCGGCCTGGGGTTGGGCGCCGCGATGCCGAACATCGGGACGCTGGTGTCGGAGTACGCCCCGGAACGCCAGCGTTCATTTATTATTACCGTCATCTTTTGCGGCTTCACCTTCGGCGCGGCGGCAGGAGGATTCTCAGCATCGTGGCTGATCCCGCAGTTTGGCTGGCACTCGCTGATGGCGCTCGGCGGCATTCTGCCGCTGCTGTTTGCCCCGCTGCTTATCTGGCTGCTGCCGGAGTCGGTTCGTTTTCTGGTGATCAAACAAGCGCCCGCCGCACGCATTCGCGCCATTCTTAACCGTCTCTATCCCGGACAAATCAGCGACAACGTGACGTTTACCCTGCCGGCGCAGCCGGCGGCCGGCAACGCGATGCGCATTGTGCTCTCCCGCCAGTACGGCTTCGGCTCACTGATGCTATGGCTGGTCTACTTTATGGGGCTGTTCCTGGTCTATATCCTCGGTAGCTGGCTGCCAACGCTGGTTAAAGCGGTGGGAATGACCGTTAGCCAGGCGGCCATCATGACAGCGATCTACCAGGCGGGCGGCACCCTCGGCTCGCTGTTTGCCGGCTGGCTGATGGACAGGATCAACCCTCATCGCGCGCTGGGGATGATCTACGCCGTTGGCGGCCTGTTCACCATGGCGATGGGCTACGCCGCGGGCAGCTTTGCCTTGCTCTGTATGCTGGCGTTTATCAGCGGCGCCTGTCTGAACGGTGCTAATACCGGTATGAACGCCCTCTCCGCCCGCTACTATCCTACGCAGGCGCGGGCGACGGGATCCAGCTGGATGCATGGCGTCGGGCGCATCGGCGCCATTCTCAGCGCCTTTGCCGGTGCCGAGATGATGGCGCTCAACCTGCCCTTTGAAAGCGTCTTTTTGATCCTCGGTATCCCGGCAGCCCTCACCGTCGCAGGTCTGGCGGCGAAAGGCATCTTTGCGGCCGGTAATCCTCCCGCCGCTTCACCTTCCCCCGCGTCTGTGCGCGGAGCGTCATAGCGGCATCGGCTCCCCGGTGCAATCTGCGGATTGCACCGGCTCAGCGGCTAAAAAGAAAATTTATTTCATATTTGGTCGGAACGAAAAACACCCGCAAGAATCTGCTCTGCTCCGGGAGGCGATAAGCCCTCGCTCATCTTTTCAACGCAGCCCAAAAGAAACTTTCGCTAATTCGATCCCCCTCGCATATATGGAAAATAAATTCCACAACACAATTGAAACAGAACAAACATTTCCTTAAGTTAAGGTCAGTCTATCCGGATGCGCGTTGCCGCAGGCGTCGGCATTGAGCGCCTCAGAGTGCGAATGATTTCAAAAAGGAGAGCACCATGTTAAACGGCCTGAAACCCTTATCCCGCTCCCTGCGTTGGGGCATGGTCGGCGGCGGGGGAACCAGTCAGATCGGCTACAGCCACCGCTGTGCGGCGCTGCGTGACAATGTTTATACCCTGCTGGCCGGCGCGCTTGACGTCGATGCCGAGCGCGGGCGCGCGTTCGGCGAGCAACTGGGCATCGCGCCGGAGCGCTGCTACGCCGACTACCAGACCCTGTTTCGTGAAGAGGCGCAGCGCCCTGACGGCATCGAGGTCGTCTCGGTCACCACCCCGAACAATACCCATTTCGCCATCACCAAAGCGGCGCTGGAAGCGGGCCTCCACGTCATCTGTGAAAAGCCCCTCTGCTTTAGCGCCGAAGAAGCACGCGAGCTGGTGGACCTGAGCAAAAAACAGAACAAAATCGTCGGCGTCACCTACGGCTATGCCGGCTATCAGATGATCCAGCAGGCGCGGCAGATGATTGCCGATGGACTGCTCGGCGAGATCCGCATCGTCAATATGCAGTTCGCCCACGGCTTTCATAACCAGGCCGTCGAGCTGCAGGCTGAATCCACCCGCTGGCGCGTGACGCCGAAGTTTGCCGGGCCCAGCTATGTGTTGGGCGATCTGGCCACCCATCCGCTGTTTGTCGCCGAAACCATGGCGCCGCAGCTCAATATCAAACGGCTGATGTGCTCCCGCCAGAGCTTTGTCCCCTCCCGCGCGCCGCTGGAAGATAACGCCTTTGTCCTGATGGAATATGACAACGGCGCGGTTGGCTCGATGTGGACCAGCGCGGTCAACAGCGGCGCCATGCACTCGCAAAAAGTGCGTATCGTCGGTGAAAAAGCGAGTATCGAATGGTGGGATGAGCATCCTAACCAGCTCAGCTATGAGGTGCAGGGCGAGCCGGCGCGGATTCTTGAGCGCGGGATGCCCTACCTGTCGCCGAACGCGCTGGCGGATGACCGCATCGGCGGCGGCCATCCGGAAGGGCTATTCGAAGCCTGGGCCAACCTCTATCGCCGCTATGCGCAGGCGATTGACGCCACGGACCGTGACGATCGCGCTTTCCTGCAAGACTTCTGGTATCCGGACGTTGAAGCCGGGCTGCACGGCGTCTATTGGGTCGAACAGTGCGTCAAATCGGCTGACGCTGGCAGCCAGTGGGTTGACTTTACTTTACCTTAATTTTTCCCCTCGCCAGTGGAGTCCCCCTCCACTGGTTTATTGATTTTTACCAACTTGTCTCATCGCGCAACAGCCCCGTAATATCTGTTAAACAAACATTTATTTACGCTTCTTACCCCCCGCCGCTACACTAGGCGCAGTTTTTATATTGAGGTGGTAATGAACGATAACAAAATGACGCCAGGGGAACTGCGCGCGACCTGGGGTTTGGGGACGGTATTCTCCCTGCGCATGCTTGGCATGTTTATGGTCCTGCCGGTTCTGACCACGTATGGCATGGCGTTGCAGGGCGCCAGTGAAGCGCTGATTGGCCTGGCGATCGGTATCTACGGCCTGGCGCAGGCGATTTTCCAAATCCCCTTCGGACTGTTATCTGACCGTATTGGCCGTAAGCCGCTGATCGTCGGCGGCCTGCTCATCTTTGTACTCGGCAGCGTCATCGCCGCGCTCACCGACTCTATCTGGGGCATCATTCTTGGCCGCGCCCTGCAGGGCTCCGGCGCTATCGCCGCCGCGGTCATGGCTTTGCTATCCGATCTCACTCGCGAACAGAACCGCACCAAAGCGATGGCCTTTATCGGCGTCAGCTTTGGCGTCACCTTCGCCATCGCCATGGTGCTGGGGCCGATTGTCACCCACCAGCTGGGTCTGCACGCGCTGTTCTGGATGATCGCCATTCTGGCGACCATCGGCATCCTGCTCACCCTGTGGGTGGTGCCCAACAGCCATAACCACGTGCTCAACCGCGAATCCGGGATGGTGAAGGGCTGCTTTAGCAAAGTACTGGTGGAACCACGCCTGCTGAAGCTCAACTTTGGCATCATGTGCCTGCACATCATGCTGATGTCGACCTTTGTCGCGCTGCCCGGCCAACTGGAGGCTGCTGGCTTTCCGGCCGCCGAGCACTGGAAGATTTACCTGGTCACCATGGTTATCTCGTTCATCTCGGTGGTGCCGTTTATCATCTATGCCGAAGTGAAGCGCAAAATGAAGCGCGTCTTCCTGCTCTGCGTCGCCATCCTGCTGATTGCGGAAATTGTCCTCTGGGGCGCTGGAGGCTACTTCTGGGAACTGGTGGCGGGCGTCCAGCTCTTCTTCCTGGCGTTTAACCTGCTGGAAGCGCTGCTGCCATCGTTAATTAGCAAGGAGTCGCCGGCGGGCTATAAAGGCACCGCAATGGGCGTCTACTCCACCAGCCAGTTCCTCGGCGTGGCGATTGGCGGCGCGCTTGGCGGCTGGGTCGATGGTTTCTTTGATTCGCAAACCGTGTTCTTGCTGGGCGCCCTGCTGGCAATGCTGTGGCTGCTGGTGGCCAGTACCATGAGCGAGCCGCCGTACGTCAGCAGCCTGCGGGTGGAGGTGCCGGATGGCGTGGTGGTCGACAGCGCGCTACAGACGCGTCTGCTGAACGCCAACGGGGTTCATCAGGCGCTGGTGGTGCCTGAGGAGCGCTCGGTGTATATCAAAATCGACAGCAAGGTCACCAACCGCTTCGAGATCGAGCAGCTCATCAAAGGGGTATAAAAAAAGCGGGGAATTCCCCGCTTTTTGCTGTCTGTCGCCGCGTTAGTCGCGGAAGTTTTTGAACTGGAACGGCTGCCCCAGATCGCCGCCGCGCACCAGCGCCATCACCGACTGCAGATCGTCGCGGGACTTACCGGTCACGCGGATCTCTTCGCCCTGAATCTGCGCCTGCACTTTCAGCTTGCTGTCTTTGATCAGTTTGACGATCTTCTTCTGCACCGCGCTTTCAATGCCCTGCTTCAGCTTCGCTTCAACAAACCAGGTTTTACCGCTGTGCACGATATCTTCCGGCACGTCGAGGGAGGTACCTTCAATGCCGCGCTTAAGCAGCTTAGCGCGCAGGATATCCAGCAGCTGGTTCACCTGGAAGTCAGACTCACTCAGCACCTTAATGGTTTTGTTGGCGTCGTTTAATTCAAAAGTGGCTTCAACGCCACGAAAATCAAAACGCGACTCGACTTCGCGGCTCGCGTTGTCCACCGCGTTACGGGCTTCCTGAAGATCAACTTCAGAGACAATATCGAAAGATGGCATCTTTTCCTCTCCTTCCGTTTCTTTTGCGTTGCATAATACCTGCAACGCGGCATAACTCAACTTGTTATCCCGGAAGCTTAGCTGATTACGCAACGCTCGCGCTATTTCCCCGTGCTGCCCGACGACGCCGAATCCCCCTTTCCGTCCGACAATGCGAAAAGCGACGAGATAGACTTTAGCCATCAGCGCCTGGGGTAGCGGCAGATGAGGAGGAACAATGAAAGTAACCGTACTGGGATGCGGTGCACTGGGACAACTATGGCTGACCGCGTTGTGCAAACAGGGACATGAAGTCCAGGGCTGGCTACGCGTACCGCAGCCATTCTGTAGCGTCAATGTCATTGAAACCGACGGCTCGGTGTTCAACGAGTCACTGACGGCCAACGACCCCGATTTTCTCGCCAGCAGCGAGCTGCTGATCGTCACCTTAAAGGCCTGGCAGGTGTCGAATGCGGTGAAGCACCTGGCCGGGATCCTGCCGGTCACTACGCCAATTGTGCTGGTGCATAACGGCATGGGCACCGTCGAGGAGCTGCGCGGCGTGAAACAGCCTTTGCTGCTGGCCTCCACCACCCAGGCAGCGCGTCGCGACGGGAATGTGATCATCCACGTCGCCCAGGGCACCACCCATATCGGTCCGGCGAAAAGCTACGAGGAGGACTACAGCTATCTCGCGGAAGTCCTGCAAAGCGTACTGCCGGATGTCGCCTGGCACAACCATATCTACTCGGCCACCTGGCGCAAGCTGGCGGTAAACTGCGTCATTAATCCTCTGACCGCCCTCAAAGGATGTAAAAACGGCGATCTGCGCCACTATCCGCAGGAGGTTGCCGCCATTTGCCAGGAAGTGGCGGCGGTGATGGAACGCGAAGGTATTCATACCTCGGCGGAAAACCTGCTATTTTATGTCGAACAGGTGATTGAAAGTACGGCAGAAAATATCTCATCCATGCTGCAGGACATCCGCGCCCAGCGGCACACGGAGATCGACTATATCACCGGTTTTCTGCTCAACCGCGCCCGCGCCCACGGCGTTGCCGTACCGGAAAACGCCCGCTTATTTGAATTGATCAAGCGTAAGGAGAATGAATATGAGCGCGTCGGCACTGATTTGCCTCGCCCCTGGTAGCGAAGAGACCGAAGCGGTCACCACTATCGATCTGCTGGTCCGCGGCGGAGTGAAGGTAACCACCGCCAGCGTCGCCAGCGACGGCGGCCTGACCATCGTCTGCTCGCGCGGCGTCAAACTGCTGGCGGATGCGCCGCTGGTCGAGGTGGCCGATGGCGATTTCGATATCATCGTCCTCCCGGGCGGCATCAAGGGCGCAGAGTGCTTCCGCGACAGCCCGCTGTTGGTGGAAACCGTCCGACAGTTCCACCTCTCAGGCCGCATTGTGGCCGCCATCTGCGCCGCCCCGGCGACCGTGCTGGTGCCCCATCAGCTGTTCCCAATCGGTAACATGACCGGTTTTCCGGCGCTGAAGGAACATATCCCCGCCGATCAGTGGCAGGATAAACGGGTGGTCTGGGATCCACGGGTGAATCTGTTAACCAGCCAGGGACCGGGGACATCGATTGATTTCGCCCTGAAAATGATTGACCTGTTGGTGGGTCGCGAGAAAGCGTATGAGGTCGCCTCGCAGCTGGTAATGGCCGCCGGCATCTATAATTACTACGAAGCCTGATAGCCGGTCCGCGCCGCGGACTGGCTCCCCTTCTCCTGAGGAGTCGTAGCATGTCCCGTAGCGCAACCGATTCTCGCGATCTTGTCATCAGCCGCCTGCTTAGCGCGCCAGCCTCTGCCCTGTGGCGCGCGTGGGCCGACCCGGCATTACTCAAAACCTGGTGGTGCCCGAAGCCCTGGTCTACTGAGGTTTTGGCCTTTGATTTTCGCTCTGGCGGGGCTTTTCACACCGTGATGCACGGCCCTGACGGTGAACGCAGCGATAACCCTGGCTGTTTTCTTGCGGTCATCCCGCAACAAAAAATCGTCATGACCTCGATGCTGACGGCGGATTATCGTCCTGCCGTGTCCCCTTTTGCCATGACGGCCATCATCACCTTTGCCGACGAAAAAGACGGATGTCGCTATACGGCCACGGTGCTGCATGCGGATGATGAAACTCGCGAGCAGCATGAGCAGATGGGATTTTTTGAGGGCTGGAATATCGTCATCGATCAGCTGAATGACCTGGCGATGACCCTGCGCTAATGCGCTGGCCCGGAGATGACAAAAGGCCTTCCATCGGGGAAGGCCTTTTTCAATATGGATGGCAACCCGTTACGGGCGATAAACTTTCACGTTGCTGAAGCCCTGCTCGCGCAGATAGAGCGCCTGCAGACGGCTCATCACCCCGCGCTCGCACCACAGCAGCCAGGTTTTGCTCTGATCAAGATCGCCAAATTTGGTGCTCAGCTTGTAGAACGGCAGCGAAACGACCTCAACGCCCTCGACCTTCAGCGGCTTGTCTTCCTGCTCGTCAATGGAGCGGATGTCGAGGATCGCGTCGTTAGCGCCAAAGCCGGTCACGGTTTCCACTTCAACCACGGCGGCTTCCGTCTGCTGGGCAATATCGCGAATGTCGATATTGCTCGCCTCTTCCACCACTTTATCGAGGATGCTGAAATCGAAGTGTTCTTCCTCCGCTTCAATCTTCGCCTTCACCGCCTTCACGGTCGGGCTCTTCGAGATCACGCCGCAGTATTCCGGCATGGTGCGGGCGAAATCTTCCGTGCCGATCTCACGCGCCAGGTCGATGATGTGCTCTTTATCGTGCGAAATCAGCGGACGCAGGATCAGAGTATCGGAAACGTTGTCGATCAGGCGCAGGTTAGTGAGGGTCTGACTGGAAACCTGGCCCAGCGCTTCGCCGGTGACCAGCGCCTGCACGCCGTAGCGTTCCGCGACTTTTGACGCGGCGCGGACCATCATGCGCTTGAGCACGACACCCATCTGACCATCGTCCACTTTTTCAAGGATTTCACCGACCACGGGCTCAAAGTTAATCGCCACAAAGCGAACGCGGTGCGAGCTGCCGAAGCGGTTCCACAGGTAATGCGCGACCTGGCGAACGCCAATCTCATGGGCGGCGCCGCCAAGGTTAAAGAAGCAGTAGTGCACGCGGCAGCCGCGGCGCATCAGCATATAGCTGGAAACGCCGGAGTCAAAGCCGCCGGAGATCAGCGACAGCACATCTTCCTGGGTGCCGATCGGGAAGCCGCCGATGCCTTCATAGCGGCCTTTCACCAGCAGCAGGCGATCGTTTTCAATCTCGAGATTGACGGTGACGTCCGGGTCGGTCAGCTTCACGCGCGCCGTTTCAATATGCTGATTCAGACCGCCGCCGACGTAGCGTTCCACCTCAATTGAGGTGAATTCATGTTTGCCGCGACGCTTCACACGCACGCAGAAGGTCTTGCCTTCCAGCGCCTCGCGCCACAGCGGCAGCGTCTTTTCAAAAATATCGTGCAGCGAGGTGAACGGTACGTCTTCGACTTCCAGAATATGGTGGATGCCGGGGATACGGGTCAGCGCATCGCGAATAGCCGGGCGCTGATTTTCATCTTTCGCGCGAACTTCGATATGATCCCAATGACGGACGACGGCCAGCGTCTCGTCATAGTTTTTGAGAACGTTACGAATGTTCCCGGTTAAGATTTTAATGAAGCGCAACCGCACAGATTGGCTTTTGATGGTGATTTCCGGGAACAATTTAATGATAAACTTCATGGCGACAATAGTTCGTTGGCAAGCCCGACGGGGCTATAAGCAAAAGTTGTAAAGCAGCGCACACCGGTGCCTGCATCCTGGGCGCGGAGTATATCACCATTGCGCGTTATTTGCTTACACGCGTGACTTCGTTACCATACCCGGTATTGCCGTCGCGACATAACAAGAGTCTACATTCACTATGCCAAAGAAAAATGAGGCCCCGGCCAGCTTTGAAACTGCTCTGGGCGAACTGGAGCAGATCGTTAACCGTCTGGAAAGCGGCGATTTGCCGTTAGAGGAAGCGCTAAGCGAATTTGAGCGCGGCGTACAGCTGGCGCGCCAGGGGCAAAGTCAGCTGCAGAAGGCCGAACAGCGCGTGCAGATCCTGCTGGCGGATAGTGAAGATTCCCCGACCACGCCTTTTACGCCGGACGCTGAATAAAATGGATTTCCCGCAACAATTGCAGGCCTGTGTGGAACAGGCTAATGGGGCATTGCGCCGTTTTATCGCGCCGCAGCCCTTTCAGAACACTCCGCTGGTGGAAGCGATGCATTATGGCGCACTCTTAGGCGGTAAACGCCTGCGCCCCTTCCTTGTCTATGCCACCGGCGCGATGTTCGGCGTCAGCCGCACCACGCTCGATGCCCCCGCCGCGGCGGTCGAATGTATTCATGCTTATTCCCTGATGCATGATGATTTGCCGGCGATGGATGATGACGATCTGCGTCGCGGACTGCCGACCTGTCATATTAAATTTGGCGAAGCCAACGCAATTCTTGCGGGAGATGCCCTGCAAACGCTGGCGTTCTCTATACTGAGTGATGCGCCGATGGCCGACGTCTCTGATCGGGACCGGCTGGCGATGGTCTCCGAACTGGCGCAGGCCAGCGGCGTGGCGGGTATGTGCGGCGGCCAGGCGCTGGATCTGGAGGCGGAAGGACAGCAGGTGGATCTGCAGGCGCTGGAGCGTATCCATCGCCACAAAACGGGGGCGTTGATCCGCGCCGCCGTCCGGATGGGGGCGCTGAGCGCCGGCGAACGCGGCCGCGCTGCCCTGCCCGCGCTGGATCGCTATGCGGAAAATATCGGTCTTGCCTTCCAGGTCCAGGATGACATTCTCGACGTGGTAGGGGATACTGCGACCCTTGGCAAACGTCAGGGTGCCGACCAGCAATTGGGTAAAAGCACCTATCCCGCCCTCCTGGGTCTTGAGCAAGCCCGGAAGAAAGCGCACGACCTGATCGCTGATGCCCGCCGGTCGTTAGATGAGCTGGCCGCACAATCTCTGGATACTTCGGCACTGGAAGCGCTCGCGAATTACATTATTCAGCGCGATAAATAAACAATAAATGAGTCTCTGATGAGTTTTGATATTGCCAAATACCCGACCCTGGCGCTGGTAGATTCCACCCAGGAGTTGCGCCTGTTGCCAAAAGAGAGCCTGCCGAAGCTGTGTGATGAGCTGCGGCGCTATCTGCTGGACAGCGTCAGCCGCTCCAGCGGTCATTTTGCCTCTGGCCTCGGCACGGTGGAACTGACCGTGGCGCTGCACTACGTGTATAACACGCCGTTCGATCGCCTGATCTGGGACGTCGGCCATCAGGCCTACCCGCATAAAATTCTGACCGGCCGCCGGGACAAAATCGGCACCATTCGCCAGAAAGGCGGCCTGCACCCCTTCCCGTGGCGCGGTGAAAGCGAGTATGACGTGCTGAGCGTCGGCCACTCCTCGACCTCCATTTCAGCCGGTATCGGGGTGGCTATCGCCGCCGCGAAAGAGGATAAGCAGCGGCGCGCAGTGTGCGTGATTGGCGACGGGGCGATCACCGCCGGCATGGCGTTTGAAGCGATGAACCACGCCGGGGATATCAAACCCGACCTGCTGGTGGTGCTGAATGACAATGAAATGTCGATTTCCGAGAACGTTGGCGCGCTGAACAATCATCTGGCGCAGCTGCTCTCCGGTAAGCTCTACTCCACCCTGCGCGAAGGGGGTAAAAAGGTCTTCTCCGGGGTGCCGCCGATTAAAGAGCTGCTTAAACGAACCGAAGAACATATCAAAGGGATGGTGGTGCCGGGCACGCTGTTTGAAGAGCTGGGCTTTAACTACATCGGGCCGGTCGATGGCCACGATGTGCTCGGTCTGGTCAGCACGCTGAAGAACATGCGCGACCTGAAAGGCCCGCAGTTCCTGCATATTATGACCAAAAAGGGCCGCGGCTATGAGCCTGCCGAGAAAGACCCGATCACCTTCCATGCGGTGCCAAAATTCGACCATACCAGCGGCGTACTGCCCAAAAGCAGCGGCGGTCTCCCTTCCTACTCGAAAATCTTCGGCGACTGGCTGTGCGAAACGGCGGCCAAAGACAGCAAGCTGATGGCGATCACGCCGGCGATGCGCGAAGGTTCAGGGATGGTGGAGTTTTCGAAGAAATTCCCCGATCAGTACTTTGACGTCGCCATTGCCGAGCAGCATGCGGTCACCTTCGCCGCCGGGCTGGCGATTGGCGACTACAAGCCGGTGGTGGCGATCTACTCCACCTTCCTGCAGCGAGCCTACGATCAGGTGATCCACGATGTGGCTATCCAGAAGCTGCCGGTGCTGTTTGCTATCGACCGCGCCGGGATTGTCGGCGCAGACGGTCAGACGCATCAGGGAGCGTTCGATCTCTCCTTCCTGCGCTGTATTCCGGATATGGTGGTGATGACCCCGAGCGATGAAAATGAATGTCGCCAGATGCTGCATACCGGCTACCATTACAGCGACGGCCCCTGCGCCGTGCGCTATCCGCGCGGTAGCGGCACCGGCGCGACGCTCGAGCCGCTGGCATCGCTGCCGATCGGCAAAGGGGTGGTGAAACGTCAGGGCGAGAAAATAGCGATCCTCAACTTTGGCACCCTGCTGCCGGAAGCCGCGGCGGTAGCGGATAAACTCAACGCGACCCTCGTGGATATGCGCTTTGTGAAGCCGCTGGATACGGCGCTGATCCTGCAGCTGGCCGGCGAACACGACGCGCTGGTGACGCTGGAAGAGAACGCCATCATGGGCGGCGCCGGCAGCGGCGTGAACGAAGTGCTGATGGCCCATCGCCGGGCGGTACCGGTGCTCAATATTGGCCTGCCGGATTATTTTATTCCTCAGGGCACTCAGGAAGAGATCCGCGCCGACCTCGGCCTTGATGCCGCCGGTATTGAAGCCAAAATCCGCGACTGGCTGGCATAATTGCCCCTTCCGCTCCTGCTATGCTTAAGAGATACCCTTGATGAATAGCAGGAGCGCACTATGCACTATATCCCCCTCGGTGATACTGCCTTACGGGTTTCCCGACTCTGCCTCGGCTGCATGACCTTCGGCGAGCCGGACCGCGGCAGACACGCCTGGACGCTTCCGGAAGAGAGCAGCCGCCCGCTTATCCAGCACGCCATTGAAGGCGGCATCAACTTCTTCGATACCGCAAACAGCTACTCCGACGGCAGCAGTGAAGAGATCGTTGGCCGCGCCCTGCGCGACTTTGCCCGCCGTGATGAGGTGGTTGTCGCCACCAAAGTGTATCACCAGGTCGGCGATCTGGCGGAAGGGCTTTCCCGGGCGCAGATCCTGCGCTCCATCGACGACAGCCTGCGCCGTCTTGGGATGGACTATGTCGACCTGCTGCAGATCCACCGCTGGGACTATACCACCCCGATTGAAGAGACCCTCGAAGCGCTGGACGAGGTGGTGAAAGCCGGCAAAGCGCGCTATATCGGCGCCTCGTCCATGCATGCCCGACAATTTGCCCAGGCGCTGGCGCTCCAGCAGCAGAACGGCTGGGCGCGCTTTGTCACCATGCAGGATCACTACAATCTGATTTACCGGGAAGAAGAGAATGAGATGCTGCCGCTGTGTCAGCACAACGGCGTGGCGGTGATCCCGTGGAGCCCGCTGGCGCGCGGCAGACTGACCCGCCCCTGGGGAGAGACCACCGCCCGGCTGGTTTCGGATGAGTTCGGCAAAACGCTTTACAGCACCAGTGAAGAAAACGACGCGCAGATCGCTGAGAATCTCGCGGACGTGGCGGAAGAACTCGACGCCAGCCGCGCCCAGGTTGCCCTCGCCTGGCTGTTAAGCAAACCCGGCGTTGCCGCGCCGATTATCGGTCCCTCGCGTCAGGAACAGCTCGACGACCTGCTGCAGGCGGTGGATTTGACGCTTTCTCCGGAACAGATCGACAAGCTGGAGGCGCCGTATCAGCCGCATCCGGTGGTGGGATTTAAGTAACAGGTGTGGTTTCCCCGGCAGCATGATGCTACCGGGGAGAGACGATTAAAGCAGACCGATGGGCCAGTGATGGCCAATGACATACAGCACGCCGGCCGAGATCACGCCGGCGACGATATCGTCGACCATAATCCCCATTCCGCCGTGGATATTGCGGTCAAACCAGCGAATCGGCCACGGCTTCCACATATCGAAGATACGGAAAATCACGAAGCCAGCGGCCACCCACTGCCAGTCCAGGGTCGGCAACGCCATCAGGGTGATCCACATCCCGACAAACTCATCCCAGACTATACTGCCGTGGTCATGGGTGCCCATATCTTTGGCCGTGCGATGGCACAGATAGACGCCAATACAGATGCTCATCATCACCACCAGCGAGTAGAGCTGCCAGGGGAGAAAGGTCATCAGATACCAGAACGGGATCGCCGCCAGCGACCCCATCGTCCCCGGTACCACCGGGCTTAAGCCGCTGCCAAAGCCAGTCGCCAGCAGATGCCACGGGTTACGCATGCTCAGGCGGCGTAACGCCTCGTCTCGACTACGCAAAGTGATCGTATCCCTTTAAATCAAGCGCGACCGGCTTACCATCGCGGATAAATTGCAGCCCTTCGCTCTCCGGCGCAATCTGTCCGATACAGGTAAAACGCGCGCCAAGATGGCCAAGGGCCACGTCCAGCGCCCCGCGGTTCAGCTCCGGTACGGTAAAGCACAGTTCGTAATCTTCCCCGCCGGCGAGCGCCCAGCGCAGCGCCTGCTCGGGCTCCACCTGGCGCAGTATCGCGTCGGAATACGGCATGGCATCGAGATCGATGCGCGCGCCGCAGCCGCTGGCTTTAAGAATATGGCCCAGATCGGAGATCAGGCCGTCGGAAAGATCGATAGCCGATGTCGCCAGGTCACGCAGCGCCTGACCCTGCAGCACGCGCGGCATCGGGCGCAGATGACGAGCCAGCAGGTAGTCGGCGTCAGACGGTTCATCCACCGTCAGCCGGTTCTGCAGCACCGCCAGGCCGGCGGCGCTGTCTCCCGGGGTGCCGGTGACATAGATCCAGTCTCCTGGCTTCGCGCCAGCGCGTTTCATGGCGCGCCCTGGCGGCACAAAGCCGTGAATACCCAGCGTCATGGCGAGCGGGCCACGGGTGGTATCACCGCCAATCAGCTGCATATCGTAATAGTCCAGCTGGACAAACAGGCTGTCGCTAAAGGCTTCCAGCCAGGTTTCATCCACCTCTGGCAAAGTCAGCGCCAGCGTGAGCCACGCCGGTTCCGCGCCCATCGCCGCGAGGTCGCTCAGGTTCACCGCCAGCGCTTTATAAGCGAGGTCGGCAGGGTCGATATCGGGTAAGAAGTGATTGCCCGCCACCAGGGTGTCGGTGCTGATTGCCAGCGTTTTTTTCTCGGGGATATTCAGGAGCGCGCAGTCATCGCCGATGCCGGTTTCAACATCAAGGCGGGCGCTTTTAACGCGATCAAAATAACGGGCAATCAGGGAAAATTCGCCGCATGCCATACGTTATGCCTCAGCAAAGAAAAAAATAAGGCCGGGTTCGCGGGATCAGATCCTGCAAAGCCCGGCCTGGCGTTTACTTTTTGCGGGGACGAATTACCGGAGCCGCTTTGTCCAGCACGCCGTTGACGAACTTATGGCTATCTTCAGCGCCGAAGGTTTTCGCCAGTTCGATAGCTTCATTGATGGCCACTTTATACGGTACGTCGTCACGTTTGGACAGCTCAAACAGCGCGATACGCAGCACCGCTTTTTCCACCTGGCCCAGCTCTTCCAGCTGACGGGACAGGTAGGGCTTCATCAGGCCGTCGAGGTACGCGCTGTTAGTCGCCACTCCGGACAGCAGTTCACGGAAATACAGAACATCTACATCTTTTACGTCCTGTTCCGCCAGGAACTGGTATTCGACATCAGCGATGTCGTTGTGGGACAACTGCCAGGAGTAGAGCGCCTGGACGGCACACTCACGGGCGCGGCGACGAGCAGCAGGTTTCACGGAATTCCCCTTACAAAAATCAGGCCTTGATGGCTTTCAATACGTTAATCATTTCCAGCGCGGTCAGCGCAGCTTCTGCGCCTTTGTTACCGGCTTTGGTGCCAGCGCGCTCGATGGCTTGTTCAATACTTTCAGTGGTCAGAACACCAAAGGCTACCGGGATTTCGCTGTCCTGAGCGACATGCGCCAGGCCATTGCTGGCACCGCCAGCCACATATTCAAAGTGGGCAGTACCGCCGCGGATCACCGTACCCAGCGCGATCACCGCGTCATATTTACCGGTTTTCGCCAGTGCGCCAGCCGCCAGCGGCAGCTCATACGCGCCTGGAACCCAAACAACGGTGATGTTTTCATCTTTTACCTGACCAATGCGTTTCAGGGCGTCAATCGCACCTTCCAGCAGGCTGTCATTGATAAAGTTGTTGAAACGCGCAATGGTGATGGCGACGCGAGCGTCCGGGGTAGCAACGTTAGCTTCAATAATGTTCATACTCTTCCTTCGGGTTCATGTGCCCCGCAAGGGGGGCGGATTTTATCATATTATTCTGAGCGCTGCTTCCTAATAATCAGGAAAGCCTCACGCAGTGGTTAAATGCAGGCAGACATCCGGGCCAACCTGACGTATCTCATTGAATTTGAAATGGGGTGCCTGGCTCAGTTCTTCAAGCCCCGGCAGCGCGCATAATCCACGCGCCGCATTGCCTAACAGTTTAGGCGCAATATAGACGATAAGCTCGTCGACAAGGCCAGCCTGCAGCAGCGCCCCGGCAAGCGTCGCTCCCGCCTCCACCCAGACGCTGTTCACCTGCTGTTTGCCAAGCAGCATCATCAGCAACACCAGATCGAGATGGCCGTTATGTTCCGGCACCAGCAGCGTACGAACGCTTTCCGGCCACTGGCGCTCATCCGCACGCAGGCGGGCAAACAGCGTTTCTCCTGCCTGCTGCACAATACGGTGCTCAGGCGTGACGCGGTTCTGACTGTCGATGACGACGCGCAGCGGTTGGCGCAAATTCTCTTCGGGATACAGCGCCTGAGTATCCGCGCTCAGCTCCTGCCAGCGCACGGTCAGCGCAGGATCGTCCGCCAGCACGGTGGCGCTGCTGGTGAGGATGGCATGACTTTGGGCGCGCAGACGCTGCACGTCGCGTCGCGCCTGCGGGGAGGTGATCCACTGGCTTTCACCGCTGGCCATCGCCGTGCGGCCGTCCAGCGAGGCGCCCAGCTTCAGCTGCACCCAGGGAAAACCGGTGCGCATCCGCTTCAGGAAGCCCTTATTCAGCGCTTCCGCTTCGTTCATCATCAGCCCGTGGCTGACGTCAATACCGGCCTGCTGCAGACGATACAGACCGCGCCCCGCCACCTGCGGGTTTGGGTCTTGCATCGCAGCGACCACGCGGCTAACGCCGGCGGCGATCAGCGCATCGCAGCACGGCGGCGTACGGCCATGGTGGCTGCAGGGCTCAAGGGTGACGTAGGCGGTGGCGCCCTGCGCCTTTTCGCCGGCCATGCGGAGCGCGTGCACTTCGGCGTGCGGCTCGCCGGCGCGATAGTGAAAGCCCTCGCCGACGATCTCGCCGTCTTTCACAATGACGCAGCCGACATTAGGGTTAGGATGGGTGGTAAAGCGTCCGCGCGCGGCAAGCTTCAGCGCTCGCGCCATGTACATTTCGTCCTGCATGGCTTAGTCCTGTAAGCGGGCGATCTCTTCGCCGAATTCTTTGATGTCTTCAAAGCTGCGATAGACCGACGCAAAGCGAATATAGGCGACTTTATCCAGCTTTTTCAGCTGCTCCATCACCAGATTGCCAATCATTTTGCTGGCCACTTCGCGCTCGCCGGTGCCGCGCAGATGGGTTTTGATATGGTTGACCGCCATTTCCACGTCATCGGCGCTAACCGGACGTTTCTCCAGCGCTTTCAGCATCCCGCTGCGCAGCTTGTCTTCGTTGAAGGGTTCACGCACATCGTTACTCTTCACCACCCGGGGCATCACCAGCTCCGCCACTTCGAAGGTGGTAAAGCGTTCATTACAGACCAGGCACTGCCGACGGCGACGCACGGAAGAGCCTTCCCCCACCAGACGAGAGTCGATCACTTTGGTATCCACGGCGAAACAGAAAGGGCAATGCATAGCGCGTCCTGACAGGTAGTTAAACTGAAGGGTAGTTTACCGCGAAGTGACCTGACTACAAAGAAAGAGCTTTTGAGACAAAGGATCTATGAGAGTGGCAGGCGGTTTGGCTACCATTAAGCATCCTCTGCAAACGGAATCCTGACCATGACAAGACGTTACCTGAAACTCGCCATCGCGGGCAGCCTGTTTACCCTGACCGCCTGCGCCCAGCAAAGCGAAATCCGCCAGATGCACCAGAGCGTGAGTACCCTGAGCCAGGAGATGACCCAGCTCAACCAGCAAACGATCAAAATCACCCAACAAAACGCGCTGAACGCCAAATCCACCCGCGGCGTCTATCTGCTGCCGGAGGCCAAAACCCCGGCGCGGCTGGAGAGCCAGATCGGCACCCTGCGCATGTCGGTGGGCAGCATTACGCCGGACGGCGACGGGTCACGCCTGACTTTACGCATTCAGGGTGAATCCAACGATCCGCTGCCGGCCTTTACCGCCACCGTCGCCTCCGGGCAGATCACCGGCACCACCCACAGCTATCAGGAAGTCAATGTTCAGGATCAGCTGATTAGCGCCCCGGCCAGCATCCTCGCCCCCAGCGATGTGGATATCCCGTTGCGTCTGAACGTGACGCCCGACAAAGTCGGGTTTATTCGCGTCCACGATATCCAGCCCGCCGCCGCACAGTAAATCTTCACGCCGGGCCCTGCCCCGCCCGGCTACCTCCAGCCCCGTCTTTCTTATCCACTTACAACTTTTCACAAGAGTTCATTAGAAATCGTTCTGTATGGCGATTTTCAGTAGCATTTTGTCAAGAAATGCATAGAATCGTGAACGCAATCGATTACGCATGTTCTGGTTATGTGAAACAACACGTATTTTTGTGAGCAATGATTCCTATAATAGACCCCCACAGAAAGACGAAATATTTAGAAACGCTTCGGCACTTCTTTTAACGCCTTCAGGCTCAATTTAAACAGTGGCATTACTATGAAAAAAACATTACTGGCAGCGGGTGCGGTTGTGGCGCTCTCCACTTCTTTTACTGCGGGCGCGGCAGAAAACGATAAACCGCAGTACCTGTCTGACTGGTGGCACCAGAGTGTTAACGTGGTGGGCAGCTACCACACCCGTTTTGGACCGCAGATCCGTAACGATACCTACCTGGAATATGAAGCGTTCGCCAAAAAAGACTGGTTTGATTTCTACGGCTATATCGATGCCCCGGTATTCTTCGGCGGCAACAGCACGGCAAAAGGTATCTGGAACAACGGCTCGCCGCTGTTTATGGAGATCGAACCGCGTTTCTCTATCGATAAGCTGACCAATACCGATCTGAGCTTCGGGCCGTTCAAAGAGTGGTACTTCGCGAACAACTATATCTACGATATGGGCCGTAACGACTCTCAGGAGCAGAGCACTTGGTATATGGGTCTGGGTACCGATATCGATACCGGCCTGCCGATGAGCCTGTCGCTGAACGTCTACGCCAAATACCAGTGGCAGAACTACGGCGCGTCCAACGAAAACGAGTGGGACGGCTACCGCTTCAAAGTGAAATACTTCGTGCCGCTGACCGACCTGTGGGGCGGCTCGCTGAGCTACATCGGTTTCACCAACTTCGACTGGGGTTCTGATCTCGGCGATGACAACTTCTACGATCTGAACGGGAAGCACGCGCGCACCAGCAACTCCATCGCCTCCAGCCACATCCTGGCGTTGAACTACGCGCACTGGCACTACTCGGTGGTGGCCCGTTACTTCCATAACGGCGGTCAGTGGGCTGACGATGCCAAGCTGAACTTCGGCGATGGCGATTTCAGCGTCCGCTCGACCGGCTGGGGTGGTTACTTCGTGGTCGGTTACAACTTCTAATTGCGGATACAGCAAGACAGCGCCCGGGCCAGCCGGGCGTTTTTATTTCTCCCACACGTCGCACCGCACTTTGCGCAGAAAATCGCTTAACGAGCGATCGGCACACTCGCTGAATCGACGCTCGGTCGCCCTGACCGCCAGACAACGGTCGAGGCGAAAGTTACGATAATCATTACGCAGCTCGCACCAGGCCACCAGCAGCCAGCGCTCCCCCCAGAAAAACAGCCCCAGCGGCAGCACGTCGCGCTCGGTTACCCGGCCAGACTCATCCTGATAGCGCAACTGCAGCACCTGCTGGCCGGAGACCGCCTGATGAATGACGTCAAAATAGGTTTTGGCATAACGATGGGCGCCGAGATCGGGGGCAAACAGGCGGGTCTGCTCCGCCTGGCGCCGGCGCGCCTCCGGCAGGATCGCCAGCATCTTCTCCTGGGCGGATTCCAGCGATTGCGACAGCGCCTCACCGCCCCAGGTTTTCAGCAACCGAATCGCGGCGATCAGCGCTTCGGATTCTTTGGTGGTCAGCATCAGCGGCGGCAGATCGTAGCCCGCCAGCAGGCGATAACCACTCCCCGCCTCGCCCTCCACCGGCACGCCGGAGAGGGAGAGATCGCGAATATCGCGATACACGGTGCGCTCCGACACGCCCAACCGCTCCGCCAGCAGCGCGGCGGTAGTGAGCCGCCTGCCGCGCAGGATCTGCACAATCTGAAATAAACGGTCGGCGCGTCGGGTCATGTCTCACTTCACAAAACGTTTAGGTTAAGCCGGCTGGTGCAGGCCGACGCGGTTGCCCTCGCTGTCAGTAAACAGCGCGATGGTGCCAATATCATTCGGCAGCGTCAGCGGCCCGAAAACACACGCCCCACCCGCCGAGGCAATGCGGTCCAGGGTGGCGGCAAGATGGTCTGTATGCAGATAAATAATAGCGCCCTGCGCTGAAGGGGCGATACCCTCAAATTTGGCCAGCGCGCCGCCGGGGGCCGGATCCTGATGCGGGAACACCGCCAGCTCGGCGCAGTCCATGGTTTCGCGACGTAGCGTCACCTGCATCACCGGCTCATAAAACGCGACGGCGCGATCCATATCGACGACCGGAATTTCAAACCAGTTAATGACGTTATTCATACTTCCTCCTGCTCGTTAGTGAGTTCAGAAGGAGTGTATGGGAGGGCTCCTGACAGCATACTGTCAGCAGGTTTTATCGCGGACAAAAAAAATCCCGGCCGCCTGGGCCGGGATGGCTTTATCTCAACTGAACCGGATTACGGCAGAATAGACGGCTGGTCCGCCCCTTCTTTTTCGACCTTCTGCTGCAGCAGATGCTCGCGCTTCATACCCAGTTTCAACGCCAGCGCAGAGGCGACGTAGATAGAGGAAGCCGTACCGATGGAGACACCGATCAGCATGGTCAGCGAGAAGCCTTCCAGAATCGGGCCGCCGAACAGGAACAGCATCAGGATCACCATCAGGGTGGTCCCGGAGGTGATCAAGGTACGGTGCAGCGTCTGGGTCAACGACACGTTGAAGATCTCGTACGGCGTACCGCGGCGGATCTTACGGAAGTTTTCACGGATACGGTCCGATACCACAATACTGTCGTTCAGCGAGTAGCCGATAACCGACATCAACGAGGCCACAATGGTCAGGTCGATCTCGATATGGAACAGCGACAGTACGCCCATGGTGATCACCACATCGTGCGCCAGGGCGATAACCACCCCGGCAGCCAGACGCCATTCGAAGCGGAAGCCGACGTAGATCAGGATACAGACCAGCGCGGCAATCAGCGCCAGGGCGCCAGTTTGCGCGAGGTCCGCGCCGACGCTCGGGCCGACAAACTCAATTCGCTTCACCGCCGCATTCTGGCTGGTCGATTCGTTAATCACAGTCACGACCTTGCTGCCCAGTTCCTGGCTGACGTTGGCGTCATGCACCGGCGGCATACGTACCATGATGTCGCGGCTGCTGCCAAAGTTCTGCACCTGCGGCTCTTCAAAGCCCGCTTTCTGCAGGGAGTCGCGCATCTGGTCCAGATCGACCGGCTTCTCAAGGGTAATCTCGATCACCGTACCGCCGGTGAAATCGAGCCCCCAGTTAAAGCCGCGGACGCCGATGATGGCGATCGACACAATCAGCAGAAAACCTGAAATGCCGAAGGCCCAGTAGTCCCAGCGCATAAAGTCCCAGACTTTACGGCCGTGGTTCAATTGTTCAACAGTATATTCCTGTGCCACAACGCACTCCTCAGATAGACAGCTTTTTAACGCGCTTGCCGCCGTACAGCAGGTTCACGATGGCACGGGTGCCGACGATAGCGGTAAACATTGAGGTCGCGATACCGATACCGGTGGTAATCGCAAACCCTTTAATGGCACCGGTACCGACCGCGTACAGGATGATCACTTTGATAAGCGTCGTCACGTTGGCGTCGAAGATCGAGCTGAACGCGCCGCGATAACCTTCGTCAATCGCCTGCTGAACGGTACGCCCGTTGCTCAGCTCTTCTTTGATACGCTCGTTGATCAGAACGTTAGCATCGACCGCCACCGCAAGAGTTAACACGATACCCGCGATGCCCGGCATGGTCAGCGTCGCCCCCGGGATCAGGGACATAATGCCGACAATCAGCACCAGGTTGGCAATCAGCGCCGAGGTCGCAATCAGACCGAACTTCTTATAGAAGAGGATCATGAACAGGATAGAGACCACCAGGCCGGCCAGACAGGCTTCCAGACCCTGCTTGATGTTCTGCATACCAAGGGTTGGGCCGATAGTCCGCTCTTCGACGATCTGAATCGGGGCAATCAGCGCGCCGGCACGCAGCAGCAGCGACAGCTGGCGTGCTTCGTTCGGGTTGCTGATACCGGTGATACGGAAGCTGTTACCCAGACGCGACTGGATGTTGGCGATGTTAATCACCTCTTCCTCTTTCGCCAGGATAGCGCGACCGTTAGCGTCTTTCTTACCGCTGTCTTTATACTCCACGAACAGGGTCGCCATCGGCTTACCGATATTGTCCTTGGTGAAGTTAGACATGATATTACCGCCCGCGCTGTCCAGCGAGATGTTGACCTGCGGCTGGTTGTACTCATCCATGCTGGAGGTCGAGTCGGTGATATGGTCACCGGTCAGGATCACTCGCTTGTACAGCACCACCGGCTGGCCTTCACGCGTCTCTTTCACTTCCGAGTCGCCCGGCACGCGGCCAGAGGCAGCGGCGGACTGGTCCACGTTGGTATTGACCAGACGGAACTCGAGGGTCGCGGTTGCGCCAAGGATCTCTTTCGCCCGCGCGGTATCCTGGATACCCGGCAGCTCAACCACGATGCGGTCAGCACCCTGACGCTGAACCAGCGGTTCGGCGACGCCCAGCTGGTTCACACGGTTACGCAGAATGTTAATGTTCTGCTGAACCGCGTACTCACGGGCTTCTTTCAGGCGCTCATCGGTCATCACCGCTTTCAGGCTGTTGTCACCCTGAGAGGAAATCACCAGATCGCGATGGCGAGGGCTGAGATAAGAGATAGCCTGGTCGCGCGCCGCGCTGTCGCGGAAGACGATGCTCAGACCATAGTTGTCTTCCTTGCGCACGGTCGCGTAAGGAATGCCTTTGTCACGCAGTTCGCTGCGCAGGCTGTCGATGTTCTGTTCCTGCAGTTTGCCTAACGCGGTGTCCATGTCGACTTCCATCAGGAAGTGCACGCCGCCGCGCAGATCAAGACCCAGCTTCATTGGCTCGGCATAGAGTGCCGCCAGCCAGCGTGGGGTTGCCGGAGCAAGGTTTAGCGCCACGACGTATTTGTCACCCAGCACGGTAAGCAGCGCTTCACGCGCACGCAGCTGGGTATCAGTGGTGTCGAAGCGCGCAAGAATAGCGCCCTCTTCCAGTGCCACAGACTTCGCGGTTATTTTTTCTTCTTGTAAAGTTTTCTGGACCTGGATCAGCGTTTGCTCACTGGCGGCGACGCCGCGCGCGCCAGTGATTTGAACAGCCGGATCCTCACCATACAGGTTGGGAAGCGCATAGATCAGGCCGACGACAATGACGACGACCAGCATGACGTACTTCCACAAAGGATAACGGTTTAACACGGCAGTTCCCTTTGGGAAAAGTTAGATTACAGCGCCTTCATGGTGCCTTTCGGCAGAACGGCAGCAACGAAGTCACGTTTGATAACCACTTCAGTGGTATCGTTCAGCGCGATAGCAATGTAGCCAGTTTCCGCTACTTTGGTCACGCGACCGACCAGACCGCCGTTGGTCAGCACTTCATCACCTTTGGCGATGGAGTTCATCAGGTTCTTGTGTTCCTTGGTGCGCTTCTGCTGTGGGCGCAGGATCATGAAGTAAAAAATCAGACCGAACACCACCAGCATCAGAATCAGAGACATCGGGCTGCCCTGCGCCGGTGCACCCGTTGCCGCTACCGCATCAGAAATAAAAAAGCTCATTGAAATTCCCTCATTATTAAAATTAATCAACGTTCAAAGGAGGCACGGTGCGCCCCTGACGTTGGTAAAAATCGGTCACGAAGCTCTCTAATTTACCCTCTTCGATAGCCTTGCGTAAACCAGCCATTAAACGCTGATAGTAGCGCAGGTTATGAATGGTATTGAGACGCGCGCCCAATATTTCGTTGCAACGGTCGAGGTGATGCAAGTAAGCGCGTGAATAATTGCGACATGTATAGCAATCACACTCGGCGTCCAGCGGTGCGGTATCGCTTTTGTGCTTCGCGTTGCGGATTTTCACCACGCCGTCGGTGACGAACAGGTGGCCGTTACGCGCGTTGCGCGTCGGCATGACGCAGTCGAACATATCGATACCGCGACGTACCCCTTCCACCAGATCTTCCGGCTTCCCGACGCCCATCAGGTATCGTGGTTTATCGGCCGGGATCTGCGGGCAGACGTGCTCCAGAATACGGTGCATGTCTTCCTTCGGCTCACCGACCGCCAAACCGCCGACAGCGTAGCCATCAAAGCCAATCTCTACCAGACCTTTCACCGAGATATCACGTAAATCTTCGTAAACGCTGCCCTGAATGATGCCGAACAGCGCATTTTTATTGCCAAGGCTATCGAAACGGTCACGGCTGCGCTTGGCCCAGCGCAGAGACATTTCCATCGAGCGCTTGGCGTAATCCCAGTCTGCCGGGTACGGCGTACATTCGTCGAAGATCATCACGATGTCGGAACCGAGATCGTATTGAATCTCCATCGATTTTTCCGGATCGAGGAAAATCGGATCGCCGTTGATCGGGTTGCGGAAATGGACGCCCTGCTCGGTGATCTTACGGATATCGCCAAGGCTGAACACCTGGAAGCCGCCGGAGTCGGTAAGGATCGGTCCTTTCCACTGCATAAAATCGTGCAGATCGCCATGCAGCTTCATGATCTCCTGACCCGGGCGCAGCCACAGGTGGAAGGTGTTGCCGAGAATAATCTGCGCGCCGGTGGCTTCCACTTCTTCCGGCGTCATCCCTTTGACGGTGCCGTAGGTGCCAACGGGCATAAAGGCCGGTGTTTCCACCACGCCGCGCTCAAACACCAGGCGACCGCGGCGGGCGCGACCGTCGGTGGTATCCAGTTCAAATTTCATGCTTGCTCCTGCGTCAGAAAAACAGTCCGACGTTTTCATACTCGCCACGGAATGATTCCGTGGCTAAAAAATGCGTCATGGCGTCCAAAACGCCGGCGGGCCGGCCTTGTCAGGGACGCTCAGAAATAGCCTGCGGATTGTACGTGATAAACATCGCATCCCCGTAGCTAAAAAAGCGATATTTCTGCTCCACCGCCACCTTATAGGCGTTCATGGTGTGCTGATAACCCGCAAACGCCGACACCAGCATAATCAGTGTGGATTCAGGGAGATGGAAGTTGGTTACCAGCGCATCGATCACCTGGTACTGATAACCCGGGTAGATGAAAATCTGCGTATCGTCGAAGAACGGCGCGATCAGGGCGTCTTTCGCCGCCTGCGCCGCGCTCTCCAGCGAGCGTACCGAGGTGGTGCCTACCGCAATCACGCGGTTGCCGCGCGCTTTCGCCGCCAGCACCGCATCGACCACCTCCTGCGGCACTTCCGCATATTCAGAGTGCATGGTGTGCTCTTCAATGCTGTCGACGCGCACCGGCTGGAAAGTCCCCGCCCCCACGTGCAGGGTGACAAACGCCATCTCAACGCCTTTGGCGCGCAGTTTGTCCAGCAGCGGTTCGTCGAAGTGCAGACCGGCGGTCGGGGCGGCTACCGCGCCCGGCCTGGTGCCGTAGACGGTTTGATAGAGTTCGCGATCAGCGTCTTCGTCCGGGCGGTCAATGTAGGGCGGCAGCGGCATATGGCCGATCCCGTTGAGGATCTCCAGCACCGGACGCTCGTCGTTAAATTCCACTTCAAACAGCGCGCCATGACGCGCCAGCATCGTGGCCTTAATGCTCTCGTCATCGCCCAGCAGCAGCTCGGCGCCCGGCTTCGGCGCTTTTGAGGCGCGAATATGGGCCAGTATGCGCTTATCATCCAGCATCCGCTCCACCAGCACTTCAATCTTGCCGCCGCTGGCCTTACGGCCGAACAGACGCGCCGGGATCACCCGGGTGTTGTTAAACACCAGCAGATCGCCGGGATTGAGCTTATCGAGGATGTCGGTGAAGGTGCCATGCGTCAGCGCGCCCGTCGGCCCGTCCAGGGAGAGCAGGCGGCAGCTGCTGCGCTCAGGCATCGGATAGTGGGCGATCAGAGATTCGGGTAGTTCAAAAGCAAAATCGGTAACGCGCATGACGGTAACTCAGACTGAATAAAGAGGCGGGTAGTCTAGTGCCGGGGCGTTCCGCCTGCAACCTTTACCCCTCCGGATGAATGACATAATCTATATTCCAAATCATTCCGAATGCCGCCATGCGGCAACCGAATGCCTTACCGGTGGCAAAGGTGCCGCGCGCAGCCAGGCAGCATGCCATGCGGACACCGAGGCGCCGTTCAGCGCAACATCGGAGATTCCACCTGCCCGCTCGTATTTAAAGGATGTCGTTTTATGAATTTTCTCGCCCACCTGCACCTCGCCCATCTCGCCGACAGCTCGCTGCCCGGCAACCTGATGGCCGATTTTGTGCGCGGCAACCCGCAGGGCGACTATCCGGCGGAGATCATCGACGGCATCTATATGCATCGCCGGATTGACGTGATGACTGACAACCTGGCGGAAGTCAAAGAGGCGCGGGAGTGGTTTCGCCCGCAAACCCGTCGCGTCGCCCCCATCACCCTCGATGTCATGTGGGATCATTTCCTGTCGCAGCACTGGGCGCAGCTCTCCCCTGACCTGCCGCTGGACGAGTTCGTGCGCTACGCCGAGCAGCAGATCGTCCCCATCCTGCCTGACTCGCCGCCACGCTTCGTCAATCTGAATCAGTACCTGTGGTCGGAGCGCTGGCTGGAGCGCTATCAGGAGATGGATTTTATTCAGCGCGTGCTTAACGGCATGGCCAGCCGCCGTCCGCGTCTCGACGCCCTACGCGATTCCTGGCAGGATCTGGATACCCACTACGACCAGCTGGAGGGGCAGTTCTGGCGCTTTTATCCGCAAATGATGCGCCTGGCAGAAAACAAACAACTGTAATCGTTGCATCATTGATAGGTAAAAGCTGGCTGAACGATTGTTAGCGCCTCTTTGTGTTATTACCGGCCAGGCTCTATACTTGCCCGCGTTGCGTTCCAAATAACCTTAGTAATTACAGGAGAATCAAATGGTTCTGGTCACTCGTCAAGCGCCGGATTTTACTGCAGCCGCTGTGCTGGGTAATGGTGAGATCGTTGAGAAATTCAATTTCAAACAGCACACCAACGGTAAACCTACCGTTCTGTTCTTCTGGCCGATGGACTTCACCTTCGTTTGCCCGTCTGAGCTGATCGCGTTCGACAAACGTTACGAAGAATTCCAGAAACGCGGCGTGGAAGTGGTTGGCGTTTCCTTCGATTCCGAGTTCGTTCACAACGCATGGCGTAACACCCCGGTAGACCAGGGCGGTATCGGCCCGGTTAAATACGCGATGGTTGCTGACATCAAACGTGAAATCCAGAAAGCTTACGGTATCGAGCATCCGGACGAAGGCGTAGCGCTGCGCGGCTCTTTCCTGATCGACGCTAACGGCGTGGTACGCCACCAGGTGGTTAACGACCTGCCGCTGGGCCGTAACATCGACGAAATGCTGCGTATGGTTGACGCGCTGCAGTTCCACGAAGAGCACGGCGAAGTCTGCCCGGCGCAGTGGGAAAAAGGAAAAGAAGGTATGGCTGCTTCTCCGGAAGGCGTAGCAAAATACCTGACCGAAAACGTCTCCAGCCTGTAATCGGCAGGCGTTTTAATAAAAGGCTCGCTCAGGCGGGCCTTTTTTGTTAGCAGTGTCAAAATTTAAGAAAATGACCCGCCGATATTTGTGACCAGAGATACACTTCTGCCGAAAAAATTCGCCCTACCTCTCACTTTTTCTCTGTCAAATTTCAGCGTCAAAATACAAAGCCTTCATAACCCACTGAAAAATACATAAATTATTTATATCGTTTTCTGCCGGTACTTTGCCGTCGATGTGATCCCCATCAATATTTAAAACCCCGGATGTGATCTCATCCATCATTTTCATCAATGTATTTAGTCATGATTTTACTCAGGAACAGGAATACGTTCAGGAGCTGAGGATGGAAATTATTTTTGACCCGTCGTTAATCGCCCTTAAGCAGAATATTTCCCGTGCGGAAGAGGCCATCGAACTGGCGGGTTCATTACTCGCCAGGCGTCAGATTTGCAGCGCCGAATATGTCAACGAGATGCTGACGGTATATGAAGATTTCGGCGCTGCTATCGTCATAGACGACGGGATTGCCATGCCGCACGCCCGGCCGGAAAAAGGGGCATTGCAAACCGGATTTTCGCTTGTCACCACCGCCACGCCAATCTCCTTCGGCCACGATGAGTTCGATCCGGTTACCGTGATCATCGCTATCGCCGGCGCGGACGCTGACAGTCATATCAAAATGATCCAACTGATAGCCTCGCTGATCGAGTCAGATATTGTGACCTTCCTTCAGCAGGAAAATGACGTGAATTCAGTCTTACATTTCATCCAAAAACAAATGGAGTAGTCATTATGTTAGTTATCAGAACAGTTTGTGGTAACGGTATTGGCAGTTCATTGATGGCTGCGAATAATGTCAAAAAGATCTGTGAAGAATTAGGTATCAAAGCAGACGTCGCCTCGGTCGATTTTGCTAACGCCGTCGGCGAAAAAGCCGACCTTTACGTCACGATCAAAGAACTGGCAAATCAATTTCCAGCCCACTGTCATGTCGCCATCATTCGCAGCTACGTCCATAAAGCGAAAATCGCCGAGGATATTACCGACGCGCTGACCAAAATTGCGGCGAATCACTCTTAATTAACATAGAGGGAACGACCATGCAGGCTATTCTTAGTTTCTTAGCGGAAATATTCAGTCAACCTGCTTTTTTAATGGGGCTGATTGCTTTTGTCGGTTTAGTGGCGCTGCGCTCCCCCGGTAACAAACTCCTTACCGGCACATTAAAACCGATTCTAGGCTATTTAATGTTGAGCGCTGGCGCAGGCGTTATCGTTGCCAATCTCAACCCGCTGGGCGGTATTATCGAGGCCGGGTTTAATATCCGCGGCGTTATTCCAAACAATGAAGCCATTGTCTCCGTCGCCCAGAAGATGCTGGGCGTGGAAACCATGAGTATTTTGCTGTTAGGCTTTATTTTCAACCTGATTATCGCCCGCTGTACCAAGTATAAATATATCTTTCTGACCGGCCATCACTCGTTCTTCCTCGCCTGCCTGTTTTCCGCTGTCCTGCAGGCGGCGGAGTTCCATGGCTGGATGTTGATCCTGATCGGCGGATTCCTGCTGGGGTCATGGTCGGCCATCTCCCCCGCGATTGGTCAGCGTTACACCAAGCAGGTCACGGAAGACGGTGGGATCGCCATGGGTCATTTCGGCTCCCTCGGCTACTACCTCTCGGCATGGATCGCCAGCCGGACCGGCAATCCGGCAAATTCCTTCGCGGATACCGAAATTTCAGAAAAGTGGGGCTTTCTGCGCGATACCACCGTCACCACCGGTATCGTGATGTTTGTTATCTACTTTGTCTGCAGCGCTGTCGCCGGATCGGCATACCTGAGCACCATCACCGACCAAAACATGCTGATCTTCTCGGTGCTGACCGGCCTGCAGTTCGCCGTTGGCGTGGCCATTGTGTACAACGGTGTGCGGCTGATCCTCGGCGATCTGGTGCCGGCATTCCAGGGCATCAGCCAGAAGCTGATCCCGGACTCCATCCCGGCCGTTGACTGCGCGGTATTCTTCACCTTTAGCCCCACCGCCGTGGTGGTGGGTTTCATCAGCTCCTTCGTGGGCGGGCTGGTCGGGATGCTCTTGCTCGGCGGGCTGGGCATGGCGCTGATTATTCCCGGCATGGTGCCGCACTTCTTCTGCGGCGGCACGTCCGGCGTCTTCGCCGACAAGCTGGGCGGCAAGCGCGGATGTATCATCGCCTCCTTTATCGGGGGGATCTTCCTCGCCTTCCTGCCGGCGATGCTGCTGCCGGCGCTCGGCAACCTCGGGTTTGAAAACAGCACCTTCGCCGATTTCGACTTCGCGGTATGGGGCATCATTATCGGTAACGCCTTCACCCAGTTTGGCCAGGTCACTATCTACCTGATTTGTCTGGTGCTGCTCGTCGCGCTGCTGGCGCCTTTCTGTTTCCGTCACGTACGGGTGGTTGGCGATACGCTCAGCTATGAGGAGCTCACGGCGAAGCAGAAAAATGAATAAGCGACGTCATTTTTCCCGGCGGGGAGGTCAGGCTTCCCGCCGCTGACCAATAATCAGGAGTGGTTATGGCTATTTTGTCCATTGGATTTGCTTGTTTCGATCAGTTTTTCTTTCTCAATGAATGGCCTCAGGAGAATACCAAAAACTTTTGTCATGATTTTATAGAAAGCGGCGGCGGCCCAGCGGCCAATGCGGCATGGCTGCTGGGATTATGGGGTGAGGAAGTCTATTACATTGGTCATCTGCATCAGGACCTTTACGGTCAGCGCATTATCGATGAGTTTGCCGAAGCGGGCGTGGATACCAGCCAGGTGGTTTTTTCCGATGACATGATCACTCCGCTGGCCTCGGTGCTGGTCAATCGCTTAACGGGTTCGCGGACGATTATTACCCGCAAGATGCAAACGCCACCTTCCCTGACCTACGATCAAAAGCTCAAACTGGACGACCTCGCCGAGCGGCTGATTGCCAGCGAGGAGCCGGTCACCATTTTAATTGACGGCCATGAGGCAGAAATCAGTGAATATTTAATCAAGAAACTGCCCCACGCCAAAGTCGTGATGGACGGGGGTTCACTGCGTGCCAGCAATATTAAACTGGCGGCCTGGACTGACTATTTTGTCGTAAGCGAACATTTTGCCCGCGATTATATGAGCTATCGTTCACTGAGCACCGAAGCAGACATTAAAGCGGCCCTGATTGAACTGAATAAAATTTGCCGCGGCGAGGCGTTTATCACCCTTGGCGAAAAAGGCTGCGCCTTCTTAAAGAGCGGTATGCTGCAGATCGTCCCGTCCTGGCTGTGCAATGCCGTTGATACCACCGGCGCCGGGGATGTTTTTCACGGTGCCTTTACCTATGGCGTCCATTATTCGTGGCATATAGATAATATTATTTTATTTGCCAGCCTGACCGCCGCTATTTCTATTGAGAAAAAAGGGGTACGGGAATCGATGCCGGATCTGGCGGTCGTCCACCACTCGCTAAATAGCTACGAGAGAAATTTAAAGCAATATTTTGAAGAATAACTGCGTTTAATACATATCAAGAGGTGAATATGTTAGTGTCGATGAAGGACATGCTTCAGCATGCCCTAAAGAACGGTTACGCCGTCGGTCAGTTCAACATTAATAATCTGGAATGGGTCGGCGCCGTATTAAGCACCGCCCAGCAGTGCCGCTCACCGGTTATTTTGGGCGTGTCCGGCGGCACGGTTAAGCATATGCTCGGGCTAAAATGTATTCATGATATTGTGGTGAATGCCATAGATTATTTACATATTGATATTCCGGTGGCTCTGCATCTGGATCACGGCACTACCCAGGAGGCCTGCGAAGCCGCGATCGCTGCCGGCTTCAGTTCCATTATGTTTGATGGTTCACATCTGCCGTTCAGGGAAAACCTGACCATCACCCGCCACCTGGTGGCGCTGGCGCACAGCAAGGGCATCTCCGTGGAAGCCGAACTGGGGACCATCGCTGGCAGTGAAGATGGTATCGTTAACTCCGAGGTCATTTACGCCGATCCTGAAGAGTGCTACACCCTGGTGACAGAAACGCAGGTGGATTGCCTCGCCGCCGCGCTGGGTTCCACCCATGGTCTGTATAAAGGTAAAGCCCGGCTGGGATTTACTGAGATGAAAGCCATTGCCGAGCGCGTGAAGGTCCCGCTGGTGCTGCATGGCGGCACCGGTATTGCCGATGAGGATATGCGCCGGGCGATTGCCTGCGGCACCGCCAAGATTAACGTCAATACCGAAAACATGTACGCCTGGTGCCAGCAGGTGAAAGCGATCTTTGCCGCCGATACCGGGCACGATGTGAACGATCCGCGGAAAGTCATCACCCAGGGACTGCAGCCGGTACGTGAGATGATTGCCCGCCGCATGGCGCTTTTTGGCTCACAGCAGCGCTATTGACGCCGGGCCTGCGGCTGAAACCTCCGCCCCGAAGCTGCCGGGGCGGAGGCGTCAGGGTATCAGAAGGCAAAGCAGGAGCAGCCCAGCACGCCCCAGAAAGCTTGCTCATCGGAGACCGGAATCGACGACTTGCGCGCAATATCATGTTGGTGGCCGTGAACGCCGCAGCTGCCGCAGCACTGGTGCATCTGCACCATGGCGCCGATTTTAGCCGCCGCCGGCGGAGCGGAACGGTAATGGCCCGGGACCTTCACCACCGGTGACCACTCCGGTAGCACCGGAATGGGCGGCGGCGCCAGCGGCGAAAAGTGACCGGCAGCGTACACCACTTTGCCATCAACCACCGTTAACACGGACTCAATGCCTTTGATCTCCTCTTCCGCGACGCTGAAGTAGTCTTTCGACAGCACCACCAGATCGGCAAGCTGACCGGCGGCCAGACGGCCTTTCTTGCCCTGCTCGCTGGAGAACCAGGCGCTGCCCGCCGTCCACAGCTCCAGCGCGACATCGCGCGGCAGGCGGTTGTCGTCGTCATACATCGCCATCCCGCCAACGGTGCGCCCGGAGACCAGCCAGTACAGTGCGGTCCACGGGTTATAGCTGGCGACGCGGGTGGCATCGGTGCCCAGCCCCACCGGCACGTCCAGTTCCAGCATTTTCGCTACCGGCGGGGTATGTTTCACCGCCTCTTTACCGTAGCGATCGACAAAATATTCGCCCTGGAAGGCCATCCGGTGCTGCACCGCAATACCGCCCCCCAGCGCCTTCACCCGCTCAATGTTACGCTCGGTAATGGTCTCGGCATGATCGAAGAACCAGTGCAGGCCATTAAACGGGATATCGCGGTTCACCTTCTCAAACACGTCCAGCATTCGGCTGATAGACTCGTCGTAGGTGGCATGCAGGCGGAACGGCCAGCGATGCTCCACCAGATGGCGCACCACCCGCTCCAGCTCATCCTCCATGCCTTGCGGCAGATCCGGCCGCGGCTGCAGGAAATCTTCAAAATCCGCCGCCGAGAACACCAGCATCTCGCCGGCGCCGTTGGCGCGATAGAAGTCGGTCCCCTGCCCCGGCTTCAGCATATCGGTCCAGCGTTCGAAATCCTCCAGCTCCTGCTTCGGCCGCTGGGTAAACAGGTTGTAGGCGATGCGCACAGTCATCTGATCTTTCGCGTGCAGCTGTTCGATAATTTCGTAATCTTCCGGATAGTTCTGGAAGCCGCCCCCGGCGTCGATGGCGCTGGTCAGCCCCAGTCGGTTCAGCTCGCGCATAAACTGGCGGGTAGAGTTCACCTGCAGATCCAGCGGCAGCTTCGGCCCTTTGGCCAGCGTGGCGTAAAGGATCATGGCGTTCGGTTTGGCGATCAGCATCCCGGTCGGGTTGCCGCGGCTATCGCGGACGATCTCTCCGCCCACCGGATCCGGCGTCTCTTTGGTATACCCCACGGCTTTCAGCGCCGCGCGGTTCAGCAGCGCGCGATCGTAGAGATGCAGCACAAACACCGGCGTATCGGGCGCCGCGTCGTTCAGCTCTTCCAGGGTCGGCATCCGCCGCTCAGCGAACTGAAATTCGCTCCAGCCGCCGACCACCCGCACCCACTGCGGAGAGGGTGTGCGATCCGCCTGATCCTTAAGCATTCGCAGGGCATCGGCCAGCGAGGGAACGCCCTCCCAGCGGAGCTCAAGGTTGTAGTTCAACCCGCCGCGGATCAGGTGCAGGTGAGAATCGTTGAGGCCCGGGATCACCGTATGCCCTTTGAGATCGACGATTTGCGTCCCCTCGGCGGCAAAGCTCATGATCCGATCGTGGCTTCCGGTAGCAACAATTTTTCCGTCGGCGATGGCCACGGCTTCCGCCAGGGGATTCGCGCGATCGAGGGTATGAATCTGACCGTGGGTCAGAATCAGTGTGGCAGTTTGCGACATAACGCACTCCTTGAGGAGGCTGACTCAGTTTTTCTTTAACCAGCCAGCAAACAGGCGGGTCACGATGGGCATCCAGAACCAGACCACCAGCGCAACCACGCAGGCATCATTGATCAGGTGCAGCAGCAGGCTCCCTTTGAGCGACGGCAACAGCATACCGGTGACCGCAGGCACCAGGTTGGTGCTGGGAAAAATCACCAGCAGGGTGATCAGAAATTGTTTCCAGCGCCGCGGCTGGCGCACGTTCGCCGTCGGCGGGGTAAACCAGAAGGCCGGCTCGGTCCGCACCTCCGTCCGATCGCCTTCCGTCAGCAACGGCGCAATCTCTGCCACCAGCTGCCGACGGGTTTCCGACTGCGTCCAGGCGTAGAGGTGCTCCAGGGTATCGAAGCGGATTATGACGCTCCACAGATTCTGCCCTGCGGCGGGCCGGATCACATTCGCGCCGAGATGGCCGGGAAACTCGGCCGCAATGGGCATAATTTTACCGAGCCACTCCTCGTAGCGCTGGCCGTGTTGCGGATCGAGCAGATGGCTGATGACCAGGGTCACCGATTTTTGCTGCGCCATAGAGAGTTCCTTGCTTCAGGGGAATGGCGGGATTGTTCCCGCCATTAGCCACAGATGACCATACACAACATCATTCATGCTACGTCGAGGCGGCAAGCCGGCACGTCCCCCTGAGCGGAGATAAGTCAGCGACCGGGGACGGGTAAACGCAGCCGAAGATCAGGCAGCCTGAAGGATGAAGTGATTTACGCTTTACGCTCCGGCGCGCCATGCACCATGGTATAAGCGTAATCCACGCCCATCCCGTAGGCGCCGCTGTGTTCGCGTACGAGGTCCATCACCGCATCGTAGGTCGCTTTGCGCGACCAGTCGCGCTGGTACTCCAGCAGCACCTGTTGCCAGGTCACCGGTACCGCCCCCGCCTGCACCATCCGGTCAATAGACCGCTCATGGGCGTCGACAGAGGTGCCGCCGGAGGTATCCGTCACCACATAGACCTCGTAGCCCGCCTCCAGCGCCATCAACGCCGGGAAGGTCAGGCAGACTTCGGTCCACAGGGCGGAAATCACCAGCTTTTTACGGCCGGTCGCTTTCACCGCCGCCACAAACGCGTCGTCTTCCCAGGAGTTCATCGAGGTACGTTCAATCGGCTTGACGTCAGGATGCACGGCCAATAATTCCGGCCAGATATAACCGCTGAAGCTTTTGGTCTCTACGGAGGTATAAATCACTGGCACATTAAAAATTTTGCCCGCTTTCGCCAGCGCCACGGTGTTATTTTTCAGGGTCTGGCGATCGATATTCGCCACGCCAAATGACATCTGCGGCTGGTGGTCAATAAAGATAAGTGCGGAATTAGTGGGATCGAGCAGTTCACGAATAGACATTAAATACCTTCTTAATCAATTAGTTAAAAAGATGACATGATGGTTAATGCGTCGTGTGGATCCTGACTGATAAAGCATGGTGAGTATAGCCAGTTATTTCTAACAAGTTATTAAAGTTTTTTTGTGGTTTATTTTTTTGCCCGTAGCAAGGATTTGCTCGCATCCGCATTAATCAAATTTTTACGCCAAACTGTTCTGATTTATTCACTGGCATTGATTATTGTGCTTAGGTACAACAAGGGAAAATAAATTAATGGATAGCTCCCCCATGCGTGTGAATTTTGATGTACTCATGATCCTTGATGCCCTGGACAGACACGGGTCCTTCGCCACCGCCGCGGAGTCGCTGTATAAAACCCCCGCCGCCCTGAGCTATATGATCCAGAAGCTGGAGAGCGATCTGGATATTGTGCTGTTGGATCGCTCTGGCCACCGGGCGAAGTTTACCGATACCGGTAGGCTGATGCTGGAGAAGGGACGGCAGCTGTTGAGCGCCGCCAGAGATCTGGAAAAGCAGGCGCAGCAGCTGAGCGCGGGCTGGGAGCGAGAGCTGGCGATCGCTCTCGATGCTTCGTTTCCCTTTTCTGCCCTGCTACCGCTGATCGCCGAGTTTTATGCGCAAAATCCGCAGACGCGCCTGAACTTCAGTCATCACACCCTCGCCGGTTCGTGGGAAGAGCTGACCCACCATGGCGCGGATATTATCCTCGGCGCCATCAATGAACCCCCGACCTCTGCAGAGTGGTCATGGCAAACCCTCGGCGCGCTGGATAACATTTTCGTGGTTGCCCCCGCTCACCCGCTGGCTCAGGCGAAGGAGCCACTGACCAATAAACAGCTCAGCCAACATCGGGCCATCGTGATCCGCGACAGCGCCCGTTATTGCCATCCGCTAAACAGCAATCTCCTCGACGAGCAGCCGCAAATCGGCGTCGATGATTTCGCCAGTAAAGTCGAACTGCTGTGCGCCGGGTTGGGCTGCGGCTTTCTGCCGCGCCATATCGCTCGCCCATGGCTGGAAAAAGGCAGTCTGGTGGAGAAAAGCGTCGCCTGCTGGCGGGAAAAAGATATCACCTACATGGCCTGGCGCAGCGGGAATGACGGGCTGGCTCAGCGCTGGTGGCGGGAGGCGCTCCTCCGCGGCGACCTGCTGAGCCAGCTCTACCGTTAACGGCCGGACCAGACGCTGGCGGAGATGGCCGGAAGGGTCAGCACCCCGTCCTGAAAGGCGCCGGCGCCTTCCAGCAGCGTCCACCCGGCCACGTTCAGCAGCGGCGAATCCTCGATAACCACCTCGCAGGCTTCCCCGCGGTTAATCGCCACCAGCACGCGCTGCTGTTTGTAGACCCGGACAAACACCACCACGTTATCCTCGGCGTAAATCACCTGACAGCCGCCGTAGCGCAGCGCCTGCTGGGCCTTACGCAGTTTCGCCATCCGCTGATACAGCGCCAGCAGTTGGGTATCCTGCAGCGCCGGATCCCACGGGAACGGTTTGCGGCAGAACGGATCGTTGTTGCCATCCACGCCCACCTCGTCGCCGTAGTAGATACACGGTACGCCCGGCCAGCTAAACAGCCACACCACCGCCAGCGGCAGGCGCGCTACGTCTTTACCAAGGAGAGATTTAAAGCGCGCCGTATCATGGCTGTCGAGCTGGTTGAACATCCGCAGCTGCTGCTGATGCGACAGCCCGGCGCGATAATTATCCATCCACGCCATGCAGGTCTGGGCGTCTATCTTCTGCGGATCGTAAGAGATATCGGTATTGGCAAGGAAACCCCAGATCGGGAAGGTAAAGCCGCGATAGTTCATCGCCGCATCTTCGGCATCCGCCTGCAGCCATTGTCGCGCATCGCCAAAATGTTCGCCAAAGACAAAGGCTTCCGGCTGCGTTTGTTTTGCCGCCTGAGTGATGCCGGCGATATGCTGCAGGTTATTCCGCGCCCCGCCGCCTTCGCCCAGCATATGCACCACGTCCAGACGCCAGCCGTCCATGCTCCACGGCGCTTTCAGCCAGTGGCGTACGATACTGTCCTCGCCGGCATAGATCTCGTTGACCAGGCTGGTCGAGCGATAGTCGAGCTTCGGCAGACTGGCATAGCCCAGCCAGTTGTGCGCCTGCCCCTCCTCTGAGAAGGTAAACCAGTCGCGCCACGGGGAGTCCGGATAATGGCCGGCGCCGCCGCAGCCCTGTTGGTGTCGGTCGAACCAGGGATGGGAATCGCCGGTATGGTTGAACACCCCGTCGAGGATCATGCGCATCCCCACCCGCTGGGTGTTGTGCCGCAGCCGGAGCAGCGCCGCGTCGCCGCCAAACTGCGGATCGACGCGCCGATAATCCTCGGTATCGTATTTATGCACGCTGGGGGCGGCGAAAACCGGGTTCAGATAGAGGGCGGTGACGCCGAGTTGCTTCAGGTAGGGAAGTTTTTCGCTGACGCCGTCGAGATCGCCGCCGTAGAACGTCGACCCGCCCGCCTCACCGGTTAGCGGTTCGTCCCATGCCTTGCGCACAATCTCCCGTCCCGCCGCGTGATGGTAATAGACCGCATCCTGGTCGGCGTCACGCGCGGCGCTGCGGGCAAAGCGATCGGGGAAAATCTGATAGAACACCTGATCGGCCACCCACTGCGGGCCGGCGTCCGGCAGGTCAATGGCAAACTGTTCCAGCCTGGCCGGCGGGAAACGGGTGAAACCTTGTGGCGTAAACCAGCGCTGATGGTCGGCCCACAGCAGCTTAAAGCTGTAGCGGCGGCGCGGCTGGCCGCTGGCGAGAGAGATTTCACCGCGCCATGCCACCACGCCTGGCTGCGGCGCCTGACGGAGCCGCTGCATCGGCAGCGACAGCTCTTCGTTATCCTCTTCCGCGCGCAGCGTGATCCGCTGCGGCAGCGACTCACCGCTTAACCACAGGGTAATAAACAGTCGGTCCTGTTGCACCTTGATAAAGGGTGCAACCGGAAGGTGCCATGCCTTCAACATCGTGAATCCTCATTGTGCAGAATGGGCACACCTTGCCATAGCCGTCAGGCGCAGAACTCATCATCACAGGATTTTTTGGGGGAGGATAACGGGGGAGGACGCGGGACTGCAAGCCGCCCCGGTCGCATGATGCTGACCAGGGCGGTGCATTTACTGTGCCTGCGCCAGACGGCGATCGCGACGGGTCTTAAAGACCCAGCCCAGCAGCAGCAGGCCGATCCACGCCATACCGACATACAGCGAGATACGGGTATCCGGATGATAGCCGATCAGGGCGATAATAAAGGCCAGGAACACCAGGCCGACTACCGTGGTCACCACTCCGCCGGGCACTTTGAATTTCAGCGCCTTGACCTCTTCGGGCGACAGACGGCGGCGGAAGGCAATCTGTGACAACAGGATCATAATCCACACCCACACCGTGGCGAAGGTGGCCAGGGAGGCGATCACCAGGAAGACGTTTTCCGGCATGATGTAATTGAGATACACCGCAAACAATAGCGCAATAGTCATCACCATCACCGTCACCCACGGAATACCGCGGCGCGACGTTTTAGCGAACACCTTCGGCGCGCTGCCCTGCTCAGCCATACCGTGCAGCATACGGCCCACGCCGAACACGTCGGAGTTAATCGCCGACAGGGAGGCTGTCAGGACCACGAAGTTAAGAATACTGGCCGCGAAGGTAATGCCCAGATGCTGGAAGGTCAGGACAAAGGGGCTGCCGTCGGTTCCCACCTGATTCCACGGATAGATGGACATAATGACGAACAGTGTGCCGACGTAGAACACCAGAATACGCATCGGCACCGAGTTGATCGCGCGCGGAATGGATTTCTCCGGGTCTTTCGCCTCACCGGCGGTAATACCGATGATTTCGATGCCGCCGTAGGCGAACATCACCATCTGCAGCGACATCACCATCCCCAGCCAGCCGTTGCTGAAGAAGCCGCCGTTGCTCCACAGGTTATGAATGCCGGTCGGCTGGCCGCCGTTGCCGATCCCCCAGATAATAATGCCGAACCCGGCGAGGATCATGATGATAATGGTGGCCACTTTGAAGAACGAGAACCAGAACTCCAGCTCACCAAACACCTTGACGCTCATCAGGTTGACGGCGCAGATGATCAGTACCACGCTGAGCACCCAGATCCAGTGCGGTACCGTCGGGAACCAGACGCCCATGTAGATACCGAAGGCGGTGACGTCGGCGATGGCGACGATCAGGATTTCGAAGCAGTAGGTCCAGCCGGTGATATAGCCCGCCAGTCCGCCGAGGTTTTCCTGGGCATAGCGGGAAAATGAGCTGGCGGCAGGGTTATGCACCGACATCTCACCGAGCGCCCGCATAATGATATATGCCGCGACGCCACCGATAATGTAGGCCAACAGCACGCTGGGTCCGGCCATCTTAATGGCGTCGGCTGAGCCGTAAAAAAGCCCGGTGCCGATGGCGGAACCCAGGGCCATAAAGCGGATATGCCGGGTGCTTAGCCCGCGCTTAAGCTTGTTACTACTTTCCATCGTGGTTTTTCAATGCCGTTTAACACAAAAAATAAAAAACCACGGAACCCGAAGTCCCGTGGTTAAACGCTTTTCCTTAACGCCTGTTAATGGGCGCTGGAAGTCACCTGACGTCCGGCTGCACGATCCCAGATCACCGCGAGGAACACCATCACGGCGGTGGGCATCAGCCAGGCCAGGCCCTGCTCCGCCAGCGGCAGACGCGCGGTCCAGGCCGGCAGAATCGCGGCAAACGCCGATGACTTAATCCCGTCAATGATACCAAACATCAGACTGATAAACATGGCCGGCGCGATAACGCGGGACGAATTATGCCACCAACTGCGGGTAAAGCTTAATACAACCAGTGCGATACACGGCGGATAGATAGCGGTCAGCACCGGAATTGACACCTGAATCAGATGGCTCAGCCCCAGATTGGAGACCGCCATCGAGAACAGGCCAAGGATAAAGACCAGCGTGCGATAGGAGAACGGCAGATACTGGGCAAAGAACTCGGCGCAGGCGCAGGTCAGGCCCACCGCCGTCACCAGACAAGCGATGAAGATCAGCGCCGCCAGCAGGAAGCTGCCCGCCCCGCCGAAGGTGTGCTGCACGTAGGAGTGCAGAATGGCCGCGCCGTTGGCGGACTGGTCCACGAGAGTGGCGCTGTCAGAACCCAGACGGAACAACGCCAGGTACAGCAGCGTCAGGCCAACGCCTGCCATCAGGCCAGCCCAGACGGTGTAGCGGGTCAACAGACGCGCTTCGCTGACGCCGCGGGAGCGTGCCGCATTGACAATCACGATCCCGAACACCATCGCGCCGAGGGTATCCATGGTCAGGTAGCCGTTGACGAAGCCATTGGAGAATGGCGCCGTACGATACGCTTCCAGCGCGTCGCTGATCGGGCCCGCTGGCCAGATGATGGCCGCGACCGCCAGCACAATCAGGGCGATAATTTTCAGCGGCGCAAGGAAGTTGCCCACGGTGTCCAGCAGTTTGCCCGGATAGAGGGAGACCAGAATCACCAGCGCGAAATAGATAACGCTGTAGATCAGCAGCGGCAGCGGGCCGTCGCCGGTCAGCGGCGCAATACCGACCTCAAAGGAGACGGTCGCGGTGCGCGGGGTCGCGAACAGCGGTCCCACCGCGAGATAACACACCACCGCCAGCAGGATACCCGCCACTTTACCAATCGGGGTGCTCAGGCTTTCAACGCCGCCGCCGACTTTCGCCAGCGCCACCACCGTCAGCACCGGCAGACCCACCGCAGTGATCAGGAAGCCGATCGCCGCTGTCCAGACGTGCTCGCCCGCCTGTAAGCCAACCATCGGAGGGAAAATTATGTTGCCTGCGCCAACAAACAACGCGAAGGTCATAAAGCCCAACGCTATGATGTCGCGAGATTTTAACTGATGGGTCATAAATTCATTACTGCCTGTGGATGTGGTGTTGTAAAAAATGGAAAAATACCGCGCTCCCCTCTCAGGGACGATACAGCGGCCATTGCCGGTAAACTCAGCGAGATATGCTCCCGAAGCGGCGTGGGAAAGAATTGTTTTTGGTATTACCACGCAAAAGCAGTCTGTCATCGACTGCGCAGGCGCAATTTAAACGCTTATAACGTTTTAAAGCAAGGCACGATCGCAAAAGCAGATGATTATGCTGGTTATCAGTTTCACACCAGAATCATTTACCATGTTGATGGAAAACCCGTGGCTTATCATGCGAACAAAAAAGCAGCACGCGTTCATTAAATAGGCGAGGAAAAAAGGGATGCCAACGAAAATGACCAGCCGGGGCTGGTCATTGGCAAGATAAGCTGACAGCACGCCGATCAGGCGTCGTTTCTGGCAATTAATCGTTCCGGGAGCAGGAAGCTAAAACGGGTTCCCTTGCCCACCGTGCTGTCGATCTCCAGCCGGCTGTCATGATGGTTGACCGCGTGTTTGACGATCGCCAGTCCCAGGCCGCTGCCCCCCGTTTGCCGGGAGCGAGCTTTATCCACCCGATAAAAACGCTCGGTCAAACGGGGAATATGCTCTGGCGCAATGCCTGGCCCATTATCCTCGACGCTGAACAGCGCCCCCTGCGGGGTCCGCTGCCAGCTGACGCGAATTTCGGTCCCCGGCGGGGTGTGGTTCACCGCGTTATAGACCAGATTGGAAATGGCGCTGCGCAGTTGCTCCTCATTACCCAGCACCTTGAGCTGCTCGTCAACGGTGAAGATCAGCGTCTGTTTCTCCTGGCTGAGAGTTTGCGCCTCGCGCTCCACCACCCGCAGCATCATCGGCACGTCGATGCGGTCATTCATCGCCAGCGCCGGCGCGGCTTCAATGCGCGACAGCGTCAGCAACTGCTTCACCAGCCCTTCCATACGCTGAGTTTGCTCTCGCATGGTGTGCAGGGCTTTTTCCCGCGTCGCCCCCTCCAGTACCTGCTCCTGCATCATCTCCAGATAGCCCTGCAGCACCGTCAGCGGGGTGCGCAGTTCATGGCTGACGTTGGCGAAAAAGTTCCGCCGCGCCCCTTCCAGCTGATGCATCTGCGTCACGTCGCGCGCCACCATCAGCCACTGCTTATCGGTGTAAGGCATCACGCGAATTTCCAGATGGCGAGCGTTATTCAGCACCAGGTTGAGTGGCTTAGAAAAATCACGCTGTTTCAGATAGTTGGCGAACTCGGGATAACGCAGGAGGTTGAGAATATTTTGGCCACTGTCGTCCGGCCAGCGCAGGTTTAAAATCTGCTGCGCCAGGCCATTACACCAGAAAATGGCCCCCTCTTCCGTGGTCAGTACAACCGCATCCGGCAGCGATTCCGCCCCGCTGCGAAAGCGTTTAATCAGGCTTCCCAGCTCGCGTCGACGCTTTTTATTACGCATCTGCATCTGATGCAGACCATACAGCAGCGGCTCCCAGCTGCCGCGTCCAGGCGGAGGAGTCATGCTCCGATCCACCCACAACCACCACGACAGGCGCATCAAATTCCAGAAATGCCAGATCAGCAAACCGGTCACTGCCGCCAGTAAAAACCACGGCAGATGACCCACAAACGCCCCCAGAATCAGGGCCGGAATACACGCTAAAAAGAGCTCCAGCGCCAGCCTTTTCCATGACAGCCGTTCCAGCACGGGTCACACTCCTGTCAAAATTCAGAAACGGGCGGAGAAACGATACCCCGTGCCGCGAACCGTTTGCACCATGCGATCATGGCCACTGTGTTCCAGCGCTTTGCGCAGGCGGCGAATATGGACGTCCACCGTGCGGTCTTCCACATAGACGTTGGTTCCCCAGACGTGGTTCAGCAACTGCTCGCGGCTGTACACTCGCTCAGGATGGGTCATAAAGAAGTGCAATAATTTAAATTCCGTCGGCCCCATGTCCAGCGGACTGTCGCCGGTCATCACCCGATGCGACGAAGGGTCGAGGCTCAGACCCTGCATTTCGATCACCTCTTCCACCGCCATCGGCGAAATACGGCGCATCACCGCTTTGATCCGCGCCACCAGCTCTTTCGGTGAGAAAGGCTTGGTAATATAGTCGTCCGCGCCGGTCTCCAGGCCGCGAACACGATCCTCTTCTTCTCCACGCGCGGTCAGCATCACAACCGGGATATCCCGCGTCATCGCCTCGCGCTTGAGCAACTTAATAAACTGCAGCCCCGAACCACCCGGCAGCATCCAGTCAAGGAGAATCAAATCAGGCCAGGGTTCATTGAGTTGATTCACCGCGCTGTCATAATCTTCCGCCTCGACGGGCTGAAAGCCATTTTGCTCCAGAACAAAGCAGACCATTTCGCGGATTGGAGCTTCATCTTCAACGACCAGAATTCTTCTCGCCATTATTTACCCTGTGTTTTTTAGCCATCAGTATAGAAGTGCGGCGTCATTATGCGTCACTTTTGTGACAGATTTATGAAAAAAATGACGGTCTGATGATCGGGTAATTTGAAGCATGACGCGGACTTACCCCGCGCCGACAAATGATATACTGCCGCCCATGCTTTTTTCGCTAGGGAAGATTTATGCGCCTCCTTCACACCTCCGACTGGCATTTGGGCCAGAATTTTTACAGCAAAAGCCGCGCGGCAGAACACGACGCTTTTCTTACCTGGCTGCTGGCCCGCGCGCAGGAGCATGAAGTCGACGCCATTATCGTGGCTGGCGATATTTTTGATACCGGCTCGCCGCCGAGCTATGCCCGCGAGCTGTATAACCGTTTTGTCGTCCAGTTGCAGCAGACCGGCTGTCGCCTGGTGGTGCTGGCGGGCAATCACGATTCAGTGGCGATGCTCAATGAGTCCCGCGATATTCTCGCCTTTTTGCACACCACCGTGGTGGCGAACGCCGGCTACGCGCCCATTGAGCTGCCGTTGCGCGACGGCACCCCTGGCGCCATCTTTTGCCCGGTGCCGTTTTTACGCCCTCGCGAGCTGGTTACCAGTCAGGCCGGCCACTCCGGTCGGGAAAAACAGCAACAGCTACTGCACGCCATCAGCGACTATTATCAGGAGCAGTATCAGCAGGCCTGCGCGCTGCGCGGCGATCGGCCGCTGCCCATCATTGCCAGCGGCCACCTGACCACCGTCGGCGCCAGCAAAAGCGATGCCGTCCGCGACATTTACATCGGCACGCTGGATGCCTTTCCGGCGCAACACTTCCCGCCTGCCGACTACATTGCGCTGGGCCATATTCATCGGGCGCAGGTGGTCGGTGGCTGCGAGCACATCCGCTACAGCGGCTCGCCGCTGCCGCTGAGCTTCGATGAAACCGGCAAAGCCAAATCGGTGCACCTGGTGAGTTTTAACGACGGGCGCCTCAGCGCCGTGGAAACCCTGGAGGTGCCCGTGACCCAGCCGCTGGCAGTGATCAAAGGCGATCTGGCCGCCATCACCGCCCAGCTGGAGCAGTGGCGCGGCGTCGAGCAGGACCCGCCGGTGTGGCTGGATATCGAAATTACCACCGAGGACTACCTGCACGATATTCAGCGTCATATTCAGGCGCTGACGGAGGATCTGCCGGTGGAAGTGTTGCTGGTACGACGCAGCCGCGAGCAGCGCGAGAAAATATTGCTCAACGCCCAGCGGGAGACCCTTAGCGAACTGAAGGTGGAAGAGGTGTTCGAGCGCCGGCTGGCGCTGACCGAGATTGACGATGACAAGCGCGCCCGGCTGCACGAGCTGTTCACCCATACGCTGCATACGCTCACCGCGGAGGACGAAAACGCATGAAAATCCTCAGTCTGCGTCTGAAAAACCTCAACTCCCTGAAGGGTGAATGGAAGATAGACTTTACCGCCGAGCCGTTCGTCAGCAACGGCCTGTTCGCCATTACCGGCGCCACCGGCGCCGGCAAAACCACCCTGCTCGATGCCATTTGCCTGGCGCTTTATCACGAGACGCCGCGCCTGAATAAAGTTTCCCAGTCGCAAAATGACCTGATGACCCGCGATACCGCCGAATGTCTGGCGGAAGTCGAGTTTGAAGTCAAAGGCACCGCCTACCGCGCTTTCTGGAGCCAGAACCGGGCACGCAACCAACCGGATGGCAATCTGCAGGCGCCCCGCGTCGAGCTGGCACGCTGCGCCGACGGCAAAATCCTCGCCGATAAGGTCTCGGACAAACTGGAGCAAACCGCGACGCTCACCGGGCTCGACTATGGCCGTTTCACCCGCTCGATGCTGCTTTCCCAGGGACAATTTGCCGCCTTCCTGAACGCGAAGCCGAGCGATCGCGCGGAGCTGCTGGAGGAGCTGACCGGCACGGAAATCTACGGCCAGATTTCGGCCATGGTCTACGAACAGCACAAAGCTGCTCGCCACGCGCTGGAGAAGTTCGAAGCCCAGGCGGCGGGCATCGTTCTGCTGACGGAAGCGCAGCAGCAGGCGCTGCAGGAAAGTTTGCAGGTACTCACTGACGAAGAAAAAACCCTGCTAACGCAGCAGCAAAACCAGCAACAGCAGCTTCAGTGGCTGACGCGCTGCGACGAGCTGGCGCAGCAGCACCAGCAGGCGGTTAGCCGGCAACAGCAGGCCCGCCAGGCGCTGACCGACGCCGCCCCGGCGCTGGCGAAGCTTGAGCTGGCCCAGCCGGCCGCCCAGCTGCGCCCCCTGTGGGAGCGTCAGCAGGAACAGGTGGCAGGTCTGGCGCAAACCCGGCAACGGATCAACGAAGTAAATGCTCGCTTACTTGCCTGCACCGCGCAGCGCGCGCGCATCCGCCGCAGCGCCCTGCACGCTCAGCAGCAGCGTCAGGCTGAACTGACGGACCTGGCGCAGTGGCTGGCGGCCCATGACCGATTCCGCTTATGGGGCCAGGAGATTGCCGGCTGGCGGGCGCAATTCTCGCAACTGACGCGCGATAAACAGCAGCTAACGGCTCAGACCACCCGCCTGGCCGCGCTGCGCCAGAAACTCAGCGCTCTGCCGGCCAGCTCCCTGTCATTGTCCGCAGAGGAAGTCGCGGCGGCGATGGCGCAGCAAACGCAATCGCGGCCGCTGCGCCAGCGGCTGCTCTCCCTGCATGAACAGCATCAGCAGTTGCACAAACGCCTGCGGCAGAGCGCCGAGAACATCCAGCAGGCGCAAACGGAGCAGGCAAAACTCAATGCCACCCTGACGCAACGTCGGGAGCAATATAAAGACAAAAACCAGCACTATCTCGACCTGAAGGCGCTCTGCCAACGGGAAGAAACGATTAAAGATCTGGAAGGTTACCGCGCCCGGCTTGAGGCGGGGAAGCCCTGCCCGCTGTGCGGATCCTGTGAACATCCGGCGATTGAGCAATACGCCTCCCTAACGGTCACGGATAATCAGCGCCGCCGCGACGCGCTGGAAAAAGAGGTCGCCGCGCTGAAAGAAGAAGGTCTGCTGGTCCTCGGGCAGGTCAACGCCCTGACGCAGCAGCTCCAGCGTGAGACCGAAGCGGCCCGGCGGCTCACAGAGGAAGAGCAAGCGCTCACTAAAGCGTGGCAGGAAACCTGCGCCGCTCTGCAGGTCACGCGGGATATTGCGCAAGAGATAAACGACTGGATGCAGGAGCAGGAGCGCTACGAGCAGCAGCTCTATCAGCTCAGCCAGCGTCAGATGTTACAGAGCCAGCTCAACGACCAGCAAGCGCTGGAGCGCCAGGCTCACCAGCAGCTGGAGACCACGCGCCAGGGGCTGGAGAACGCCCTGCAGACGCTGTCGCTCAGCCTGCCGGAAGAAGGCGCAGAAGCCGCCTGGCTGCACGCTCGCGAAAGCGAATTTGCCCGGTGGCAGGCGCAACAGACGCGGCATGGCGTGCTCCAGGAGCAGATCGCCGCCCTGAAACCGCTGCTCGATACGCTGCCGCCCGGCGATGAGGATGACGCGGAGGCTGAGCCGGTGATCCCGGACAACTGGCGCGAAATCCACGAGGAATGCTTGTCGCTGCACAGCCAGCTTGTCGCCCAGCAGCAACTGGAGACCGAAGAAACGGCGCGCGTACATCAGTCACAGACGCAATTCACGACAGCCCTGGCCGCCAGCCGCTTCAACGATCGGGAGGCGTTCCTCGCCGCGCTGCTGGATGACGAGACCGCCCAGCGGCTGACGCAGTTAAAACAGTCGCTTGAGCAGCAGCTTCAGCAAGCGACGGTGCTCTGCGAGCAGGCGACTCAGCAGCAACAGGCGCATCTGGCGCTGCGGCCGCAAGGATCAGACGCGGACGGCCCCACCCTGCAAACGCAGCTGCACGCCCTGGCCCAGCGGCTGCGGGACAACACGACCCGTCAGGGTGAGATCCGCCAGCAGCTCAGGCAGGATAATGAAAGCCGCCAGCAGCAGCAGGCGCTGGGGCAGCAGATTGCAGAGGCGGCGCAGCTGGCGGACGACTGGGGCTATCTGAATTCGCTGATCGGCTCCAGCACCGGCGACCGGTTCCGCAAATTCGCCCAGGGGCTGACGCTGGATAATCTGGTCTGGCTGGCAAACCAGCAGCTCAACCGCCTGCACGGCCGCTATCTGCTGCAACGCAAGGCCAGCGAGGCGCTGGAGCTGGAGGTGGTCGATACCTGGCAGGCCGACGCCGTGCGCGACACCCGCACTCTCTCCGGCGGCGAAAGTTTCCTCGTCAGCCTGGCGCTGGCCCTGGCGCTGTCAGACCTGGTGAGCCATAAGACACGGATTGACTCCCTGTTTCTCGATGAAGGCTTTGGCACCCTCGACAGCGAAACGCTGGATACGGCGCTGGACGCCCTGGATGCCCTTAACGCCAGCGGCAAAATTATCGGGGTGATCAGCCACGTGGAGGCAATGAAGGAACGTATTCCGGTGCAGATCAAAGTGAAGAAGATAAATGGCCTGGGCTACAGTCGGCTGGACAGAGTGTTTGCGGTGGAGTGAGGTCTGAATTATGGCGATGTCCCCTCACCCTAACCCTCTCCCGGAGGGAGAGGGAACCGTCCGGCGCCGGTCTGTAATTTCGCACGCTATTGCGATTCCCCTCTCCCTGCAGGATGAGGGGTTCCCGGCCACTGCCTCTACCACCCGCACCGTACCGCTTTTCTCCCTCTCCCTGCAGGGAGAGGGCCGGGGTGAGGGGGAGCGGTTCAGGTCCCCTGGAGCGGCCACAGCCAGGCCGCGCCGCGTACTCCGCTGGAGTCACCGTGCAACGCTTTGCGGATCGGCGTTTCACACTCGCCGCCGAAGACCCACTGCTTCACCAGGTCCGGTACCGTTTGATACAGACGCTCGACGTTGCTCATCCCGCCGCCCAGCACGATAACGTCCGGGTCGAGGATATTCACCACGTGGGCCAGCGATTTCGCCAGCCGCTGTTCATAGCGGCTCAGCGCCAGTTCGGCCTTTTCGTCACCTTCGCCCACCAGACGCATAATCTCGCTGCCAGTTAACCCCTTGCCGCTCAGCCGCTGGTAGTCGGTGGCAAAGCCGGTGCCGGAGATAAAGGTTTCGATACATCCCTGTTTACCGCAGTAGCAGGGCACTTCCGCACGATAGCGCAGCTCATCGTCGTTCATCCACGGCAGCGGGTTATGCCCCCACTCGCCGGCGTTACCGTTGCCGCCGATATGCGCCCGCCCGTTGAGCGCCACCCCGGCGCCGCAGCCGGTGCCGATAATCACCGCAAACACCGTTTGCGCCCCCGCCGCCGCGCCGTCCACCGCCTCCGACACCGCCAGACAGTTGGCGTCGTTGGCCAGCCGGACTTCACGCTCAAGGCGCAGGCTGAGATCCTTATCAAAGGGCTGGCCGTTGAGCCAGGTCGAGTTGGCGTTTTTCACCACCCCGGTATAGGGCGAAATTGTGCCAGGAATGCCCATCCCCACGGTACCCTGCTGCCCGGTCGCCTGCTCGGCCATCGCTACCAGGGTGGCGATAGTCTCGATGGTTTGCCGGTAGTCCTCACGCGGCGTGGGTAACCGGTGGCGAAACAGCTGCTCTCCCTGGTCGCTCAGGGCTATCACTTCGGTTTTTGTTCCACCTAAATCAATACCAATACGCACGCTCAGCTCCTCACCCCGATTAACAATGCAAGCATAGCGACAATTCGCTATCATGCCCGCCTGATTTAACGACAAAGCCGTGGAAATTATCATGCTGTGGTTCAAAAATTTAATGGTTTACCGTCTCAGCCGCGATATCGAATTGCGCGCCGAGGAGATGGAAAAACAGCTGGCCGAGCTGACATTTACCCCGTGTGGCAGCCAGGATATGGCGAAAACCGGTTGGGTGTCGCCGATGGGATCGCACAGCGACGCGCTGACGCATACGGCAAACGGCCAGATCATTATCTGCGCGCGTAAAGAAGAAAAGATCCTGCCGTCGCCGGTGATCAAGCAGGCGCTGGAGGCGAAGATCCAGAAGCTGGAAGCCGATCAGGGCCGCAAGCTGAAGAAGACCGAGAAAGATTCCCTGAAAGATGAAGTGTTGCACTCGCTGCTGCCGCGCGCCTTCAGCCGCTTCAGCCAGACGATGATGTGGATCGATACCGTTAACGGCCTGATCATGGTGGACTGCGCCAGCGCGAAGAAAGCGGAAGACACGCTGGCCCTGCTGCGTAAAACCCTCGGTTCACTGCCGGTGGTGCCGCTGACCCTGGAGAATCCGATTGAGCTGACGCTGACCGAGTGGGTCCGCTCCGGCACCGTGGCGCAGGGCTTCCAGCTGCTGGATGAAGCCGAGCTGAAAGCGATGCTGGAAGATGGCGGCGTGATCCGCGCCAAGAAACAGGATCTGGTAAGTGACGAAATCGCCGTGCACATTGAGGCCGGGAAGGTCGTCACCAAGCTGGCGCTGGACTGGCAGCAGCGTATTCAGTTTGTGATCTGCGACGATGCGTCAATTAAGCGCCTCAAGTTCTGCGATGAATTACGTGACCAAAACGAAGATATCGATCGGGAAGATTTCGCCCAGCGCTTTGACGCCGACTTTATCTTAATGACCGGCGAGCTGGCTGCCCTGATCCAAAGCCTGGTAGAAGGGCTCGGCGGCGAAGCGCAGCGCTAAGCGCCGCTTTCCTTCCTGCCAGGCAGGAAGGAAAAAACAACCCGGCGGCAGGCGCCGGGTGTCACTCTGGCTTACAGATAGCGGCACAGATAAGAGGTTGGCTCAGCCACCTGCAGATGAAATTCGCTGTTGCCTGGCACATTGAAAACTTCGCCGGCGGCGTAAACTTTCCACTCAGTCTCACCCGGCAGCAGGACATTCAGCGCCCCGCTGACCACCGTCATCTCTTCCGGCTGCGCCGTACCAAAGGTGTATTCCCCTTCCGCCATCACGCCAACGCTGGCGCGACCGGTACTGCTGCTGGTGAAGCCAATGGATTTCACTTTTCCGTCAAAGTATTCATTGCTTTGAAGCATAAACAAGCCCTTCTGATCGTCGGTTAAAGGCTCAATATAGGGGGCGCTCCTTGCCCCTGTCACGTGAAATTAACACATTAGACCAATAGTTCTGCCGCCAGTCGGGAAACCAGCACATTCGACAGCAAAACCGGGACGTCCAGGGCTTTTTGTAACACATCGCGGTGATGCTGATAGTAACCGAGACAGTCGAGGACCAGCACGTCGGCGCCCTGCTCCAGCAGCGTTTTGCCGGCGCTTAATAACTCACTGTCGCTGCCGGTAAAAGGGTTGGCCAGCGCGTAGTACGGCGACTTTTCCAGCGAGAGCCACTTTTGCCGCTGCATAGGCATGATCTCTTCCACCGGCACGATCACCCCCACCTGATGCCCATCGACGATCGACGCCACCAGCGGCGGGATGATCCGCTGCGGCTCAAGAAGGATCGCATGGTGGGTTGTAAAACCGCTTAACTGTTCGGAGCTAAGCAACAGGATCACATCATAGTTCTGCCGATCCAGCATCGCGATCACGCTGCGGATATCGCGTTCAATTTTCTGCCGCGATACCATCACCAGCTGGTTATCATTGAGCAAGGTCAGCAGGCCCTGCTCGCCGTCACCCACCGCGTACTCTTTGGTTACCTCAGCATGTGTCATATCGCCCAGCAAACTAATGTGGGTGATCTGTTCTTCCCTGATATGTTCGGTCAGGAGCGGCAACACTCCCGCCAGCGGCACAACGCCGATGGTCAAAATTGCCATCGTTGCACTACTCATATCATGTACCTTTTCACTACCACTGCTTCAAGACAGACTTACCACACACGGCATCCGCCCCCCTGGTGAGTAAAAATCAACCGTCGAGAAGCGTAGCAGTTCCGCGCCGCGGTTGAATGTAAAGATTGCCGGGCGACAGCGGCGTGCCTGAAAAATCCGTGTGTTAGATATTCATTAGTACGACTGATAAATAAAAAATGTGAGATACGCCCGATATTGCCAGTATGGCCGGCAATCCGGGCTCAGGGGTTACGACTTATCAGGATCTTCATAGCGCCGCTTGGCATCCACGGCTTCCTGCTCGGTAGGATGTTCGCTGATCAGCGAATTGGGTTCAGGATAATCCGCGCGGAGTTGATACCAGGTGACGGTCTGACCCTGCGGGCCTTTCTCTACCGCAACCACGCGCGCTTCTCTCGGATATGGGGGCCTGTTTGGCATAGTTCTTCCTTCTTCTGGTATCAGAACTATCAAGTATAGGCGCCCCTCGCCGCCTTAATGTAAGTAAATTCTTAACTTACCGGGGTTGCCGTCGCGCCGCACAGCATGGTCATAATCTGCTCCACCACCCGATCCGGGGAGGCCGTGGCATCGACAATATGATGGGCGGCATCACGGTATAAGGCTTCGCGCTGCGCCAACACCTCGCCCACTTCCTCACGTACCGGCTTACCGGTAAGCGTCGGCCGCTGTTCGGCTTTTGGGTAGGCCTCCAGACGATCAATGAGCGCCGACACCGAGGCCTGCAGATAGATCACCACGCCGTTCTCCCGCATAAACTGGCGATTACCTTCCGCCAGCACAATACCGCCGCCGGTGGCGATCACCGTATTCGGCAGAGTCACGGCCTTCAGCGACAGGGTCTCCAGTTCGCGAAAACGCGCCCACCCTTCTGCCTGCACGATCTCGGCCACCGTCCGCTGCTCATGGGCCTGCAGCCGATGATCGGTATCGGAGAACTGAAAATGCCGCGCTCGCGCCAGCGCATGACCGACGGTGGTTTTACCGCAGCCGCGTGGCCCGATGAGAAAGATTGGCTGTGTCATGACCGAAGACCCCCTGGTTCCGCCTGTCGTAAAATATGAAAACGAAAGAACGTATTATCGCTGTTTGTTCCGTAACGTAGTCGTAAATAAAACGTTACACAACTTCTTTACACCCCATCACCACAGTGACAAAAGGGGCTCTTGATGTAAACTTATCATTGCATTAAGTGTTTAACCAGCTTTACTTTCGGCTGGGCGTTATTTTTTATCCAACGCTGGCGTAAACGGTAACACATTTATGCATAGCTTTACGAAGCAACATATTTACAACATCGTGTTTCAGACGCACCCTGATGCCTATTCGACAGTGTGACAGAGGAATGTAACATGCAATCTGAAGAACAACGCCTTATTGATGGACTGTTTTCCCGGCTAAAAGAGGCTGAGGCGCACAGTGCATCGCGCGATACCAGCGCCGAGGAGCGGATTGCCCAACATGTGAGCGCGCAGCCGGCGGCCCCCTACTATATGGCGCAAACCATTCTTATCCAGGAAGCCGCGATTAAACAGCTTAACGATCGCATCCAGGCGCTGGAGAGCCAGGTCAGCCAGCTGCAGGCGGCGAAGCCCAGCAGCGGCGGATTCCTCTCCGGCCTGTTTGGCGGTGGCGGCTCGTCACGCGGCTCTGACCCCATCCCGGGCGCGGAGCAATACGGTCGCCCGCAGGCCAGCGCCCAGTCGCAGTATGCCCCGCCGCAACAGCAACAGAACTATGCCCCGCAGGCAGCCGCACGCGGCGGCTTTATGGCGGGCGCGCTGCAAACGGCCGCAGGCGTAGCGGGCGGCGTGGTGCTGGGCAATATGCTGACCAACATGTTCAGCGGCTCGCACCCGCAGGAGATTGTCAATATCATCGAAGAGCAGCCGCAGCCTGCCGCCGCCGCCGCGCAGGACGCCACCGCGGGTGACGATCCGTTCCGCCAGGGAGACGATCAGTTCCTTGCCGACAACACCTGGAACGACGACTTCGACGCCGGCTTTGGCGACGATGATATTGGCAGCGACGACGATAGCTGGGTTTAACCCTGCTGACGCTTAACCGCCAGCAACCACTTCTCCAGCTCGGCGGCAAACTGTTGCCGGTCGCGCTGCGATAAACTATCCGGGCCGCCGGTCTGCACGCCGCTGGCCCGCAATGTCTCCATAAAATCCCGCATCGTCAGGCGCTCGCGGATCGTCGCCTCGCTGTAACGTTCCCCGCGCGGATTCAGCGCCGCCCCGCCCTTCGCCAGCACCTCTGCCGCCAGCGGGATGTCGGCGGTGATGACTAAATCTCCCGCCGCGCACTGGCGAACGATTTCGTTATCCGCCACGTCAAAACCTTGTTCAACCCGCAGAGTGCGGATGAAACGCGACGGCGGTACGCGCAGCGGCTGATTCGCCACCAGCGTCACCGGGATCTGGGTTCGCTCTGCCGCGCGGAACAAAATCTCTTTAATCACGTTCGGACACGCGTCCGCATCTACCCAAATAGCCATGCCAGCTCCTGTTACCTGCAATAAGTGACGCCAATGTTACCTGCTTTTCTCCCCCATGAAAGCGCCAGGATGGTAAGCTAATCAGATCGTAACGAAAAAAGCAGAGGGGAATGGTGATGGATAAGAAAATTGGCTTTATCGGCTGCGGCAATATGGGTAAGGCCATTCTGGGTGGACTGATCGCCAGCGGCCAGGTACAGCCGGGACAAATCTGGGTCTACACCCCGTCGCCGGATAAGGTTGCGGCTCTGCGCGACCAGTATGGCATCAACGCCGCCGGGAGCGCTCAGGAAGTGGCGCAGATTGCCGATATCGTCTTCGGCGCGGTTAAGCCGGGGATCATGACCAAAGTGCTGGGCGACGTCGCCTCAAGCCTGAATAAAGAGTCGCTGGTGGTCTCCATCGCCGCCGGGGTCACGCTTGAGCAACTGGCGCGCGCCCTCGGTCACGATCGCAAAATTATTCGCGCGATGCCCAATACGCCGTCACTGGTCAACGCCGGTATGACCTCCGTCACGCCTAACGCGCTGGTGAGCAGCGAAGATGTGGCCGAAGTGCTGACCATTTTCCGCTGCTTTGGCCAGGCGGAGCAAATTGCCGAGCCGATGATCCATCCGGTGGTGGGCGTGAGCGGCTCCGCGCCGGCCTATGTCTTTATGTTTATCGAAGCGATGGCCGATGCCGCCGTCCTCGGCGGCATGCCGCGCGCCCAGGCCTATAAATTCGCCGCCCAGGCGGTAATGGGCTCCGCCAAAATGGTGCTGGAGAGCGGCGAGCATCCGGGGGCGCTGAAAGATATGGTCTGCTCGCCTGGCGGGACCACCATCGAAGCCGTCCGCGTACTGGAAGAGAAAGGGTTCCGCTCCGCGGTGATCGAAGCCATCACCCAGTGTATGGAGAAATCAGAGAAACTGAGCCGCTCCTGAGCCTGAGAGGGTGGGCAGCAATGCCCTGAGTGTTCAAAGAAGAAGGGAGCGGATAAGCGCTCCCTTTTTTTCAGGCTTTCTTCAGGCAGGTACTCATGAAGGTACTGCGTTCATCACCCTTCAACGATTTTGCCGAGGCCGCTTTGTTGCAGTCGCTCATCTTCTGCTGCTGAGGGGTGAGCGCTTTTCCTTGCGACGTAGTGGTCTCTTTTTTCAGGCACTGGCTCATAAACGTTTTGCGCTCATCTCCTTTCAGCGCTTTGGCTGACGCTTGCTGATTGCAGTCCGTCATCTTTTGCTGCTGTGGAGTGGGCGTTTTTTCTGCCGCGCCAACCGCGCTGATAAAGATCAAGCCAAACAGTAGAGTCATTAGTAAGGTTATTTTCATCGCACCATCCTTCTGTGAGTGGATCGTTGTAAGTCTGGACGCAGATAGAAAAAAAACCAGCCGGTGACGCGATTTCGCCACCGGCAGCGACTTATTTCAGACTCAGGGCGGCTTTCATGGTCGAGAACAGGTCAGTCTGGTCGGTCAGGCCGACGACGTTAGCCGCGTGTGGACCGTAGGCCGCAATGCGCAGCTGGGTGCCGGTATGCTCCATAGACTCTTCCTCAGAGTTGCCGTAGCTCATGACCATCACTGCGCCATCGTGGGTATTCAGAGCCTGGGTCAGTCCCGGGGCTTTGCTGTCCGCCGGAATGATCTGGCTGGCGTGCGCATGGTCGGCGGTGACGATCACCAGGGTATTGCCGTCTTTTCGCGCAAACTCCAGCGCCTTCTGCACCGCTTCGTCGAGGTCTACGGTTTCGCCGATCTGGCCACACGGATTCGCCGCATGATCCTGTTTATCGATGGAAGCGCCTTCCACCTGCAGGAAGAAACCTTTCTCGTTGCGGCTCAGCAGGTCAATCGCTTTCTCCGTCATCTGCGCCAGCGTCGGCACCGAGGCGTCGCGTTTCGGGTTTGGCGTACAGGTCACCGGCGCCTTATCGATATTGCCGTGATAAGACGCCTTCGGCCCTTCCCAGCGAACCGGCATATTGCCATCGGCGAAGAGACCCAGCAGCGGCTTAGCCTGACTGGCGTCAGTCGCGGCGGCAAGGGAAGCCGCGTCGGTCACAATCTGGTAGCCGCGCGCTTCCGCCTGCTCGCGCAGGGTTTTGCCCTGCCACTCGCCCGCCGTCGCCGTTTCGGCAAAGGTCTTCGCCCCGCCGCCTAAGGTGACATCCGGCCGGGCGTTCAGCAGCTGTTCGGTAATGGAGCCTTTGCCCCCTTTCTCCAGCGCATTGCTGGGGCATTTTTCACTGGTGACCGTGGGGCCGTAACATTTACGCGATGTCACATGCGCCACCAGCGCTGCGGGGGTGGCGTCCTGCAGCTCGGCGGTGGAAACGTTGCCGGTGGCCAGCCCCGCCGCTTTCGCCAGCTCGAGGAGGGTCTGATGCGCGTTCTCATGAATATCGACGCCCAGCGCGCCGTTATAGGTCTTGACGCCGGTGGTCCAGGCAGTGGCGGACGCCGCCGAGTCGGTCACGTAGTCCGGTTTCCCGGTTTTTTTATCCAGCGAATAGTGCGTGTACTGCCCGGTTAACGGCAAGGCGTCAATCCCTTTAAAGAAACCGCCCGCCCCTTGCGCATAATTTCGCGCAGCGGTAATTTCCGAATCACCCATGCCATCGCCAATCAGCAAAATAACGTTTTTAGCCGGCTTATTGATTAACGAGGCGCGCAGCGCTTCGGTTTGATCGCCGGTTAAACGACGCGCGCCGCCGGGAGTGGTGATATCTCCCTGCGCAGCGCGATTTTCCAGAACCGGCGCAGCAGTCGTTTCTGCATGAATAACCGGCGAGCCCAGCAGAGGAACCAGGGCAATAAACAGGGCGCTTAATTTCACTTTTGTCATCTCCATGTAAAAAATACTTAAAAAAAACAAAACGAGGGAGACTTTATAAAAGGGAGATGACAGAAAAATGACGGCATCCTTGTCGTGTCACAAAGACTAGCTACGAGGATGCCGCAACAGCTTCTTTAGATATTGCTGCAGCAGCATCGCATCCTGGTCGTTGACCGGCGGACAGGGCGTCACCTGGTCAATCGCCTGTTCTATATCCTGAATCAATGCCTGCTGGGCATCATGCTCCATATGGCGCAATAATGCGGTGACCACGATCTCCAGCGCTTCAACCTGCACCGTCAGTTCCTTTGCTTCTTCTTCCTTTTGCGCCAGTTTAACCAGTAACTCAGCAATGAGATTCTTCATAGCACCAGTTCCTTATGCGAGGCCTGTTTTTGATTGGGATGTCATACCCGATGACGGACCTCAGAATTACTTAAAATAAGAATCATCGCAACACCCAATATACAGCGAAACGTTTTACCACAACAAAATACCACTATAAATAGTATTGTTTAATCATGGTCGGGGATGGTTATAACCAGATGGCGCAGAAAATAATAAAATGGAATAGCGCTCACGGCATGGCGATAACAAAAAGTAATGGTAAATGTACCGACGGTGAATAACGCTGACGGTATCGCGATAAATACCGTCAGCAGAGGTTCAGGCGTTAGCCCGGCGGGTGCGGCGCAGCATCCATGCCAGCTGCCAGAGGTTAATGAAAACGATAATGGCGGTAGCAATAAACACCCAGCGGAAGCCGGCCATCGCCGATACAGAGGCGCCAATCAGCGGCCCGGCGACGTTGCCCAGATACATAAACGACTGGTTATAGCCAAAGATGCGTCCGGTGACGCTGTCGCTGCTGTATTTCAGCAATAAAGTCTGCACCGCCGGGAGCATCGCGCCATCGGCAAAGCCGAGCAGGAAACGCAGCGTACCCAATTGCAGCGGGGTGGTGACAAAAGACATGGCGAAAAACATCACCACTGCGCAGCAGAGCGTCGCGAGCAGGATCCGCGAGGTACCGATGCGATCGCCTAACTTACCCAGCCGTGGCGCAGAAATCAGCGCCGACACGCCAGGCACCGCGGCGATCATCCCGGCCAGAAAGGCGATATTGTTGCTGTCCGGCGCCATCGACTTGATAAACAGCGCCAGGATCGGGCCAATTGAGCCGTTGCACAACTGGATCACCAGGGTGGTGAAGAACAGGCTGATCACCAGCCCCGGATAGGGTAAAGAGGCAAGGACTTGTTTTCCGGTGAGGCGCTCGCTTTTACTGACCTGAGGGCGCCCTCCCTCTTTGATCAGAAACAGGGTCACCAGAAAACTGATGGTCAGCAGGATCGCCGTAATAAAAAAGACCATCCGCAGCCCGACGTGGTCCGCCAGGAAGCCGCCCAGCAGCGGGCCGCCGATCACGCCGCTGATCTGCGCGGTTGATAGCGTGCTCAGCGCCCAGCCGCTGCGCTCGCGCGGCACCTGGGAGGCCACCAGCGCCATGGCGTTGGGGATATAACCGGAGGTTAAGCCCATGATCGCCCGCAGGATAAACAGCTGCCAGACGTTAGTGGCGAAGGCCTGCAGTAAAATAGCAATCGCCATCCCCAGCGAGGCACGCAGCAGCATCAGCTTGCGGCCTTTGCGGTCTGCCAGGCTCCCCCACATCGGCGAGACGATCGCCGAGACAAGAAAAGTCACGCTGAAGGTCAGCCCCGACCACATCGACAGCGCTTCATGCGAGGTAACGCCCAGCTGGGAGACGTAGAGGGGCAAAAAAGGGAGAATTTGACTGATCGCCAGGCCGGTAAAAAAGCAACCAAACCAGACGGAGATGAGATTAACCTTCCAGGATTCCATAACTACGCGTATTCATTAATGATTTGCCAATTATTACCTAGCTTAGCAATTTCATTCCACTGGTGTACTACCATAGATGCGCTGGCGGTGAGTTTGGTGTTTTATGAGTGTGGATGAGAACCTGACGAAGCATTTTCTTGTCATTTAGGCTACTCACAGCGCTTTATGCTCAAAAGCAGAAGCCCTGTCCGCGCATCCCCAGATGAAAATGATTGGCGTGAGCCGCATTGTACTCTGGCCCCAGCGCATTGCCGAAGTAGTGGCAGCTGTTGTTCAACAGCGCCGCCAGCCAGGGATGCGAGGTCTCGCTCCGCCAGCCCTGCAGGACGCTGACGCGTCGGCCGTCCGCCAGGCGGAAACCGCTGACGTCCAGAGCGTCCGCCGTGGCGTGTTCACTGCGCCGCGCCTGTTGCCGATGGTAGATATTGCGGCAGGCGAAGCTGCCGAGATGATCGATCTGGCGCAGATCGCTCGCCATCAGTTGACGGGTCAGCGGTTTCGCCTGCTGCTCGACATACAGCGCACTGCTCAGCGCCAGCGGGCAGCTGGCGAGGAAACTGCTGCTCAGCGTCACGCTGCCAAAATTCGCTACCCGCACCACGTTATGCAGCGGGCAGCTTCCCTCGCTGTCGGCCACCGGCTGGCTGGCGATAAGCCGGCGGCGATTGGCTTCCGCCAGCAGGGAGGCGCACTGGTCTGCCGTCAGCCTGCGCAGCTTGAATGACGTCAACCAGCCCGGGGGATCGTCAAGCGCCAGCGGCGCCAGCGGATTCAGGTGCGGCGGCAGATAGCGGTATCCTAACAGGCCCGCGCCGAGCAGCCCGGCCAGCACCAGCAGCGTCTTTCCTCTCACGCCCACTCCCGTCAATTGATCAGGTAAATATTATGGCAGGCAGGCAGCGGTTTCACATGGTATGTTATGCCCTTTGATGTTATCTGGATGGAAGTTGAAATGGCAAAGATGAGGGTTGGGATCGTTTTTGGCGGCAAGTCGGCGGAGCATGAAGTGTCGCTGCAGTCAGCGAAGAATATCGTGGAAGCGATTGATAAATCGCGCTTCGATGTGGTTCTGTTGGGTATTGATAAACAGGGGCTATGGCACATCAACGACGCCGGCAACTACCTGCTCAATGCTCAGGATCCTGCCCGCATTGCCCTGCGTCCTTCCACGGTGACCCTGGCGCAGATCCCGGGCCGCGAAGCACAGCAGCTGATTAACGCCGACAGCGGCCAGCCGCTGGCGGCTATCGATGTGATTTTCCCCATCGTCCACGGCACGCTGGGCGAGGATGGCTCCCTGCAGGGGATGCTGCGCATGGCGAATCTGCCTTTCGTGGGTTCCGATGTGCTGGGCTCCGCGGCCTGTATGGACAAAGACGTGACCAAACGTCTGCTGCGCGATGCCGGGCTCGCCGTCGCCCCGTTTATCACCCTGACCCGCGCCAACCGCGCGCAGTTCAGCTTTGCCGATGTTGAAGCGAAGCTGGGGCTGCCGCTGTTCGTGAAGCCGGCCAACCAGGGATCATCGGTTGGCGTCAGCAAAGTTAAAAACGAAGAGCAGTACCATCAGGCGGTGGCCCTGGCCTTTGAATTTGATCATAAAGTCGTGGTGGAACAAGGCATTAAAGGGCGGGAAATTGAGTGTGCGGTGCTGGGTAACGACCACCCGCAGGCCAGCACCTGCGGTGAAATTGTCCTCAACAGCGAGTTTTACGCCTACGACACCAAATATATCGATGACCAGGGCGCGCAGGTGGTGGTCCCGGCCGCCATCGCCCCTGAGATCAACGACAAGATCCGCGCGATTGCAGTGCAGGCCTACCAGACCCTGGGCTGCAGCGGCATGGCCCGCGTCGACGTGTTCCTCACCGCCGACAACGAGGTGGTGATCAACGAGATCAACACCCTGCCGGGCTTTACCAACATCAGCATGTATCCGAAGCTGTGGCAGGCCAGCGGCCTCGACTACACCAGTCTGATCACCCGGCTGATTGAGCTGGCGCTGGAGCGCCATGCCGCGGACCGGGCGCTGAAAACCTCCATGAACTAAAACGCGTTTATCGCGCCTGGCAGCAGGGGTCTCAGGCCTCTTCTGCCGGGCGGCGGCGGATCACCAGGCCCGCGGCCCAGAAGCTAATGACCCAGGTGACCAGACCGACGGCGTAGGATTGCCAGCCCTGTGTTTCAAACCCCAGCAGCCCCACCACCCCATTGAGAATAAAAATTAGCCCCAGCGCCACCGCGTAGTAGTGCCAGTCGCGGCGAATTTTATCTGTGAGCTTCATGCGACCTCCAACAGCAAAAAAACGCATCTTCGCATAGCCGCCCGCGGCGGTCTGTAGCGCGGGAGAGAATGTTGCTGGATTGCGACGCCGCTCTCCCTTTTCCATTCCTGTGGCGCGGTTAACACACCAGCGAAAACAGGATTATTCCTGGACGGCAATTACCAGCAATCTGATACTGACAATGGCCCCTCACTGCCAGAATACCTGCCATAGAGCTGGAGAAAAAACCAGCAGTACAGAGGTGGGAGGGCCTATGGCTGAATTCAGTTTTTCAAAATCGCTTTTGGGAAATAAAAAAAGAGGGGCGTTGACCGGCAGCCATGTCGCCTACGGCCTGTTCGTGCTAGTCTGCTGCTGGGCCGGCGCGCAGATGCTCAGCATGCTGATCCACGCTCCGGGGGTATTTGAACGCTTGATGCAAACGCAGGACGCCAGCCGTCCGCAAGTCGACATCAGTCTCGCCGTTGGCACCCTCTTTGGCCTGATCCCTTTCCTGATCGGCTGCTCGTTCATCGGGCTGCTGGCGCTCATTGTGCGCTGGCGTCAGCGCCGTTAACGCCGCGCCATACAATTTGCCCGCCGCTCATCAACCCGTTTTGCAAACCACGCCGTCGTCAGATTACGGGTAATTTTCGGACTCTCAAGCTGGATCCCTGGCAACATCTCCCGCGGCAGAGTCTTGCCCGCCCTTTTCTCGGCGAGGCGGAAAACCTGCTGATAAAGGTCGGTCTTCTCAAACGCCAGGCTGTCGCCCTTTTTCAACTGGCTGTGGATCTCGCTGTCGCTCATTCCCAACTGGCCCGCCAGACGACGCACCGCCAGCTCGGTGCTGCCCGGTTCCTCGCTGTCGTAGCGGATAAGGTCGCCGTCGAGCGCCAGTTTCACCCCGCTGGCTTTCACCACCGCGTTCTGGAAGGCGGCGTTACGGCTGGCATACCAGCCGGCGTTGAAGTCGGCAAAGCGGTACAGCGGCACGCTGTAGCTGGCCGGGTAATTCAACAGATGATAGGTGCCAAACCACAGGCCACCGCGCAGGCTGAAGACCTCCTGGCGCACCGTCCCGTTCATTTTCCACGGGTAGCCGGAGGTGTGCTGCTCGGCAAAGGCAATGCTGACCTGCATCGGCCCCCCGGTGTGCACCGGGTTAAGTGAACCGAACAGCTTCTGCCCCATCGGCACCATCCCGATAAAGTCATCAAAAATGGCGCTCAGCTGCTTTTCCGTCTTCACATTGTCCAGACGGTCGCTATAGCTTTTACCGTTTGGCGAGGTGATCTTCAGCGCGGTATGGACCAGAAACGGCGGAATGTGCATTTTTTCCGCCCGGCGGTCAATTTCCTGCCAGGCGATTTTATTCAACCCCGGCACCACCGGATCGGACTGATAGTTAGACTCCTGCTGCGCGACCGCCAGCACCGAGCAGACATTCTCTTCCGTCGGCGCCAGCTTCTGGCTGTCAAACGCGGTGGCGATGGCTTGCGCCCAGGCCTCCCGATCCTTGACGCTGGCCGGCATTTTCTGCCGCACCACCGACGCCACGTCAACGGGCTTCTCGCCCTTTTTCAGCGTCGGGGCCTGCTGGCTGGTACAGGCGCTCAGCACCATGGCCGCCAACAGCGTCAATGAACCGGGAATAATGCGCGATAAACGTGCGGCCATCATGCTTCCTTGTCTTAATTAACGTAATGTCGGGATCGCTTCCTGCAGCGGCTTGCCGTCCAGCTCGCGTTCAAAACTGCGCAGACGTTTGTAGATGGACATCAGTTCCACCAGCGTCGTCCACGAGCTAATCAGGTACTGGAACGAGCCGCGCACCTGGCCGAAGACGTTGGTAATTTGCGTCATCAGCCCGAGGGTAATCGTACCGGCAACGATCGACGGAAACAGCAGGAAAAGGCCGAAAACGTTATCCACCTGCAGGTAGAGAATGCGGGCGATATTGAAATACATATAGTGGAAATAGAGACGGAAATAGTTGCGACGCACCGCGCTGAACAGCTCGCGCACCGTCGGCGGCGTGGCGCGGGTTTCATCGTCCTCACCGTAGACCAGCTCTTTACGATAGGCGGCTTCCACGCGCTGGTTTTTAAACTCCAGGCCCGGCAGCTTAATCCCCACCACCGCCAGCAGGCCGGTCCCCATCAGCGACCAGACGATAGCGGCAATCACCAGACCATACGGCAAATGGCCGACGATAGGCAGGTCGGGAACGTGTTCGGAGAGCGTCACCAGCACCGGCAGGAAGGCGATCAAGGTCATCACCGCGTTGATAAAGCTTACCCCCATATCTTCCAGGGTGGAGGCAAAGCGCATGGTATCTTCCTGCACACGCTGCGCGGCGCCTTCGATATGGCGCAGATGCTGCCAGTGGGCCATATAGTGTTCGTTCATCGCCGTGCGCCAGCGGAAGACGTAGTGGCTGACGAAGAAGTTGTTCATCACGCCAATGATCACCGCGATGAGCGCGATGCCGAGAAAGATGCCGATCTCATGATAAAACTGGTTGATGCTGACCTTATGCGGGGTGGCCAGCGCGCTCTGGATCAGGTCGTAGAACGGCGCATACCAGGCGTTGATCGCCACCCCGACTTCCACCAGAAACCAGGTGACGAAGATGATGAGCGACGTGCCGAGAATCGACCAGTACTGCCAGCGATGCGGGCAGTAGACAAACCAGAAGAGTGCAAACACGCCGACGCAAAACAGATAGTAAGCGTAGAACACCAGATAGTTGAGCGACCAGAAGCGCGCCGCGCTGATCGCCACATTTTGCGATGCTCCGGTGACCCGCAGCAGCCAGTCGCCGCCGCCCGCCTGCCAAAAGATCACGGCCAGCAGCGACCAGATAAAGGCAGAAATAAAAAACGGCCCCGGTTTGGGGAAAAAAGATTTAAACATCATTGTCTCCTGCTAACTTCTTATCGTTCTGCTATTGCTGTGTACGACGCATACGTCGGCCGCCGCGTGGATGCGCTCTCGCGGGGCAGACGAATGATAAGACCGGATATCAACAGCTTAGTTCTGCTGCCAGGCGTGCAGAATTGTTTCTGTGGGTTTCACCTGTAAAGGATTGCCAGGAACGGTCAGCGTACGCCACACCTCATTGTAGTGGGCGATAAGCGTCGCGGCCTGCGCGGCGGGGCGGTCGGCGGTGGTATGGGCATCTTCCGCGATCACAATACCGTACCCGCGGCTGGCGCCGTTTTTAATGGTGGTGTCGAGGCAGTAGTCGGTGGCGCAGCCGCAGATGACGAACTGCTGAATGTCGTGTTCGTCCAGCACCTGCGCCAGCGAGGTGTGGTAGAAGGCGTCGCAGGCGGTTTTGGTGACATACAGCGCGCCAGCTGGCTGTTCCAGCTCGGGAAGCAGGGCGAAGCCTTCGCTGCCGGCTTCGAGGCCGCCGGCCTCATCATGCTGAATGAAAATAACCTTGTCCGCCGCGCGTACCAGACGATTAATTTGCGCGACGCAGCGCTCGCGCGCCAGACGCGGCGTGGCGAACACGCCGTTTTGCATATCCACGACCATCACTACCCGTTGAGCCGTCATTGTTCTCTCCCACGAACTTTCAGCCAAACGGTCATCATACGCGGCAGCGGAAAAAGCCGATATCTGAAAGCGTAAAAAAGTCTTTTTTACGCACCGTTACCTTTTTCCTGCAGGAATGTCGTGAATCCCACTTTGTTCTGCGCCACTTCGTAGTATAAATACCCTCTTCTTTTTTATTTATTTAATGGATGATCTCCGTTGAAACGTAGTTTGCTCATTTTTGCTGCGCTGTGCGCGGCGTCGTGGACCTCGGTGCAGGCCGCACAGCCTACCGTTGACCCGGTTTTCGCCTCGGATGTGGTCGATCGTTACGCCAATCATATCTACTACGGCAGCGGCGCCACCGGCATGGCGCTGGTGGTTATCGATGGCAATCAGCGTGTTTTTCGCAGCTTTGGCGAAACCCGCCCGGGGAATAATCAGCACCCGCAGCTCGACTCGGTGATCCGTATCGCCTCCCTCAGCAAACTGATGACCAGCGAGATGCTGGTGAAGCTGCTCGACCAGGGAGTGGTGAAACTCAACGATCCGCTGAGCAAATACGCCCCGCCGGGTACCCGGGTGCCTGACTGGCAGGGAAAACCAATCACCCTGGTTAACCTCGCAACCCATACCAGCGCCCTGCCGCGCGAGCAGCCTGGCGGCGCCGCTCATCGTCCGGTGTTTGTCTGGCCGACCCGCCAGCAGCGCTGGAACTGGCTCTCTACCGCGACCCTGAAGACCGCGCCGGGCTCACAGGCGGCCTACTCCAACCTGGCCTTTGATTTACTGGCGGACGCGCTCTCCACCGCTGCCGGCAAACCTTATCCGCAGCTGTTTGAAGAACAGATCACCCGGCCGCTGGGGATGAAGGACACCACCTTTACCCCGTCACCGGATCAGTGCCAGCGGCTGATGATCCCGGAAAAAGGCGCCAGCCCATGCAACAACACCCTGGCGGCGATCGGCAGCGGCGGAGTCTACTCGACGCCGGGGGATATGATGCGCTGGATGCAGCAGTTCCTGTCATCCGATTTCTATACCCGCAGCCAGCAGGCCGATCGGATGCAGACGCTGATTTATCAGCGTAACCAACTGACCCGGGTGATTGGTATGGACGTGCCGGGCCGCGCCGACGCGCTGGGACTTGGCTGGGTGTATATGAAGCCGAAGAATGGCCATCCGGGGATTATTCAGAAAACCGGCGGTGGCGGCGGGTTTATCACCTATATGGCGATGAATCCGCAGGCTAACGTCGGCGCTTTTGTGGTGGTAACCCGCTCGCCGTTAACCCGCTTCAACAATATGAGCGATGGCATCAACGACCTGGTCAGCGAGCTGAGCGGCGCGCAGCCCAACATGCAGACGGCCAGCCAGTAAGTTCGCGGGGGTTTCGCCAACACGACATAACGATCGTTTTGGCGAAACATCCCCATGCCATTTCAGTTACACTAACGTCTTTCATTTCACAAAATCAGGCAAACCATGACAGATTTAATCACTCGCCCCCGCCGCCTGCGTCAATCCGCTGCGCTGCGCGCCCTGTTTGAAGAGACAACACTGAGTTTGAACGACCTGGTGTTGCCGATCTTTGTTGAAGAAGAAATTGATGATTACAAAGCGATCGAGGCCATGCCCGGCGTGATGCGCATTCCGGAAAAATATCTGGCACGTGAAATCGAACGCATCGCCAACGCCGGTATTCGCTCGGTGATGACCTTTGGCATTTCTCATCACACCGATGCCACCGGCAGCGATACCTGGAATGAAAATGGTCTGGTGGCGCGTATGTCGCGGATCTGCAAGTCCACGGTGCCGGAGATGATCGTCATGTCCGATACCTGCTTCTGTGAATACACCTCCCACGGCCACTGTGGCGTGCTGTGCGACCACGGGGTGGATAACGACGCGACCCTGGAAAACCTCGGCAAACAGGCCGTTGTCGCTGCCGCCGCAGGGGCGGATTTCATCGCTCCTTCCGCCGCGATGGACGGACAAGTACAGGCGATTCGCCGCTCGCTGGATGCCGCCGGTTTCACTAATACGGCAATTATGTCCTACTCCACCAAGTTCGCTTCCTCCTTCTACGGCCCGTTCCGCGAAGCGGCCGGTACCGCGCTGAAGGGCGATCGGAAAACCTATCAGATGAGCCCGATGAACCGCCGGGAGGCCATTCGCGAGTCGCTGCTCGATGAAGCCCAGGGCGCCGACTGTCTGATGGTGAAACCGGCTGGCGCCTACCTGGATATTCTGCGCGATATCCGCGAACGCAGCGATCTGCCGCTCGGCGCCTATCAGGTCAGCGGGGAGTACGCGATGATCAAATTCGCTGCCCAGGCGGGCGCTATCGATGAAGAGAAAGTGGTTCTGGAAAGCCTCGGCGCTATCAAACGCGCAGGCGCCGACCTGATCTTCAGCTATTTCGCCCTCGATCTGGCCGAGAAAAAAATCCTCCGTTAAACCCGCCCCTCCCCGGTGGCGCTTCGCTTACCGGGGCTACCAAACCTCATCCCCGGTGCGCTGTATTTATCGCGACCACCACACCGTAGCCCGGATAAGGCGCTTGCGCCGCTATCCGGGGACAGGCGCTAACCAATATCTGTAGCTAAAACTTTGCGCGCCGCTTTCCACCTTCTGCGCCTTCTCCTTGGCGTACCGGATTTCGCCTTCTAACGTGTTAAACCACATCATAAATACCGAATTCCAGGAGATCCTGTGGTGGCTTATCGACGTTATTACATTAAGGGGGGAACCTGGTTCTTCACTGTTAACCTTAAAGACCGTAGAAGCATGCACCTAACTGAAAACATAGAATTATTGCGCTACTCTGTCGCCGTTGTTAAACAACATCGCCCCTTTATTATTGATGCCTGGGTGGTGTTGCCTGAACATCTGCATTGCATCTGGACACTACCTCATAATGATGAGGATTTTTCTTCACGCTGGAGAGATATCAAAGGCTGTTTTAGCAGAACGTTAAAACGACAACCCCTCTGGCAACCGCGCTTCTGGGAGCATGCCATACGCGATGAAGATGATTACCGCCGACACGTTGATTACATCCATATCAATCCACTTAAGCATGGCTGGGTCACCCGGGTGATCGATTGGCCATTTTCAACCTTTCATCGCGATGTCCAGCGCGGGCTATATCCCCCAAATTGGGCTGGCGATAGCTTTGATCTTAGCTGCGGTGAACGCCGATAGCCTCTCCCCGGTGGCGCTGACGCTTACCGGGGCTACAAATCGGCGCCAACCGTAGCCCGGATGAGGCGTTAGCCGCTATCCGGGAAACCTCCCCCGCTGCGACCGAAACTTCACCCAACTGTAATCTGAACGACATCTCCACCTTCTACTGTCTGGGCAGGACGGAGGAGGAGCCACTATGTTTAGTCTCGACAACGTACTCGATGACCTGTGGCCTCAGGCGAGGCCCGCCCCCTGGCAAAAGAAACTGTTAAAAAAGCTGTTTCATGAGGAAGAGTTTCAACAATTTGCCGATCGTCATCGCCACCTGAAGGGGCTTGATACGGTCGAACAGGTACTGGAATACCTCAATATCCGCTGTGCCATCCCGGCGCACGATCTCGAACAAATCCCCGAATATGGCCCGCTGGTCATTATCGCCAACCACCCCACCGGCACCCTCGACGGCCTGGCGCTCCTGTATGCGGTATCCCGCGTGCGCCGCGATGTCAAAGTGGTCACCAACCGCATGCTCACCCACCTTGAGCCCCTGAGCTCGCTGTTTATCCCGGTAGATAATATTCATGGCCGCACCGCTAAAGCGGCGCTGCAGCAGATGGACCACCAGCTGCAGGCCGGCGGGGTGCTGATCTTCTTCCCGGCGGGAGAAGTCTCCCGCCTCACCCGTCGCGGTATCCGCGATAAAAAATGGCACTCCGGCTTTATTAAGCTGGCGGCAAAATATCGCGCCCCGCTGCTGCCGGCGTGGATTAACGCCCGCAACAGCGCCCTGTTTTACGCCAGCACGCTGGTCTCCGACAACCTGCCGCTGCTCCTGCTGATGCAGCAGATGTTTCGCCGGCGCAACAGCAGCCTGCCGGTGCGCATCGGCCAGCAGATCCCCTGGTCGAGCTGGTTCGATTCCAAGTCCAGCGCTCGCGAGCTTACCGGCCGCTGCTATCAGCACCTTGAACAACTGCGCAAAGGGCTGCCGGGGCAGTTCAAAACCGAAAGCGCCATCGCCCGTCCGGAAGACCGGGCATTGCTCAAACGCGAACTGCATAAGGCCGAGTGTCTGGGCCGCACCACCGACGGCAAAGTGATTTACCTCTGGCAGCGCAACGGCCAGGAGGACGCGCCGCTGCTGCGCGAGCTGGGACGTCTGCGGGAAATCGCCTTCCGCGCGGTCGGGGAAGGCAGCGGCAAACGGCGGGATATCGACGGGTATGACGACGACTATCTGCATCTGATCCTGTGGGATGAAGACGATCTGGAAATCGTCGGCGCTTACCGCTTTATGCCGACGGCCATCCAGCTGGCAAAGCGCGGCCTGGAAGGGATCTACAGCTACAGCCTGTTCCATTACGACGGGCGGATGGACGATGTCCTGCAGCATGGTATTGAGCTGGGGCGCAGCTTTATCCAACCGCGCTACTGGGGGCGTCGCGGGCTGGACTACCTGTGGTCAGGCATCGGCGCTTATCTGGCGCGCTATCCGCACTATCGCTATCTGTTTGGTCCGGTGTCGATTTCTGGCGGGTTGCCGCCCGCCGCCCGCGATCTGCTGGTGGCGTTCTACCGGCTGTGGTTCCCGGCGACGCATCCGCTGGCGGAGTCGCGTCGACCTTATCCGGCGTCGCTGCCCGACGTGCTGGCGCAGTTTGGCGGGGAGGATTACAACGACGACCTGGCCCGGCTGAAGTCCCTGCTCGGCAATCTCGGCTGCGCGATCCCGCCGCTGTATAAGCAGTACTCGGAAGTGTGCGAGCCGGGCGGCGTGCAGTTTATCGATTTCGGCAGCGATCCGGATTTCAATAACTGCGTGGATGGTCTGGTGCTGGTGGATCTCACCTACCTGAAGGCCAATCGCTATCAGCGCTATATTGGCGCGCATCTGGGTGCGCAAAAATCGGCATAAACGCTTTTTCCCGGCTTGCGGCGCGTTGCGCCTTAGCCGGGCTACGGTTCACCGTTTCCGACGGATCGGTCGCCCGGAAAAGCCGCGTCAGGCGCCGCCTCCGGGAAGCAGCGGGCAATGCAGCATCCGCTTTTCTCCGCGGCTCGCGGCTGATGCCTTAACCGGCTACAAGCCTTACCCCGCCCGGTAATACGGCTTATCGCCGAGGATCGTCGCCCGGTGCATGATCCGCCGCTGCGGCAGATAGTCGGCGTTGGCGTAATGCTGGGTCACCCGGTTATCCCAGATAGCGACATCGTTCGGCTGCCAGCGCCAGCGCACCTGAAACTCCGGTTTAGTGACATGAGCAAACAGGAAGTTCAGCAGCGCTGCGCTCTCTTTCTCACTCACCTCGACAATTCGCGTGGTAAAGCCTTCATTAACGAACAGCGCCTGCTTGCCGGTCACCGGGTGGGTACGCACTACCGGATGCAGCAGCGGCGGATGCTTCGCCACCGCTTCCTGCCAGCGCCGATGCTCGGCTTCGGTCTTGTTGTACTTATACTCCTGGAACGATTTGCGGAAATCGTGTTCGGCATGCAGGCCGCTCAGCAGCTGCCGGAAAGGTTCTGACAGCGCTTCCCAGGCGGCGATGCCGCTGGTCCACAGGGTGTCCCCGCCGGTCGTCGGCAGCTCTTTCGCCGCCAGAATGGCGCCGGCGGGCGGCGTGTCGATAAAGGTGACATCGGTATGCCAGTTGTCATTATCCGGGGGATTATCGTTGTGGGTATCGAGGACGATAATCTCTTCCACGCCAGGGGCGTGAGGGTAGACCGGATGAATATGCAGGTCGCCAAACCGCAGCGCCAGGTCGCGCTGTTGCGCCGGGGTGATATTTTGCTCGCGCAGAAATACTACCTGATGACGCAGCACCGCGTGATACAGCTGTTCAAACTGGTTGTCGCTCAGCGGACGGGTTAAATCCGCCCCGCTCACCTGCGCGCCAATATAGGGCCCCAGCGGGGTAATGCTCAGACGTTCACTCATTGTACTTCTCCATGCCAGGGCGTCAGGCGACGCTGCAGCGCGCGCAGACCCAGTTCCAGTAAAAAGGCGATAATGGCAATCACCGCGATCCCCGCCAGCACCACATCGGTGGCGAGAAACTCGCCGGCAGACTGCACCATAAATCCTAATCCGCGGGTGGCAGCGATCAGCTCAGCGGCCACCAGCGTTGACCAGCCCACCCCGAGACCAATGCGCAGCCCGGTGAGGATCTCCGGCAGCGCGCCGGGCAGGATCACCAGCCACAGCACCTGCGCCCGGCTGGCGCCCAGCGAACGGGCGGCGCGAATGCGCACCTGCTGCGCGCTTTTTACCCCTGCCAGCGCCGACATGGCTACCGGCGCGAAAATCGCCAGGTAGATCAGCAGGATCTTCGAGGTTTCACCGATGCCAAACCAGATCACCATCAGCGGTAGGTAGGCCAGCGGCGGCACCGGACGATAGAGTTCGATCAGCGGATCGAGGATCCCACGCACCGTCGAGTTGAGCCCCATGGCGATCCCCACCGGTACGCCAATAAGCACTGCCGCCAGCAGGGCGATGACGATCCGCGTCAGGCTCGCCGCCAGATGCTGCCAGAGCGTCGCATCCATAAAACCCTGCGGCCCGGCGATGGTGATAAGCTTTTGCAGTACCTGGCCCGGCGGCGGCAGAAACAGCGGGCTAATCAGCTGCAGCGCCGCGACCGCCCACCAGACGGCCAGCAATACCGCCAGAGTCGCCACGCTGAGGGTGAGCTGACGGGAGAGCGGCCAGCGCCACTTCAGCGTCGTCTGACGCGGTTTGTCGTTCAGTACCACGCTCATGAGAAAGCCTCCCGTTGGTCAAACACCCGGCTCAGAATGTATTCCCGCTGTTCAATAAACCGCGGGTCGGATTTGATGCTGCGGCAGGATTCGCCCGCGACAAAGCGACGGCTAAAATCAAGCCGCAGCCGCTCCACCACCCGTCCCGGCCCCGGCGACAGCAGCACCAGCTCGGTGGCCATAAAGATGGCCTCTTCAATGTCATGAGTGATCAGCAGCACCTGTTTGCCGGTCTCATGCCACAGTTTCAGCAGCAATGTCTGCATCTGCTCGCGGGTAAAGGCGTCAAGCGCGCCGAAGGGCTCATCCAGCAGCAACAGCTGCGGATTCGCCGCCAGCGCCCGGGCGATGCCCACCCGCTGGCGTTGACCGCCGGACAGCTGCCAGATAAAGCGTTTTTCCGCCCCTTCGAGACCCACCTTCTTCAGCATCTGCGCCGCCGCTTGCCGGCACTGCGCTTTATCCACGCCCGCCAGCTGGAGGCCCAGCGCCACGTTATCCTGCACATTGCGCCACGGCAGCAGGCCTTCGTTCTGGAAGACCACGCCGCGCTCTGCGCCCGGCCCGGTCACCCGCTGACCTTCGAGGGTGATGCTGCCGTGCTGATAGGGCACGAATCCGGCAATCAGGTTCAGCAGGGTAGTTTTACCGCAGCCCGACGGCCCCAGCACCACCAACAGCTCCCCACTCTCCAGCGTCAGGTTGATATCCGCCAGCGCCGGTTTACCGCCGTAGTCGGCGGAAAGATGCGAGATTTGCAGCATCGCCGCCTCCTTTACTTCACGAAACGGTCAGTGACGTACTGACGATAATCGGTTCCCGCCGCGGGCACTTTGCCCTGCTCTTTCAGGAAGCGCGCGGTATCGACGATGGCCTGATTGACCGGACCATTCAGCGCCTGCGCCTGCTCAGCGGCGGTCAGGTAGGTGTTCCCCTTCACCAGCCCGGGGACATCGGCTTCCGGCACGCCGCTCAGGCGCGCCAGCTTGCTGATGTTGTCCGGCTGTTTCAGCCATGTTTCCGGGTTGGCGATGTAGGGCTGCTGGGCGTCGATGGCGCTTTTAGCAAAGGCTTTGACGATCTCCGGATGCTGCTCGGCGAAGTCCTTACGGACCACCCAAACGTCGAGGGTCGGCGCGCCCCACTCCCCCACCTGCGCGGAATCGGTCAGCACCTTGCCCTCTTTTTCCAGTTCGTTAACCGCTGGCGCCCAGACGTAAGCGCCATCGATATCCCCGCGCTGCCAGGCGGCGATGATCGCCGGCGGCTGCAGGTTAATAATCTGCACCTGGCCCGGCTTGATGCCCCAGTGTTTGAGCGCCGACAACAGGCTGTAGTGGGTGGTGGAGATAAACGGCACGGCGATGCGCTTGCCGATCAGATCTTCCGGTTTGGTAATGCTTTTTTTCACCACCAGCGCTTCGGAGTTGCCGAGCTTTGAAGCGAGCAGGAACACTTCAATCGGCACCTGCTGACTGGCGGCCACCGCCAGCGGGCTGGAGCCGATATTGCCGATCTGCACATCGCCGGAGGCCAGGGCACGCACCACGCTGGCGCCGCTGTCGAATTTCCGCCAGTCGACGGTCGCGCCGCTGGTTTTGGCGAAGGTGTTGTCCGCCTGGGCGACTTTCGCCGGCTCAGCGGAGGTTTGATACGCCACGGTCACGTTGACCGCCTGCGCCTGGAAGGCGGCGACAGCCAGCGCCGCCAGAAGAGTAATTCGCGATGTGAATGCCATAATGTCTGCTTCCCCTGAGTTGTTATAGGTGCAGTATTTCCGGCATCAGGAGGGAGATGAAGTAATTAAAAATTCTGGCTAATAGCGAATCGTTTTTAGAACAAAAGCGGGAAAGGATAGTTGGTTTTGAGCGGTTGGTGAGTGGCAGACGGTTGGCGCCGGGTGGCGGCGACGGATCGCGCAAAGTGTAGGCCGGGTAAGCGCAGCGCCACCCGGCACAAAACTCAGCGCTTCGCGTTAAGCGCGGCGATATCCTTCGGCGTGGTGCGGCAGCAGCCGCCAATCAGCTTCGCCCCGGCCGCCAGCCACTGCGGCAGATAATCCGCTAGGGTGGCGCAGGCTTCGCCATGATGGTGCCAGGTCTTGCTCACCGCATCATAATGTTCGCCGGAGTTAGGATAGACCACCAGCGGCAGGGCCGTCAGGCTGTGCAGATGCGCCAGCGCCGCGGGCGTATTTTCCAGGGCGATACAGTTGATGCCCACCGCCACCACCTGCGGGTTATCCGCCAGGGCAGCCATCACCTCGCGTAGCGGCGTCCCATCGCTGAGATGTTCGGCGTCGCGCAGCGTGAAAGAGTACCAGGCGCGGGCGCGGGGATAGTCCTGCAGCAGGGCCGTCAGCGCCTGGATCTCAGCAAATGACGGCAGGGTTTCACAGGCCAGCAGGTCGGCGCCCGCATCCAGAAGGGCTTCGACGCGCGGGCGGTGGAAATCCTGGAACTCTGCCGCGCTGCGCTGATAATCGCCGCGATACTCCGAGCCGTCGGCGAGAAACGCGCCATACGGCCCTACCGAACCGGCCACCAGCAGCGTGCCGGCCTGCGGGTTCTCGGCGAGGTACGCCTCGCGCGCTTTGCGCGCCAGTTCGACGCTTTTGCCGATCAGCGCCCGGGACTGCGCATCATCCAGCCCGCGCGCGGCAAAGCCCGCCGGGGTGGCCTGATAGCTGGCGGTGATCGCCACCTGCGCCCCGGCGCGAAAGTAGTCGAGATGCACATCGCGGATCAGCTGCGGGTTCTCCAGCAGCACTTTCGCCGACCACAGGCTGTCGGCCAGATCGCAGCCGCGGGCCTCCAGCTCGGTGGCCATGGCGCCGTCCAGCAGGACATAAGGCTGGGCGGCAAGCAGAGCAGTGAACGGGTTAGTCTGCGACATGTTGGGACTCCTGAGTCATATTCCGTGAACGAGTGAGATACCAGGCACCATAGCACAGGGCCACAAAGGGGATCCCGCACCACAGCGCAATTCTCTGGCTCGGGTCAAAGGCGAGGCCCACGCAGGCCACCAGGCACAGCACAAACCCCAGAACGGGCACCACCGGATACCAGGGAGCGCGATACTGCAGATCGCTCAGCGCCTTACCCTGCTGCAGATGGCGGCGGCGGAACATAAAGTGCGAGGCGCAGATGCTCAACCACACCGCCACTACCGCAAAACCGGAGATCGCCGACAGCGCCACAAACACCGTATCGGGCGCCACCACGCTGGAGAACAGCGCCAGCACGCCGCCCAGCATACTCACCGACAGCGCGGTCACCGGCACGCCCCGTTTATTGACTTTGGCAAAGCAGGCCGGCAGCGTCTTCTCGTTCGACAGCGACCACAGCATCCGCCCGGAAGCGTACAGGCCGGAGTTAGCCGCCGACAGGATCGCCGTCAGGATCACAAAGTTGAAAAGATCCGCCGCGTAAGGGATGCCCACCTTTTCAAACACCAGCACGAAGGGGCTTTTCTCCACCCCCGCCTGCTGCATTGGGATCAGCGCCGCCAGCACGAACACGGTGCCGATAAAGAAAATAATCAGCCGGGCAATGGTGGTGCGGATGGCGACCGGAATAACCTTATGCGGGTTTTCCGTCTCTCCGGCGGCAATGCCGATAAGCTCCGTCCCGGAGAAGGCGAAGTTCACCGCCACCATGGTCATCAGGATCGGCAGGCCGCCGTGCGGGAACCAGCCTTCGGCGGTGATATTGTGCAGGCCCGGCGCCGGCGAGCCATCCTGCATCGGAATGATGCCGAAAATGGCCGCGCCGCCGAGAATAATAAACGCGATGATGGTGATCACTTTCACCAGCGAGAACCAGAACTCGCCTTCCGCGAAGAAGCGCGTCGAAATGATATTAAGGCCGAAGATCACCGCGCAGAACACCACGCACCAGATCCAGACCGGCACCTGCGGGAACCAGTACTGCATGCAGAAACCCGCCGCGGTGAAGCTCGAACCCAGCGCCACCGTCCACGTTAGCCAGTAGAGCCACGCCACGGTATAGCCCGTCGCCGGGCCAAGATAGCGCGCCGCGTAAACGTGGAAGGCGCCGGTCTCCGGCATCGCCACCGACAATTCACCGAGGCACTGCATCACCAGCCAGACCACCAGGGCGCCAATCAGATACGCCAGCAGCGTCCCGGCCGCGCCGGTGGTGGAGATGATATAGCCGGTATTAAAAAATAAGCCGGTGCCAATCACGCCGCCGAGCGACAGCATGATCAGATGGCGCGTTTTCATGGTGCGCTTCAGTTGCCCACCTTGTTGTTGTGTTGTGCTTTGCATTTTATTTTCTCACGCCAGCCCGCTTGCCCGGGTCATGATGCGTACAAACGTATAGACATCTAAACATCCAAAAGAAGAAGTGTTATACCGTGCCGCCGCGGAAAAAGCAAAGCCGCTGCACCAGGGCACGCGCCGACAGCGTGCAGCCTGCCCCATTTTTGCGCAGCGCCAGCGGGCGCGCCACGCGCTGACGCCTCATCGCGACGGACCACGTTCTGGCACTCTCTTTGCAGCCTGTCGTTCAGAACCTTTCTATCTGGCGAGGCAACACGTATGACAGAGCAAACCACCACCTTAAAAAGAACGCTCGGCAGTTTTCGTTTATGGGGGATCGCCGTCGGACTGGTGATATCCGGGGAGTACTTCGGCTGGAGCTACGGCTGGTCGCAGGCGGGCACGATGGGGTTTATGGTCGTCGCCCTGGCGGTCGCCGCGATGTACTGCGCCTTTATTTTCAGCTTTACCGAGCTGACCACCGCCATCCCGCACGCTGGCGGCCCTTTCGCCTATGCCTACCGCGCCTTCGGGCCCACCGGCGGCTTTATCGCCGGTTTTGCCACCCTGATTGAATTCGTCTTCGCCCCGCCGGCCATCGCCATGGCCATCGGCGCCTACCTCAACGTGCAGTTTCCGGCACTGGATCCGAAATGGGTCGCCTGCGGCGCTTACGTGATCTTTATGACGCTCAATATTCTCGGCGTCGGCATTGCCGCCACCTTTGAGCTGATCGTCACCCTGCTGGCCATCTTCGAGCTGCTGGTGTTTATGGGCGTGGTCGCGCCCGGCTTCTCCTGGAGCCACTTCACCACTAACGGCTGGGCGGGCGCGGAAAGCTTCAGCGGCCTGGCGCTGCCGGGGATGTTCGCCGCCATTCCGTTCGCCATCTGGTTCTTTCTCGCCATTGAGGGGGCCTCCATGGCGGCCGAAGAGGCCAAAGATCCGCAGCGCACCATTCCGCGCGCCCTGGGCGGCGGCATTCTGACGCTGACGGTGCTGGCGATCGGCGTGATGGTCTTCGCCGGCGGCGTCGGCGACTGGCGCGCGCTGTCCAATATTAACGATCCGCTGCCCCAGGCGATGAAGACGGTGGTGGGCAATGGCAGCGGCTGGCTGCATATGCTGGTGTGGCTGGGGCTGTTTGGCCTCGTCGCCTCCTTCCACGGCATCATTATGGGCTATTCGCGGCAGATCTACTCCCTCGCCCGCGCCGGCTATCTGCCCGCCGGGCTGGCGACCCTCAACCGCCGCACCCGCACCCCGCATCTGGCGATCCTCGCCGGCGGGGTGGTCGGTATCGCCGCGATCTTCTCCGACTCGCTGATCACCATCAGCGGCATGCCGCTGACCGCCTGTATCGTCACTATGTCGGTATTTGGGGCTATTGTTATGTATATCACTTCCATGGCGGCGCTGTTCAAACTGCGCCGTAGCGAGCCGAAGCTGATCCGCCCATTCCGCGCCCCGCTCTACCCGCTGGCGCCGGCCTTTGCCCTCGGCATGGCGGTGCTCTGCCTGGTGGCGATGGTCTGGTATAACCTGCTGCTGGCGCTGATTTTCGCGGCGATGATGCTCGGCGGCTACCTGTGGTTCCGCAAAACCGCAGCGGCCCGTGAACGGGCGCCAGTGGATCCTCAACTGCGCACGGTCTCCTGAGGAGGCGGCATGTATAAAACCACGCTATCGGGCCAGGTATGGCGCTTTGATAGTCTGAAAACGTTGATGGCGAAAGCGTCGCCAGCCCGCTCCGGCGACGCCCTCGCAGGGGTTATCGCCACCTCAGCCGAAGAGCGGATGGCGGCGAAAATGGCCCTCGCCGAGGTGCCGCTGACCGACATTCTCGACAACCCGCTTATCCCTTACGAGCAGGACGAAGTGACTCGCCTGATCCTCGACACCCATGATGCGCAGGGCTTTGCCGACCTGCGCCATCTGACGGTCGGCGATTTTCGCGACTGGCTGCTGGATGATGCTACCGATACCGCCACGCTGCAGCGGGTCGCCCGCGCCATCACCCCGGAGATGGCGGCGGCGGTCAGTAAGCTGATGCGCAATCAGGATCTGATCCTTGCCGCCAGCAAATGCCAGGTGGTGACGCGCTTTCGCAACACCATCGGCCTGCCCGGCCACCTCAGCGTACGCCTGCAGCCCAACCATCCTACCGACGACCTGAAAGGCATCGCCGCCAGTATGCTCGACGGGCTGCTGTACGGCGCCGGGGACGCGGTGATCGGCATCAACCCGGCCAGCGACAGCTTACCGGTGCTGGCGCAGCTGAACGTCATGCTGGACGATATTATTCAGCGCTTCGCCATTCCCACCCAGTCCTGCATTCTGACCCATGTCACCAATACGCTGCAGCTGATTGAGCGCGGCGCGCCGGTGGATCTGGTGTTTCAGTCGGTGGCGGGAACCGAAGCGGCCAACAGCGGCTTCGGCATCAATCTTGCCATGCTGCAGGAGGCCCGCGAGGCGGCCCTCAGCCTCAGGCGCGGTACCCTCGGCAACAATGTGATGTATTTTGAGACCGGCCAGGGAAGCTGCCTGTCGGCCAACGCCCACCACGGCGTCGATCAACAGACCTGTGAGGCGCGGGCCTACGCCGTCGCCCGTCACTTTGAACCGCTACTGGTCAATACCGTGGTCGGCTTTATCGGTCCGGAGTATCTCTACGACGGCAAGCAGATTATTCGCGCCGGGCTGGAGGATCATTTCTGCGGCAAGCTGATGGGCCTGCCGATCGGCTGCGACGTCTGCTATACCAACCACGCGGAAGCGGATCAGGATGATATGGACACCCTGCTGACTCTGCTGTGCACCGCCGGGCTCACCTTCCTGATCGGTGTGCCCGGAGCGGACGATATCATGCTCAATTACCAGAGCACCTCGTTCCATGACGCGCTGTACGCCCGTCGCCTGCTGGGCTTAAAACATGCCCCGGAGTTCGCCGACTGGCTGGCGAAGATGCAAATTATCGATCCGCACGGCGCGCTGCGGCTCACTGACGCCCGCCATCCGCTGTTGTCCGTTCTGCCGCAAGGAGCCCCTGTATGAACCGTCCCGATGCCTGGAACCCGCTGCGTGAATTTACCGATGCGCGGATCGCCCTGGGGCGCAGCGGCGCCAGCCTGCCGACCCGCGAAGTTCTCAACTTTGGTCTGGCCCACGCCAGAGCGCGGGATGCCATTCATCAACCGTTCGCCAGCCAGCAGCTGGTGGCGCCGCTGGCGGCGCTCGGCCTCGACGCCCTGACGGTGCGCAGCGCCGCGCCGGACCGTCACACCTATCTGCGGCGTCCGGATCTCGGGCGGCAGCTCGCCGACGAAAGCCGCGCCGACCTCGCCGCCAGCGGCGTCCGCCCCGCCGATCTGCTGCTGGTGATCGGCGATGGCCTCTCTTCCTGGGCGGTAGAGCGCCAGGCGGTGCCATTGATCCGCGCCCTGCTGCCCTATCTGCAAACGCTGGGTATCGGCCTGGCGCCGGTAGTGCTGGCGCATCAGTCGCGGGTGGCGCTGGGGGATGATATTGGCGAAACCCTGAAAGCCCGCGCGGTGGCGATCCTGATTGGCGAACGACCGGGTCTCTCTTCGCCGGACAGCCTCGGCGTTTACCTTACCTGGCAGCCCCATCGTCAGCGTCTGGAATCTGAGCGCAACTGTATCTCCAATATTCGTCCGGAGGGATTAAGCCATGACGCCGCCGCCTTTAAACTGGCCTGGCTGCTGGAGCAGGCTTTTTTACGCCGCGTCACCGGCGTGCAGTTAAAAGATGAAAGTGATAATCCGGCGCTGCATGGAAAAATAAAACCGTTGACCCCTTTAAAATAATAAGTCACACCAGCAGCAGAATAAATTTTAATACTACCGGCGCACCTGAATATTATATTCGGGTGCGCGCTGAAATTGCCCGACGGCGCTTCGCTTGCGCGGGCCTGCGCAAACCGTTCAACCGGTTTATATGGTGGATTTTTCAGGCCGGGTAAGGCGCCAGTCGCCACCCGGCAAAATGCGTTCACCGTACCAAAAACCGTGTTGTCATCAGCCTTATGCCTCTCCCAGCAGGTAATAAGAATATTGCATGAGTAAAAACGAAACGGACGTTGTAAGGTAAATCAGCGCATTAAAAATACCCGTCATACTTCAAGTTGCATGTGCGTTGGCTGCGTTCTCTCCCCCCAGTCACTGACTTCGGTAAGCGCCTGGGGACTCGCTCACTTGCCGCCTTCATGCGACTCGAATTATTTAGGGTATATATCTCGTTATCTATTCAACATAACAGCCAATAATTCGCCGGACACGCTGGCGAATTATTCCTCAATGTTATGCAGTCATTGATGGTTAAAGATAAATAATCGACCGACGGAGAAATACCCATGAAATCGTTTTCCGGGAAAGCGTCTTTAATGGCCACGCTGGTTGCCGCGCTGGTCGGCGCCAGCAGCGCGCAGGCAGCGGAAATTAAAATCGGGGTGGTATTACCCCTGAGCGGCGCCCTCAGCGGCTATGGCCAGCCGTCGCAGAAAGGGCTGGACATTATTCAGGCCATCACCCCGACCTTAAAAAATGGCGATACCATCAAGCTTATCGTTATCGATGATAAAAGCGACAAAGTCGAAGCGGCTAACGCCATGCAGCGCCTGGTCTCCAGCGATAAAGTGGATGCCGTGATCGGGGAAGTCACCTCCTCCAACACCCTGGCGATGACCAAGATCGCCGACGACAGCAAAACGCCGCTGGTCTCCTCCACCGCCACCAACGACCGCGTCACCCGTAACCATCCGTACGTCAGCCGGGTCTGTTTCTCGGACAGTTTCCAGGGGGTGGTCGGGGCCAATCTGGCCTCCCGCGATCTGAAAGCCAAAACCGCCGCCATCGTGTTTGACAGCAGCAACGACTACTCCGTCGGCCTGGCGAAAGCGTTCCGCACCCAGTTCCTGAAAAACGGCGGCACCATTCCCATCGAGGTACAGGCCCCGGGCGGCAGCAAGGACTTTAAAGCCCAGTTGGCGAGCGTCAAGGCGAAGAATGTCGACATGATTTACATGCCGATCTACTACACCGAAGGGGCGCTGATTGCCGTGCAGTCTAAACAACTGGGGCTCAACAAACCGGTAGTGGGCGGCGACGGTCTGGCCGCGGATCAGGTCTTCTTCGATGTCGGTAAAGACGCGGTCAACGGCTATATGACCACCGATTATTACTCGCCGAACGCCAAAGAGCAGACCCCGGCCGGGGAAACCTTCATCAAAGCCTGGGAAGCCAAATACCAGCAGCCGACCCATACCTGGGGCGCAATGGCGGCGGACGCCTATAACGTCATCGTCAACGCCATGAACCAGTGCAGCGATCCCCACGATCGGGTCTGCGTGAATGAAAAAATCCGCGCCACCAAAGATTTCCAGGGCGTGACCGGCACGCTGACGTTACAGAACGGCGATGCCATTCGCAGCGCGGTCATCAACGAAGTGAAAGATGGCAAGCTGGCGTTTCGTACCGTGGTTAACCCTTAAGTTGTGACGAGGCTACAAAATGGACGGCGCCATTTTTCTCCAGCAAGTGGTCAATGGAATGAGTCTTGGGGGCATGTACGCCCTGATTGCCATCGGTTATACGATGGTTTATGGCGTGCTACGGCTGATCAACTTCGCCCATGCGGACGTGATGATGGTCGGCGCGTTTAGTACGCTGTTTTTATTTTCTTCGGTTGGGCTACCCTTCGGGGTAGCCGTTTTCCTGACCCTCGGGCTGTGCGGCCTGTTTGGTATGCTGATTGACCGGGTCGCCTATCGTCCGCTGCGTCAGGCCTCGAAAATCTCCATGCTGATCACCGCCATCGGCGTCAGCTTCTTCCTCGAAAACCTGTTTAACGTGCTGTTCGGCGGCAGCTCACGCTTCTTCTCCGCCCCTGACTTTTTCAACCAGACCCGCGCCTTCGGCAGCGTCATCATTACCAACGTGGCGTGGATTGTACCGCTGATCACCGTCCTGCTGCTGCTGGCGATCCTCTGGCTGCTGTACCGCACCCGCTATGGGATGGCGATCCGCGCGGTGGCCTTTGACGTCAACACCGTGCGCCTGATGGGCATTGACGCCAACCGGATCATCTCCCTGGTCTTCGCCCTCGGCAGTAGTCTCGCGGCCCTCGGCGGCGTGTTCTACTCCATCAGCTACCCCACTATCGATCCCCTGATGGGCGTGCTTATCGGCCTGAAGGCCTTCGCCGCCGCCGTGCTGGGCGGGATCGGCAGCGTCACCGGCGCGGTGCTGGGCGGCTTTATCCTCGGTTTTACCGAAGTGGTCGCCGTGGCGATCTTCCCCGAACTGGGCGGCTATAAAGATGCTTTCGCCTTCCTGTTCTTGATTCTGGTCCTCTTGTTCCGCCCGGTCGGCATTATGGGCGACGAACGTCTGGAAAGGAGCCGTTTCTGATGCTCAACGCGACGACGACCGCCGGGGCGCAGCTGCGCAACCTGGCCATTATTGTCATCTGTATCGCGCTGCTGGCCGGAATCAACGTGGTTTTCAATGACTACATTGTTCGTGTCATCAGCACCATTTTTATCTTTATGATCCTTGCGGTCAGCTACAACCTGATCAACGGCGTGACCGGCCAGCTGTCGCTGGAGCCGAACGGCTTCGTGGCGGTGGGCGCCTACGTCACCGCCCTGCTGATCCTCTCCAGCGACAGCAAGGTAGACATGTTTGAAATGGCCGCCCCCAGCCCGTGGATCCTCAGCCTGCACGCAGGCTTCCTCCCTGCCCTGCTGATAAGCGGCCTGTGCGCGGCGGCGCTGGCGGTGTGCCTCGCCGTGCCGGTCTTCCGGGTGCGTGGCGACTACCTGGCCATTGTCACCCTCGGCTTTGGGTTTATCATCAAGATCCTCGCTATTAACAATCCGCAAATCACCAACGGCGCCATCGGGCTGAACGATATTCCGCAGCAGCCGCATCTCCTGTTCTGGTGCGGGCTGTTCGCCCTGCTGGCCACCGGCATGATCCTTCAACTGGTGTGGTCGAAGTATGGCCGGATGATGAAAGCCATTCGCGACGATGAAGATGCGGCGATCGCCATGGGGGTCAACACCTTCCGCATCAAAACCTGCGCCTTCGCCACCAGCGCCTTCTTCGAAGGGATCGGCGGCGGTCTGCTGGCTTCGCTGCTGACCACTATTTCCCCGGGGCTGTTCGACTTTATGCTCACCTTCCAGCTGCTGATTATTATCGTCCTCGGCGGGCTCGGCAGCACCACCGGCGCCCTGCTCGGCACCGTACTGGTGGTCGGCAGCGGCGAATGGCTGCGCTTCCTCGACCAGCCGCTACAGTTCTTCGGTCACGATCTCGGCGCCTATCCGGGCCTGCGAATGGTGGTTTTCTCCCTGCTGTTGCTGATCATCATGCTCTTCGCCCGCGAAGGGCTGCTGGGGAAAAAAGAGATTTGGCAGATGGGAAGAAGGAACAGCAGCTATGGCGGAAAATAACGTTATCCTGCAGGTGCAGGACGTCACCATGCAGTTTGGCGGCCTGCGGGCCATCGACAACGTCAGCTTCCATGTTGATGAAGCGGAGATCTTTGGCCTTATCGGCCCTAACGGCGCGGGCAAAACCACTTTGTTTAACGTCATCACCGCCAACTATAAACCCACCAGCGGCAACGTCACCCTGGCGGGTACGTCGCTGAAGGGGCTGAAGCCCAACCAGGTGGTGAACGCCGGGATCGCCCGTACCTTCCAGAATATCCGTCTGTTTAACTCCATGACGGTGCTGGAGAACGTGATGGTCGGGCTCGACCGCGCCAGCCGCTACTCGCTGCTGGAGGCAGCTCTGCATATTGGCCGCTACTTTCCGGCCGAGCGGGCGGCGAAGGCCAAAGCCATGGCCATCCTGGAGGACATCGGCATCGCCCACTTCGCCCATATGCAAGCCACAAACCTAAGCTATGGCAACCAGCGCAAAGTGGAGATCGCCCGCGCGCTGGCCACCGCGCCGAAGCTGCTGCTGCTCGATGAGCCGGCCGCCGGGATGAACCCCAAGGAGACCGAGGATCTGGCGGAGCTGATCTTCCGCATGCGCCATGACTATCAGCTCAGCGTCCTGCTAATTGAGCACGATATGCCCTTCGTCAACCGCCTGTGCGAGCGGGTGATGGTGCTGGAGTACGGTAAGCCGCTGTTCAGCGGCCTGATGGCCGAGGCGATCCAGCATCCTGACGTCATTTCCGCTTATCTGGGAGAAGCCAATTATGCTTAACGCCCGGGAACTGAAGGTCTTTTACGGCGTGATCCAGGGGCTGAAAGGCGTTGATATCGACGTCTATGACCGGGAGATCGTCACCCTGATCGGCAGCAATGGCGCCGGTAAAACCTCCACCCTCAACGGGATCGTCAACCTGGTGCGTTCCAGCGGGCGCGTCAGCTTCCTCAACGACGATATCTCACGCAGCCAGACCCACCAGATTGTGCGCCGCGGACTGGCGCTGGTGCCGGAGGGACGTCGGGTCTTTACCAACCTGACCATCGAAGAGAACCTGCGCATGGGCGCTTACAATAATCTCGCCGGCTACACCCGCCTGCGCGATCGCATGTACGCCCTCTTTCCACGGCTCAAGGAACGACGCCATCAGATGGCGGGCACCATGAGCGGCGGCGAGCAGCAGATGCTGGCCATCGCCCGGGCGCTGATGAGCGAGCCGGTGTTATTGATGCTGGATGAACCGAGCCTCGGGCTGGCGCCGAAAATTGTCGGCGAGCTGTTCGGCATCATTAAGCAACTGCGCGAAGAGAATATGACGGTGCTGCTGGTGGAGCAGAATGCGACGGCCGCACTGGCTATCGCCGATCGGGCGTATGTCCTGGAGAATGGCCGGATCACCTTGTCAGGCGCGGCGCGGGAGATGCTGACTAACCCGGAAATTAAGCGGATGTATCTGGGGGGATAAGCGTGGTCAAAACTGCCTGGGCTGCGGCGGCGCATCCTGTGTTGCCGCAACCTCAGGCAGTCTCTTGCTACACAAAGCACACCTCGTTCCAGTAGGCTTCTCGCGTCCTGCGTCGCTCAGTATGTCTTATCATGACGGAACCACCGGGTTTCCACGTTGCCAATGTCCACGCCGTAGAGGCTGGCCACCGGCAGTATCGCCTCCATGACGCGCTGGGTATCCTGCTGTCCGGCTTCACCGTTGGACAAAAAAGCCAGCCAGCCCGTTAATCGTTGCCACAATGCCACTTTCATTTTCTCCTCTGTCGGGAAGCGAATCGCCTGGGTCTATTTCAACCACAGTTGGCCGGGCGCGGGAAATATTAATTCCGAATTTGCAATCCTGGCTGGCGCATATTACTCCCGCTCCTATCCCCTCACCCTAACCCTCTCCCTGAGGGAGAGGGAACCGCCCGGCAATCGTTGCCGCCCCGGTATACACCGCGGGGCCACAGGGAAAGGCACATACCATTTTTAACGGATATGTTCTGATTGCTATGAAATGGCTCCTGAAACCTACGGGCGTGCAGCGGGCCCGATTCCCGCTGAAATCGGCGAACCGGAGGTCGGCAGACAAGGGCTGGCCGCCACGGAGGGCGGCCAGAGGCGATTCGAGACACGACGTCGAGTTGAGCCGACCGCAGGCTGATGACCGGGAGGTGAGCGTAGTGCGCAGCACCGATTTCTCTGCGGGACCGGGGGGATTGTAAAGGGGGAGACGGTTTTCTCCCCCTTTACCCGTTCACCGGCAAAGAACCACCATTTTCTCGCAAACGCAAAGTGAACGGAAAATTACCCCTCCCCCTCACCCTCTCTCCGGAGGGAGAGGGAACCGCCCGGCAATCGTTGCCGCGCCGGTAAAACGCCAGCGGCGCATAAAGAATACCCATAGGTTTGTTAAGTTCTTTTTCGTTATAGATAAGAATTTTTTCTTCTTTGCCGCCGACGGGGAATTTGTGGGAGCGTGATGTCCACAAAACAAAACAGGGATTCAGGGGAAAAAACATGCGCAATAAAACCACAAAAATTGCACTGGCGCTGGGTATGCTGCTGCTCGCGTCTCAGGCACAGGCAGACCAGCTGGCTGACATCAAAGCCGCCGGCGTCGTGAAAGTCGCCACCTTCGACGCCAACCCGCCGTTCGGCTCCGTGGATGCCAAAACCCACCATATCGTCGGCTACGATGTCGACTTTGCCCAGGCGCTGGCGAAAGCGCTCGGCGTCAAACTCGAGCTGGTGGCCACCAACCCGGCCAACCGTATTCCGCTGCTGCAGTCCGGCAAAGCCGACCTGATCGTCGCCGACATAACCATCACCCCGGAGCGGGCCCAGGTTATTGATTTCTCGACGCCGTATTTCGTCACCGGCCAGCAGTTCCTCGTGCCGGCCGGCTCTCCGGATAAGCTCGATGAGTACAGCAAAGCGCGCATCGGCGCGGTGAAAGGCACCACCGGCGAGCAAGCCCTGCACCAGCGTTTCCCGCAGGCTCGCGTCCTCTCCTATGACGATATTCCGCTGGCCCTGACCGCCCTGCGCAACGGCAACGTCCAGGCCATCACCCAGGACAGCACCATCCTCGCCGGTCTGCTGGCGGAAGCGCCGGATAAAGCCAAGTTTAAAATTCTGCCCGACCTGCTCAGCAAAGAAGAGATTGGCGTGGGAGTGAAGAAAGGCGAACCGGCCCTGTTGAAAGCCGTTAACGATGAGCTGGTGAAGCTGGAGAAAACCGGCGAAGCCGCGAAAATCTATGATGTCTGGTTTGGACCTGCCACTAAAACGCCGCAGCCGCGCGCCTTTACCATAGAAGCGAAATAATATGTTCTCGGGTTTACTCTCCCACTCCGCGGCCCCGGCCGCGGATTTTTCACGTCTGCAGCGCGCCAGCATTACGTTCCGTGATGTGGCCAAGCGCTACGGCGATCATCAGGTGCTAAACGCCATCAACCTGCAGGTCGAGCCCGGCGAAGTGGTGGCGATCCTCGGCCCTTCCGGTTCGGGAAAATCGACGCTGATCCGCTTGATCAACCAGCTCGAATCCTTAAGCGGCGGCGAGATCCTGATCGACGATAAACCGACCAGCCGGCTGAGCGGCAGCGCCTTGCGCCAGCTGCGCAGCCGCGTCGGCTTTGTCTTCCAGCAGTTCAACCTTTACGCCCACCTGACGGCGCAGGAGAACATCACTCTGGCGCTGGAGCGCGTTCACGGCTGGGGGAAAAGTGCGGCTCAGGAGCGAGCGCTGGCGCTGCTGCGCCAGGTCGGACTGGAAGAAAAAGCGCAGCAGATGCCGGCGCAGCTCTCCGGCGGCCAGCAGCAGCGGGTGGCGATCGCCCGCGCCCTGGCCTCCTCGCCGCAGATTATCCTGTTCGATGAGCCCACCTCGGCGCTCGACCCGGAGATGATCGGCGAAGTGCTGCAGGTGATGAAAACCCTCGCCCACAGCGGGATCACCATGCTGGTGGTGACCCATGAGATGCAGTTTGCCCGGGAAATTGCCGACCGGGTGGTGTTTATCGACGGCGGCGACATTCTCGAGGTCGCCCCGCCGGCTGAGTTTTTCGCCCATCCGCAGCATGCCCGCGCACGGCGTTTTCTGCAGAAGGTGCTGGATCCGCTGCACCAGGAGAGCCTCGAGTGACGCCGATGCTTGACTGGCACGGCGTCCTGAGCGGGCAGCCGTTGCAATGGATTATCTCTGGTTTTCTCACCACCGTCTGGGTCAGCGTCGCCGGGATCCTGCTCGCCACCCTGCTGGCGGTCCTGCTGCTGGCCCTGCGCCTCGGCGGCGGCCGCGCGGGGCGCGGACTGGTGGCCGCGTGGGTCTCGTTGTTTCGCAACACTCCGCTGCTGGTCCAGCTGCTGTTCTGGTACTTTGCCGCCTGGAACCTGCTGCCACTGGCGGTGAAGGAGGTGGTGAACGACGAACACGCCTGGTCCATTTTGCCGGGTAACGTCTGGTGGCTGACGCCGGAGTTCCTCTGCTCGATGTGGGGGCTGGGGGTCTTTACCTCCGCCTTTCTGGTGGAAGAGATCGCCTCCGGACTGCGCGCCGTCAGCCACGGGCAGCGGGAAGCCGCGCTGTCGCAGGGTTTTACCCCGTGGCAGGAGCTGCGCTTTATCCTCCTGCCGCAGGGGCTGGCCAACGCCTGGCAGCCGATTGTCGGCCAGTATCTTAACCTGATGAAACTCTCATCGCTGGCCAGCGGCATCGGCTTTGCGGAACTGACCTATCAGGTACGACAGATTGAGAGCTATAACGCGCACGCCCTGGAGGCGTTTGCCGTCGGTACCGCGCTGTACCTGGCGCTGGGGGTGGCGATGGGCGTGGCGCTAACGCGTCTCGGCCCGGGAAGAAAACTGCAACGGAGCGCCCAACATGAACGCTAATCTGGCGGTGATCGCCGATAACCTCGATTACCTGCTGTGGGGCCGACTGGCGGAGGGCCAGCCCGGCGGCGTGGCGCTGACCCTGCTGATGGCCATCGGCGCCACCCTGCTGGCGCTGCCGGGAGGCATTGCGCTGGCGGGCCTGGCCTGGCGCTACGGGGGGCTGGTGCGGCGTCTGCTGTTTCTGTGGGCGGAAATTATTCGCGGCATCCCGCTGATATTTGTCATCTTCTGGCTGTGGTATCTGTTGCCGATGCTGACCGGCGGCGATCTGCCCGGCGCGGTGACCGTGACCCTGGCGCTGGCGTGGTTTACCGCCGCCTCGGTGATGCACTCGGTGCTGGCCGGGCTGCAGTCGCTGCCGAAAGGACAGTATGAGGCGGCGCTGACCCAGGGGTTCGCCCCCGGGCAAACGCTGCGCCTGGTGCTGCTCCCGCAGGCGCTGCGCAATGTTCAGCCCTCGCTGGTGGGGATCTTTATCGGCCTGCTGAAAGACACGTCGCTGGCGTTTATCGTCAACGTCCCGGAGCTGACCACCGTGGCCGGTCAGGTCAACAACCGGGTGCAAATCTATCCCCTGGCGATCTTCGTTTTCACCGGCGCGGTGTACTACCTGCTGTGCTGCGGTCTGAGCCTGCTGGCCAGCCGGCGTTTTACCCGCCGCGCGACCGCCGGATAAGGCTCACTCCGCGGGACGGGGCTTCACCGGGCAGGTATCGCTGATCTTAATAAATTTGTCGTTATAAACCAGATAGTGGTTCCCCGGCTGGCGCAATGCCGGCTGGCGAACCACGTCGCCAGGACGCAGATACCACGCGTCCCCCTCCTCTTCGGTCGAATCGCATCCGGGTTTAATCAGCAGCTTGAACCAGGTATTGCCGGTGTTGCTCACCGTCCCGGCCACCTTATCGAAAGACCATTTAAACTGCACCTCGCGTGGGCGCACCACCAGAATGGTATCCATCACCACCACCGGCTCCATGCTGACCTCGCCGCCGGTCGGGCTGCGCCTCGTCAGGTTGCGGGTGGGGATTTCGCGAAACGAGACCCGATAGTAGCGCTCGCGGTTATCCCGCGGGCCATGATAGTAAAATTTAAAATACTCGCTCTCACCTGCCTGCAGCACCAGTTGGCGGGGGGCAAACAGCAGTTCGCCATCCACCGGCCGGGAGCGTACTTCGCTGCCGCCCGGACGATCGATGGCGCTGATGGCGATGCGGTACAGCCGCGCGCTTTTATTGTTGTTGACCACCCGTTTACTGGCGAAATCCGCTTCGGCCGGCAGGGAAAAGGTCAGGTTGCCGACCGAGATCGCCTGCGCCAGCGGCGCTGCCAGCAGGCAGCCCACCGTCAGCAGGGCCTTAGTTAATGTTGCGCCACGTCGCCTGAACATGAATCTCTCCTGAAGCGCTGACTTCGCCAAACCAGCCGTTATCGTCTACCGTCCGCAGCGAAATGGCGTTATCCATCGGAATCGAAAATTTCACCGTGGTCTTATCCATCTGCCCCACTTCGCCGGAGATATCGGTCCATGGCGTGGTCAGCCACAGCGCATCGGTCATATCCCGCCAGCTGTCATCGCACCCGGCATCGTAGGTCTGCGTCGTGCCGCTGCGGGTGATAAAAGAGAGCGTCGCCGGGAACGGCACTTTCGCCGTACCGTCATCAGAGCTGAAGAGACAGTAGGAACGCCCGCCAATCACCTGCGCCGGTCCGGTCACCTTGATCAGCACTTCATCGGCGGCCGTTTTACCGCTGGTGGTGACGATGTAGCCGAAATCGAGCGCCGGTTCGCCGCTGCCGACATATCCCTCGCGCGACGGCGCCGAGGTATATTCGTCCGAGATAATGCTGATGCTGAAATCACGGGGCTTGATAATCAGCGTGTTGGAGGTGGAAAACTCATACCAGCCTGACTCCGGCGAGGTGGTGTTCTGAAAGCGAAAGTTGAACAGATCCTTGGTGTTGATATCGCTGATCCCGAGGTTCACCATCTGCTTAAAGAAGTTGCTGGAGAAGAAAACATAGATCGAGTCTGAGCTCTTCATCTCGTTGAAAGTGTAGTAATAAGCGGTATTGCTCACCGGCTTCCAGGAGCTGCCGTTGAGGCTGAACTGCATATCGTACGCCCCGACGGCCGAGGCCAGCGACGAGTTGGCGATCGCCGGGAAAATATGGATCGAGGTGTTGCTTAAGCCGTTGGTCTGCAAGGTATAGTTGACCATCTTACAGCTTAATCCTGCGCGGCTGCCGATGGTCTGCGTCTGGCAGTCGGCGTTCCCTTCTCCCAGGGTCGGCACGCCGTCGCTGTTGATAAACACCTCCGCCAGCGAGTGGGTATTAATCAACCGCAGGTTCGCGGCTTTGGTGTGGGTGACGTTGCGCACATACCAGTTACCGGAGGCCTGATCCTTACAGCGCGCACCGCTGCTGGCATCGTAGTTCACCGAGGTCTGACAGGCATTGATGGTCATCGTAAAGCTGCCGCCGACCGGCATCTGCTGCAAATATTGATAAAACGCGTCCGACATCATGCCGTGCATCCACTTCGCGCCGCCGCTGGTCACCGTCGCGCCATAAAACCCGCTGGCATTGGTGGTTTGCGGCAGGATCAGGCTGGTGGCCATATCGCACCCGGCGTACCAGTTGATGCAGCGCAGGCCGGTTAAGGGGTGCGAAACCGGCGAGTTTTCCAGCCACATATCAAACTTCCAGTTGGCATTGAGCCCGGTGTTGTAGCCGTTATCGATATAGCCGAGACTCTGCTGATAAATGGTGCCGGAGCCGGTGTATTTTAAGCCGGTCCAGCGGTTAGCGCCGGTCATACGCGGATCCAGCGCCCCGCCGGGGGTGACGAAAAAGTTGTCGTCGGAGTTGTTTTCAACAAACACAAACTCGCGCGCCGGCGCATCCGACCAGGTGGTCTTGGTCACCGCCGCCCTGAGCGCGGCTGCCGGCCAGAGCAGCGCGAGGATCGCCAGCGCCATCAGTGCATTAACTTTCATTCTCTTCTCCTGTCTGCTGCACCGCCGCCCACGACGAGAGGCCGCTGCAGACCACATCCCCGACCCAGACGGCGCCGCGCGCCTGGCTGAGCTCCAGCGCCACTTCGCAGGTTTTATTGCCGCCGTAGCTGAAATCGATAGTGGGGTATTTCTTATCCACGTCCATGACAAACTCGCCGTTTTCATCGGTCCGGGTACGGCCGATATGGTTGTTAATCCGCGCATTCGCCAGCAGCGTGCCGTCTTCTGCACGAATACGACCGGAGACGGTGACCATCTGCTTCACCTCTGGCTCAATCACTGCGACGTTGCCCGGATAAAGGGTCAGATGACTCTTACGCCCGCTGACGATGTCGTAGCTATCGAGCGAGTTTTTGCTGTTCTGCAACTCCACCTCATAGCGGCCATAGGGAGAGAGCGGCAGGTAGTTACGCTTGCCGCTGAGCGGGAAAATCCGCCCGTTAACCCTGGCGCTAATCTGACCATCGTCCTCCAGCCCGGTGTTGAAGATCACTCCGGCGTTACCGTCGGTTCGTCCGCTGGCGGCGATGTTTTTGCCCTGCCAGCCGACGCTGCCGCTGGCGGTGAGGTTAGTGTTGACGTAGCCGTCCGCCGCACTGTTGACGTTCAGCGTGCCGCTGGCGTAGCGGGCGTCGAACTGGGCATACGCTCCGCCGCTGAGGGTTTTGTCATCCCCGGTATCGCCGGAGATGGCCCGCGACAGATTGGCGCCGATGGTGCGAATAGTGCCTTCATCAAACTGCTTGCGCGCTGAGAGGTTAGCCATGGTGTAGCCGTTCTGATGGGTCATCCCGGCGCTGAACCAGTTGCCCAGCGGCAGCGAGAGATCGAGAGCGATATATTTCCCGGTGTTGGCGCTGCTGTCGCCATTGTTATAGCGCTGGATCCCCGCCCGCAGGCCGAGCGATCCAAACGCGCCGCTGTAGACCGTCTGATAGTAATCCGCTGTGTAGTAATGACTGTTGTAGCGGCGGTCATCGTTGTAGCTGACGCTGAACGTCCCCAGCTTCGACCACAGCGCGTTCAGGTTGAGGGTGCCGCCGATCGCCCGGTTGTCGGCATCGCTGCGCCGCAATTGATCGCCAATGCGGGTTCTCTCCTGGTTGACCCACACTGAACTGAAGCCTCCCGGCAGCGTAGCGCTGATGCTGCCGACGCTGCTCCAGGAACTGTCGCTGGCCAGCATATTCTGCAGGTTAACGTTGATCGACTCGCCCAGCGGCAGCGTCAGGCGGGTTTCCCCCACCGCCTGGTTGTCGTAGCCATAGCCCGTTGCCGCCCAGCTCAGGGTGCTGAGCGACCCGGAGGTCGAGAGGCCTGCCAGCCAGCTCTCTTTTGCCGGCCGGGTCTTTTTGCCGCTTTCCGACCAGCGATCCATATGGAAACTGCCGCCCCATACCTGCCACGCCAGCGGCGCGCCGATGCCGCGTCCCCGGCTGAACAGCTTATTGACCCGCTGGGTGCGTTTGCTGACCACCCGACCATTAACGATCACCTCCACTTCCACGTCGTAAATACCGTACGGCAGGCCGCGGGTATCCACTTCATGGTTGCCCATGGCGAAGTTCTGGACGCTCAGCAACCGGCCGTCACGGGTGAGATGCACCTCGCCCGCCGCCGGTAAAAAGGCAATCACCGGCGTGGCCGACTGACTGTTGTCGAAGACGGTGGAGCTGGCCTGATTCCCCCAGGAAAGGCCGTAAATCTTGCCGGCCGAAATAGCGGTCATCGGTCCCAGGGACTGCAGGTTCCAGGTGTCGAGCATCCCGCCGGCAAAGCGGTGGCCGGCGAAATCGCGCTCATACATGGCCTTATATAATTCACTGTCCTGCTGACCGCTGCCGATCCCGTACAGCGAGCCGTCGAGCACCACGTGATGCTCTCGCAGCGCGGTGACGTTGTTCAGCGACAGGTAGCTGGAGGTGTTGCTCCCGCCATTGCGCATCTGGTTGTTATAGACGCCGAGGTTATAGCTCAGGTTGCTGCTGAGGGTGTTCACGCTGGACTGACCGATATCTTCGCTGCGCGAGCGCAGCACGGTGCCCAGCGCCTCGCGTTTGACCACCAGCTGCAGCAGCAGCTGGCGCAGGCTGAGATCCAGCTGCGCGCTGTCGGTCAGGGGAATGGTGAGTGCCTCGCTGAACGGGGCGTTGGCCAGGCCGATCAGCTGCTGTCGGGTCTGTTGGCTGACGCTGGCGTTCCCCTCGCTCTCCTCCAGTTGGATCTGCCGGACACGCAGCTGGCCGTCGTCCAGCCAGATAAAGGCGCTGCCGATCCGCTGATCGTCACGGGTGTCCTGGCTGCCGGCAAGATGAATATAGAGCGGGACGCTCATACCGTCCTGCAGCGCCCGGCTGAAGGCCTGCGGAATAATCACCCCGCCAATCTGCTGGGCACGTACGGCAGCAGCGCTGGCGTCGGGCTGAACGAACAAAAAGATCATGCCGAAGGCAAGCTGCGTTTTCAGTCCTGGGGAAATCCGTCGTAGAGGCATCGTCGTTATCCATCTGCACAACTGTCTATTTCACGGGAACAAACTGCTCACCCTGCCAAAGCGCAACCCGTCCTTTTTTATTCGCCGTGTCCACCTGCGTAAAACGGCGCGATTTACCCGGCATCAGGTAGTAATTCTCTTTACACTCCTTACCGTCGGCGGCCTTCAGGCAAGGGCCGTAGGCGAGGATCCGCAGCGTCGCATTCCCGGTGTTGGTCAGGGAGCCGTTGGCGTACTGAAAGCGGTAATTCACCTGGCGCGGCGCCACCACCAGAATGGTGCCGATGCGGGCGGACGCCGTCGCTACCGCGCTGCGGTTGGCGTTATCGCGCTGGGCATCGCTGAGTGCCTGATCGAACCAGACAATGCGGTAGTAGCGCTCTTTGTCATCCGCCGGGCCTTTGTAGAAGAAACGGATGACATCGCTGGCCTGAGCGGGTAGCAGCAGGCTGGCGGGGGTAAGCAGCACCTCATCCGGTTTATCCATCGGGATAACCTGCCCACCATCCAGCGGGGAAGAGAGCCGTTCGAGATGGATATTGATCAGTCGACCACTGTCTGTGCTGTTCTTGATTGTTTTGCTCAGCGTGCTGCTGCCGCTGTTCATAAAAGATGAGATATCGCCGACATCCAACGCCTGCGCCGGCGACACCCCGACAAGCAGCAGCCCGAGAGCCAGAAGGTGCTTTTTCATAACAATTCCGTCCGTGAAAAAAGCAGGGGGAGCCCCCCTGCTGGTGCATCAGAAGGATCAGCTGGTCCAGGTGGCGTCGAACTGGACGCTGACGTCGCCGCTCCAGATCCCTTCCGGCAGGGTGCTGTAATCGGTCACTGCGGTGGTGCCGTTGGTGGTGCCGCTGATGATGGAGAAAGTGAAACCATCCTGCGCGGTGGTACGGCCGCTGGCGTTGTAGCCATTAGCCAGCGCGCTGAGGTTGCCGCCCAGCACGCCGTTAGCGGTATCGATCATCACGGTATCTCCAGTTTTTTCCACCGCGGCGCCGTTATAATCCACACCCACGCTCAGCGTGGAGCCGGAGGTGTCCAGCTGGGTTAAGGTGTTGGTGATAAGGCGCGAGGTCAGCTTAAAGGCGGTCGCCGTTGCGTCACCCTCAATCGCCACGTCAAACAGACCTTTCTGCGAGTTAAAGCCTTTAATGCCTTCGGCGTACTGGAATGCCAGGCTGCCGAGCGGGGTCACAACCAGCTTGCTGGTGGTGTCTTTTTTAGCGGTCGCCGACCAGGTCGCAACAGCCTGAGCCGTTACGTCAGCAGCCTGCGCCACACCCATACCGGTAAACGCTGTTACCAGAGCTATTGCCAGAACCTTTTTTTTCATCGCTTTTTCATCCTGAGTTGAATTAAGGACATGATGTCCCGGTGAACCATTTAAAAAACAATATTGCCTGGGTGTTACTGAACTAACTTATATATTTTGGAATACAGTTTGGCCTCAGCATTGCGCCGATGGGTATATACTGTCTTCACGCTACAATTTTCAATTCTGGCGATCGATTTCGGCTGCATGCCCTGAGCGGTCATGCGGATTATTTTCATTTCCCGGTCAGTAATTTTATCTTTCTTAATATCTTTGCGGAGAAATCTGCCATTAATTACGTAGGCCAGTTCTTTTCTAATATCGCGACTCAGGCCAACATATACCACGCCGCGAATATTGCTATTGTAATACCAGTAATTTGCTAAGGCTTCTGATTTCCTGGCCGCAATCAATACGACCTGTTTCCCCTTTACCGCGGATAGCCATTCGCTATCGCGCCTGATAAATTCATTTAAAGAAGCCGTATTGAGATTGATAAACACAAAATCCTTTCTAATCTTCTCCTGCGACAGATAAATTAATTCATCGATATCCAGAATGAGTTCGGATAGTCCTTTATAGAAGTAGGAGTCATGGGCAGACCAAATGTACTTATCGGAACAGCATTTATATTCCATATAGTTTTTAACCTCATAGTCCTTGAAGTAATCATTTTTACAACTTCACTGTTTGCCAGGCCTACAAAGTTAACTGGCGTATTCGCTTCCTTTAATAAATCGCCATTAAATAAGACACGCATTACTTATCAATATTTGATAAGCCGGGTTTAATTTTAATTATTTCTGCATGGCGTTGAATTTAAGTTTTTTCCTATGGAGTGTCAACACGCGGACAGGCAATCAATTTCGTGCCTGGGTCAATATTTACAAAAACTGAAAATATCGGATTTTTGAGGAGTGGAAAAAGACATTTATTTTCATGAGGTTATTGGCAATATTACCCTCAATTCTTACTTGTGCTTTATATTACCCAGGATCTTCGCCCTATTATGTTAGGAATATTCTTAATGAGGGGCAGGATGGAGTTGTCAAATAAACCAAATTAACAACAAAATAAAGAATATAAATCTGAATATAAGCAATAACCAGGATGATTTACCAATTCATAAGCCACATGAATAGATTAACCTGCCGCACAAAATAGTTATGCATATGTTAATTCTGCGGAATGATGAATGCTAAACAAAGGTAGAAGCATTATCTATTCGATTAAACAGACCTCATTAGCAAGATAAAACGAGTTTTGCCGATAGGTGCCTGCCGTCACGGGTGCGCCTGCCTTCGCGCCCCCCGAAAGCATAGCCGCTTTTCAAGGCTTCGCCAGCGGTCAGCAAGCCGCGCGGTCGGCCTGTCATCCCCGTCTTTTCCCGCCTGTTCACGCTTTGTTCGCAATACCGTCATCGAAATTTCATATAAAGACCTATTAATAGTGCCCAGTTAATGACGAACCTGGACACTCTTATGAACAGCTCTCTTGCCGCGGTGGCCGAAACTGATTTCCAGCCGTTCACCGATCTCGATGCCGGCCTGCAGCGGAAGGTCTTAAGCGTGCGTAACCTGACTAAAGCCTATCATGCTCAGCACAAGGTGCTGGACGGCATCAGCTTTGACCTGCACGCCGGTGAAATGGTCGGGGTCATTGGCCGCTCCGGCGCCGGCAAATCGACGCTCCTGCATGTCCTTAATGGTACGCACAGCGCCAGCGGCGGTGAAATTCTTAGCTATCCGGAAGTCGGTATGCCACACGATGTCTCAAAGCTGAAAGGCCGCTCACTCAACGCCTGGCGCAGTCAGTGCGGGATGATCTTTCAGGACTTCTGCCTGGTACCGCGCCTCGACGTGCTCACCAACGTCCTGCTTGGCCGCCTCAGCCAGACTTCAACCCTGAAGTCGCTGTTTAAAATTTTCCCCGCCGCCGACCGGGCGCGCGCCATTGCGCTGCTCGAATGGATGAACATGCTGCCGCACGCGCTGCAGCGGGCGGAGAATCTCTCCGGGGGACAGATGCAGCGGGTGGCAATCTGCCGGGCGCTGATGCAAAACCCCGGCATTTTGCTGGCCGACGAACCTGTCGCCTCGCTGGATCCGAAGAACACCCAGCGCATCATGGATGTGCTGCGCGAGATCAGCGAGCAGGGCATCAGCGTGATGGTGAACCTGCATTCGGTAGAGCTGGTGAAGGACTACTGCACCCGGGTTATCGGCGTCGCCAGCGGCCAGCTTATTTTTGACGATCACCCCTCCCGGCTGACGCAGGATGTGCTGCAGCAGCTGTACGGCGATGAAGTTAGCCAATTGCATTAATTTCACTCACACGGGCAACATAATGAAAAAATATATGACTGGCGCAGTTCGTTTATCCGCAGTGGTCGCGGGCATGATGATGGCATGGCAGGCGGCGGCAGCGCAGCCGAAAGAGCTGAATCTGGGCATTCTCGGCGGGCAGAACGCCACCCAGCAAATCGGTGATAACCAGTGTGTTAAGACCTTCCTCGATAAAGAGCTGAACGTGGATACCAAACTGCGTAACTCTTCCGACTATTCCGGGGTGATCCAGGGTCTGCTGGGGGGCAAAGTCGACGTGGTGCTGAGCATGTCCCCCTCCTCTTACGCTTCGGTTTATATCAATAACCCGAAAGCCGTGGATATCGTCGGCATCGCCGTGGACGATAAAGATCAGTCTCGCGGCTATCACTCCGTGGTGATCGTCAAAGCCGACTCCCCGTACAAAACGCTGGACGATTTAAAAGGCAAAGCCTTCGGCTTCGCCGATCCGGATTCCACTTCCGGGTATCTGATCCCTAACCATGCGTTTAAAGAAAAATTTGGCGGAAACGCCGACAACAAATACAACAATACCTTCTCCAGCGTCACCTTCTCGGGCGGCCACGAGCAGGACATCCTCGGCGTGCTGAACGGTCAGTTCGCGGGCGCGGTCACCTGGACCTCGATGGTCGGCGATTACAACACCGGCTACACCACCGGCGCGTTCAACCGTCTGATTCGCATGGATCATCCGGATCTGATGAAGCAGATCCGCATTATCTGGCAATCGCCGCTGATCCCGAACGGCCCGATCCTGGTGAGCAATGCGCTGCCGGCGGACTTTAAGGCGAAGGTCGTGGCGGCGGTGAAAAAACTGGACACCGAGGATCACGCCTGCTTTATCAAAGCGATGGGCGGTACCCAGCACATCGGTCCGGGCAGCGTGGCTGACTTCCAGCAGATTATCGACATGAAACGCGAGCTGGTGAGCGCGCGTTAATCCTGCCTCAACGCCGCCTGCTTGCCCCCAGGGTGAGCGGCGGCGCTACGTTGAAGATCCCCGACGCATGAAGACGACCCACACCGAATTTGAACGCTATTACCAGCAGGTACGCTCGCGGCAAAAGCGCGATACCGTCTGCTGGTCGTTACTCCTGCTGGCGCTCTATTTTGCCGCCGGCAGCGCCGCAGAATTTAATCTGCTGACCATCTGGCACTCGCTGCCCCACTTCTTTGACTATATGGCAGAGACCATTCCGCCTCTGAGTGCCGGTAACCTGTTCGCCGATGTGCAGACCAAAGGCTCGCTGGCCTGGTGGGGCTATCGCCTGCCGATCCAGTTGCCGCTCATCTGGGAAACCCTGCAGCTGGCGCTGGCCTCGACGCTGGTGGCGGTCGCCATTGCCACCATCTTCGCGTTCCTCGCCGCCAACAACGCCTGGACCCCAGCGCCGGTACGCTTTGCCATTCGGGTACTGGTGGCGTTTTTGCGCACCATGCCCGAGCTGGCGTGGGCGGTGATCTTTGTCATGGCGTTCGGCATCGGCGCGATCCCGGGCTTTCTGGCGCTGATGCTGCACACCGTCGGCAGCCTGACCAAACTGTTCTACGAGGCGGTGGAGAGCGCGCAAAACAAACCGGTACGCGGCCTGGCGGCCTGCGGCGCGTCGCCGCTGCAGAAAATCCGCTTCGCCCTGTGGCCGCAAGTGAAACCGCTGTTTCTCTCCTACGGCTTTATGCGGCTTGAAATCAACTTCCGTTCGTCGACGATTCTCGGGCTGGTGGGCGCGGGCGGTATCGGCCAGGAGCTGATGACCAATATCAAGCTCGACCGCTACGATCAGGTGAGCATCACCCTGCTGCTGATCATTCTGGTGGTGTCGGCGCTGGACATGCTGTCCGGTCGTCTGCGCCTGTGGGTACTGGAGGGTAAGAAATGAGCGTCTGGCACATGCAACCGGATATCGCCGCCAGCCGGCGGCAGCATAAACAGCTCTATCAGGTTCAGGGGCGCTACCTGCGCTACGTCGGGCTGGTAGCGCTGGCCTGCGTGCTCTATTACGTCTGGTTTTTTCTGCAGTTTGGCATCAGCGGCGAGCAGCTGACCACCGGTCTGCAGCAGATTGGCCGCTACCTGGCGCGGATGTTCGTCTGGCACGACTTCTGGAACTGGCCGTTCGGCTATTACTTCACGCAAATCGGCATCACCCTGGCTATCGTCTTCGCCGGGACGCTGACCGCCACGGTGCTGGCGCTGCTGCTCTCCTTCTTTGCCGCCCGCAACATCATGCGCGGCGTGGTGCTGGGGACCCTCGCTCTGCTGATGCGCCGCCTGTTTGATGTGCTGCGCGGGATCGACATGGCTATCTGGGGATTGATTTTCGTGCGCGCGGTCGGCCTCGGGCCGCTGGCCGGGGTGCTGGCGATCATCATGCAGGACACCGGTCTGCTGGGACGGCTGTACGCGGAAGGACACGAAGCCGTGGACCGCTCGCCCGGGCGCGGGCTGACCGCCGTGGGCGCGAACGGCCTGCAAAAGCATCGCTTTGGCATTTTTACCCAGTCGTTCCCAACCTTCCTCGCCCTGAGCCTGTATCAGATTGAATCCAACACCCGCTCCGCGGCGGTGCTGGGCTTCGTCGGCGCCGGGGGTATCGGGCTTATCTATGCCGAGAACATGCGCCTGTGGAACTGGGATGTGGTGATGTTTATCACCCTGCTGCTGGTGGCGGTGGTGATGATCATGGACACCCTTTCCGCCTGGCTGCGCCGTCGCTATATCGGCGGCGCCGCGGTGCCGCTGTATCAGGGCGGACGCTAGCACACCTTTGCGCCGGATGGCGGCTTCGCCTTATCCGGCCTACTCGTCCAGGACTGGCTGTTGACTCACCGCCGGGCCTGGGGCAACTGAAACTGCCGGTACTGGCGGCCTCAACATCGCTGAGACGTTCCCGGAAGGCCGGGGGACAGGGGGCGGCGGCGACTGGCCCCCCCCTGTGCGCTCCCTGCGCCACGAAAAACAGAATGCAGAAAAATTAACCGGGAGCGCAATGTGCCCGGAAATAACACAGGAGTGGTAGCCCTGCTAAGCGTAGCGCGAGCAGGGACATTTCCGGTTGCGCCGATATTTCGCCGGGTAGCGGCTGGCGCCTTACCCGGCCTACTCGTCCGGCTCCGACTGTCTGTAGGCCCGGCAAGCACAGCGCCGCCGGGCGATGGCATCAGGCACGGAGCTGCTTTTATGCCGGGTGGCGGCTGGCGCCTTACCCGGCCTACAGGGCTTATCCGGCCTGGAACGGCTGAACCCGAAGAAATATTTATCCGCTCCGCTATTCCAGCCGCCAGCTCAGCACCGGCCAGCCATATCCGGCACCCGCCGCCTGCAGCTGCGGACAGGGATTGACCAGCCGCACGCGATCCGCATGCAGGCACAGCGGCAGATCGTTAATGGAATCGGTATAGAAAGTCACCTCGCCGTCATACTGCGGATGCGCCTCGCGCCACTGCGCCAGACGCGCCACCTTCCCCTGCTGATAGCTGGGGATCCCGGCAATGACTCCGCTGTAGCCGCCGTCGACCATCGCCACGTCAATGCCCAGCGCCTGATCAATCTCCAGCGCGGCGGCCACCGCCTGCACCAGCAGGCTAACCGAGGCGGAGATAATCAGCATCTGCTCCCCCTCGGCCCGCAGACGACGAATGAGCTCCCACGCCTGCGGATAGACCCGGGGGAGGATCGCCTCGCGCACGCAGCGGGCCACCAGCGCATCAACGTCCGACTTCGGTATTCCGGCCAGCGGCGCCTGGATCAGGGCCACATAATCGGCGATATTCATCTCTCCCCGGTCATAATCCGCCATTAGCCGCGCCTCGCGGGCAAGATACCCCTTCTGCGTCGCCAGCCCTTCGCGAACCATAAACTGGCTCCAGACCGTACTGCTATCGCCCTGTATCAGGGTGTTATCGAGATCAAAAATCGTCAGCGTGTTGCCCATGGTACTTTCCCTTACTGGTCAAAATAAGCTGCCGGGAGCATGCGTAAAAAAGATGACAGGAAAATGAACCGGACGCCAAAGCGCCCGGCTCGCCATCAGCCGGCGCGGACCTTCGCGGTGCGGAACACCAGCACGATCCCACCGATGATCGCCACCATACCGACCATCGCCGCCGCCGACAGCCGGTTGCCCAGCAGCAGATAATCCAGTAGCGCCGTGATCACTGGCACCAGATAAAAGAGGCTGGTGACATTGACAATATTTCCCGCGCTCAGCAGACGATACAGCAGCAGCTGGGCGACCACCGAAATCAGCAGCCCGAGAAACAGCACCGGAATAATCAACCCGGCGTTAACGGTAAACTGGAAGCCGCTGACCGGGGCAATCAGCAGGCACAGCCCCAGACTGACGGCGTACTGCAGCGGCAGGACATCCGCCGGCGCCTGACGGCTGCGCTTTTGCCACAGCGCGCCAAAGGTCATCAGCAGCAGAGCCGCCAGCGCAAACAGGATCCCCACCATCGCCATCGGCGAGGCCGCCAGGCTGCGCCACACCAGCAGCACCAGCCCCGCCAGGGCAATCAGCAGCCCTGACAGCCGCCGCCCCTGCAGGCGACGCTCCACCACGCAAAGCGTAAGGATGGGCTGGATCCCCATGATGGTGGCGATAAGTCCCGGCGTCACACCGTTAGCCATCGCCTCGAAGTAACAGACCGAATAGCCGCCAATCAGCATCAGGCCGGTGGCCGCTGTCTGCAGGCGGGTGCCCGGCGCGGGTAGCCAGCGCCGACGGACGATGGCCAGCGGCGCCAGCGCGACCAGGGCAATCAGAAAACGAAAGACCAGCAGCGCCATCGGCGAAGCGTTGTCCAGTCCCCAGCGGGTGAAGATGGCCGCGCTGCCCCACAGCAGCACAAAAATGGCCGTTGTCGCCTGCGAGGCGAGCAGAGAATAGCGAACGTGCATAGCATGCTCCAGAACGTCAAACACAAGGTATCAAGCGTCATACCGGCAGGTAAGCGCCTGCTAAAGACGGCGTTAAGCGTCGAAAACAACCCGGTCTGGAGGGGGAGGCGGTGGGCAGAGCGTGGTGAAGCAATGATGAAGCGCAGACGTCATCCACCCCGCGTCGAAAGCGGCGCCGGGCAAAGTCTCACCAGAGATGGCGTAATGCGTCATGGAATGCCTCGTGAAATGTTTAATCAGAATCCTGGCACAGGCCGTTCGGAAGTGACAACTGCCTTTTATGGGTGATCTCTCGCCTGATTGTTTATTTTTAATCGTAAATAAACGTAAAGGCGGCCTCGGCTTATTCAGCCGTTCTTTTTAATCGGCTATAAAACAAAGCAGTCTGCTTGCTACTTCGAAAATAACGATATGAAGCCAAAACTGACGCATGCTCTCTTTTTAATTCCTTTTTTGTTGTTGGCAGGATGCTCCTCCTCACCGAAACAGGCAAAGAACACAAAATCTCATGCGGATATGACCATTGACGGCGGATCGGACGATCTGATCCCGGTGGTGGCGGCCCTGCATGATCAGATGCACACCTGGCAGGGAACCCCCTATGAATGGGGCGGTACTGAACAAAGCGGCGTCGACTGCTCGGGTTTCGTCTGGCGCACGTTGAAGGATCGCTTTAACCTGCCGATGGAGCGGATCACCACCCGCGAGCTGCTGCACATGGGCGTGCGGGTCAATAAGCGCGATTTACGTCCCGGCGATCTGGTTTTCTTCCGCACCCGGGCCGGGATGCACGTTGGCTTTTACGATACCGATCATAATTTCCTTCACGCCTCGAGCAGCCAGGGCGTGATGCGCTCTTCGCTGGACAACCCTTACTGGGAATCGGCGTTCTATCAGGCGCGTCGTCTGCCGAAGGAGTATAACGCGCAGATCACCATGAACAGCGACACCCTGCATCTGGCGAAGAATCGCCGCTAAAAAAAAGCCGCAGCCAGGGCTGCGGCGGGTGGTTCTGCGGTTAATCAGAACTGGTAGGTCATACCCAGCGCGACGATGTCGTCATCGTTGATGCCGAGTTTGTTATCGCTTTTCAGCTGGTTGATTTTGTAATCCACGAAGGCGTTCATGTTTTTGTTGAAGTAGTAGGTCAGGCCCACGTCAATGTAGTTAACCAGATCTTCGCTACCCACCCCTTCGATATCCTTCCCTTTCGACAGCACATAGCCGAGGGACGGACGCAGACCGAAGTCGAACTGATACTGCGCCACCGCTTCAAAGTTCTGCGCTTTGTTGGCAAAACCGCCGCTGATCGGGGTCATTTTGCGGGTCTCAGAATACATGGTCGCCAGGTAGATATTGTTGGCGTCATATTTCAGGCCGGTCGCCCAGGCTTCCGCTTTCGAACCCTGGCCGCGGGCCAGCAGGTTCTGATCGTTGGTACGGTCGGAGCTGGTGTAGGCCGCGCTGACGGCGAAGTCGCTGCCGCCGAAATCATAGCTTAATGAGGTGCCAACGCCGTCGCCGTTCTGTTTCTTCGCTTCACGGCCTTCGTTTTTACCCTGGTACTGCAGGGTCATATCCAGACCATCCACCAGACCGAAGAAATCGGTATTGCGGTAGGTCGCCAGGCCGCTGGCGCGTTTGGTCATAAAGTTATCGGTCTGGGCAGAGGAATCGCCGCCGAATTCCGGGAACATATCGGTCCAGGCTTCCACGTCGTACAGGGCGCCAAGGTTACGACCGTAATCGAAGGAGCCGTAGTTCTTCAGCTTCACCCCGGCGAACGCCAGACGGGTTTTCTGGCTGGAATCGCTCTCGGTTTTGTTACCGGAGAATTCAGATTCCCAACGGCCATAGCCGGTCAGGTCGTCGTTAATCTGCGTTTCGCCTTTAATACCGAAACGCACGTAAGTCTGATCGCCATCTTTGCTGTCATAATCGCTGAAGTAGTGCATGGCTTTGATCTTGCCGTACACATCCAGTTTGTTCGCGTTCTTGTTATAAACTTCCGCTGCCTGCGTCGCTGTTGAAGCCACAAAGCCCATCATCATTAATGCCAGAGTACTCTTTTTCATTATTCAGTCCTGGTGATTTATTTATACGCGCTATTCAATTGCGGGCGCTCGCCCATCAAAAACAGGAGGTTTTTTAACGCCGGGAGATTAAATATTTATGACAAGGTGGAACTTTTTATAAAAAAGAGTATTTAAATGTATCTGACATATTTTTGTCACATCCCCTCTCCAGAATGCCCGATCCCGCGCAATAAAATGGCGCGCCCGCCGCCCCGGGTGTTGGCAAGCGGGCCGACTCCTGCTACAACATCAGCTCGATATCGATATTCCTTTTGAACGGCAGAGAATCATGAGTGAAAGCCAGACGCTGGTGGTAAAACTGGGCACCAGTGTTTTAACAGGCGGGTCCCGCCGCCTGAACCGCGCCCATATCGTTGAGCTCGTGCGCCAGTGCGCACAGCTGCACGCCATGGGACACCGTATTGTCATCGTGACCTCCGGGGCCATTGCCGCCGGGCGCGAGCACCTTGGTTACCCGGAACTGCCCGCCACCATCGCCTCCAAGCAGCTGCTGGCGGCGGTGGGACAAAGCCGTCTGATCCAGCTGTGGGAACAGCTGTTTTCTATCTATGGCATTCACGTTGGCCAGATGCTGCTGACCCGCGCCGACATGGAAGACAGAGAACGGTTCCTCAACGCCCGCGACACTCTGCGCGCACTGCTGGATAACAGCATCGTCCCGGTCATTAACGAAAACGACGCCGTCGCCACCGCGGAAATCAAAGTGGGCGATAACGACAATCTCTCCGCACTGGCCGCGATCCTCGCCGGAGCGGATAAGCTGCTGCTGTTAACCGACCAGCCAGGCCTGTTCACCGCCGACCCGCGTAGCAACCCGCAGGCGGAGCTGATTAAAGACGTCTACGGCATCGACGACGCGCTGCGCGCCATCGCCGGCGACAGCGTCTCCGGACTCGGCACCGGCGGCATGGGCACCAAGCTGCAGGCCGCGGACGTCGCCTGCCGCGCGGGGATTGATACCATCATCGCCGCTGGCAACCGCCCGGACGTCATCGGCCACGCGATGGAAGGCCTGCCGGTAGGCACCTGCTTCCACGCTCAGGAGTCTCCGCTGGAGAACCGTAAGCGCTGGATCTTCGGCGCCCCGCCGGCCGGTGAACTGACCGTCGATGCGGGCGCGACTCAGGCGATCCTCGAAAGAGGCAGCTCGCTGTTGCCAAAAGGCATCAAAATCGTCAGCGGCAACTTCTCCCGCGGCGAAGTGATCCGCATCCGCAATAGCGAAGGACGCGATATCGCTCACGGCGTCAGCCGCTACAACAGCGATGCGCTGCGCCTTATCGCCGGCCAGCACTCGCAGCAAATCGATGCCATTCTGGGCTACGAATACGGCCCGGTGGCCGTCCACCGCGATGATATGATCATCCGTTAAGGAGCTGAAAATGCTGGAACAAATGGGCATTGCCGCCAAAGCGGCCTCCTGGCAGCTGGCGTTACTCTCCAGCCGGGAAAAGAACCAGGTACTGGAAAAGATCGCCGATTATCTGGAAGCGCAGACCGACGATATTCTGCGCGCCAACGCGGAAGATTTAGCCGAAGCTCGCGCCAATGGCCTGAGTGAAGCGATGCTTGATCGCCTCGCGCTGACCCCGGCGCGTCTGAGCGGCATCGCCAACGATGTGCGCCAGGTGTGCAATCTGGCCGATCCGGTCGGCCAGGTGATCGACGGCGGGCTGCTGGACAGCGGTCTGCGTATTGAACGTCGCCGCGTCCCGCTGGGGGTGATTGGCGTGATTTATGAAGCGCGACCCAACGTGACGGTCGACGTCGCCTCCCTGTGTCTGAAAACCGGCAACGCAGCGATCCTGCGCGGCGGGAAAGAGACCTGGCGCACCAACGCCGCCACGGTGAAGGTGATCCAGCAAGCGCTGCAGGAGTGCGGTCTGCCGGCCGCCGCGGTACAGGCCATTGAGAGCCCGGATCGCGCGCTGGTGGGCGAAATGCTGAAGATGGATAAATACATCGATATGCTGATCCCCCGCGGCGGCGCGGGCCTGCACAAGCTGTGCCGTGAGCAGTCAACGATCCCGGTGATCACCGGCGGGATTGGCGTGTGCCATATCTTCGTTGATGAAACCGCCGAGATCGCCCCTGCGCTGAAGATCATCGTCAATGCCAAGACCCAGCGGCCGAGCACCTGCAATACCGTGGAAACGCTGCTGGTGCACCGCAACATCGCCGACACCTTCCTGCCGGCGTTGAGCAAGCAGATGGCCGAGAGCGGCGTCACCCTGCATGCCGCCCCTTCCGCCCTCCCCACGCTGCAGAACGGCCCGGCGAAAGTCGAGCCGGTGAAAGCGGAGCAGTATGACGACGAGTATCTGTCGCTGGATCTGAACGTCAAAGTGGTGGCCGATATGGATGAGGCTATCGCCCATATTCGGGAACATGGCACCCAGCACTCCGACGCCATCCTGACCCGCACCCTGCGTAACGCCAACCGCTTTATCAATGAAGTGGACTCTTCCGCCGTCTACGTGAACGCCTCCACGCGCTTCACCGACGGCGGCCAGTTCGGCCTTGGTGCGGAGGTGGCGGTCAGCACCCAGAAGCTGCACGCCCGCGGCCCGATGGGGCTGGAAGCGTTAACCACTTATAAGTGGATTGGTTTCGGCGACGATACCATTCGTGCGTAAATGAGAACGGGCGATGCAAAAATAGGCAGTTGATTCCACTGGCTATTGACGCATCGCCCGCTAAGTTCTAACCTTTTGCCTCGTGATTCACGCTCGTGAACACCTCTTGCAGGGCCGATATAGCTCAGTTGGTAGAGCAGCGCATTCGTAATGCGAAGGTCGTAGGTTCGACTCCTATTATCGGCACCATCACGTAAAAATCCTTATAAATCAATAAGTTAGACTTAAAAATCTGCCTTTTATTCATCTATAAGAATCGGTAAATCATCCCTCATAACTGCCGTTATGGTTGATATGGCAATTGGGAATGTTAACTGTAACGGCCTGTAGTTGTACAGCTCGAACAGGTACAAGCTCAACTCGAAGCCTATGACGTTGCCAGCGTCTCTAATCAATCCCACAACTTTTAACTGTTCCACACTTAGCGCGGTGTCCCGTTACAGCCTGTCGTGATGACACGCCACGGATAAACGAGCAAATGATGGGAATCCTAACCAGTCCGGGAAAGGGGCTGGCTCTCTCGTGGTGTTCACCGTGCCATAAACGAACGGTACTCGATAAGAGAACGGTTAACTGAAAGATGCGCATAAGGCGCTTGTTATGGTGTCCCATCACGGCGCTAAATGGCTGCTATTGTCTTGAAATCACTCATGCCGATTCAATCAGGTGAGCCAATGCCAGCAATCTCAAGCGCTGCTCTGATAATCCGCCCAATTTGTAACGTCCCGCAAGTTCATAACCTACTCTGTCCAGCTTCTGTAGCATTGGGACAGGAATATTCAGGGCGAGATTTTGAGTTAACGGAATTGCATCCCCTTGAGACTTCAGAGGATTACACGGATAAAGCGTCATTCAAGCCTCCTGAGCATCTCACCGATTGCCAGCGTTAAACGCTGGTCTTCTGATACCACACCTTGACCAATCTGTTCAGAAAGCTTTTCCAGCTTTGTGATAAGCGATGGATGCAGCGTCATCAGAAGATTACAACTTACTTTCTGACCATATTCATTGAAGAGTTGATTCATTTACAGCCCTCCCATCGACTGAGCAACTTCAGCCGCTTCTGAGGCTGCTGTTATGGCTTTGTTTCGTTTTGTCTGTGCTTCGAGGATTCGTACAGTTGCATCACGCTGCAAGCGGGTGACCTTTGAAGAAGCCGCTTTCAGAATCCCGTCACAGAACGCTTTATGCTGGTTACTCATAGCGCTGGTGGCCTTAACGTAATCAGCGGGATTGATACCTATAGCTTCACAGAAAGGCTGTACAGCGTCGATGGCAGTCACTGTATGGCGTTGCATTAACTGAGCCTGTAAAGCAGCAATCTGAGCCTTGTAGGCGGCCTCAGTGACTTTGTTAGTCATTACCCACCTCATCGGCGACAATCACAGACAGATAGGATTCAAGCGATTTAATTCCCGATAACGCTTCTTCAGCCTGTTTCACCAATACGTTGTGAGCATGGATAGCCTTATTTACCTTATTCGCTTTCTCAGTGATTCCTGCATCAACAAATTTCTCAGCGGCTTTCTTACATGCCTTTTCAATCTCAGCAAGCGGGTTATGTTTTGGTGACTGCTGTAATGGTACAAACTTGATAAATCCAGCGCCCATCTCATACACAACGTAATTCTCATTCATCATGTTCTGAATAATAGTCTGTACCATCGCTGGGTGTGTAACCTGTCGGATTCGGAACCCGTAATCTTCGACTGGCTGAGACATTAGCTGCTTAGTCTTGACAGCAATAAGAGTATCTTTATTCAGGCTGTCTGCGTTGTAAATATCCTTTGCATCTTCGATATTTTCCAGTGCAGCTTTAATTTGGGGGATGAAATGTGATTCGATTTTAATTCGTTTCTGTGTAGGACTATTCATTATTAACGCTCTCGTGAAATTCAGATACAAAAATACACCACACAGGCCGTCTTTTACGTAACCCGTGTAGTGTCATCTGGAATGTGTAAGGGGTTGGCTAACCTGTCCCCGAGGAAGGGATGCCACAGGAAAGCCATTAATTTGTTAGGAAATCAATCCAATACATAAATGTTAACATGTTGTTAAATTATGTCAAGGGGTTTCAGTTTTCTGACAAATAGCCTTAATGATTTCATACCGTCTGGTTTTAGTCATCATACGAGGCGGGGTGTAATCGGTGGGGGATGTAATTCCTGTTAATTCGGAAAGACCCTTATATTGCATGTAGAACCGATGTGCCTTTTCAACTACGACAGTAAAGTATTTCTTTCTTTTTTTCATTCATGTTAATACCCCTGAAACAGGAAAGGCCACCCCCCATGATAAAACCTGAGAAAGTGACCTTCCAGCTATTCTCATCTATCTAAGACCCTGTTGACCGATTTTGATAAATGAGCATTACTGTATTATTATCATACGAAACTGTGTTTTTGTCCAGTAGTATTTTGTTATTGCAGTAATTGATGAATGGTTATTATTGGCGGGAGGGATGGGATTGCAGAAATACATATTTAGCACTTTTTGCTATTGACGGATTTTTTACGATTGATATAATGCATTAAGACCTTTACAGATTACCTTTAAAGTTTCTGATTATCACTAATTGAATACTACAATAAGAAAATGGCTTACGCCAAAAGCCATTAAAATCTTATTATCTCTTCAAAGATACTTAATCAATACCTTTAAAGATTACTGTTAAGATGTGGAATCACCAATCAAGGAATTATCCTTTCAACATTCGCATGGCTTCGCGTTGTCATGCTTCTTGCTTTCGCCTTGTAATCTATTCAGATAGCCTATCAGAACCCCTGTATGCCATTCTGAAGCGTTCCCAATATCAACCATACATTCTCCCCTCAAGGCCCATCATAAGCCCTCAGAGAGCGCTAAAATAGCTCAGGTTACAATTGCATCAAACCATTGCGTTTGATATAATAATCAACCTGTTAGAGATGAGTTCTCTTTGAGTTGTGGGAATATCTGGTGTCGTTGCTTAAGCCCCCGTTGAGTCGGGATAGCTTGAGAGTTCAACTAGTCCAGCCATATCTAAAGAGATTTATCAAATGGCAGACATTCACAATAAGAGTGAATACTAAACAACCCCAAATTGTTGAGTCACCTCACCCTACAGCAATATTGTGAATTGCAACTTTTCAGACTTTCCCATCTGTTAAGCCATAGGCAATCCATCACGGTGAAAAGGGTTCCTTCCCATCAAGCGTTAATCGCTGGTGGGCTGAATGATTTTCCACACCGGAGACTGGAAGAATGAAACCTACTGTACAGACATCAAACCGATTTTTGTTTCTTACCGGAAACGAAGACTTCACCATCCGAAAAACTGCTGCGGCAAAGATTGCCAGAGCACGCGGTCAGCGTTTCTTTGTTCACATCTGCAAGAGACATGGTGCTAGTGAACATTATTCAAGCTGCATGGCTTGTGTTGAATGCCAGAAACAATGGTACAGGGATAACGGTAAGCATAAGCCGGATCCAGACATCAAACCTTTCATCTCAGTTTACCCACTGGTTAAGATGACTTTCAGAGGGTTACAATTCCCTCAGATATTCTCCTAAGGGCCTCTCAATGGATGACGAAAAATTACACACCTACCTTAAAGCTATTGGTATGGGGTGCTTTGTGACGTATTACAGCAAGTTTGCCAACACAACCATTTCACGTGCTGACCTCATTGAACTGCTGCATACTCAGGAAGGATACACAGAAAAAAGCTGTGGGAGCCGCACCAGTAAAGCGAGAGCAATCATTTCCGCAGGGGCAAGTGAAGAAGCATTAAGGCTAATTATTGCGTCTAATCGTGTGAACGATGATTTAAGAGATGAGGCTAGAAAATTACTGATGAAAATTTTTCCGTAAAATCAGGGTGTCACTCGTTATTTTCGGCCTTCATTGATTACTGGAACATATCTGTGAAGGTCTGGAAGATTTGATGAGCAGATGAATACCTGCTTAGAAGGCGAACCTGAGAAAGTAGCGGTTAACAAGCAATTTCTCAACATATCTACAATGAAATCAATCAGAAAGCCCCGCACAAAGCAGGGCGTGACTCTTCACCAGTTAAATTAAGCTAATTCTTTGAGGCTCTTACTGACCTTTGCCACCGTTGCCCTTGAGCAATTCACCGTGTCCATTACGTCAGTGTAGGACATACCAGCCTGTAACAGCTTGGCTATTCTCTCATTACGCTGTGTGTCCTCTGGACGGCCTTTGTACTTACCGTCTGATTTGGCCTTTACAATGCCCTGAGCCTGTCTTCTCTTACGGTCTGTGTAATCCTTTCTGGCGATAGCGGCGAGCATGTCCAACATCATCCCGTTTAGCGCCTCAAGCATTCTGCTGGTGAACTCATCACCTGACTGAATAAGCTGGTGGCTTGTTGGCAGGTCTAAGGCAACCACTCTCACACCTTTCTCATTAATCAGTGACCGTAACTTGTTCCAGTCTTCACCGCTCAAACGTGACAGGCGGTCTACCTGCTCCACTAAGAGAACATCTCCCTTCTGCGCAATCTCAAGCAGTCTGAACAACTCAGGACGCTGTAGAGATGCACCTGATTCATTCTCTGTGAAGTAGCTTGAAATAGTCATACCGTTGGTTGTAGCGAACTCATCCAACTGACCTTTGGCGCGTGTTGCGTCTTGCTGAATGGTGGAAGCTCTGAGGTAAGCATAGACACGTGAAGTCATGATAGTGAACCGTGGCAGTCTGTTTAAGATGGTTCAATTATAACAGTCTGTTTTACATGGTTCAATAAATCGTTTTTGGGGTGAACTGGTTCAGTAAATCGGTGCTTGTTGAGGTATACCTTAACCAGACTGGAAACAGTGTGTAAATTACCAGTAAGTTCACTGTAATCACCACAGAACAGAAAAATGGCTTGAGGTCAGGGCTGGCAAGCCATCGAAGAAGAAAATATGGGGTGTGAGAAAACTGTTAATCACTGTTAAAACAATGAATAATCATTCAAATTAATCAGTACCTGCGGGCTATTGATGTATAACTATGCACTTTTCAGGAATGAAAAAGAAAGGCCGTCAGATAATAGCGGCCTTAACCTGATGTCAGACAGGAATGTTAAAGTAGTGGCAAAGCGCATTAGTTAGTAAAGCAGGAGCGGCTGCACCAGCGATTTTAAGCCCTCCAGTGAAAGCCTTTCCCGTAATCTTACCAATCCAAGACCCAAAGCCCTTTTCAACCTCATCTTTTGAAGTCGGTTTAGCAGTCTGTTTAACAAGCTGCTCCAACTCTTTGACATCAGCATCATCAAGCCCCTGCTCTTTTAGCTGACGCGCAAGGGAGTTAAAATCACCTGAAGTAATACTGTTCTGTTGGTGAATATCTCCGGTATTGCCAGCACCAATAGCACCAGCATTATGCACGTTGCCGTTAAAGTTATTAATATTGTTAACAGTCATTGTTGCCGCCTCTCTTTTCTCTACTTGTGAGAATAATAAACCTTCACCTAAAATCCCTTTACTTTCCAGCAATAAAGACCAGTCAAGAATACGGGAGCGGATATTTGAAAGGATTTTGGTTAAAATTGAAGGGCTGATACACCACGCTATGCGCGAACTACTTAAAATATATCTTTGCAAAAACTCGCGAGCGTCTTTTGGAATGTCACAAAAAAGCCAATCTTCACTTTTTGAATATCGAGATATCTCTGACACTGTGTTAGTAATATAGATAGTAGTTAATTCTTTATAAGTTTCAGAATCAAATCCGCTAATAATTTGACACGGAACCCACTCTTTACTATCTTGATTTAATGTTCTAATGGGGATGTCATTAAATATTCTGTAGGCAGGAAGATATGCAATGTCAGAGTAAGAATTAAGTTCATATTCAATCCAGTCAGATATATCTTTCAAGCCCAACTTCACTGAAATCATTTTTGCTCGCGATAGCAAATCTTCGATGTCAGTTGAGTTTGAGCTTGCCATCTCTTGAAGTTTTAGCACTGGTGAGTTGTTCATAGTCCATTGCTCGGCATGTAATCGAAGATACATTTTAATCACTCCGACCAGAGTTTGTAACCAATCTTTTCTCCCGCTCTTCAGAAGGGGGCATCTGTCAGACATAGAGTTACAGCTTTAGGCTAAAGGTCAAGTTACAGGTCAAAATTGACCTTTTCCACGTACTGAGCAAGCTCTTTGAGTGAAGCCCCTTGACTGTAAGTCTTGAAAGACTCTGTACTCCCCCTCTCATGACCTACAAGAAGCGCTATCCGGTCTTCAGGCACTTTGAGGCGGTCAAGCTCAGTGATGAACATACCACGCAATGAGTGAAAGACTTTCCTCTCCGTTTCCTTCTCGCCTAAAGCCTTTCTCTTTGCTCTGGTGAATTGCTGTGTATGCCATGTAGAGCGCTTACCATCAGCCCTGTCTGTTAACGCTGCATGTCTGAAAAGAAACTTATCCGTATGGTTTTGAATCAGCGTGTCAATAAGTCCGTTAATTGAAGGATGAATGGGAACCAATCGGGCAGCATTCTTTGTTTTGCCTTTTGAGATGCGTAAACACCTTACGTTTTCCTCGGTAACAATATCATCAGTGGTAAGGCTACAAATTTCATTCAATCTCATCCCTGAATAAAGGCCAATTAAGGTAACCTGTTTCATTTCCTCATTGAGTAACCTAAAGACTTTGCTTAACTCAGAAGTAAGGAAAGGTTCATAACTATCATGTGAACTTTTGGCCTCTAACCTGTGCCCTCTAAAGGGATTATCTTTAGGTGCATCGTGATAACGATTCTTTGCAAAATCGAATAGTTGAGCTAGTGCGCTTATATAATTTTGTAGCGTTTGAGTTGCTTTCTCTTTTTTCAGTTGGTCAAGCCATCCGGTTACTACCGTTCTGTTAATATCCTGAAGCTGTGAATCACGCTGTTTAATGTGAGAAAGAATTAACTCAACGGCTTTAGTTATCTTTGATAGCGTTGTTAGTTTGCGTTTATCGCTATATTTCAGCAAATAAAGGTCACGTATTTGTATCAGTGTAGGACAGCGCTCAATATTAGCCCCGTAATTCACTGGTGATTCCTTTGCAAAGTTGCTGATACCACGTAGTTCATTGATTATCTGCTCAACCTTTGAGCCGTTTTGTTTTGGCTTAAGCTGTTCCCTTAGCTTGATGAACTCTACCGCTACAGCATCCCTGAAAAGCCTTGCTTGCCTGATATCTTTGGTGGCTGTGGATTTCATGTAGTAGCGCTTACCGTTGAAGTAAGGCTTCATGTAGGACGGTATAACGATTCGCACCATGTAAACCCCGCAATGGTCGAGAATCAGATATCTGTCACGCTTGTAAGTCATGTAAACCCCTGATATTTTGTCGGGGCAGTTTCAGGGTTGATATATACCTTTTGTTGCTGGTGAAAAGTCTAATTAACTAAGTTTAATCAATCGGTTAGCTAGGCTTTGTAGATAATTCATTAGAGTCTGCGAAGGTCGTAGGTTCGACTCCTATTATCGGCACTCACACAACAAAACCCATTAAAAACAATAAGTTAAATAGTAGCTCTCTCTCAAGTTACGATCTTCTTTTAAGGGATTGTATGACCAACAGTTGCCGCTATGGTTAACAGTGGCTACTCAGGGATGTTAGCACGTAGCGGCCTGTAGTTGTAAAGCTCGAACAGGTACAAAGCGTGAACAGTCCACACGAACCGCTATCAACTCGAAGCTGATGACGCTGCCAACGTCTCTAAATCCTCCCGAAACAGATTGATCACACGCATTTAAGCCCAATGTGTGGCCGTATGAGCCACGTAAACAGGTGAATAGTGGTAAACGTACCTGCACACGACATGCAGGCTCTGCCAGCGCTTCGCTCACGCTCTGAAAGGTACACGAGCACCCTGATAAGGTGTGATCCTTCTGAACACTGATGTAGTCGCCTTGACCTGCTCCCCACAGATTGATGCATATAGATGTTAGTAACGTCCGCTTCACGCCCTGAGACATTCGACAAGCTTTTTACGGCATTAGTAAGGGAGATTTTCACTCTTCCAGTGCCAGAAAGTATCTCGCTTCGTCGTACCGGGTTTTGGTCTTCCAGCAACGGTAAATGATCCTTATCCATTTGAATGCTTGAGCCCGGATGAATGCTATCGGAACGACCGTCGAGAATCTGTATCTGCGGCACCTCGAAAATGGATGCCTACCGATGTTCTCTGGTACAGGCAAGAAAGTCGATAGAGTAGAAATGTACAATACAACAGCCACGACAATACAAATCGCCCGATGAAATTCATCAGGCGTTATAAGGCTGAAAAGTTCCTACCTGTTCTTTGATTAGTGAATTTACGCCTAATGGAGCAGTAGATCATTGAGGAAACGTCGCGCGCGCGGATGTTGTGGCGCGGTGAAGAATTTATCCGGATCAGCCTTTTCCAGTATTTGTCCCTGATCCATAAACCAGATCGTATCGGCTACGTCACGCGCAAAGTTCATTTCATGAGTCACGCACATCATGGTCATCCCTTCCTGCGCCAGCCCGCGCATCACGCTCAGCACCTCGCCGACCATCTCCGGGTCGAGTGCAGATGTCGGTTCGTCAAACAGCATGACAGGCGGCTTCATCGCCAGCGCCCGGGCGATAGCCACCCGCTGCTGCTGGCCGCCGGAAAGCTGTGCCGGATAAACGTCGGCCTTGTGCGATAGTCCCACCCTTTCCAGCAGTTCCCCGGCATGACGTCGGGCTTCCGAACGCTTCTCGCCGAGAACTTTCACTGGCGACATCATGATATTTTCCAGCACCGAAACGTGCGGAAACAGATTGAAACTCTGGAAGACAAAGCCGATTCTCGTACGCAGTTGGTTCAGCCTGGTGCTCGAGCCATGAATATCGACGCCGTCAAACAGGATCTGTCCCTTTTCGATGGGCTCAAGACGGTTGACCGTCCGGATTAACGTCGATTTGCCGGATCCGGAAGGACCGCACACCACCACCACTTCACCGCTTTTTATTTCGGCGCTGACGTCGGTCAGGGCCTGATATTCCCCGTACCATTTATTCACCTGATTGAACAGAATCATCGGTCGCATGGTTGCTCCTTATTGAGTTTGTGATGGTGATGGGTCGAGAACCAGCGGCATGACCGGCTTTCCCATAGCGGACTGTGCACGTTGCCTCCTGCTGGCAATACGCAGCTCCAGGCGATTGGCCAGCCACGTCAGGCTAAAATTAATGATGTAGTAGCTCAGCGCTACGATGGCAAAGACCTGGAACGGTTTTGTCAGCAGCTGATTACTGACCTGGTTGGCCGCATAGGTCAGCTCCGGAACGTTAATAACGTAGCCGAGGGTACTATCTTTGATAATCGACACCAGTTGACTGACCAGACTTGGCAGCGCGTTGTACAACGCCTGCGGTAGAATCACCAGGCGCAGAGCCCGCACATGCCCCATTCCCAGCGCACGGGAGGCTTCATATTGCCCTGAAGGCAGCGCCTGGATCCCGCCGCGCACAATTTCAGCGATGTAGGTGCTCTCGTAGATAACCAGCGTACACAGCATCGTGCTGAAGCCGCTAATATTGTGGCCAATCAGCAACGGCACGCAGAAATAGGTCCAGAACACCACCATCATCAGAGGAATACCGCGTAGCAGATAGATCCAGCAGGTGACCGGCCAGCTCAGCCAGCGCCACGGAGAGAGGCGAGCGAGGCACAACAGCACGCCGACCGGGAAGGCGAACAGCACTGCCAGCAGCGACACCAGCAAGGTACACAGCACACCGCCAAGCGGACCATCAGGATATTGCCCCATCAGCAACAACAGGCCGTTATCATGCAGAATCGTGAAAAAATCAAACATACATATTACCTCGCATACGCGCGCTGAAAGCGACGGGCCAGCAGCGCCCCCATCCCCATCAGCAACAAAGAGAAGGCCAGGTAGCCTACCGTCGCCACCATATAAGCTTCGAAGGTACGGAAGGTCTGGTTTTCAATATCGCGCGTTACGTAAGTCAACTCGGTGACGCCAATGACCATTGCAAGGCTGGTATTTTTAAACAGCAGCACGGTGTGGTTAATCACCGATGGCAACGCATTACGGATCCCTTGTGGCAGAATCACCAGCCACATGGCGCGCAAATATCCCATTCCCAGCGCCCTCGCCGCTTCATTCTGGCCTTCGGGGATGGCACGCAGACCGCTGCGGATGTCTTCAGAGAAATAGGCCGCCTGGCACAATCCCAAGGCGACCAGCGAGAACAGAAACTCCGCATTCATCTCGTTGACCCACATCTGCAACGACTCGGGCAGCAGCGTCGGAATCGCGAAATACCACATCATCAGTTGAATAAGCGTTGGTACGTTGCGGTGGTAGGATACATACGCCGCGACCAAAAGCTGCGCGAAGCGCTTGTTGCTCAGGCGGATCATAACCAGCACCAGCGCAATAAACATGGCCAGCAGCCATGCACCCAACGCCAGTTCCAGAGTGACGACGGTGCCATCAATAATCATCTGGCCGTAGTGGCCAGTCATCACGTTACTGAAGTCGAGTGCCATATATCCTCCTCGTTTGCCGTCATTCAGGACTCACGGTCACCAGGACGCATCGTGGATAGACCACCGGGTACCTGTAGCGTCGGCGTGACCTCAATATTGCCGATGTTGACTGCCACCGGCGCGGCGAGCGCAAAGGCCACGCAGTCGGCGATATCTTTTGCTTCCGGCAGCTCGAAACCATCGATAAAGCGACGGCGGGCCTCTTCATGATCGCCGGATACGTTACCGAATATCTCCGTCGCCACCCGCCCCGGGCAAATTTCGGTAATTCGTACCCGCTTGCCATAGCAATCGACGCGCAGCTGACGCGACAGCGCGTGCACTCCTGCTTTGGTGGCGTGATAGATGGAATTGCCATTGAAGTTATAAATCGCAGCGATGGAGGTAATATTAATGACGTGACCGCAGTCGCGCGCCACCATTCCCGGTACCAACAGACGACACAGGTGCAGCACGGCACGCAGGTTGACATCCACCTGGGTGTTGACCCAGTCGGCCTCGGCATCGAGAATCGATCCCGGATGAGAAACGCCGGCGTTGTTCACCAGAATATCGACCTGCAGACCCTGGCACAGTGCGGTCAGCGCCGATAGATCGCCGACGTCGACGGCGTGGGGAATGCAGCCAGTTCTGTCCGCCAGGGCGGCAAGCTGTTCATGGCGACGCGCGACCGCATGGACCTCAATGCCTTCCTGACAAAGGCGTTCGACAATCGCTTCCCCCATCCCAGCGGAAGCGCCGGTCACCAGGGCCACTTTATAATCTGAAAATGGCATATGAGCCTCTCCTGTTGCGGCAGACCGATCTGCCTTTGACGTTGTTTTTCTGACTGTATGCAGTTATGTCCAACGGGGATAAGACATAAATAGTTTGGCCCGATAAGGGGTCCTTATAACTTCGCGGAAGCGGCATCCGTGGGCAGCAGCAGCGCGATCTCGCTGCCGTACTCCAGCCGGCTCCCCGCCGGTGCCATAAGGCTTTTGAGCGTCCCGGCCACCGGGCTGCGCACCGGCAAATAGAGCGGCCCGACCTGCACCAGCGCGAGGATATCGTTCGGCGCAACGTGCTGCCCCTCGCTAACGAACGCCTCCCCATGGCTGGGGTGGCTCAGCAACAGGCGTCCTGGCATCGGGGAACACACCGATAGTGGGCGGGTTTCGGCCGCCAGCGGCGGCAGAGGCGGCGGTTCGGCCATCGTTTTGCCACTGGGGTAGCGCAGGCGAACCGACCAGTCCGCGCCGCGCCACTCAAGCTCCCGCAGTCCGGCGTTATGCATCTTCTGCGCCAGCTGGCGCACGTCCTCAAAAGCTATCAGTTCTTTTTCCATCATGATTCCATCGCGCAAGGGTCAGAGCACGGCTGTGCCGCGCGCCAGAGTAGTGACTCTAGCGCGGGGATCGGAAGGGTTGATAAGAGGGTTTCGCTTTGAGGCAATAAGGGGGACTTATTATCCCACCAGGGTTAGCGGCCGGTTGTCCTCAGTCCGCTGCGCCATCAGGGAGAGCAAAATCCCCTTCACCGCCTCCGCGGGCTGCGAAAGCGGCAGATGATCGGACATACAGAACGAGAGCGAGGTGAGTACATTGGGTTCGACAATTCTCGCCATCCAGGCATTGGCGGGCTGGAGCATGGTGCGCGCCGCGGACTCCGGCATGATGGTGCCGCCGAGATCCGCCGCCAGCGCGGCGTTAAGCGTGGTCAGCGATTCAATCTCGCACTTCACCCGGTAGCTCAGTCCGGCCAGGGTAAAGGCGTCGTCCGCGGCTTTACGCATAATGTTATAAATCCGCGGTAGAAACAGATCGTAGCGGGCGACCTCCGCCAGGGAGATTTCGCGCCGGGGCTCCCCCAGCGCGTGCGGACAGACGAAAAAAAGTTCTTCTTTCATCAGCGGTAGAAAACGCAATCCATGAATATCACGGTCACCGTAGATAACCGCCATATCCATCCGACCGCTCATAATTAATTCGCTGAGGGTGGTGCCAAAATTTTCATTGAAATAGAGCACAATCCCGGGATGCTGGCGCTGGACTTCAGTCAGCAGCGGGATCGCCAGCAGTTGGGCAGCTGTGCCCGGCGCCAGCCCGACAGAAACCTGACCGCTCAGGGCCTGGCCTGCACCGTCGATGGCGCTCTGCGCCTGCTCGCATTGGCGCAGAATCGCCTGAGCGTGGGTATAGAGAATTTTTCCGGCGTTGGTTGGCGTGACCCCTCGTTTGGTACGAATTAATAGCTGCTGATCGACTTCGCCTTCCAGAGTCGCCAGCTGCTGGCTGAGCGCCGGCTGAGCGATATGCAGAATGTCAGCGGCCTGCGTCAGGCTCCCGACGTCGACGATTTTAATGAAATATTTCAGGCGGCGAAGATTCATAGTAGCAGTCCCACATCAATACGTATCTCTGATGGCAAGCAAGATCGGTGCCATAGCCTAAGAGCACCACAGGCAGCCAATAGCGCCGCCATTTTCAGACAACCCACACTTCAACGCCGCTGCCTTTGCACCGTCGGAGTGCAGCGGCATATACCTGTTTGTCAACGGAGTGCCAGGAGGACGATTTCCTTCGGTCATCGCATTGCGTTATGTCCCCACAACAAAGCGCTATTAGCTTGCCACCTTCGCCCCCCTCTATGCTGGCTGATGTGTATTAACCTCCTTCGCCGCACACGGTGGATTATTCTGCGCCGCGTGTGGGTTTGCTGACCTTAGAACCAGGAACCGCAGCCTCATGCCTGATATAGCCGATCGTCTCAAAAATGTTACCGTCTCCGCCTCCGTCGCCATGACGCAAAAAGCACGCGATCTCGCCGCGCAGGGAATCGATGTCGTTGGTCTGTCTACCGGCGAACCGGACTTTCCCACTCCTCCTCACGTGATCGATGCCGCCTATGCCGCAGCATGCGCCGGGGATACCCGCTACCCGCCGACGGACGGCACGCCAGCGTTGCGTGCGGCCATCCAGCGCAAGTTCCTGCGCGACAATGAGCTACGCTACGATATCAGCCAGATCCTGACCGCTGGTGGCGCCCGACAGATTATCTTCAACGCTATGATGGCGACCATTAATCCCGGCGATGAGGTACTCATCCCCATGCCATCCTGGATTAGCTATGCCGACATCGTTAAATTCGCTGGCGGCACACCGGTGCCAGTACCCTGTCATGAAGAGTACGGTTTTAAACCACTGCCGCAGGACGTCGAAGCAGCGATCACGCCGAAGACCAAATGGCTGCTGCTGAATTATCCCAGCAATCCGACTGGATCGGTCGCCACCCATGCCGAACTCCTGGCACTCGGTGAGACGCTGTTGCGTCATCCGCATATCTGGATCATGACCGACGATATTTATGAGCATCTGTTGTATGACGGCGTGAAATTCTGGACCCTGGCACAGGTGGAGCCCCGGCTGTACGATCGCGTATTGACAGTGAACGGCGTCTCGAAAGCCTATTCAATGACCGGCTGGCGGCTGGGTTTTTGCGGTGGCCCATTGACGCTGATTAAGGCGATGAGCAACGTCAATACGCAAAACAGCGGCGGCGTGACGACCCTGGCACAAGCGGGGTCCGTCGCCGCACTGGATGGCCCGCAGGATCTGCTGGCAGAACGGGCGGAAATCTATCGCCAGCGCCGCGATTACGTGCTTGAGCGTCTTGCCGGTATTCCCGGTCTGCGATGCCATAAGCCGCAGGGGGCCTTCTATCTGTTCGTCAACATCGAGGCGTTTATCGGAAAAACCAGCGCCAGCGGCCATTTTATCGCCAGCGACGCCGATTTTGTGATGGCGCTGATTGAGGAGCAGCACGTGGTGACGGTACAGGGGGCAGCCTACGGCATGAGCCCCTACTTCCGCCTTTCTTACGCCACCAGTATGGAACGCCTGCAAACCGGTTGCGATCGCCTCGCGGCCTTCTGCGCGGGTTGCCGTTAAGCTGTAGCGCGCAAATTGTGCGCGCTAAGCAGAGTGAAATGCCTGCCTGGCGTCTGACCCGGCAGGCATTTTTTATCGTTCCAGAGGGGCGCCGGGATGGATTCATACCTGGCGGGATGGCCAATGGGTTTTGACTGACCGTGGGTCCGAGAGCGCATAGCGTAAAGGGAGAACAGGTAGTGGTCAGGGGCGCGATTTGCCCCCTCGTGACGGGAAAAGGCTTTACTGCGCCAGCACCTCCGCCGCGGATGCTACCGTCGCACCGCAGGCTTCAATCTCACTACGAACCAGCGTCGCCAGCGCCAGCGAGCCCGGGGTATCGCTATGGACCAGGATCGAACGCGCACGTATCGACAGCGTATTGCCGCTAAAAGTGGTCACCGTTCCCTGCTGGAGAAACTGACGTACTCTGGCGCGCACCGCCGCTTCCTCTTTGATTAGCGAACCGGCAATACCGCGCGGGACAAGTTGTCCACGATCGTCGTAGGCCCGGTCAGCGAGAAACAGCGTCAGCACCGGCAATCCGGCAGCCTGCGCCGCCCGTTCAATGATAGTATCCGGCTGGCAGAAGATAATCAGTTGCGAATCGATCCGGGCGACGGCCTGCATCACCTGCAGCGCCAGCGCATCGTCACGGTTAATCATATTGCCCATTGCCGCGTGAAAACTCAGGTGAACTACCCGGGTCCCCTCGGCGCGGGCAATGGCAGAGAGCGCGCCAAGCTGATATACCACCTGCTGGCAGATCTCATCGGCAGAGAACGCCATCTCTTTGCGCCCGAAGCCCTGGCGATCCGGCAGACCGGGGTGGGCCCCAATCCCCACGCCGCGCACTTTCGCCAGGCGTACCATCCGCGTCATGATCGCCGGATCCCCTGCGTGAAAACCGCAGGCGATGTTGGCGGAAGAGACCTTATCCATTAGCGCTGAATCATCACATAGCTGATAGACGCCAAAACCTTCTCCCATATCAGAGTTCACATCAATTTTCATGCTGAGTTCCTTATAAACCAACGACCTTGACCAGCGGCGCTATGCTGACGCGCAAACGCTGCAGCCAACGTTCAATTTCCTGCCGCACGGCGATGGCGGTAGACGTATCGGCCTGTACCAGTTGAATTGACTGCCCCGCCTGGAGCTGGCCCAGACGCCAGAGATCTTCTTCAATCACGCAGGCAATTTTGGGATAGCCTCCCGCGGTGTTGGCATCGCTTAACTGGATAATCGGTTCGCCGGCCGGCGGAACCTGTACGATGCCCGGTATCAGGCCATAGGAGCGCATTTCAACCGTTTCGGCTGGCAGGATAGGCTCTCCCGCCAGGCGATAGCCGGTTCGGTTGCTGTGCTGCGAAATTTTCCACGCCTGGCTCCAGAACCGCGATGCATCAGCGGCAAACAACGGATACTCGCCAGCGGGGATAGCTCGGATCTGGACATCGCCCTGTGCGTTGCGCGGGAAAAAGGCGTTTAAGGCCACTTCCGGCGGCTCAATGCCAATCCCGGAATCCGGGAGTGGCGCCCCCTGCCAGGGACCACAGGACAGCACGTCGCCGCGCTGTAGTTGCCGCCCCTCGAGTCCACCGAAACCGCCACGCAGAGCGGTACTGCGCGAGCCCAGAACCAGAGGGACATCAATGCCCCCTGCCACGCATAAGTAGCCGCGTGCGCCGCGACGGGGAAAACGCAACTCAAGCACCTGTCCTTTACGTACCGCGCAGCCCCACCAGGCCGGTAGTTCATCGCCGTCGAGCCTTGCCCGGCAATCGGCGCCGGTGAGCGCGATCCAGGTGTCCGCCAGGAAACGCACGCGAAAGGGAAACATCTGAACTTCGATGGCCGCCGCATTCTCCTCGTTTCCCAGCAGGGCGTTACCGGCGCGCAGTGCCAGCGGATCCATCACCCCGCTCACTGAGACGCCAAGATGACGCCACGCCGGACGGCCTAAATCCTGAATCGTATTTAGCGATCCGCTTTGTTCAATCTCAATCACAGTTCGACTCTCTCAGGCAGAAAACGGATGATATCGCCTGGCGCCATCAATGCAGGAATGGCGGCGTGGGGGTTGAATACCTCAATTTCCGCGTAGCCGATTGCATTCCAGCCGTTCGGTCCGGTCAACACCGACACCCCCGCCTGTGGCCCGCCAATAGTGACCGTCCCTTTGAGCATATTCAGCGAAGGCACCTTTTTACGCGGCGTCGCCAGACGCGGATCCAGACCATGGAGATAGCCAAACCCCGGCGCACTGCCAAGCGCGACCACGGTATAGACCCCCTGCGAATGCCGACGAATAACTTCCCGGGCGGAAAAACCAGTATGCCGACATACCGCCTCCAGATCGCTGGCGTGTTCGCCACCGTAGCACACCGGGATATCAATCTGCCGCCCTTCGAGGTTGAGCGCCTGCGCGGACAGCCAGTACTCGTGTAACCGGCGCTCCACTGCCGTCGGTTCCTCCGGCGTGTCATGGAGCAATACCAGTAAATTGGTCACGCCGGGGATCAGGGATTCCACCGCCGGCCACTGTTGCAGGTTCTGCGCCATAGACCAGATACGGCGCTGTGCAGGAAGGTCAAAGGCACCCGGCGCTTCGATAAGCCAGGCCCGGCTGCCCATCATGGAAATCCGCGCCGGAGCGCTGGCATGAATTTCAACGCGGCGCTCGGGTAACAACGTTTTCGATGTCGGCGTCATACTTATTCCAGCGGTTCGAACGTAAGGCTGGACAACGGTTGTACCCGTTCTTCGCGGACCATTTTGTATTCGGTATTCGGTCCAATCCAGGTATTCCAGATCTTGTCGATCGTCCCGTCGTCATCCATCACCTTCAGGCTTTCATTGACGCTGGCCAGCAGTTGCGGTTCGCCCTGCTTCATCCCCACGCCTATAGGCTCTAGCGCCATCGGCTCTTTAATCATCGCCAGATTAATGCCGTCCTTTTTTGCCTGACCGATCATTTTGATACCGGTCATAGTGTTGGTGACGAAACCCAGCACCTTATTCTGTTCAAGGGCAAGGAACGCCGACGCCGCGTCCTGGAAGGTAACCGGTTTGCCGCCCTTCAGCACGATGGATTGTTCAGAGGTAGTGCCCTTGGTGGCGCTGATACGCTTGCCTTTAAAATCGGCAAGGGTTTTATCGGCATTCGCCTCTTTTACCAACAGCATCTCTTTCGCGACGTAGTAAGGGTCACTGAACTGAATCTGGCGGCCACGTGTTTTGGTATAGGCAAGGTTGGCGATCAGCACGTCGGCTCGCCCGGTGGCGATAATAGCAATACGCGCTTCCACGGAAGTAGGAACCAGCTGCGCCTTGACTCCCATCTGTTTTGCCAGCGCATGACAGAGTTCAACGTCCATCCCGACCAACTGGCGGGTTTTTGGATCCGGGGCAGAAAATGGCGGCACATCGGAATAGACCGCGCACTTCAGCTCACCGCGCGCATGAATATCCGCCAGCATGTCGGCGCGCGCGGCCCCGGACACTGCTACCAGCGTCAGAACCAGCGCTAAACCCGCATTTCGCTTCAGTTTCATTATTGTTTTCCTCGGTCTGGATAAAAGAGTACCGACACCCGGTAAAAGGTTTCCCGTTTCGCCGGTATGGCTAACCACTTATCGCGACTATATCGACATTGTTTCGGTGATGGGTAAGAGGGAAACGCTGTTGCGAGATAGGTGATTTATATGACGGCGCCGGCGCCGGGAGATAAGCAAAAGTTATCCTCACAGAACAAAATTATCTTATCTGCCTGCCCCGAGCGCCCTCTACTGTTACGCCATGCGCGACACCCACGCCGCGTCCCTCCGCGACCGTTAACCAAAGGTAGTCACATGAATGCCCGACTTGGGATTTATCTAAAAATACTCTCCGCGCTATGCGCTACATTAATGCTGGCCTGCGTCAAAGGATTGCAGGGGGCGATTCCCACCGGCGAGGTGATCTTCTTTCGCTCTTTTATTGCTATGTTTCCCCTGCTTATCTGGTTAAAAATTCAGGGCAACGTGCTGGCCAGTATCAAGACCAAAAATATTTTCGGCCATCTGATTCGCGGCTTTTCCGGTACCGGTGGGATGTACTTCAACTATCTGGCGCTGGTATCGATTTCTCTCGCCGACGCCACCGCACTGAGCTACGCTGCTCCGCTCTTCACCGTCATCATGGCGGCCCTGCTGCTGAAAGAGCGGGTACGTTTTTCCCGTTGGCTGGGGGTTATCGTCGGTTTTTCCGGCATTCTGTTTATGCTCTCCGCCAGTTTAACCGCCAGCGGTTCTCTGTTCGCTGGCGGCCATCTGCAGTCCGGGATGGCTCTCGGCGTCGCGTTCGCCCTGCTTGCCGCTCTTTGCACCGCCACCTCCAACATTCAGATCCGTTTTCTCAACGGCATTGAAAAACCTGGCGCCATCGTCTTTTACTTCTCGCTGATGACCACCCTGATTGGTCTGGCAACCAGCCTGTTCGGCTGGGTACGTCCTACGCCGAGTCAGTTGCTGTTGCTGGTGGGCTGCGGCTTCTTCGGCGGCATGGCACAGATTCTGGTCACGCTGAGCCTGCGGTTTACCGACGCTTCGCTACTGGCGCCGTTTGACTACACCACGCTGGTCTGGTCGATGGTCATCGGTTATCTGTTCTTAAACAGCCTGCCCGGTTCTTCAACGCTGATCGGCGCAGGGATCGTAGCGCTGGCGGGGATATTCACCCTGTGGTGTGACCAGCGGCAACGGCGGGCGCATATCGCGCGCGCCTCTTCCTGACGCTTTCTGACTCTACCTATGGCCCCGCGCCGACAACGCAGGGCTTTTCATCGCCACGCCTCAGGAATACAGCCCGCGGTCTTTACTTGCCTGTAGGATCCGTTCGCAGGCTAGGGCCCAGGCGGCGGTACGCAGGGGGATTGCCAGCGCCTGCGCTTTTTGCCAGACGCTTTCGATAGCGTGGCGCATAATGGTATCCAGCCGAGCGTCGATCTCCTCTTCGCTCCAGAAAAGGCTGGAGAGATCCTGCACCCACTCGAAATAGCTGACCGTTACCCCGCCGGCGTTGGCAATAACGTCTGGAACCAGCACGATCCCCCGCTCAGCCAGCACGTCGTCAGCCTCCGGCAGCGTAGGACCATTGGCACCCTCCAGAATGAGGCGGCAGCGCAGCCCAGCCGCGAGTTCCGCGCTAATTTGCCCCTCCAGGGCTGCCGGAATCAGTATCTCGTACTCGAGACGCCAGAAAGCCTCTTCCGTCACGTTATCGGCACCGGGGAAACCAGCTATTGTGCCGTGCTCCTGTTGCCACGCCTGCAGTGCCGGGATATCGAGCCCGTTATGCTGATACAACGTCGCACGATGATCCTGTACAGCCACCACCCGCGCGCCAGCAGCATGAAACAGCCCGGCGCTGACGCTACCCACATTGCCAAAACCCTGCACCGCAACCCGGCTTTGCGCCACGGGGAGTCCCATTTTTTCCGCAATGTGACAGCCGGTGATAAACACGCCGCGCCCGGTCGCCTGTACCCGCCCCAGCGATCCGCCGAGGTGGACCGGTTTCCCCGTCACCACGCCGGTCGCGGCTGTTCCGGCGTTGCGTGACCAGGTATCCATCATCCAGGCCATGACCTGGGCGTTAGTGCCGACGTCCGGCGCCGGAATATCCTGCCGAGGGCCGATTACTCTGCTGATTTCACAAGTGTAGCGCCGGGTCAAACGCTCCAGCTCTCTGTCGGATAGCGTCGACGGGTCGACGCGCACACCGCCTTTCGCCCCGCCGAACGGCAGATTGAGCGCCGCGCATTTCACGGTCATCCACGCCGCCAGCGCCATCACCTCCTGCAGGCTGACGTCGGGGTGATAGCGCACGCCCCCTTTGCCGGGTCCGCGAGAGAGATTATGCTGAACCCGAAAGCCTTCAAAATGGCGAATCGTCCCGTCATCCATTTCCAGAGGAACATCGACAATCAGCGCCCTTTCCGGGTGGCGCAGAGTATTGGCCCAGCGATTGAGATCGCCGGGCAGCGGCAGAACGCGTTCCACCTGGGAGAGATATATAGCCCAGGCACAATGGCTCTCACCCGTCACATAAGAGAGTGCAGACACAACTTACCTCCGGTTTTCCTGTAGTGATATTGATAGCGATAAATGAAGAAAGCCGCCCGGAGGCGGCTTTGGGGCTAAGTTCAGCGATTGAGCTCCAGTTTCTTTTCCAGATAATGGATGTTGCAGCCGCCAGCGCGAAAATGGTCATCCGCCATGATCCGCCGCTGTAGTTCAGCGTTGGTTTTGATGCCATCGATCACCAGTTCGCTCAGGGCATGTTCCATTCTCGCAATGGCCTCATTCCGGCTGTCGCCGATGACGATCAATTTGCCAATCATTGAGTCGTAGTACGGTGGGACGCAGTAACCTGCGTAGATATGAGATTCCCAGCGTACGCCGAAGCCACCTGGCGCATGAAAACGGGTAATTTTGCCGGGGCTGGGCATGAAGGTATGTGGGTCTTCGGCGTTAATACGGCATTCAATTGCATGACCGCGTAGGCTCACCTGCTGCTGGCTGATGGAGAGAGGCAATCCGGAGGCAATCCTCAACTGCTCTTTAATCAGGTCAATGCCGGTGATCATTTCCGTCACCGGATGCTCCACCTGAATGCGGGTATTCATTTCGATAAAATAAAACTCACCCTGCTGATAGAGAAATTCAAAGGTACCGGCACCGCGATAGCCGATGTCCAGACAGGCTTTGGCACAGCGCTCGCCGATAGCCTGGCGGATTTCCGCGGTGATCCCCGGCGCAGGGGCCTCCTCCACCACCTTCTGGTGGCGACGCTGCATTGAGCAATCGCGTTCGGCAAGATATATCGCCTGCCCTTGCCCATCGGCCAGAATCTGGATTTCGATATGGCGTGGATTCTCCAGATACTTTTCCATGTAGACCATATCATTGTTGAACGCTGCCTTTGCCTCGGCGCGCGTCATGTCAATGGCCTGCGCCAGCTCTTTCTCTTCGCGAACAACCCGCATCCCGCGCCCACCGCCGCCTCCGGAGGCTTTGACGATAATCGGGTAACCGATCCCGGCTGCCAGCCGGCGATTCTTCTCATGGTTATCGTCCAGCGGGCCATCGGAACCCGGTACGCACGGTACTCCAGCTTGCTTCATTGCCTGAATAGCCGAGACCTTATCCCCCATCAGGCGAATGGTTTCCGCTTTCGGGCCGATAAACACAAATCCTGAGCGTTCCACCTGTTCGGCAAAATCCGCATTTTCTGCGAGAAAACCGTAACCGGGATGAATGGCCGCCGCGCCCGTCACTTCAGCTGCCGAAATTACCGCCGGAATATTGAGATAGCTTTTGGCGGATGACGGAGGACCAATACAGACGCTTTCATCGGCCAGCAGCACGTGTTTTAACTCGCGGTCGGCAGTAGAGTGAACGGCTACCGAGCGGATGTTAAGCTCCCGGCAGGCGCGCAGAATACGCAGCGCGATTTCGCCACGATTGGCAATCACGATTTTGTCCAGCATGAGATCCCCTATTCAATCACTATCAGCGGCTGGTCGAATTCAACCGGTTGACCATCAGTAGCCAGAATCGCTTTAACGATCCCGCTGTTCTCTGCCGAGATTTGATTCATCATCTTCATCGCTTCGACGATGCACAGGGTATCGCCAATATTAACCTGCTGACCCACAGCCACAAATGGCGCCGCACCGGGTCCCGGAGAGAGATAAAAGGTTCCTACCATCGGGGATGACGTGATGTGCTCCGTCGCAGGGTCAGATGCGATAGCCCTGGCCTGTGCGGCCTGAATCGGAATATCCAACTGCGGCTGGACGACGGCCGCGGATACGGCGGACGACCCAACCGCCGTGGGGCTGGAGATGGCGCGGCTGATACGCACGGAGCTTGCCCCTTCGGCAATTTCCAGTTCGCCAATGCCGGAGGCTTCAACCAGAGCGATCAATTTTTCAATGCTGGCAATATCCATAATTTTCGGGTTCCGCAGAAATAGGAAATGATGTACCCGATTGCGCAATCAGCGGTGATGCAGTTATAGCAGAGCTGGTGGGCGATATTTCATAGGAAGTTCAGGTGGTGGGATAAGAAAATATGAGGGTCAAACTGGTAATGAACGAATCCCTTGCTATCTGGGTTATCGCCTGAAGTAAAGGAATCAACTGTAAAACTGAAAATCTCATACGGTAAGGCTGTTTTGAGGGAGCAGTGAACGTCGTTATCACGAAATATGTTTTGAAGATCATAGGCTCAAAAACGCCGGGATTATCCGTGGCTCATAGCCCCGTTAAGAAAGTGGCTCGTCTTAATAATATTTTATATCCAGCCCTCCCTCTTCAAACCGTTAATCCAGTAATTTCATCTCCAGCGCCCGGCTCATCGCTTGAGTGCGGCTATTCACTTTAAGCTTCGCGTAGATGTTTTTGATGTGCCATTTGACCGTCTCGGCAGAAATAGCGAGAGAGCGAGCAATTTCTTTATTCATCTGACCTTCAGCGATCAGTTGTAATATCTGCAACTCTCGCTCGCTCAGCTCGCCATGAATATCGGGGCTTCCACTATTAAACGGTGTGCCGTCTGCAGGCGCGCGCTTGTCGGCCCAGGGTTCATGCACTCCCCCTTCCTCTTTACCAGCCGAAGAGGTTTCATTCATACCGGCAAGCAAAGGTTGCAAGGTATCGCCAGCGTCAAGAAAGAGGCCCTTGAGATGCTGTTGTTCAGCCAGCTGCACGACTGGCTGAAATGTCGTGCGCGCAGCGGCAATTTTGCCGCTGCTCCATAAGGCTAATGACCAGAGCGTACGCAGACGCGCTGCGGTTAACCTGTCCCCCCGGCTTTCCTGATCAGGGACCATCTCAGCCAGGAGAATACAGGCTTGCGGCGCCTGGCCTCTGGCGAGAAGAAACCGGCTACGGCTAAGGGATGCAGACAGAGCGATAGCGCGTTGACAGGGATGTTCGGCATCCATTCTGAAGCTGGCGGCCATTTGTTCAAGTTGTCGCTGCAGTTGCTCTGCGCCTGTGACATTGCCGCGCTGCAGCCGCACCCTCACCTGCTCGGCTAACATCATGGCCTGGAGCCGTTGCCAGCCGCGAGACACGGCAAGACGCTGCGCATGCTCCAGCAATCGCTCGGCCTCATACGGCATATCGCCATCCAGGGCCTGACGCGCGAGATAGGTATAGCAACGACGCAGCGCATCGGGTGGACTGAATCGGTCGATGAATTCGAGCCGGTCGGCTAACAGATGATCGGGCGAGTCACCACTCTGACATTCATAGGCTATCTCCGCCAGCAGCGGCGCCAGCGTCGCGCCACTGGTCGACTGGGTACCGGTATAACATTCAGCCTGGCGCAACGTTTTCTCTGCGTACCACCCGGCTTTCCCCAGATCGCCCTGACAAAGATGGCACTGGGCAATGATAAAAGCGCGATAAACCGAGACAAACAGATTATCTAAAGGACTTTCCGGAGAGGGCATATGCTGTTGAACCTCCAGCGCATCGTGATAGCGCTGGTTAACAACATGGCAATAGCTGAGAATATTGCATATCAGACCATCAACCCAGGTGTCGCCGCAGGGCACTTCGGCCAGCAACGGCTGAACAATAGCCAGACTCTCCGGGATGTTTTCCGCAAAGGCTTCGCAAATTGCCCGCACAACCCGCAATTTACACCAGGTGCTGCGGGTTAAATCCTCACGATGATGAAGTACCATCTGATCGAGGTTATCAAGCAGCTGCCTCGACTCATCAAAGTGGAAATAATGCGCCAGTGCCCAGGCCAGATTAATTTGCAGGTCAATGCGCGAAGGATCGGTGCTGGGCGGTAAATGATGCATCCATGAGATCAGGGTATCGATATCCCCTTCTTCCGCCAGTGACTGAGCGCTTGCGCCGTCCTGTACGGGGCTATGCACCGGCTTGCCTGCGCTGAGCGCATGGCGTACCGCCTCAGACCACAGCTTCTGTTCGACGAACCAATGACTGGCTAATTCATGTAGCTGTTTGCGATCAATATCGTTGTTCTGCTGCAGCATGATCCGAAGATTTTCCTGCAACAGAGGATGGTAGCGGAACCAGTAGCCTTGTTCGTCAAGGGCTGACAAAAAAAGGTTGTGTCGCTCAATCCATGTCAGCATCGCTTTACTATCATCACGTCCTGTCACTGCGTTGCATAATTCGGCATTTAACCGACTGAGGAAGGACGTTTTCACCAGAAAATCGAGAACCTCTTCCGGCAGCGGATCCAGTACCACCTCTTTCAGATAGCGGGCAATAGACCGTGTTCCTCCATGCATATTGCGCAACAGATGCTCGGGATCATGCTGTAATTCTGCGGACAATGAAGCGATCTTCATCCCTGCAATCCAGCCCTCTGTCACGGACTGTAGCCGCTGTGCATGGTGGTTGCTGAGGGGTAGCGCAACCGTGCGGCTAAAATAGTGTTTTGTTTCTTCGAGCGTGAATTGCAGGTCTCGATCATAGATTTCCACCAGTTGGTCCTGGGCCTGCAGCTGGCTCAGCGCAAGATTCGGGTGGAAACGGCTGCCAATGATCAGATGCAAGGCGGCAGGCGCATGCTTGATTAAATACCCCACGGCTTCATAGACCCCGCGATCGTTAATCACGTGAAAGTCGTCGATAATCAGGTACACATCATGCGGGCAATAGTGTAGCTGATTAATGAGCCCGGCCAGCAGTTGCTCGGAGCTGGAGAGCTTCTGTTCTTCCATGTCACGCCAGAAATCGGCGTCCCAGTCAGCATAGAGTGGACGCAATGCTTGCAGCAGATAAGGAATAAACTGCCATACGTCATCATCATCCTCATCGAGGCTCAGCCAGGCGATACGTTCCCCCTGGGCGACCATCTGCTGATGCCATTGCGCCAACAGCGTGGTTTTGCCAAATCCAGCGCCGGCGCAGACGACGCCCAGCCGGCACTGCTGAACGGGATTGAGAAGCTGAAGAAGCCGGGGGCGCTCCAGCAATTGTATCGAGGAGCGAGGCGGGACGAATTTGGTCAGGATTAACGGCAAGCCTCGCGTCAGCCGCAATGGCCCGGAGACCAGTGAGGGTGATTGGCGACCTTCTAAATCCAATGGCTTCATCCGTGGTGTCTACTCGTTTTGTTTTTTTTTCAATTGTACGCCAGCCACCGGGATGACATGGGGCAGGCAAACTTTATGGCTACACAAAATTTTGAAAGTTTGACCTCAAGCATGAAAACCCCCACCTACCCCCCCATGAAGGTGGCTTCGCACTCTCTCTAACCGCTCGTAGATTCATTGCATGGGTGTGGCCAGGGTTATTCGCCCTGTCTGTTGGCCCCGCCTGGGTGACCTTTATTGAGGAGAATTAAACGATGCTCAGCAAACAGGCGTTATTGCAGGCTTACCGCAAGATGCGGGAGATCAGGACCTTTGAAGAGCGGTTGCATCAGGAAAATACCAGCGGTGATATTCCGGGCTTCATTCACCTTTATACCGGTGAGGAGGCCATCGCGGTGGGGGTCTGCGAAAATTTAACGAGCGCAGATTTCATTGGTTCAACACACCGTGGACATGGCCACTGTATTGCTAAAGGTTGTGACATTCACGGCATGATGGCCGAAATATTCGGTAAGGACAGCGGGTTATGTCGCGGTAAGGGTGGCTCGATGCACATTGCCGACCTGTCGAAAGGAATGCTGGGGGCGAATGCTATCGTTGGGGGAGCCCCTCCACTGGCCATCGGCGCCGCGCTAACGGCAAAAACGCTAAAAACCGGCAACGTCGGTGTCTCTTTTACGGGCGATGGTGGTTCTAATCAGGGCCTGGTCTTTGAAGCCATCAATATGGCCGTCGTGCTCCAGCTTCCAGCCGTCTTTATTTTCGAGAACAACGGTTACGGCGAAGGGACCGGTCATGACTACGCCGTGGGTGGGCGTGATATCGCCCGGCGCGCCGCTGGCTTCGGCCTGCCGGCAGTGACCGTCGATGGCACCGATTTCTTTGCGGTTTATGAGGCAACCTCAGAGGCGGTCAAGCGTGCGCGAGAAGGCGGTGGCCCAAGCGTCATTGAGGCCAAAGCCTTCCGCTGGCATGGTCATTTTGAAGGCGATCCCGCGCTATACCGCGCGGAAGGTGAAGTGCAACGCCTGCGTGAACAACATGATCCGCTGAAGATTTTCACCGCTAAGGTCAAGCAGCATATCACCCAGGAAGAACTGGCGGCGATTGACGAGGAAGTAGAAGCCCTGGTCAACGATGCCGTATTGAAGGCCCGCGCCGCTGCCTACCCGGCTCCGGAAGACCTGCTGACAGACGTGTACGTCTCATACTGAGGGTGATAACCATGACAATAAAAACCTATCGTGAAGCGGTCAAGGAAGCCCTGGCTCAGGAAATGGAGCGCGATGAACGCGTGGTACTCATCGGTGAAGACTTGCGTGGCGGTCATGGCGGAAATGCGCCCGAAGAGGCAAAGATTGAAGCCTTTGGCGGTGTGCTGGGTGTCACTAAAGGGCTGTGGACGCAGTTCGGCTCCGATCGGGTGATCGACACGCCCATTACCGAGTCAGCCATCATCGGTATGGCGGCCGGCGCCGCAGCGACGGGGCTGCGGCCGGTCGCGGAACTGATGTTCATGGATTTTTTTGGTGTGAGCCACGATGCACTGTATAACCAGGCGGCTAAGTTCCGCTACATGTTTGGTGGCAAAGCCAGAGCTCCGCTGGTAATGCGAGGGATGATCGGCGCAGGGTTTTCCGCCGCGGCCCAGCATTCACAGTCACCCTATAATATCTTTGCCACCACGCCTGGACTGAAAGTGGTGGTGCCCTCGACGCCTTATGACGTCAAGGGTCTGTTAATCCAGTCCATTCGCGACGACGACCCGGTGGTATTCTGCGAGCATAAAATGCTGTACGACCTCAAGGGCGAGGTACCGGACGAGATCTATACCATCCCGCTAGGTGTAGCCAACTACACGCGCGAAGGAGAGGACGTCACCATCATTGCGTTGTCGGCAATGGTACATAAAGCAAACCAGGTGGCGGACAAACTGGCCAGAGAGGGGATCTCGGTCGAGGTGGTCGACCCGCGAACCATTTCACCGCTGGATGAGGAAGGGATTCTGGAATCGGTGGCTTCCACGGGGCGGGTAGTGATTGTCGACGAATCCGCTGCACGCTTCGGTTTTGCTCATGATGTCGCGGCGCTAATTGCGTCCCAGGCATTCCATTTCCTCAAAGCGCCTGTTCTGCTGGTGACGCCGCCACACACGCCGGTCCCGTTCTCCCCTGCTCTCGAAAAACTCTGGATCCCTGGCGTTGAACGTATCGAAGCCGCCGTCCGTCAAGTGCTGGAGGATTAACCTATGAGCGAAATCAAGACGCTTGAAATGCCAAAGTGGGGGCTTTCCATGGAGGAAGGCTTGCTCGCTCGATGGGCAATCCAGGAGGGTGACGATTTCACCAGAGGGCAGGAAATCTGTGAGATTGAAACCAGTAAAATCGTCAATGTGCTGGAGGCACCTTTTGCCGGTACATTACGCCGGATAATCGCCCGGGAGGGTGAGACGCTTCAGGTTGGCGCCGTGCTGGCTCTGGTGGCTGACGCTTCGGTCAGCGATGCTGAACTGGACGAATTCGCTGCCAGTCTGGCTACAGTGAAACCCGCAGCCCCTGGCCCGGAGGCTGCCGCGCCGGACGTAGCGGCACAGGCAGGCGGTAAGCCACCTTCCGTTGTTTCGCCGCCATCCAACAGTCCGGAGCCCCCTATTGGGCAGACCGTCATTCCCGTCAGTCTGCAAGGCGTGACTGATGTGACTCAGGTTAATGCCACGCCCCATGCGTTACGACTGTCTGCCCGCTGGGGTGTCGACCTGAAAAAGGTCCGCGGCAGCGGACGCGGGGATCGTATCTCTGTTTCTGATCTGGAAAGCGCGATCGTTGCCGCCGGCGGTCGCCTGGCCTCTCCGACGCCACCCGTTCGTCGCAGCAAAGCGCCCCGCTCGCATGCCGATGATAGCCAGGTATCGGCCACCCCGCTGGCGCGCCGCCTGGCCGGCAAGCTGGGTATCAACTTGCATGACTGCCGAAGCAGCGGTTCACGCGGTCGGGTGAGTCGCGATGATGTGCTGGCTGCGTCGTTGTTGCTCGACGGGCCCCCGCAGACCAGCCCTGTGCAGGAGAGTGCCCCGACATCCTTTGAGAGCATCCCCATGTCCGGTATGCGGCGGGCTATCGCTTCTCGCTTGCAAACCTCTAAGCAACAGTCTCCCCATTTCCGTTTGAGTGTCGATATCGATCTGGAACGACTGTTAGCGTTTCGTCAGGAAATTAACCGCGAAGTACCCGGTGTCAAGATTTCGGTTAACGACCTGCTGGTGAAAGCCTGTGCCCTGGCGCTGGTGGCCGTGCCAGACGTCAACATCCAGTTTGATGAAGCGACACAAAGTATCCGCCGCTTTGTGGATGCCGACATTTCAGTGGCCGTTGCGCTGCCTGACGGGCTAATTACCCCCATTGTTCGCTCGGCGAACCGGAAATCGATCAGCGACATATCGGCCGAAATTCACGCCCTGGTGACCAGGGCCAAAGCGGGCACGCTGAAGCCGGAAGAGTTCCAGGGGGGGACCTTTAGCGTGTCAAATCTGGGGATGCTCGGCATCCGGCAGTTTGACGCCATCATCAATCCACCGCAAAGCGCAATCCTCGCCATTGGCACCGGCGAGATGCGGGCGGTAGTACGCGACGGGCAAATCGTCGCGCGCCACCAAGTGACGGTATCGCTATCCTGCGATCACCGGGTCATCGATGGGGCGGCAGGTGCAGCTTTTCTCCGGGAACTCAAGCGACTGACTGAAACCCCAACCCTGATGTTTATCCAGGAGACGAGCTATGCACGATAATTACGATGTGCTGATCATCGGCGGGGGGCCTGGGGGGTATGTGGCCGCCATCCGTGCCGGCCAGCTAGGTCTTCGTACCGCCTTAGTGGAAAAACAACATCTGGGCGGCATCTGCCTGAACTGGGGATGCATTCCAACCAAGGCGCTGTTGCATGGCGCTGAGGTCGCGCACAGTATCACCCATGCCAGTCAGCTGGGCATCAGCGTGGGTGAGGTGAATGTCGATCTGCAGAAACTGGTGCAGTTTAGCCGTGCCGTTTCGCAACAGCTCACGGGTGGCGTTGAGTACCTGTTGAAGAAAAATGGCGTGAGGGTGATTGATGGCACCGCGCGGCTGCGCGGTAAGGGACAAATAACGGTAGCGGATGCCCGGGGGGAAGCGCACGATTACCGTGCCGATCACGTGATCCTGGCCACGGGCGCCCGACCACGCGCATTACCAGGCATAGAGCCAGATGGCGAATATATCTGGACCTATTACGAGGCACTACAGCCTAAGCGATTGCCCAGGTCGCTATTAATCATCGGTTCAGGCGCGATTGGCGTCGAGTTCGCCAGCCTTTATAACGATCTGGGCTGTAAAGTGACGCTGGTCGAGCTAGCGTCGCAGATTTTGCCCGTGGAAGATGCCGAAGTGTCAGCGGCGGTGCGTAAGTCATTCGAAAAGCGCGGGATTCAGGTCCATACCCAGACCCAGGTAACGCAAGTACAGCTCACCGATACCGGGGTACGCTGTACAATGAAAAATACGAGCGCCGAATCTTTCCTGGAAGTCGAACGCGTGCTGCTGGCGGTTGGCGTACAGCCGAATATTGAAGATCTGGGGCTGGAAGCACTGGGCGTCGAGTTAGACCGCGGTTTTATCAAGACGGACACGGCTTGTCGCACTAACGTATTTGGGCTTTATGCCATCGGCGATGTAGCCGGCCCGCCTTGTCTGGCGCACAAGGCCAGCCACGAAGGCGTGATCTGCATTGAGACACTGGCTGGTGTCGAAGGCACCCATCCGCTTGATCGCGACTATGTGCCCGGTTGCACTTATTCCCGGCCTCAGGTTGCCAGTCTGGGCCTGACGGAATCGACGGCCCTGGCCAGGGGACGGCCCGTCAGGATCGGTAAGTTCTCTTATCAGAGCAATGGTAAGGCGCTGGCCAGCGGTGAGACGGAGGGTTTTGTGAAGACCATTTTCGATGCTGAAACGGGTGAATTGCTGGGCGCGCATATGGTTGGCGCACAGGTCACGGAACAGATCCAGGGGTTTGGCATCGCCCGTCACCTGGAGGCCACAGATGAAAGTCTCCTGTCGATGATCTTTGCGCATCCGACACTTTCCGAAGCGATGCATGAGTCAATCCTCGCGGCCTGCGACCAACCGTTGCATCAATAAAAAATAAGGGAGGCGATAGCGTCGTGATACGGAGTAAGTTGCCCGTTATCCCTCCTGTATTTTCCTTGAACGTTCGATAAGGTAACAGCCCGTCGTTAGGTAAGTATCCCGCATCATTGATCTCCAGCCACTGGCAGTCATCTCACTTTATTGAAAATGAGCAGGACTAACGCAAGGCAAATGGCGCTACCGACAAATGCGGTGATGAAGGAATTCACCAATGAGCTGCTGTAACGAAATAAAAGCGTCATTGCGGATTCATTCCGTCAAGACTTGCTTATTTGTTCGTTACGAACATTTTAATACCTGGGGAATTGCACATAGCCGCTAACCTGTCCTTATTATTGCCACGCAACCTCATCTCTGTTGCCCTTACTGACGTTGCACTCGTTGCACATGATTTGCAGATTGGCAATATCGAGGGCTAAATGCGGGTAAAGAGAACGCGGTTTTATATGATCAACGTGCATCACCATCCCGTCACTGGCGCCGCGCCCGCATACGCAACATTTATTGCCGTAGCGCTGGAACGCCTGGTAACGTAAACGCCGCCACTCCCTTGAGCGGTAGAATGTCTCAGCCTCTTTAGCAGCTTGCTGCCGCTGCGCCTGCTCACGTCGGAACTGTTCGAATAAAACGACATGCCCTTCAGCTTTAGGGTAATTTCCCCAGGCATCCGTCGCTGGTGTCGTGTCGGGTTTCTCCTGTACCTTCACCGAGTCTTGAGGATAGAGTTTGCTCGTAACCTTTTGTACCAGCTTGAAAAGTATCCATACGACTACGGCCAGAATAACTAACGTTTCCACTCCCTCGCCTTATTCTCGTTCAAAGATGATTGCTGCATTATTTTATACAAGCGCCATATTGATGGTCATTATACCTTTGTAGGGATGAATTCGCGTTATCGCAAGGGGATAACATGCGTCCCCACACCATATACACCGCTGTACCACTCATCTTTTCCCCCTCACGTTTTCAACCCAACCTGCTATGCTCCTTCTTTCCCTGTTCTCTGGAGATCTCAATGCTGACCATCTGGGGCCGAAAAACCTCCTCTAACGTGCAGGCGCTGATGTGGTGTGTTGGCGAGCTTGGGCTGGACTATCTCCGGTTCGACGTGGGGCATCGCTATGGTGGTACCGACAGCGAGGCGTTTTATCAGCTCAATCCCAATCGCACGGTGCCAGTGCTGCAGGATGGCGATAATCCGCCGCTGTGGGAAACGGGCGCGATCCTTCGCTATTTAGCCAGTCGCTACGCCGATGACGCCTTCTGGCCGGGCGATCTGCTGGCCCGCACTGAGGTTGATCGCTGGGCCGAGTGGTCAAAGCAGAATATTGCCCTCGGCTTTACGGCGCCAGTGTTCTGGCGCGTGGTGCGCACGCCCGCCGCCGAGCGGGATCCGCAGGCCATCGCCGCGGCGGTGACGGCCCTGGAGCAAAAGCTGGCGATTGCCGAGGCACGTCTCGCCGGCAGTCGCTATCTGGTGGGCGATACGTTCACCCTGGCCGACATCCAGTTTGGTCATGTGCTGTACCGCTACTTTGCCATCGATATCACCCGTCGTCCCCTCCCCCATCTTGCGGCGTATTATGCACGGCTAACCGCACGGCCCGCCTTTCGCCGGCACGTCATGGTCAGCTACGACGAACTGAAGGTCTGAAGATGGTCGGTAGCGCCTCCTGACGCTACCGACATACCGGTTAACGCGCCATCAGGACAAACACGCCCCAGCCGAGATATTCCCGGGTCCAGGTGACATGGTGCAGCGGCGCGGTGGTCAACTGCTGGCGAACCTCCGGCGCGAAGTGATCGTGCGGATTGGCCTCCAGCCAGCGGCGCATCGTCAGCCATTTCGCCGCTTCATAACGATCCCAGCCCTCCTGGTCGGCCAGCACCATCTCCACCACGTCATAGCCCAGTTCACCAAAGTGGGCGACCAGCGCCGGCAGCGTCAGGAAGTCATCGGGAGTCTGCGCGCCGCAGGCAACCGCCTCTTCCGCCGTGGCCGGACGTTTGCGCCACCATGGCTCGCCGATAAGCAACATGCCGCCTGGGGTAAGGCTCTGCTTCAGCAGCGCAATCGTGCCGGCCACCCCGCCGCCGATCCACGTGGCCCCCACGCAGGCGGCAATATCGCACGGCTGGCTGGCGACATATCCGCTGGCATCCTGATGCACAAAGGTTACCCGGTCGCTTACCCCGAGCGCTTCTGCACGGGCGGTCGCCTGCTGGCTGAACAGCAGGCTCATGTCCACGCCGGTGCCGACGATCTGATGATCGCGCGCCCAGCTACAGAGCATCTCGCCGGAGCCGCTGCCAAGGTCAAGAATAGCGGTGCCCGGCGCCATCCGCAGCGCCCGTCCCAGGGTGGCGTACTTTTCCGGGGTAAAAGGGTTATGAATACGGTGTTCGCTTTCACTGATAGTAAAAATGCGAGGGATATCGATCATGGGTGTTTCTCCTTGAGAGCCATACGCCCGGGCAGCGACCCTGCCCGGGTCGCTGTATCAGCGGTTGTCCGCCTGCGCGCGAACGTTATTCAAACCAGTGGTGTTGATCCGGTACGGCTGGCCGTTCACCGACTTAATCAGCTTTTTGGTTTTGAGCTTTTTGAAGACCGCGAGGGTGCAGTCGTTCAGCAACAGCCCTTCACGGGTGTAGCATTCGACGGCGGTAATGCGGCCGGAGGTATCGCGGACGTGCGCAATACGGCCACCTTTGGCGAGAACGTGTAAGGTCCGTTGTTCCTGACGGGATAAATTCATACTGAAACCTGTTCATTATCATGTGCGAAAACATGCCTACACCCGCAGGTGTGTGCGTAAGGTTTAAGCGCAGCGATAATCAGTCCGGCCTGGGCAGGTCGGGGAACTGATTATCTGATAATGACATTCTCCAGCATCGAAGCCTCGGTAAGCATTGAAAGGTATTAACGCGCTGAATACTAACACCCTCAGTTCATAAGGGTATGGCGCAGATTAAAAACTGTGACCGGTATTACGATTTACCCTCAGCCTCCCCCGCATTTTGCGCTTTCCGCCACCCGCTCTGTTCCTCAAGGTTGACCACCACCTTATCTCCCTCCCGCATTGTTAAATAATTGTTGTCAGATCACAAAATAGAAACAAAAAGGCCATTTCGTACGCATTTTATAAAAATGTAGATATTTTTAATTTATGGCTACGAAATGAACATCACCCTGACCTTACAGCGAGGAACGATCCTGATGAACGCCCTGACCGCAGTAAAACCGACACCCGCGCCGTTAGCCCAGCCATATCCGGGCTTTTCCATTGCCCCTTCCGCACAGTCGCCGCGCCTGCTGGAGCTCACCTTTTCCGCCGAAACAACCACGCAGTTCCTGCAGCAGGTCGCGCAGTGGCCGGTGCAGGCGCTGGAATACAAATCTTTCTTACGCTTCCAGGTCGGCAAGATCCTCGACGATCTGTGCGGCAATCAGCTGCAGCCGTCGCTGATCAAAACATTGCTCGATCGTGCGGAAGGCGCGCTGCTGATCAACGGCGAAGGGATCGATAACGTCAGCCAGGCCGAGGAGATGGTCAAGCTGGCCACCGCTGTCGCCCATCTGATTGGCCGTTCCAACTTCGACGCCATGAGCGGTCAGTATTACGCTCGCTTTGTGGTGAAAAATGTCGATAACTCCGACAGCTACCTGCGCCAGCCGCACCGGGTGATGGAGCTGCACAACGACGGCACCTACGTCGAAGAGCAAACCGACTACGTGTTAATGATGAAGATCGACGAGCAGAACATGCAGGGCGGCAATTCCCTGCTGCTGCATCTCGACGACTGGGAGCATCTCGACGAATTTTTCCGCGACCCGCTGGCTCGCCGCCCAATGCGCTGGGCCGCGCCGCCGAGCAAAAACGTCAGCAAGGATGTCTTCCATCCGGTGTTCGACGTCGATTCGCTGGGCCGCCCGGTAATGCGCTATATCGACCAGTTCGTCCAGCCGAAAGATTTCGAAGAAGGCACCTGGCTGAGCCGCCTTTCCGACGCGCTGGAAACCAGCAAAAACATCCTTTCAATACCGGTGCCGGTGGGCAAATTCCTGCTGATTAACAACCTGTTCTGGCTGCACGGCCGTGACCGGTTTACGCCGCACCCGGACCTGCGCCGCGAACTGATGCGCCAGCGCGGCTACTTTGCGTATTCCACGAATCATTACCAGACTCATCAATAAGGGTTCTCAGGCGAAGGAATTGAGCGGATGTATGATTTCGTGATTATCGGCGGCGGCATCATCGGCATGTCGACCGCCATGCAGTTAATTGAGATTTACCCGGACGCCCGCATTGCGCTGCTGGAAAAAGAGACCGGTCCGGCCTGCCATCAGACTGGCCACAACAGCGGCGTGATCCACGCCGGGGTGTATTACACCCCCGGCAGCCTCAAGGCGCAGTTTTGTCTCGCCGGCAACCGCGCCACCAAAGCGTTTTGCGAGCAGAACGGCATCCGCTATGACGTCTGCGGCAAAATGCTGGTCGCCACCTCGCCGCTGGAGATGGAGCGGATGCGCGCCCTGTGGGATCGCACCGCCGCCAACGGCCTGCAGCGCGAGTGGCTAAGCGCCGGGGAGCTACGCGAGCGCGAACCGAACATTACCGGGCTCGGCGGGATCTTCGTCCCTTCCAGCGGCATCGTCAGCTACCGCGACGTGGCGGCGGCAATGGCGAAGATCTTCGAAGCGAAAGGCGGAACGATCGTCTACGACGCCGAAGTCAGCGCCCTGAAAGAACATGCCAGCGGCGTGGTGATCCGCACCCGCCAGGGCGGAGAATATGAGGCCTCGACGCTGATCGCCTGTTCGGGCTTGATGGCCGATCGGCTGGTGAAAATGCTCGGCGTCGATCCCGGGTTTATCATCTGTCCGTTCCGCGGCGAATATTTCCAGCTGGCGCCGCAGCACAACCAGATCGTCAACCATCTGATCTATCCGATCCCCGATCCGGCGATGCCGTTCCTCGGCGTCCACCTGACCCGCATGATCGACGGCAGCGTCACCGTCGGCCCCAACGCCGTGCTGGCTCTGAAGCGCGAAGGCTACCGCAAGCGCGATATCTCGCTGGCCGATACCCTGGAGATCCTCACCTCGCCCGGCATCCGCCGGGTACTGCAAAACAACCTGCGCGCCGGACTGGGCGAAATGAAGAATTCGCTGTGCAGAAGCGGCTATCTGCGGCTGGTGCAGAAATACTGCCCGAGCCTGACGCTGAGCGATTTACGCCCGTGGCCCGCCGGCGTGCGGGCGCAGGCGGTATCGCCGCAGGGCAAACTGATCGACGATTTTCTCTTCGTCACCACCGCGCGTTCGATACATACCTGCAATGCGCCATCGCCGGCGGCCACCTCCGCTATCCCGATCGGCGCGCACATCGTCAGCAAGGTGCAGACCCTGCTGGAAAGCCAGAGCAATCCCGGACGCACGCTGCGTGCGGCACGTAGCGTGGAGACACTACACGCCGCTTTTACCCGTTAACCCCCTTAAGACAGGAAGCGATTATGCAACTCAACGATATGACACTGTTTCGCCAGCAGGCGCTGATCGATGGTCAGTGGCGCGATGCGCCCAACGGCGATGTGATTGCGGTGACCAACCCGGCCAACGGCGAGCAGCTCGGCAGTGTGCCGAAAATGGGCGCCGACGAAACCCGTGAAGCAATTGAAGCCGCCAATCGCGCCCTTCCCGCCTGGCGTGCCCTGACCGCCAAAGAGCGGGCGAATATTCTGCGCCGCTGGTTCGATCTTATGATGGAGAATCAGGACGATCTCGCCCGCCTGATGACCCTCGAGCAGGGAAAACCGCTGGCGGAAGCCAAAGGCGAAATCAGCTACGCCGCCTCCTTTATTGAGTGGTTCGCCGAAGAAGGTAAGCGCATTTACGGCGATACCATTCCCGGCCATCAGGCCGACAAACGCCTGCTGGTGATTAAGCAGCCCATCGGCGTTACCGCCGCCATCACCCCGTGGAACTTCCCGGCGGCGATGATCACCCGCAAAGCGGGCCCGGCGCTGGCCGCCGGCTGCACCATGGTCCTGAAACCGGCCAGCCAGACGCCGTTTTCAGCGCTGGCGCTGGCCGAACTGGCCAATCGCGCCGGGATCCCCGCCGGGGTGTTCAACGTGGTCACCGGTTCCGCCGGGGCCGTCGGCGGCGAACTGACCAGCAACCCGCTGGTGCGCAAGCTCTCCTTTACCGGCTCGACCGAGATTGGCCGCCAGCTGATGGAGCAGTGCGCGAAAGACATCAAAAAAGTCTCCCTGGAACTCGGCGGCAACGCGCCGTTTATCGTCTTTGATGATGCCGACCTTGATAAAGCCGTCGAAGGGGCGCTGGCGTCGAAGTTCCGCAACGCCGGGCAGACCTGCGTCTGCGCCAACCGACTGTACGTCCAGGACGGGGTGTATGACCGTTTCGCTGAAAAACTGCAGCAGGCGGTGGAAAAACTGCGCATCGGCGATGGCCTGCAGGATGGCGTCACCACCGGCCCGCTGATCGACGAGAAAGCCGTCACCAAAGTTGAAGAACATATTGCCGACGCCATCGCCAAAGGCGCGAAAGTCGTCACCGGCGGCAAACCGCACGCCCTGGGCGGCAACTTCTTCCAGCCGACCATCCTGGTCAACGTTCCCGACAGCGCCAAAGTGGCGAAAGAGGAGACCTTCGGCCCGCTGGCGCCGCTGTTCCGCTTTAAGGATGAAGCCGACGTCATTGCCCAGGCCAACGATACCGAATTCGGCCTCGCCGCCTATTTCTACGCCCGCGATCTGAGCCGCGTCTTCCGCGTCGGCGAAGCGCTGGAATACGGCATTATCGGGATTAACACCGGCATTATCTCCACCGAAGTCGCCCCGTTCGGCGGCGTCAAGGCCTCCGGCCTCGGCCGCGAAGGGTCGAAGTACGGCATCGAAGATTACTTAGAAATCAAATATATGTGTATTGGCCTTTAACAGGAGCGATGGATGAACAGCAATAAAGCAATGATGGCGCGTCGCAGCGATGCGGTCCCGCGCGGCGTCGGCCAGATCCACCCTATCTTCGCCGAACGCGCGGAGAATTGCCGGGTGTGGGACGTCGAAGGCCGGGAATATCTCGATTTTGCCGGCGGTATCGCGGTGCTCAATACCGGCCATCTGCATCCGCAGGTTGTCGCCGCCGTCGAAGACCAGCTGAAAAAGCTATCTCATACCTGCTTCCAGGTACTGGCCTACGAGCCCTATCTGGCGCTGTGCGAAAAGATGAACCAGAAGGTGCCCGGTGATTTCGCCAAGAAAACCCTGCTGGTCACCACCGGGTCGGAAGCGGTGGAGAACGCGGTGAAAATCGCCCGCGCGGCAACCGGGCGCAGCGGCGCCATCGCCTTCACCGGCGCCTATCACGGCCGTACCCATTACACCCTGTCGCTAACCGGGAAAGTGAACCCGTACTCCGCCGGTATGGGGTTAATGCCGGGCCACGTCTATCGCGCCCTCTACCCGTGCGCGCTGCACGGCGTCAGTGATGACGAGGCGATCGCCAGCATCCATCGCATCTTCAAAAACGATGCCGCGCCGGAAGATATCGCCGCCATCATTATCGAGCCGGTGCAGGGTGAAGGCGGATTCTATGCCGCCTCCCCGGCCTTTATGCAGCGCCTGCGCGCCCTGTGCGACGAGCACGGCATTATGCTCATCGCCGATGAGGTCCAGAGCGGCGCGGGCCGTACCGGCACGCTGTTCGCCATGGAGCAGATGGGCGTGGCGGCGGATATCACCACCTTCGCCAAATCCATCGCCGGCGGTTTCCCGCTGGCGGGCGTCACCGGGCGGGCGGAGGTGATGGATGCCATCGCCCCCGGCGGACTCGGCGGCACCTACGCTGGCAACCCCATCGCCTGCGCCGCCGCCCTGGCGGTATTACAGATTTTCGAGCAGGAGAACCTGCTGGAAAAAGCCAACCAGCTTGGCGACACCCTGCGCCAGGGCCTGCTGGCGATTGCAGAAGATCATCCGGAGATCGGTGACGTTCGCGGCCTGGGGGCGATGATCGCCATTGAGCTGTTTGAAGAGGGCGACCGCAGCAAGCCTAACGCCAGACTGACGGCGGATATCGTCGCCCGCGCCCGCGACAAAGGCCTGATCCTGCTCTCCTGCGGGCCGTACTACAACGTGCTGCGCATCCTGGTGCCGCTGACCATTGAAGAGGCGCAGATCGAGCAGGGTCTCAAGATCATCGCCGACTGCTTTACCGAGGCGAAACAGGCATAGAACAGAACACATGCGGAAGCGAAGTACGTTCGTAAGGGAATGAAGACGAGACCTGCAAAACAACAATAATACGCGTGCCCCGGCGCGGGAATGTCGGGGCGCTCTCCCAGGTGACACACTTCGAGAGGGTAAATGATGGGGCAACTGTCGCAATCACAGGATTTAGGGGCGGGACTGAAGTCGCGCCACGTCACGATGTTATCTATCGCCGGGGTGATCGGCGCGAGTTTATTTGTCGGTTCCAGCGTCGCCATTGCCGAAGCGGGCCCGGCGGTGCTGCTGGCCTATCTGTTTGCCGGGCTGCTGGTGGTGATGATTATGCGTATGCTGGCCGAAATGGCCGTCGCCACGCCGGATACTGGCTCCTTTTCCACCTACGCCGACAAAGCCATCGGCCGCTGGGCGGGGTATACCATCGGCTGGCTGTACTGGTGGTTCTGGGTACTGGTTATTCCGCTGGAAGCCAATATCGCGGCGATTATTCTGCATTCGTGGGTGCCGGGCGTCCCGGTGTGGTTGTTCTCCCTGGTCATCACTCTCGCCCTCACCGGCAGTAACCTGCTGAGCGTCAAGAACTACGGTGAATTCGAGTTCTGGCTGGCGCTGTGCAAAGTGATCGCTATTCTGGCGTTTATCGTACTGGGCGCGGTCGCCATTACCGGTTTTTATCCCTATGCCGAGGTCAGCGGCATTTCGCGGCTGTGGGACCACGGCGGCTTTATGCCGAACGGCTTCGGCGCGGTGCTGAGCGCGATGCTGATCACCATGTTCTCCTTTATGGGCGCGGAGATCGTCACCATTGCCGCCGCCGAATCGGACACGCCGGATAAACACATCGTCCGCGCCACCAACTCGGTGATCTGGCGTATCTCTATTTTTTATCTGTGCTCGATCTTTATCGTCGTCGCCCTCATCCCATGGAATATGCCGGGGCTGAAGAGCATCGGTTCCTACCGCTCGGTGCTCGAGCTGCTGCATATTCCCTACGCGAAGCTGATTATGGACGGCGTGATCCTCCTGTCGGTCACCAGCTGTCTGAACTCGGCGCTGTATACCGCCTCGCGGATGCTCTACTCCCTGAGCCGTCGCGGCGATGCGCCGGCCATCATGGGCCGGACCAACCGCAGCAAAACTCCGTACGTGGCGGTGCTGCTCTCCACCGGCGCGGCGTTCCTCACCGTAGTGGTGAACTACTATGCGCCCGCGAAGGTGTTTAAATTCCTCATCGACAGCTCTGGCGCCATCGCCCTGCTGGTCTATCTGGTGATCGCCGTTTCACAACTGCGGATGCGCAAAATCCTTCAGGCGCAAGGCGGCGAGATCCGTCTGAGAATGTGGCTCTATCCGTACCTGACCTGGCTGGTGATCGCCTTTATCACCTTCGTGCTGGTGGTGATGCTGTTCCGTCCGGCGCAGCAGCTGGAGGTGATCTCTACCGGCCTGTTAGCATTGGGAATTATTTGTACAGTCCCGATTATGTCGCGCTGGAAAAAGCTGGTATTGTGGCAAAAACTGCCGCTGCAAAATACGCGTTAACCCTGTTCCCGGCGCCCGCCGGGAAGAGTATTCAGGAGTAAGAACATGACCGCCATTCCCCAGGCGACGGCCATTGACGGGTACCGTTGGCTGAAAAACGACATCATCCGCGGGGTCTACCAACCCGATGAGAAGCTGCGAATGAGCCTGCTGACGTCGCGCTATGAGCTCGGTGTCGGGCCGCTGCGGGAGGCGCTCTCGCAGCTGGTGGCGGAAAGGCTGGTGACGGTGGTTAATCAGAAAGGCTATCGGGTGGCGCCCATGTCGGAGCAGGAGCTTCTCGATATCTTCGACGCGCGCGCCAATATGGAAGCCATGCTGGTGCGCCTCGCCATCGAACGCGGCGGCGACGAGTGGGAAGCCGAGCTGCTGGCCCGCGCCCATCTGCTCAACAAGCTGGAGTCCTGTGACGCCAGTGAGCGCTTACTCGATGAATGGGACCAGCGCCATCAGGCGTTTCACACCGCCATCGTCGCCGGCTGCGGCTCCCAGTATCTGCTGCAGATGCGCGAAAGGCTGTTCGATCTGGCGGCGCGCTACCGTTTCATCTGGCTGCGCACCACCGTGCTGTCGGTGGAGATGCTGGAAGACAAGCATGTCCAGCACCAGACCCTGCTGGACGCCATTCTGGCGCGCGATGCCGAACGAGCCAGCGCGCTGATGCGCGAGCACTTACTGACCCCTATCCCGATTATTCAACAGGCGATGGCTGGCAAGCTGTCGCCGCAGGCAGGGTGAGTCAGATGGTGGGGTTGAAATTACGGGTATGGCGGCACGCTCCTCCACGCCGCACGGGCGTGGAGAAATCGTATCCGTAGATCAATCAGGCCCGCAGGCGAACCGGTTCGCTGAAATCGTCGGCCGGTTCCAGCTTCAGATTAAAGGTGGTCAGCAGTGCTGCCGCGCGCTCGTGGAACTCGCGTAGCGTTTTTTCCAGTCTCTCGCTCACTTCCGGGTCGTCAATGTCGACCGCCTGCCATGAACCTTCTTTATTGAACAGGCCAAACTGGTAGCTATAGGTGAAACGTGACTCTTGTGCTTCCATTTCCATCCACCAGCCCCAGAATTCACGCTTCTCCGGTGCGGGCTTAACATTGACGCAAACTGCCAGGCAATCGAAAAAGAAACGGTTGTCATGGCACTGCTCTTCGCGAATGTAAGGCCCTAGCGCCGTGAATTTCTTGATCAACTTACTTTTCAGGTGTCCACTCGGTAACGTCATTGCGATCTCCTTTAGTGATGCAACTGTTTTACCAAACCAATAGAATTTAGCAATAAATTAACCAAATCTATGATTGATCCAGCGGGCGATCTGTCGCAATGCGTGATCAAAATTGCGATACACCGGGTTAAACGGGATCTCCAGCAGTTTGCCATCGGCAGATGACGAAGTGATTAACCGCGACTCCTCTTCGGGGCTGAACGGATCGTCCTTCCAGAAGCCGGAAAGCATCGGCGTCGGGCAACGGCGCCCCAGCAGTCCCTGGGTTTTTAACGAGTAGCGGTTGAGCTCCACGCGCAGCGCTTCATCGGACGCGTCATGCATGCCCAGCCGCGAGGCCAGCACGTCAAGATACATCTCCGGCACGCGCCCCTGATGCAGGGGATCCACCAGCAGACCATGAACGACCGGGCCCAGACACGCCACAGCCTTCAGCCGCTGCGGCTCCAGGTAACCCAGACGGACCGCGATATTGGCGCCAAAGCGGAAGCCAAAGGCCGCGACCCGGGTATGATCGACCCACGGTACATTTTCCAGATGGCGCAGCGCGTGCTGGTGCAGCAGGCTGGTGTCCTGATTCAGCGTCCATTTTGACGAGAAGCCGATGGAAGGCATATCGATCGTCAGCATGGCAATACCGAGCGGTGAGAAGTAGTTCTCATACAGGTTGTAATAATCCGTCTGCAGTGAGTCCAGGCCCCCGCACATCAGCACCGTCGGAAACGGCCCATCGCCTTTTGGCATATGCAAAAAGCCGGTTATTGGCGAACCGCCAGGAATGGTGAACTCCAGTTCGCGCAGCGAGCCCGGCAGCCGCTGGGCGGCCTCTTCATACGCCCGGTTGGCTAAAGCCTGCGCCTGTTCGGCCAGCTCATCGCCTTTAATATGCGGATAAGCGGCAATGCTATACAGGTTCGATGCATGCAACCAGTGGCGGCCGCTCAGCAAAGGATCGGCTTCCTGCCCGGCCTTTTGCTGCCACTGCATGGCCTCTTTCGCCCACTCAAAGATCCAGTTGCCGCCGCGATAGCCGATAACGGTATCGAACAGTTCTGGATCCGTTCGTTCGGCCTCGCTCATCACAATGCGCGCTTGCACATCGAGGATCTCCTGCGGGGTCACGCCGCGCCAGATCCACATCAAACGGTTGATCAGACGGTACCAGTGATCGACGTGATTGCCGCTCAGCGCCGACTGCATCGCCTGCGGTTTTCCGGCGGAAAACCGACGCACCAGCGTAGAGGTTTCGGGATGTTTGAAGCGGGGTTTAAACAGCGTTTCGCTGAGGTTAGCCTGTGACATGTGCAGCCTCCGTCGTAGTGCCACTCCTGTTATTGTAACCTGCTAAAGGATAAAAAAAACCACGCCCGGCAAGCCGGGCGTGGTAAATAGCACTGTCCTGAAGAATTAACGACCTGCGATAGGCGGTACAAACACCACGCCCATATCCCACGGCTGTTCAATCCAGGTGTCCTGCGGAATATCCACAACGTAATCGTCCACCAGCGGGCGGCCTGCCGGCTTGGCGAAAATGGTGACAAAGTGTGCTTTTGGATACATTTCGCGGATCGCCACGGCGGTACCGCCGGTATCCACCAGATCGTCGATAACGATAAAGCCTTCGCCATCGCCTTCCGCGCGTTTCAGCACTTTCAGCTCGCGCTGGTTATCATGGTCGTAGCTGGAGATGCATACGGTATCAACATGACGAATGCCCAGTTCACGCGCCAGTAAGGCTCCCGGTACCAGTCCACCGCGGCTGACGGCAATAATGCCTTTCCATTGCTCAACCGGCAGCAGACGGCTGGCCAGTTTGCGGGCGTGAATCTGCAACATGTCCCAGGTGACGACGTATTTTTCGCTCATGTGAAGTGTCCCAGCCTGTGTAATACGGCTTAAATAATGTTCGAGGGGGAAAATGGTTGCGCGAGATTATAGAGATCTGACGCACTAAAAACCAGTGTTAAGCGGTTTGCGCAACGCTTTTTGCGTTGTTTACACTACCTGCGGCGATGGAAAGTGGTATTCTCAACCCCATCGCGCAAGCCCGGGCTTGTTGTGTATTTTAACGCTAACCCTCGTCCTGCAACCGCTGTATGCAGGAGTCTGTAAGGAGACTTACCGTGTCTGAACTGTCTCAACTATCCCCGCAGCCGCTTTGGGATATTTTTGCCAAGATTTGCTCCATCCCGCACCCGTCCTATCACGAAGAACAGCTCGCCGAGCACATTATGGGTTGGGCAAAAGAAAAAGGCTTACACGCGGAACGTGACCAGGTTGGCAACATTCTGATTCGTAAAGGCGCGACTGCCGGTATGGAAAACCGCAAGCCGGTAGCGCTGCAGGCGCACCTCGATATGGTGCCGCAGAAAAACAACGATACCGTCCACGACTTCGCCAAAGATCCGATCCAGCCGTACATTGACGGCGAATGGGTGAAAGCGCGCGGCACCACGCTGGGCGCGGATAACGGCATCGGGATGGCGTCCGCACTGGCGGTGCTGGCCGACGACAGCGTCGCTCACGGCCCGCTGGAAGTGCTACTGACCATGACCGAAGAGGCCGGTATGGACGGCGCGTTCGGTCTGCAGGCCAACTGGCTGCAGGCGGATATCCTGATCAATACCGACTCCGAAGAAGAAGGCGAAATCTACATGGGTTGCGCCGGCGGGATCGATTTCACCTCTAACCTGGCGCTGACTCGCGAAGCGATTCCGGCCGGGTTCCAAAGCTTTAAAGTAACCTTAAAAGGGCTGAAAGGCGGCCACTCCGGCGGTGACATTCACCTGGGTCTGGGTAACGCCAACAAGCTGCTGTCGCGCTTCCTCGCCGGCCACGCCGATGAGCTGGATTTGCGTCTGGTCGATTTCAACGGCGGTACGTTGCGCAACGCCATCCCGCGCGAAGCATACGCAACCGTCGCCGTCGCCGCGGATAAAGCCGATGCGCTGAAAGCGCTGGTGAATACTTACCAGGCGCTGCTGAAAAACGAGCTGGAGGCCAAAGAGAAGAACCTGGTAGTGCTCCTGGAAGCGGTTGATAACGACAAAGCAGCGCTGACGCAGGCTTCCCGCGACGGTTTCATCCGCCTGCTGAACGCCACGCCGAACGGGGTTATCCGCAACTCTGACGTGGCGAAAGGCGTAGTGGAAACTTCGCTGAACGTCGGCGTCGTCACCATGACCGATGACAACGTGCAGATCCACTGCCTGATCCGCTCGCTGATCGACAGCGGCAAAGACTACGTGGTCAGCATGCTGGATTCTCTGGGTAAACTGGCGGGGGCGAAAACCGAAGCCAAAGGCGCTTACCCTGGCTGGCAGCCGGACGCCAACTCGCCGGTAATGCACCTGGTGCGCGAGACTTACCAGCGTCTGTTCAACAAGACGCCGAACATCCAGATCATCCACGCCGGTCTGGAATGCGGTCTGTTCAAAAAACCGTATCCGGAGATGGACATGGTCTCCATCGGGCCAACCATTACCGGTCCGCACTCCCCGGATGAGCAGGTACATATCGAAAGCGTCGGTCAGTACTGGACGCTGCTGACCGAGCTGTTGAAAGCCATTCCGGCTAAATAAGCCCCACCACCGGCGGCGGCCCGCCGCCGGTTTTCCCCGCATCACCTTAGCGCCACGCGTTTTTCCATCCGGTAGTTAATAAACCACTCCCCACGGGCTGCCACCCGCTGCTCCGCCACCACTTTAAATCCATGGGCCGTAAAACAGGGCTTTGCGGTAATGCTGGCGTCCACCGTCAGGATTTGCGCAGGATACTGAGCGCAGAGCGCCTCGATAAGCGCGCCGCCGATACCCTGCCGGGCGTGATCCGGCGAGACAAAGAGCAAATCGATATGCGTCCCGATGGCGGTGATAAAGCCAACCGGTTGATTGTTAACCACGGCCACCCGCCCGACTGAGTCAGCCAGCTTTTGTCGCCAGCGCGTCTCATCCATCTGCGCCCAGGCCGCAATCTGCGCCGGGGTATAGTCCCGGCTCGCCGTTTCCTGCACCGCGCGCAGAAAGATCTGGCAGAGCAATGGCAAATCGCTGTCGCGGTAAGCACGAATATGCATGGTTAAATCCCTAATAAAAGCTGCCTTTCCAGCTGCGGATCGAGCAGCGTCACATGGAGCCCAACCAGACGCACGCCCCGTCCGCCGCGCCGCTCATCCCAGGCTTTGTGGGCGGTGGCAATCAGATCCTCTTTGTTCAGCCGCGGCCAGACGTGCTCCTGAGTGGTCAGCTGGAAGTCATTGAATTTCAGTTTAATCCCCTGGCGGGCGATCAACAGGTCCGGTTTGACCTTCGCCAGCCGCCGCTCCAGTTCGGGATAGAGATTTTCGATAATCGCTTCGCACGCTGACCATTCGTGGATATCTTCCGCTAACGTCCGCTCCACGCCCACCGATTTACGTTGCCGATCGTTATGGATTTCCCGCTCATCAATCCCGTGGCTGCGCTCCCACAGAATACGGCCGAATTTACCGAAGCGCTTGAGCAGCATGGCCAGATCGCTGTTCTGCACATCGCCACAGGTACGCAGGCCCATATTTTCCAGCTTCGCCGCCGACACCTTTCCGACACCGGGTATTTTCGCCAGCGGCAGCGCCCGCACAAACTCTGCCACCTGATGGGGAGCGATAACGAACTGGCCGTTGGGTTTATTCATATCGGAAGCGATTTTAGCGAGAAACTTCACCGGCGCCACGCCCGCCGAGGCGGTGAGGTGCAGCTCCCGTTCGATGGTCTGGCGGATCTCCTGAGCTATTAGAGTGGCCGACCCGTGACAATGCACGCTGTCGCTGACGTCAAGGTAGGCTTCATCCAGCGACAGCGGCTCAATGCGCGAGGTATAGCGGGAGAAAATTTCGCGGATATGATTCGAGGCTTCTTTGTAGGCATCGAAGCGGCCGGGAAGCAGCGTGAGATGCGGGCACAGCTTGAGCGCCGTTGCCGTCGGCATGGCGCTGCGCACACCAAACTTACGCGCAGGATAGTTCGCGGTACTAATCACGCCACGCTGTACCCGACTGCCGCCTATCGCGAGGGGGATATCACGCAACGCCGGGTTGTCGCGCATCTCCACCGCTGCAAAGAAACAGTCCATATCGACATGGATAATTTTACGCATCGTCAGACTCAACACTGTATACCCATACAGCATAGCAAAACTGCGCGCCAGTTTGATGCTTTTTTTACTCCGGTGGTCAAAAAAACGCTGACAACATAAAAGTGCAATAAATCATGTTTATTTTCATAACGTTAATCAACTAATCTGAAAGATACAATCATGAAGAAACGACTCACCGCCCTTTGCCTGCTGGCCGCCAGCAGCGCTTTAGCTAACCCACAGCTGATTGCCCACCGCGGCGGTACCGGCGATGCGCCGGAAAATACCCTGCCAGCTATTAAACTGGCGCTGGAGAACCACGCTGAGGCCATCTGGGTCACGGTGCAGTTAAGCCGCGACGGCGTACCGGTACTCTACCGTTCAAGCGATCTCTCCGCCCTGACCAACGCCGAGGGTAAGGTCTCCAGCTTAACCGCCGCCGAGCTGGCGAAAGTCGACGCCGGCTGGAAATGGGGGGATGACAGCCACCCGTGGCGCGGTAAGCAGGCCACGATCCCGACCCTGCAAAGCGTGCTGCAACAGTGGCCGCACACTTTTTTCTATATCGATATCAAATCTCCAGATGCCGAACCGGCGGTGATGGGCGAACGCCTGCTGGCGGTGTTAAAAGCCACCGACAGCCTCGATCGCGTGCGGGTCTATTCCACCGATGACCGCTATATCGCCGCCCTGCCATCGGCTATTCCCCGCTTCGTCACCCGCAGCGAGACTCGCACTAAACTTGCGACTATTTCACTCAGCCACCAGTGTCAACTGAGCAGCCAGCACGAGGGCGAGCAGTGGTATGGGCTGGAGCTGAAGCGCAAGGTGGAGGTGGTGGAGAAGTTTACCCTTGGCGAAGGGATCTCCCCGGCAACGCTCACCTGGGATAAAGAGGCGATGGATTGCTTCCGCTCACAGGGCAAAGCGCACATTATTTTCTTCGGCATCAACAGTGCGGAAGACTACCGCACGGCGAAGGAGCTGGGCGCCGACGGGGTGATGGTGGATTCTCCGGCACAGGCGAAAAGCTGGCAGTAAGGGAGTCAACGGCTAAAAAGGCCGCGAAAGCGGCCTCACATTGCTGGCATGCTATTGCCGGGTGGCGGCTAGCGCCTGACCCGGCCTACGGTCCCAAATCACCGCCGGGCCTGGGGCAACTGAAACTGCCGGTGCTGGCGGCCTCAACATCGCTGAGACGTTCCCGGAAGGCCG
>NZ_JANCOB010000008.1:160574-285079 GCF_024296565.1 Klebsiella sp. SWET4 | reverse complement strand
GGGGTACAGGGGGCGGCGGCGACTGGCCGCCCCCTGTGCGCTCCCTGCGCCATGAATGACATAACGCAGAAGACTAACCGGGAGCGCAAACTACGCTGAAGCCACAGATAATATAAACAACCACACCGCAGTGCTTCCCCTCACCCTGTCCCTCTCCCGGAGGGAGAGGGAACCGTCCGGCTGGCGTTTAGACCTGCCAAGCGCAGCGCCGCCGGGCAAGATATCAGGCACGGTACCCCTGGTATTGCCGGGTGGCGGCTGGCGCCTTACCCGGACTACAGGATCCTCTCATAGGCTCACACCCCGCAGGCCCGGCAAGCGCAGCGCGACCTGGCCGTGTCATTCGCGGGCCAGCTTACGCTGATTCTTTTGCCGCAGCTTTTTCGCCCGACTCTCCAGCAGCAGATAAGCCACCGTTGCCAGCAGCAGCGGCAGGAAATAATAGAGCGCGCGCCAGGCGAGCAGGGCGGCGATAATCGCGCCCTTCGAAATCTCCTCTCCGGAGAGCATGGCGATAAACACCGCCTCCAGCACGCCGATACCGGCCGGAATATGAACGATCACCCCGGCGATACTGCTCACCAGCAGCACCCCTAATACCAGGAAATAGTTAATTTCGCTGCCCAACAGCAGCCAGATTATCGCCCCCATCGCCATCCAGTTCGCCGCCGAGATCCCCATCTGCAGCAACGCGAAGCGCCAGGAGGGCAGCACCAGCCGCTGGCCTTTAATCGTCAGGTGACGGCGTTTGGCAAACGCGCAACCGAACAGATAGCAAAGCGTAAGGATCAGCATCACCCCGCCGATAATGCGCAGAGTGGTCTGGCTGATGTACCAGTGCGGCGGCAGCTTCACCAGATCCGCCGTAAATATCACCCCACCGAGCAGGATATAGCCCAGCCAGTTGGTGGTAATGCTTAATGAAAAAATACGGGTGATGGTGCCGCCGTTGAGCCCCAGCCGCGAGTACAGCCGGTAGCGCATGCCGATCCCGCCGACCCAGGTGCTGAGCGTCAGGTTAAAGGCATAGCAGATAAACGACACCAGCATCACCTGGCGTTTCGCCAGCTTATGCCCACAATAGGCCCGGCCAAGCAGATCGTAGCAGCCGTAGATCAGATAGCTGACGATGACCAGCGCAATGGCGCTAAACAAGGCCAGCCGATCGTAGCCGCGGATCACCTTCCACACGTCCTGCCAGTCGACTTTTTGCGCGTAAATCACCAGCAGGACGATCACCGCGATAAAAAAGAGCACGGTAAGTACTCTTTTCGCCATCCGCCAGCGGGGATGCGATTTGCTCATAGCGGATTATCCCTGGTTTGTGAGTCGACACGATCCTGGGTTTCAATCTCCGGCTGCACCGGCGGGCTGACCCTGGCCAGCCGCGGCGTATGGGCTGGTAGCCAGCCGACCCACGCCGGGAAGTGGCGCAGAAAGTGGAAGGCCATCACGCTGACGCCCAGCCGCCACCAGTTGCGTTTCGGCAGCATCGTTTTATCGATCCGCTGGCAATCCCTGGCGATAAGCCCGTTAAGGTTATCGCGCAGCGTCTGGTTAAACACCCGGTCGTGGATAATCAGATTGGCTTCCAGATTCAGCGACAGGCTCAATGGATCCAGGTTGCTCGACCCGACGGTGGCCCAGTGGTCATCCGCCAGGGCGACCTTGCCATGCAGCGGACGGCGGCGATATTCGTAGATCTGCACCCCGCCCTTAACGAGATAGTGATAGAGCAGGTGGGCGCCAAACTTCACAATCGGAATATCCGGCTCGCCCTGGACGATCAGCTTGACCCGCACGCCGCGTCGCGCAGCGTTGCGCATCGCATGCAGCAGGCGGTAGCCGGGAAAGAAATAGGCGTTGGCAATGATCACCTCCCGGCGGGCGCTGGTGAGCATCTTCAGGTAGTGGCGTTCGATATCGTCGCGGTGATCCTGGTTGTCGCGCCAGATGAACAGCGCCTGCGCCTCGCCGGGAGTCTGGTTGATCTCTGGCTGGTGGCGACGGCGGCGCCACCAGCGGCGGGCGGTTTCGCTGTTGGGCAGGTTCTCCAGCTCGAACTGGAGAATATCAAGCACCACCGGCCCCTCGACCTGCACCGCATAATCCTGTTTCGCCTCCGGGCCGTAGTCGCTCATATGCTCGGCGGAGTAGTTGATGCCGCCGACAAAGGCGGTGGTGTCGTCAATCACCACGATTTTACGGTGCATCCGACGGAACAGGTTGGTGCGCATCCCCATCAGCTTAGGGCGCGGATCGTAGTAGCGAAAAATCACCCCGGCGGCGGTCAGTTCGCCGACAAACTCATCGCTGAGATCCGGCGAGCCGTAGCCGTCAAGCAGCACCTCCACCTGAATACCGCGGCGGGCGGCTTTCAGCAGCACCGCGTGCAGCCGCCAGCCCACCTCATCTTCAAACCAGATAAAGGATTCGAGGATCACCCGCCGGCTGGCGCGACCAATAGCCGCAAACAGCGCCGGATAATACTGGTCGCCGTTCTCCAGTAGCGTAATGCGGTTGCCTTCCTGCCAACGACATTTCACAAGTGTATCTCCACGCTAAGGGGCGCATGATCGGACAGATGCCGCCATTGTTTGAGGGCCAGCGCCTTCGGGTGGCTGGCGTGGGCGTTTTTGACATAAATACGATCGAGGCGCAGCAGCGGAAAACTGACCGGAAACGTACGCGCCGGCCGTCCGCGGGCGCGGGTAAAGATCTCTTCCAGCCCGGCTTGCGCTTTTAACGGCTGATTCGCCTGCTGACGCCAGTCGTTAAAATCCCCGGCCACCACCACCGGCTCACCGGCGGGGAGGGTATTGACCCATTCTGCCAGCATGGTCAACTGCGCCTGCCGTTGGTCGGCGCGTAAACCCAGGTGAACGCAGATCACATGGATCGTCACGCCGCTCTCTGGCGGCACGATGCGGCAGTAAAGCAGACCGCGTTTCTCGCCGTTGCCGACTGAAATATCCCGATTTTCATAGTATTCAATGGGAAAGCGCGACAGTACGGCATTGCCGTGGTGGCCTTCCGGATAGACCGCGTTGCGCCCGTAGGCGTAATCGCTCCACATGGTGTCGGCGAGAAATTCATAATGGGTGGTATCTGGCCAGTTCTCGATGTGCAGCGGGTGAACCTCGTGAGCGCCCATCACTTCCTGCAGGCAAACAATATCCGCGCTGACGCTGCGCACGGCGTCGCGCAACTCGGGCAAAATAAAACGCCGATTAAACGCCGTAAAGCCTTTATGGGTGTTAATTGTCAGCACGTTCAACGAAAATCCCGACGTTGGCTCAGCCATAATTCTCCAGTAAATGTCACTTTCCTGAATAAAATAGTGTAGTAGACGTCACAAAAAGATGCGGTGTTACGGAATTTTCCGTAAAGTGCGGTACTCTGAGTAGCAGAGAAAAATCCTTCAGGAGAGAAGCCATGAAGTGGCAACAACGTGTACGCGTCGCAACAGGTCTTAGTTGCTGGCAGATTATGTCGCATCTACTGGTCGTGGCAGTGCTGGTGATGGGATGGATGAGCGGCGCGCTGGTGCGCGTCGGATTGGGGCTGTGCGTCCTCTATAGCGTCACGCTGCTGGCGATGCTGTTTTTGCAGCGTCACCACGAGGCGCGCTGGCGCGATGTGGGAGACTTCCTTGAGGAGCTCACCACCACCTGGTACTTTGGCGCGGCCATGATAGCGCTGTGGCTGCTGTCGCGCGTGCTGCACAACAACCTGCTGCTGGCCCTCGCCGGGCTGGTGATACTGGCAGGCCCGGCGGTGGTCTCGCTGCTGGCGAAAGATAAAAAACTACGCAATCTTTCTTCGGAACATCGCATACGCCGCTGAGCCGGTGGTGGCCGCTATGACCAGTAGCGGCCACAAACTTCCCCACACAATCTTCAGACTCGCATCCTTCAGATAAATTTGCTTGGTGATATCGGTAAAATGGCGGATCGGGTTTATCCAGGTCAGATCCTGCAGCCACTGCGGCATATTTTCCACCGGTGAAACGTAGCCCGAAAGCAGGATCGCCGGCATCATAAAGACGAACACGCCGATAAACGCCTGCTGCTGGGTGGCGCACAGCGATGAAATCAATAAACCGAAGCCCACCAGCGATAAGCCATAAATCACCATCGTGAAATAGAACAGCAGCAGCGAGCCGGCAAACGGGATTTGATAGGCCCAGATACCAATCGCCAGCACGATAGTCGCCTGCAGGGTGGCGACGATCAGCGCCGGCACTGCTTTGCCAACGAAGATTTGCCAGGTGGCGAGGGGCGAGACCAGCAACTGATCGAGGGTACCCTGTTCGCGCTCACGGGCCACCGACAACGACGTCACGATCATCACTCCGATGGTGGTGATCATGGCGATAAGCGACGGCACCACGAACCACTTATAGTCGAGATTCGGGTTGTACCAATTGCGCACCACCAGTTCGCTGTTGTTCGGCTTCGCTTTCCCCTCCAGCAGCTCCTGCTGATAGTTTTTTACGATCTGCTGCAGGTAGTTGGCGGCGATTTGCGCGCTGTTGGAGTTGCGCCCGTCGAGCAGGAGCTGCAGCGGGGCGGTTTGATAGTTGTCGAGATTACGCGAGAAATCCGCCGGGAAGCGTACCACCAGCAGGGCTTTTTGTTCATCGATGGTCGGCTGGATAGCCTGCGGGCTTTTCAGCAACAGGACGTGGGTAAAGGCTTTGGCGCGGGCGAAGCGCTGAGTGAGTTCCACCGCGTGGCGGCCGCTGTCTTCGTTGTAGATGGCGATGGTGGCGTTGGTCACCTCCAGCGTCGCGGCAAAGGGAAACAACAATACCTGAATCAGCACCGGCATGATTAAAATTGCCCGCGTTTGCGGCTCGCGCAGCAGCGACTGCAGCTCTTTGCGGATCAATGTCCATAAACGGTGAAACATAATTGCTCCTTTGGCCCATTCAACCACGCCGGGCGGCACTGCGTTTGCCCGGCCTGGGGGATCGGCGAACCGTATAATCGATGTTGGTTAAACCGTAGGCCCGGTCAGCGCAGCGCCACCGGGCAAAACCTAATCCAGACGCCGCTTGGTTTTTAACCACGTCAGGCCGATAAACATCACCGCCGACGCAATCAAAAACAGCACATTCACCAGCAGCACCACCGGAATATTGCCCGCCAGAAACAGGCTTTGCAGGGTGTTGACGAAATAGCGCGCCGGGATCACGTAGGTCACCGCGCGGATCACCGCCGGCATACTGTCTATCTGGAAAATAAACCCGGACAGCATAATCGACGGTAAAAACGCGGCATTCAGCGCCACCTGCGCGGCGTTAAACTGGTTGCGGGTAATGGTTGAGATCAGCAGCCCCATCCCCAGGGTGCTGAGCAAAAACAGACTGGTGATGACAAACAGGATCGGCAGCGAGCCGCGATAGGGCACGCCGAGAATAAATACCGACACCAGCATACAGAGCAACATCGCCAGCATGCCGAGGAAATAGTAGGGAATGAGCTTGCACAGCAGCAGTTCGGCGCGGGTGATCTCCGTCGACAGCAGCGCCTCCATGGTGCCGCGCTCCCATTCGCGCGCCACCACCAGCGAGGTCAGGATCGCGCCGACCACGGTCATGATGATGGTAATTGCGCCGGGGATAATAAAGTGCTGGCTAATAGCCGCCGGGTTAAACCAGTAGCGCATCTGCACGTCGATCAGCGGTTCAAAGGTTTCGCCGCGGTCTTCCGCCCGCTGCTGCTGCCAGATCTGCCAGATACCTTCCACGTAGCCCTGAGCGAAGTTGGCGGTATTGGGCTCGCTGCCGTCGGTGATGAGCTGCAGCGGTGCGTCGGCGCCGGCGCGGGCCATCTGGCGGTCGAAGTCCACCGGAATGACCACCATGGCGCGGATGCGCCCGGCCTGCATCATTTGAATCAGTTGCTGGCGATTATCGCTGACCGTGGCGTCGATATAGGGCGAGCCGGTCATGGTATGGACGAAATCCAGCGCCTCTTCGCTCTGTTGCTCCAGCAATACGCCGACCCGCAGTTTGCTGGAGTCGAGGTTAATGCCATAGCCGAAGATAAACAGCAGGAGTAGCGGGATCACCACCGCGATCAGCCAGCTGCTGGGATCGCGGACGATCTGCCGGGTCTCTTTGACGCACAGGGCGCGGACCCGCCGCCAGGAGAGAATGCTATTGCTCATGGCTATTCTCCTTATCCCAGCGGTTAATCAGGGTAATGAACGCCTGCTCCATGGTCGGGTCCGTCTGGCTGTCATCCGCCGCCTGGGCCTTCAGCGCGTCCGGGGTGCCGCTGGCGATAAGTTTACCGTGGTAAACCAGCCCGATACGGTCGCAGTATTCCGCCTCATCCATAAAGTGGGTGGTCACCATCACCGTCACCCCTTTATCGACCATGCTGTTGATATGCAGCCAGAACTCGCGGCGGGTGAGGGGGTCGACGCCGGAGGTTGGTTCATCGAGAAACAGAATATCGGGCTCATGCATCAGCGAGCAGGCCAGCGCCAGCCGCTGCTTGTAGCCGAGCGGCAGCTCGTCGGCGGCGTGACGGGCGATACTTTTCAGGCCAAAGGCATCGCTCATTCGGGCGATTTTTTCATTTTGCGCCCGGCCGCGCAGGCCATAGACGCCGGAGAAAAAGCGCAGGTTCTGCTCGACGCTGAGGTTGCCATACAGCGAAAATTTTTGCGCCATATAGCCCAGATGCTGGCGCGCCTTGCCAGAGCTGACCTTAAGATCCATCCCCAGCACCAGCGCTTTGCCGGAGGTGGGCACCAGCAGGCCGCACATCATTTTGAAGGTGGTGGATTTCCCGGCGCCGTTGGGGCCGAGCAGGCCGAAAATTTCACCGCGCTTAACCTGGAAATCGACGTGGTCGGTAGCGGCGAAATCACCAAACTTTTTCGTTAACGACTGGGCTTCAATGACCGTTTCGTCTTTGCTGCCGTCAACACGATGGATAATCGCTCCCAACGGCGATTCGGCGGTTCCCGCTCCGCCGAGCAGATCGATAAACGCATCTTCAAAGCGCGGCGCGGTGTCGGCCACCTGCAGCGGCGGCATGTCGCCATGCTGCTGGACTTCCTCAATGCGGGCGTCCTTTTTCAGGATCAGGCGCACCGATTTGCCCTGGATCACGCCATCGCTGACCTGCGGCAGCTTCAGCGCCCGCTGCAGCAGACGGCGGTTGTTTTCCTGTGGGCTGGAGACGAGGAAACTGCGCCCGGCCATGGTTTGCGTCAGCGCCGTCGGCTCACCCTGGTAGAGCAGTTTGCCTTCGTTCATCAGCAGCACGTCGCGGCATTGTTCCGCTTCATCGAGATAGGAGGTGCTCCACAGGATCAGCATGCCGTCGCCGGCCAGCTCGTGCACCATCTGCCACAGCTCGCGGCGCGAGATAGGGTCGACGCCGACGCCGGGCTCATCCAGCAGCAGTACTTTCGGGTCGCCCACCAGGGTACAGGCGAGCCCCAGCTTTTGCTTCATGCCGCCGGAAAGCTTGCCTGCCAGCCGTTCGGTGAACGGGCCAAGGGAGGTGAACTCCAGCAGACGGTCGAAAATTTTCTTCCGCGCCTCGCCGGTGACGCTGCGCAGGTCGGCGTACAGGGTCAGGTTTTCCATCACCGTCAGATCTTCATACAGGCCGAACTTCTGCGGCATATAGCCGAGCACCGCGTGCAGGGCGCTGTCGTCTTTTAGCGGGTCGAAGCCGATCACGCTGGCGCGGCCCTCATCAGGCTTGAGCAAACCGGCCAGCATTCGCATCAGGGTGGTTTTCCCCGCGCCGTCGGGCCCCACCAGCCCGGTGACGTAGCCGGCGTGGATCGTGCAGGTGAGCGGCGTCACCGCTGGCCTGTCCATTCCGGGAAAACGGCGGCTCAGACCGTTTAAGGCAATGATGGCCTCACTCATGTCCGTTCCCGTGGTTAAAGGAGACGGTCACCGGCATCCCCTGGCGCAGGGCGCCGTCGGCATCGTTCACCACAATACGCAGACGATAAACGAGGTCGGTACGCAGATCCGGCGTTTCAACGGTCTTCGGCGTGAATTCAGCGCTTGGCGAGACAAAGCCGATTTTGCCGTGATAGGGCTTATCCGGCCGGCTGTCGGTATACAGCAGCACTTCACGTCCCGGCTGCGCCTGACCAAGGTTTTTTTCGTCAACATAGGCGCGGACCCATACCGGATGGGTTAACGACAGCGTCAGTACGGTGCCGCCGGCGTTGAGCATGGTGCCGGGCTCGACGGCGCGGGTCATCAGCGTACCGTCGGAAGGGGCGGTGAGCACGGTATCGTGCAGGTCCAGTTTAGCCTGGGCCAGCGCCGCCTGCGCCTGTTCCAGACTGGCTTTGGCCTGGGCAATCTCCTGCGGGCGGTTACCGGCGCGATACTGACGCAGTTTATCCTGCGCCGATTTGAGCGTTGCCTGCGCCTGGTCGCGTGAGGAGCGGGCGTTCTCCAGATCGTTGGCGGAAATCGCGCTGCTGGCGCGCAGCCCGAGCTGGCGCTGATAAAAGTTTTGCGCATAGTCGTAAGCGGCCTGCGCCTGTTTCACCGCCGCCGCGGCCTGGGCAATCTCTTCCGCGCGGTAGCCGGCCATCATCAGGTCATACTGCGCCTGGGCGGCGGAGACGTTGGCCTGGGCCTGCAGCAGGGCATTTTCATACGGCGCGCGATCAAGCTCGCCGAGAGTTTGCCCGGCGCGGATGCTGTCGCCTTCGTCGACGGTCAGCGAAGCCAGTCTGCCGCCGACGCGGAAGCTCATGTTGACGGTGCGGATATCGACATTGCCATACAGGGTCAGCGGCTGCTGCCGGCTGCTCTGGTACCACCACCAGCCGCCGCCCAGCGCGGCGAGAAGAATCACGATCAGCAGAATGACGACGACGGGTTTTTTCATCAGCCCAAACTCCTTTGCGATAACCCATGCAGAATGAAATCGATATGACAGGTAATGACCTCGAAAATCTGTTCGGTCTTTTGCGCGTCAAACTGCGTCCAGCCGGTGCGTAGCAGGATGGTTTCACGCCCAAGACGGAAAGCCAGCACCTCGCCCAGCAGGGCGTGGGTGTGGAGGATCATTTGCGTATCACCGGCATCGCGGCCTGTCCAGGCGGCAATCAGCCGGGTGAGATAGTGGTGCAGGGGGGCGATCACCTGCTGGTGGATCAGATGGTAGGCGGCGGTCGGCGCCAGCTGCTCACGGGAAATGAATTTGCTTAAGTTGACCGTATCATCCTGGGTCAGCAGCAGGATCATGTTATGGCAGGCGTTGAGAATGAGGGCGCGTATTGCCTGGCGATCCGGCGACTTCCCGGCGAGCAGGGCCTCCGCCGCTTCGGCCTGTGGGCGAAAATTGTCGCCGATAAAATCGGCGATCCATTGGGCACAGGCGAGATATAAGTCGTCTTTCGAGCCAAAATAATAGGTGATAGCGGCGATATTCTGCCCGGCCTGGGCGGCGATATCGCGGGTGGTGGCATGCTGACCATACTCGCCAAACTGGGCGATAGCGGCCGCGATAAGCTGATTTTTTGCCTGTTCGCCTTTACTGGTCATCGCGCTCGGTAAAAGTTAATCAATCGATTGATTAACTTTAGGCCTCGATCGGCGGTTTGTCCACCAGCCGGGATCAAATATGGAACCCTTCCTCCTTCAGCTCCCCGGCGACCCAGGCGAAGAAACGCTGGACCTTCTCCTTCTGTTCATTGGCATGGGGAAGAACGAAGTGGTGCGCGCCGACCGGCATACTCCGCTCGTCGTCAAATACCGGCGTCAGCTGCCCCTGACGCACGTGCCCGCCGGCCAGCAGATTGCTTTCGAGGATCACGCCCATCCCCATTCTGGCCGCCTCGATGCTCATGTACGACCGGTCGAAATTAAAAATGAAGTTTTTATGCCAGCCGCGGACCTTGTGCCACGACAGCCAACTGCTCCAGTTAATTAAGGTGCTGTCGGAGTGGATCAGATCGCAGGCCAGCAGATCTTCCACCGCATGCACAGGATGGCTGGCTAAATAAGACGCTGCGCTGTAGGGCAGGACACACTCATTTTTAATGGTTCTGACCAACAGCGTTGGCCACTGTGATAGCCCGTGACGAATATCGATATCAATATTATCCCGGGAGAACTGGATGCTTTCGTAGGAACAGGTCAGGCTGATTTTTAACTCCGGCCACGCCTGGCGAAATTTATCCAGGCGAGGCATCAACCACAGCAGGCCGAAGCTCGGCGCCGAGTGAATACGTAAATAATCCTGATGGATATCATTGATCACCTGGCTGGTGGCCTGGCCAATCATATTCAGCGCCCCGGAGACCTCTTTGAGATATTTTTCTCCCACCGCCGTTAACATGACGCCTTTACTGCTGCGGGAGAACAGTTTTTTCCCCAGAAAGTGCTCCAGGCTGGCTATCTGATGGCTGACCGCCGAGGCGGTAATATTGAGATTCTCTGCGGCCAGGTTGAGGCTGCCGGTAGCGGCGACTTCAATAAAGGCCTGGATATTGCGTAAAGAGGGCATCGGCAAATTTTTATTGGGCAGCGGTTGACTCATGGCAGCATCCTGGGCTGGGCGTTTCTAAAAGAAAATAGCGAACAGCGTGGCGCAGTCGTGATAGCCAGCATAGGGAAAAGGAAAAAAATGATTTTAATTTGTGATGGGCTTAACAATTTATCTCGTTAAAAGCGCGCGTGTCAGTAAAAACTAAAAATTTGCGGGAAGTCACTAACTCAATTTTTCTCAATCATAATTGAGGTTTTTTGAATACCGTTTCATTTTGGGGTTGTTATATTCCTCTCACAGGCCTGATCACAAACGGCGATGCGTTGAGATCGCCATTATAAAACACCTAACCACCTGTTTAGCTGAGCGAAAAGATATTTATCTTTTGCTGCTGTATGGAAAGTGAAAACGCGGTGATCCGAAGCGGCAACGGGCAGCGAAGTGGATGAGGTATAAGATGAGGAAACCCTATGTCACGTATAGATACACTAGTCTGTACTGACGCCAGGAAAACGAAATATCGTTTCGTGGTTTTGACGATGATTTTCCTGGTGTATGCCATCAATTACGCCGACAGAACCAATATTGGCGCGGTTCTGCCGTTTATCATTGATGAGTTTCATATCAATAATTTTGAAGCCGGGGCCATCGCCAGTATGTTTTTCCTCGGCTATGCGGTAAGCCAGATCCCGGCCGGTTTTTTCATCGCCAAACGCGGTACCCGGGGGCTGGTTTCGCTGTCCATTTTCGGCTTCTCCGCCTTTACCTGGCTGATGGGCACGGTGAGCTCCGTGTTTGGCCTGAAGCTGGTGCGGCTGGGACTGGGGCTAAGCGAAGGGCCTTGCCCGGTGGGGCTGGCTTCCACCATAAATAACTGGTTTCCACCAAAAGAGAAAGCCACAGCAACCGGCGTTTACATCGCGGCGACCATGTTTGCGCCGATTATTGTCCCGCCGCTGGCGGTGTGGATTGCGGTGACCTGGGGCTGGCGGTGGGTCTTTTTCTCCTTCGCGATACCCGGGATTGTGGCAGCGATAGCCTGGTATCTATTGGTGAAGTCAAAGCCATCAGAAAGCGGATTTGTTTCACAAAGTGAACTGGCAGAGATTAATGCCGGGCGTGAAAGTCATAATAATAGCGTACGCGAAAATATATTAATTGCCGATCGATTCACCTGGCTGGATAAAATCATTCGGGTAAAGAAGATGGCGCCAATTGATACGGCGAAAGGCTTATTCACCTCAAAAAATATTCTCGGTGACTGCCTGGCGTATTTTATGATGGTTAGCGTGCTGTACGGATTATTAACCTGGATCCCGCTGTACTTAGTCAAAGAGCGTGGCTTTGATGTAATGAGTATGGGTTTCGTGGCCAGTATGCCGTGCATCGGCGGCTTTATTGGCGCGATTGGCGGCGGGTGGATTTCAGATAAAGTCCTGGGCCGCCGACGTAAACCCACCATGATGTTTACTGCCGTGTCAACGGTGGTCATGATGTTAATTATGCTGAATATCCCGGCAAGCACCCTGGCGGTCTGTATTGGATTATTTTTTGTCGGTTTTTGTTTGAATATCGGCTGGCCGGCTTTTACCGCCTACGGTATGGCCGTTTCGGACAGCAAAACCTATCCAATCGCCTCTTCCATAATTAATAGCGGCGGCAACCTCGGTGGATTTGTCGCGCCGATGGCAGCCGGTTTCTTACTTGATAAAACCGGGAGTTTTAATTCTGTATTTACCTATTTTGGTATCTGCGCCGCCATTGGTTTGGTGGTGATTCTTTTCCTCGATGAACCACAATAACGGAAATATATCCTGTTAATTAATATGACGTAATGTCATGGAGTGAAACTATGTTATTAGAAGATAAAGTCGCCATTATTACTGGCGCGGCCTCCGCTCGCGGTTTGGGTTTCGCCACCGCGAAATTATTCGCCGACAACGGCGCGAAAGTGGTCATTATCGACCTCAATGGTGAAGCCAGCAAAACCGCGGCGGCGGCATTAGGCGAAGGCCATCTCGGCCTGGCGGCGAACGTCGCTGATGAAGTGCAGGTACAGGCGGCCATCGAACAAATTCTGGCGAAATATGGCCGGGTTGATGTGCTGGTGAATAACGCCGGGATTACCCAGCCGCTGAAGCTGATGGAGATCAAGCGCGCCAACTATGACGCGGTACTTGATGTCAGCCTGCGCGGTACGCTGCTGATGTCGCAGGCGGTTATTCCCACCATGCGGGCGCAAAAATCCGGCAGCATCGTCTGCATCTCGTCCGTTTCCGCCCAGCGCGGCGGCGGTATCTTCGGCGGCCCGCACTACAGCGCGGCAAAAGCCGGGGTGCTGGGTCTGGCGCGGGCGATGGCGCGCGAGCTTGGCCCGGATAACGTCCGCGTTAACTGCATCACCCCGGGGCTGATTCAGACCGACATTACCGCCGGCAAGCTGACCGACGACATGACGGCCAACATTCTTGCCGGGATCCCAATGAACCGCCTCGGCGACGCGGTAGACATCGCGCGCGCTGCGCTGTTCCTCGGCAGCGACCTCTCTTCCTACTCCACCGGTATCACCCTGGACGTTAACGGCGGCATGTTAATTCACTAAGCGAGGCAACAGATGAAGATGACCGAATCACAAAAAGTCGCCGCGGCGGCGTGGCGTATTCGCCGTTACGCCCTGCAAATGGGGGAAGTGCAGGGGCAGGGCTATATCGGCCAGGCGCTGGGCTATGCCGATGTGCTGGCCACCGCCTTCAGCCACGCCATGACCTATCGTCCGGAAGATCCCGAGTGGGAGGGGCGCGATCGCTTCCTGCTCTCTCATGGCCATTACGCTATCGCTTATTATGCCGCGCTGCTGGAGGCGGGCATTATCCCGGAAGCCGAGCTGGAAACTTACGGCTCCGACGACAGCCGCCTGCCGATGTCCGGCATGGCGACCTACACCCCAGGCATGGAGATGTCCGGCGGTTCGCTGGGACAGGGGCTGTCCATTGCCGTCGGCATGGCGCTTGGGCTGCGGCAGAAACAGAGCACGGCCTGGGTCTATAACTCCATGTCCGATGGGGAGCTGGACGAAGGGTCGACCTGGGAAGCGGCGATGTCGGCGGCTCACTATGGCCTGAGCAACCTGATTAACCTGGTCGACGTCAACAAACAGCAGGCCGACGGCGATTCACGCAAAATCCTCGGCTTTGAGCCGCTGCAGGATAAATGGGCCGCCTTCGGCTGGTACGTACAGCGCGTGGACGGTAACGATCTGCCGGCGGTGATGGCCGCCTTTGACAACGCGAAAAGTTATTCCGGCAACCAGCCGCGGGTCATTTTATGCGACACGCTGATGGGCAAAGGGGTGCCGTTCCTCGAAACCCGCGATAAAAACCATTTTATTCGCGTCGATGCCGACGAATGGCAAAAAGCGATTGCGGTGCTGGATGCTAACAAACCAGAAGGAGTGCTGTAATGAGCCAGAGTCAACCCCGTTTAAAAACGTCGGCGATGATCGCCTCGATTGCCGATGAAGGCCAGGCGACCATCTCTGCGCCCTTCGGCGTCGCGCTGTCAAAACTGGCGGCGCAGCGTCCGGAAATCGTCGGCATGACCGCGGACCTGTCAAAATATACCGATCTGCATATTTTCGCCCAGGCCTTCCCGGATCGTTTCTTCCAGATGGGCATGGCCGAGCAGCTGCTGATGGCGGCGGCGGGGGGAATGGCGAAGGAGGGATTTATTCCTTTCGCCACCACCTATGCCGCCTTTGCAACCCGTCGCGCCTATGATTTTATTCATCAGGTCATCGCTGAAGAGCATCTGAACGTGAAGATCTGCGCGGCGCTGCCGGGCCTGACGACCGGTTATGGCCCCAGCCATCAGGCCACTGAAGATCTGGCGATTATGCGCGGTATCCCCGGCATGGTCATCGTCGATCCTTGCGATGCGCTGGAGATAGAGCAGGCGGTGCCGGCCATTGCCGATCACCAGGGGCCGGTGTATATGCGCCTGCTGCGCGGTAAGGTGCCGCTGGTGCTGGATAAATACGACTATCAGTTCGAACTGGGTAAAGCAAAGCTGCTGGAGGACGGCAACGATGTGCTGATCATCTCCTCCGGGCTGATGACCATGCGCGCGCTGGAGGCGGTTGAAAAGCTGCGGGCCGATAACATCAGCGTGGCGGTCCTGCACGTGCCGACCATCAAACCGCTGGATGAAAAAGCGATTATTGAACAGGCGTCGAAGCCAGGTCGTCTGGTGGTGACTGCGGAAAACCACACCGCGGTCGGCGGCCTGGGGGAGGCGGTGGCCGCGCTGTTGATGCGTAAGGGTGTGCGCTGTGAGCTGGATACTGTGGGGCTGCCCGACGCGTTCCTGTTAGCCGGCGCGCTGCCGACCCTTCACGATCGCTACGGCATCTCCACCGCGAAGATCGTTGAAAAACTTAAGTATCGTCTGCGTTAATCGCTTTGCCATGACGCACCAGGCCGCTGAGCGCGCTCAGCGGCCTTCTCATGCCCGCCAGCCAGGCGCGGTATTCTTTTGCAGATTTTATGCGGCCTGTCACAAAATCTGCTAGACTGCGCCCCTTCATGGCATTGTGGTTTTTGCCATTTCTTATCGCAATAATCTCCCTGAAAACTACGCCCTTCACCGGGCCGGGGCGGTTCGGAGTTGTTATGTCTTTTGATTCCCTTGGCCTGAATCCCGATATCCTGCGCGCTGTCGCTGAGCAGGGCTACGTTGAGCCGACCCCTATCCAACAGCAGGCGATCCCGGCAGTAATGCAGGGGCGCGACCTGATGGCCAGCGCCCAGACCGGTACCGGTAAGACGGCGGGCTTTACCCTGCCGCTGCTGCAGCGCCTGATTGACAAAGAGCCGCACGCAAAGGGTCGCCGTCCGGTACGCGCGCTGATCCTGACCCCGACCCGTGAGCTGGCGGCGCAGGTGGGCGAGAACGTCCGCGATTACAGCAAGTACCTGAATATTCGCTCGCTGGTGGTATTCGGCGGCGTGAGCATCAACCCGCAGATGATGAAGCTGCGCGGTGGCGTCGACATCCTCGTTGCCACCCCGGGCCGTCTGCTGGACCTCGAACATCAGAACGCGGTCAGCCTTGATAGCGTGGAAATCCTTGTGCTGGACGAAGCGGACCGCATGCTGGATATGGGCTTTATCCATGACATCCGTCGCGTACTGGCTAAACTGCCGGCGCGTCGACAGAACCTGCTGTTCTCGGCGACCTTCTCCGACGAGATCAAGGGCCTGGCCGAGAAACTGCTGCACAACCCGCTGGAAGTGGAAGTGGCGCGTCGCAACACCGCGTCCGAGCAGATCACCCAGCACGTCCATTTCGTTGATAAGAACCGCAAGCGCGAACTGTTGTCGCAGCTGATCGGCGAAGGCAACTGGCAGCAGGTGCTGGTGTTTACCCGCACCAAGCATGGCGCCAACCACCTCGCGGAGCAGCTTAATAAAGACGGCATCCGCAGCGCGGCGATCCATGGCAACAAGAGCCAGGGAGCGCGTACCCGCGCGCTGGCCGACTTTAAATCCGGCGGCATTCGCGTGCTGGTGGCGACCGATATCGCCGCCCGTGGTCTGGATATCGAAGAGCTGCCGCACGTGGTGAACTACGAGCTGCCGAACGTACCGGAAGATTACGTCCACCGTATCGGCCGTACCGGTCGCGCGGCGGCCACCGGTGAAGCCTTGTCGCTGGTGTGTGTGGATGAGCATAAGCTGCTGCGCGATATCGAGCGCCTGCTGAAAAAAGAGATCCCGCGCATCGCGATTGCCGGCTATGAGCCGGATCCGTCCATTAAAGCCGAACCTATCCAGAACGGTCGCCAGCAGCGCGGCGGCGGTCGTGGGCAAGGTCAGGGACGCGGTGGCCAGGGTCAGGGACGCAGCGGACAGCCGCGCAGCCAGAACAGCGCCCCGCGCCGTCAGGACGGCGAGGCGCCGAAAGCGCGTACGCAGGACGGCAAACCGCCGCGCCGCCGTCGTCCGCGTAAACCGGCTGGCGAATAACACGCTGATGCCTCGGCCGCGATAACGCGGCCCGGCTCAGGCCCGTCTGTCCGCTACGCGGCGGCGGGCCTTTTTCTTTCCATTACACTATTTGTCGAGCACGCTTCCACACTCAGCAGAAAGCAATACCTCCAGGCGGGCAAAAATGGCACAATAGTGGCTGTTTATACAGTATTCAGGTTTTCTCATGGCTTTGACCGCTGCGCTGAAAGCGCAAATCGCCGCCTGGTATAAGGCGCTTCAGGAACAGATCCCGGACTTTATTCCCCGCCCCCCGCAGCGGCAGATGATCGCCGATGTGGCGAAAACCCTCGCCGGGGAAGAGGGCAGGCATCTGGCTATCGAAGCGCCGACCGGCGTCGGTAAAACGCTGTCATACCTGATCCCGGGCATCGCCATCGCCCGGGAGGAACAAAAAACGCTGGTGGTCAGCACCGCCAACGTCGCCCTGCAGGATCAAATCTACAGTAAAGACCTGCCGCTGCTGCGTAAAATTATTCCCGACCTGCGCTTTACCGCCGCCTTCGGTCGTGGGCGCTACGTCTGTCCGCGTAACCTGACGGCGCTGGCCAGCACCGAGCCGTCGCAGCAGGATCTGCTGGCCTTCCTCGATGACGATCTCACCCCGAACAACCAGGCCGAGCAGAAGCTGTGTGCGACCCTGAAGCAGGACCTCGACAGCTACCGCTGGGACGGCCTGCGCGATCATACCGATAAAGCCATCGATGACGCGCTGTGGAGCCGGCTGAGCACCGATAAGGCCAGCTGCCTGAACCGCAACTGCCACTACTATCGCGAGTGCCCGTTCTTCGTGGCGCGGCGGGAAATTCAGGAGGCGGAAGTGGTGGTGGCCAACCATGCGCTGGTGATGGCGGCGATGGAGAGCGAGGCAGTGCTGCCGGAGCCGAAAAACCTGCTGTTGGTCCTCGATGAAGGCCATCATCTGCCGGACGTCGCCCGCGACGCGCTGGAGATGAGCGCCGAGATCACCGCCCCCTGGTTTCGCCTGCAGCTGGATCTGTTCTGCAAGCTGGTCGCCACCTGCATGGAGCAGTTTCGTCCGAAAACCACGCCGCCGCTGGCCAATCCGGAGCGGCTCACCGGCCATTGCGAGGAGCTGTTCGAGCTGATTGCGTCGTTGAATAATATTCTCAATCTCTACATGCCCGCCGGTCAGGAAGCGGAGCATCGCTTCCCGATGGGCGAACTGCCGCAGGAGGTGATGGAGATCTGCCAGCGGCTGGCGAAGCTCACCGAGATGCTGCGCGGGCTGGCGGAGCTGTTTCTTAACGATCTCAGCGAAAAGACCGGCAGCCATGACGTGGTGCGCCTGCATCGGGTGCTGCTGCAGATGAACCGCGCGCTCGGCATGTTTGAAAGCCAAAGCAAGCTATGGCGCCTGGCGTCGCTGGCGCAATCCTCAGGCGCGCCGGTAACCAAATGGGCGACGCGAGTGGTGCGCGACGGCCAGATCCATGTCTGGTTCCACTGTGTCGGCATCCGCGTCAGCGATCAGCTGGAACGGCTGCTGTGGCGCAGCGTGCCGCATATCGTCGTGACGTCAGCGACGCTGCGCTCGCTAAACAGCTTCTCGCGCCTGCAGGAGATGAGTGGTCTGAAGGAGAAAGCGGGTGACCGCTTCGTGGCGCTGGATTCGCCGTTCAACCACGTGGAGCAGGGGAAAATTATTATTCCTCAAATGCGCTATGAACCGCTGATGGATAACGAAGAGCAGCACATTGCCGAGATGGCGGCCTATTTTCGCCAGCAGGTAGAGAGCAAGAAACATCTCGGGATGCTGGTGCTGTTTGCCAGCGGGCGGGCGATGAACCGCTTCCTGGAGCATGTGACCGATCTGCGCCTGATACTGCTGGTGCAGGGCGACCAGCCGCGCTATCGGCTGGTGGAGCTGCATCGCAAACGGGTGGAAAGCGGCGAGCGCAGCGTGCTGGTGGGTCTGCAGTCCTTTGCCGAAGGGCTGGATTTAAAGGGCGATCTGCTAAGCCAGGTACATATCCATAAAATCGCCTTTCCGCCCATCGACAGCCCGGTAGTGATCACCGAAGGCGAATGGCTGAAAAGCCTTAATCGTTACCCTTTCGAGGTACAGAGTTTGCCCAGCGCCTCCTTTAATCTTATTCAGCAGGTGGGGCGTCTGATCCGCAGCCATCACTGCTGGGGAGAGGTGGTGATTTACGATAAGCGTCTGTTGACCAAAAACTATGGCGCGCGTCTACTGAACGCGTTACCTGTTTTTCCCATAGAGCAGCCGGGCGTCCCGGAGGTTATAGTAAAACGGAAAGCAAAACAGACAGCAAAACAGTCAGGCCGCAAACGTCGCTGACGCCGGCGCGTGATGCACCAGGGGGAGCCATGGAGTACAGCAAAATTATAAAAGAGGTGGGTCGCGGTAAGAATCATGCCCGCGACCTCGATGAAGAGACCGCCCGTGCGCTCTATGCGCGGATGCTGGACGGCGAGGTGCCGGAGCTGGAGCTGGGGGGAATATTAATCGCCCTGCGCATCAAAGGCGAAGGCGAAGCGGAGATGAAAGGGTTTTACGCGGCGATGCAGCAGCATACGCTGCGCCTGACCCCGCCGGCCGGCAAGCCGATGCCGATTGTCATCCCCAGCTACAACGGCGCGCGCAAGCAGGCGAACCTGACGCCGCTGCTGGCGATGCTCCTGCACAAGCTGGGGTTTCCGGTGGTGGTTCACGGCGTCAGTCACGATCCCACCCGGGTGCTGACCGAGACCATTTTTACCCTGCTGGATATTCCGGCCACCCGGCACGCCGGACAAGCTCAGGCGCAGCTGGAGGGCCATGAACCGGTGTATATCCCGGTGGGGGCTTTCTGTCCGCCGCTGGAGAAACAGCTGGCGATGCGCTGGCGGATGGGCGTGCGCAACAGCGCCCATACCCTGGCCAAGCTGGCTACACCGTTTGGCGAAGCGGAGGCATTGCGTCTCTCCAGCGTGTCGCATCCGGAATATGTTCCGCGGGTGGCGAACTTCTTTCGTGAGACCGGTGGCCGCGCGCTGTTGATGCACGGTACCGAGGGCGAAGTGTATGCCAACCCGCAGCGCTGCCCGCAGATCAGCCTGATCGATGAGCAGGGCGTGCGGGTGCTGTACGAACGCCAGACTGAGACGGCAGCGGAGGCGGTGGTCCTGCCGGCCTCGAAAGATCCTGAGGTCACCGCGCGCTGGATCGAGCGCTGCGTCGCCGGCGTCGAACCGGTGCCCCACTCGTTGAAAATTCAGCTTGCCTGTTGTCTGCTGGCCAGCGGGGAAGTCACCACCCTGGAGCAGGGCCTCAGCCGCGTCAACGACTGCTGGTGATCGGATCTGCAGGATAAAAAAAAGCCCGTCCGGTGGCTCGGACGGGCAAGGCAAGGGTATTAAAGGTCTTTTCAGGGTTAATTCAGTGGCTTACAGAGGGAACAGCGATTATTTATAGATAACCGCAGTACCGCTCAGTTTGTTGTTGGTGTTAGCGGAAGTAATGCTGTAGCCGGTCGCGCCAGCGGCTTCGGCTTTAGCAGCCAGTTTTGCTTCCAGACCATCTAAAGTGGTTGCGCCTTGCGCAGACACCACACCGATTTTATTCATGCTTTCAGCCTGAGTGGGGGTGACCGGTTCGGCGGCAAAGGCGCCGAAGGAAAGGGCGGTCAGAGCGATGGCAGCGGCAGCATATTTGATGTTTTTCATAGTTAATCTCTCGCAGGTTGTTCTGTTCAGGGGACGATGTTCCGTCGATGTGATAAGTATCACGCTTTTTTGCGGGAGATAAAATCGAAGGAAATTCACAGTCTACATCGAATTTTTTGAATGATTAATAATTTACTGATTATTAATAAATTATTTCTCATTCTTTTCGTCACGAAGCGTAGCGAGGAAGACCGACGCGTTTAAGGGCACATATTGCGACTTTTTCCGCCAAAAAATGTGCGCGAAAAGATAATGCGAAAGGCTGTCATGAACGGTAAAGGAAAGTCAGCGTAGCTGGCTATCCTTGGATCCGCGACGATTATATCCTGAAAATGTATTGTTATGTAAATCTTTCTCCTGCTGGCACTTCACGCAATATCTGACCCCTGGGATGGCCTGTCGACGGGCCTCCGGAATCGGCTCTCCACATTCATCACAAAATTTGTTGCTTTCGCCGCGCGGAAGCTCACGGCGCGCGCGAGCCACCGCATCGTCAATGGTGCTGTCGATCTGATCCTGAACGGCCCCATCGCCTGCCCAACCTGATGCCATCGTCTGCCTCCTGTGAAAGGTTATTGATAAATTATAGCTGAACCGTGCAGTCGGTTACCGCTACTGGCGGCATTGACCCGCCAGGCTATCGCCCCCTGGCGGTGGGCCTTATCCGCGAGGGCGGCCACCAGATCATCAAGGGTGCTGGCACCGGAGGCGGAGACGGTGCCGACAGGGCGGAGCGGCCCGGCATAGGGCAGTACGGGTGTCGGTGGCAGGGGAGAGGCCGCGGTGGCATGAGCGGTGAGCGCAGCGGCGAATAGCAGCGAGGTGATTTTCATCAGCATATCCTCATAAACAGCATGGGACATATCTTAAGTGTAGGTCTTTCCCGACCGTGCGATAGGGAATTTTTAATGCAAAACAAGGCGTTTAGTAGGCTACCGGCGCAGGGCAGCGGTACTCTGGCCGGTAGATTATTTAGCGGGCGTCAGGGCGGATCATGTCAAAACGCAGACTATCATCAATACTGTAATAGGCGCTCGGACCTCCGGCGCGCAGGATCGGCTGGGCGCGGGCGGTTTGATAGATGCCGTTGTCCAGCAGTGATTCATCAATATGCACGGCGACCACTTCGCCGAGCACCAACCACGTATCAACAGGGTTACCGTCGGCGGTGGTGAGTTGAATACATTGCGACAGACGGCACTCAAAGTTCACCGGACTCTCCGCGACTCGGGGGGCGCTGACCAGGCGGCTGGCGGCGGCGGTGAGGCCGGCGCGCACGAACTCGTCCTCATGGTGCGGGATCGAGGCAGACGTTTCATTCATCGCCACGGCCAGCGGTCGCGTCGCCAGGTTCCAGACGAACTCCTTCGTCTCGACAATATTTCGCACGCTGTCTTTCCAGCCGCTGCTGGCGAAACCAATGATCGGCGGGCGATAGTTAAAGCAGTTAAAAAAGCTGTATGGCGCCAGATTTCGCTGGCCCTCGGCGTCCTGCGAGGCGATCCAGCCTATCGGGCGAGGCCCGATTATCGCGTTCAGCGGGTCATGCGGCAGGCCGTGGCCCTGCGAAGGTTGATAAAAGTACATGCTGCACCTGTCACGGATAAAGGAGATATCCAGACTCCCTTATTTACCGCGCCGCCGTCAACGGGTATCTTACGCGGCTGTTCAAAGGAGATTGTCATGAAAGCCCAGAAACCGGGGTTACACCCGCGTAACCGCCACCATCAACGCTACGACCTGCCTGCGCTCTGCCAGGCGCATCCTGACCTGCAGGGATACATTACGCTCAATCCGCTGGGTGAGCAGACCATTGATTTTGCCAATCCGCAGGCAGTAAAGGCGTTGAATAAAGCGCTGCTGGCGCATTTCTACGCGGTCAAACACTGGGACATTCCTGACGGTTTTCTCTGTCCGCCGGTGCCCGGGCGTGCCGATTATATTCATCATCTGGCGGATCTGCTGGCGCAGGATAGTGGCGAGGTGCCGAAGCAAGCCACGATCCTTGATATTGGCACCGGCGCCAACCTCATCTATCCCCTGATCGGCGTTCACGAGTACGGCTGGCGTTTCACCGGCAGCGAAATCAGCCCGGAGGCCTTCGCCAGCGCGCAGGCGATTGTCAATGGCAACCCCGGATTGACCCGGCAGATCCGTCTGCGTCGGCAAAAAGAGAGCCAGGCCATCTTCCACGGCGTGATCCACAAAAACGAGACCTATGACGCCACGCTGTGTAATCCGCCGTTCCATGACTCCGCAGAGAGCGCCCGGGCGGGCGGTGAGCGCAAGCGCCGCAATCTCGGACTCGGCGCCGACAGCGCGCTTAACTTTGGCGGTCAGCAGCAGGAGCTGTGGTGCGAAGGAGGCGAAGTGGCCTTTATCTCGCAGATGATCCGCGAAAGTCAGGCCTTCGCCCGCCAGGTGAAATGGTTTACCTCGCTGGTGTCGCGCGGCGACAATCTGCCGCCGCTCTACCGCCTGCTGACCGAGGTTGGGGCCGTGAAAGTGGTGAAAAAAGAGATGGCCCAGGGTCAAAAGCAGAGCCGCTTTATCGCCTGGAGCTTTATGGACGACGCCAAACGCCGCCGTCCGTTCTAACTACTCGGCGGCCGGGCTGTCTGAGCCCGGCATCGGCAGCTGTTGCCAGGTCTGTACCGGGGCGCGAACCCCGGCGCGATCGAAGTGCTTTTTCACCTGAGTGTCGAGGGCAAAGCGCACCGTCCACTGCTTCAGCGGCAGTGTAGTGAAGCTGACGCGTAGCGTAAAGGCGGTATTGCTCAGCCCCACCAGCCCGGCGAACGACGGTTCGCCAATGATCAGGCCGCGGATCTCCTCCTGGGCCAGCAGATCGTCCACCGCCGCCTTCAGCGCCTGGCTGGCTTTATCCAGATCCTCATGACGGTCGACATCATAGTTGGCGACTACCGAGCCAATGCCGCGCACGAAGTTGGCAAAAGTGGTGATCGAGGACCAGGGAATAATGTGATAGGCGCCGGTATCCTGCCGTACCCCCACGGAGCGAATCGACATTCGTTCCACGGTGCCGGTCAAAGGGCCGATGGTGACCAGGTCGCCGGTATTCATCCCGTTCTCAAACTGGATAAATATGCCGGTGATAATATCTTTAACCAGCGTTTGCGCGCCAAACGAAATCGCCAGCCCTAACGCCCCGGCGCCCGCCAGCAGCGGCGCAATGTTAACCCCAATCTCCGAAAGCAGGATCATCACCGTGATGGTGCTGATCACCACCGCCAGCGCGTTGCGAAACAGGGTCAGCAGCGTCCGGGCCCGCGCGCTGGGCAGCGGGCGACCATGGATATCCGAGGCCAGCCGGTTTTCGATCAGGCTGGCCAGCACCGTCCAGCCGATGGCAGAGAAGAAGAGGATGAGGGCGATGCGGATCAGCACATCCACCGTTTTTTGCCCGGCATCGTTATGCAGCCATTCGCGGAAGTCAAACAGGCCCCAGGCGCTCAGCAGCAGCATGACGGCGACGCAGACGGTGAGAATGCGCGCGGCCTTCAGCGAGGCGGAGATCCAGCCATTCAGCCGCTTTTGCAGCTCAGGATAATTGCGCTGGGTGGCGGGTGACAGGGTGATGGTTTTGGCTATCCAGCGCGACAGGATGCCGGACACCAGCGCCGCGCCGCCGATAATGGCCAGGCTGCGCAGGGTGGCGCCCATCATGAATTTCAGGCTATTGCCCGGGTCGAACAGGGAGAAGAAAAAGAGCACCACAAAGTAGGCGCAGGCCAGCCAGTGCCAGACCAGCGCGAAGGCGCGGATAAACAGGCTAAAGAAGGAGAGCGAACGGTCGGCCAGATGGATTAGACCCTGCGTAATCAAGGTCTTGTTATGAAAAATCAGGTACAGCGCCCACAGCGTAATGCACAGCATGATGACGACGTTAGCCAGCGCGCCAACCTGAACATTCACCTGATTGGAGATAATCGGCACCGCGACGATCAGGCCATAGCCAATCAGGCTGCTGAGCGCGCTCAGGCGCAGGCTCCAGTATGACGCGGCTTCGTCGCTGAGGTTAAAGGGCCGGAGCGCCGGGATGCGCGGGCAGAAAATGAGCCGCAGAATGGCTTTAAAAAACTCGATCAACGCGAAGGCGTTGAGGAAAAGACTCTGCTGGAAGGCGATGGTGGGGTTATTACCATTCAGGCGATCGCTTAACAACTGGCCGACAAACAGGGTCAGCGCCAGCAGCAGCAGGTCGATAACAAACGCCCCGGCGATGGTCAGGGGCAGCTGGAGCCAGTTTCCGCGATCGCGGTTTTTATGCCGCCCCCATTCACCCATTTTGCGATACAGCGGCAGCGCCGCAAGACGCACCAGCCACCAGAAGGCAAAGACCAGGCCGGCCAGCAGTAAAAAATGCCAGGCCGCGCTGGTGAAGGTTTGCGAATTAAAAGGTTTATGCGGTGAGCCGGTGATATTGCGCCACAGTTGAGAGAAGCGAGACGAGAGCTGCTCGCCGTATTCCCGGCTGATCTGCGTGACGTTCTCCAGCACCGTGGTCTCTTCTTTCACCGCCGGCGGCGTCAGCGTCGGGGTGCTGTCTGGCGGCGGCGTGGCGGCTGCTTTACGCAGCTGGTCAATGAGCTCCTGACGGGCGCTGTCGTTAGCCAGCACGTCAGCCAGCGCGGCGTAGGCCGCTCTTTTCTGTTCCGCATCGGGTTCGCTGGCGCTGGTTTTATCGGCGTTAGCTGTCGGCACGCCGGGCAGGGCGGCGGCGGAAAGCGGGGCAGTAAACAGTGCAGCGAGCAAAAGCAGGATCCACGGCATGGGCACCTCCGTTGCAACGTAAACGGGTAAGTATAGAAGCCGATGGCGGAAGGGGAGGGAAGAGGAATCTGGAAAAGCGGCTCTCTCCGCGGAGGAAGAGAGCCGTTGCGGGTCAGGCGACGTGCTGCAGGAATTCGCGCAGGCGCGGGCTTGGCGGGTTCTTCACCAGCTCCTGCGGGTTGCCGTCTTCAGCAATGCGTCCTTTGTCGATAAAGATCAATCGCGAAGCCACTTTTTCGGCAAAGCCGATTTCGTGGGTTACGATCACCATCGTCATCCCCTCTTCAGCCAGATCCTGCATCACCTTGAGCACTTCATGGCGCAGTTCCGGGTCGAGCGCGGAGGTCGGTTCATCAAACAGCATCATCTTTGGCTTCACCGCCAGCGCGCGGGCAATGGCCACACGCTGCTGCTGGCCGCCGGAGAGTTCAGACGGATAGTGATGCGCGCGCTCGGCCAGGCCGACTTTCGCCAGCAGATCTTTCGCCTGCTTCTCTGCCGCCTGCTTGCTGGCGCCACGTACCCGCAGCGGGCCAAACATCACGTTTTCCAGCGCCGTCAGGTGCGGGAACAGGTAAAACTGCTGGAACACCATCCCGGCTTCCTGACGAATCAGACGTTCGTCCACCTTCGGATCGTTGACCTTTAAGCCATCGACAATCAGATCGCCGCTGGTGATCTCTTCCAGTTTATTGATGCAGCGCAGCATCGTCGATTTACCGGAGCCGGACGGGCCGATAATGACCACCACTTCACCCTGATTAATTTTCAGGGAGATATCGTGCAGCACCTGGGTCGGGCCAAAGTGCTTGGAGACGTTTTTAAATTCAATCACAGGATTTTCATCCTTCTTTCAAGACGACGCAGAATAAAGCTCAGGACCAGGGTGATAATCAGGTAGATAACAGCAACGGCGCTCCAGATTTCCAGGGCGCGGAAGTTGCCCGCGATGATCTCCTGTCCCTGACGGGTCAGTTCGGCGACGCCGATGACGATGAACAGCGAGGTATCCTTGATGCTGATAATCCACTGGTTGCCCAGCGGCGGCAGCATGCGGCGTAGCGCCAGCGGCAGGATCACGTGGCGAATGGTTTCGCGACGCGACAGGCCCAGCGCCAGGCCCGCTTCGCGGAAGCCTTTATGAATGGAGAGCACCGCGCCGCGGGTAATTTCCGCGATATAGGCGCCCGAGTTAATCATGATGGTCACTACCGCTGCGGAGAAGGGGTCGATGCGCAGGTCGCTAAAGGCCATCGGCAGCGCAAAGTAGATGAACATGACCTGCACCACAATCGGGGTGCCGCGAATGATTTCAATAAACACCAGTGCGATGTGGTTGGCGATCCAGCCGCCGAAGCAGCGGGCGAAACCGGCCACCAGACCGATTATCAGGCCGCCGGCCAGGCCGAGGACGGAAATCCACAGCGTCATTTTGGCGCCTTCCAGCAAAATCGGAATGGCAGGCCAGATGGCACTCCAGTCAAACTGCATAATACGTTCCTGTTACCGTGTCGAGAGCAGAGGAAATCCTCCGCCAAAATACGGTCTCCCGCCGAGTCTGTGCCGGAAGACCGTTGTGATGTCGCCGGAGCTGCGTCTGGCGAAGTGTGTTCTTATTATTTTGGTTCAGTGCCGAACCATTTTTTATAAATTTCGTTGTAGGTACCATTCTCGCGCAGCGTTTTCAGCGCACCGTTCACTTTCTCACGCAGCTCGTCGCTGCCTTTCGGGAAAGCGATACCGTAGTTTTGCGCTTCCAGTGATTCGCCTACCGCTTTGAACTTGCCGTTGCCTGCGGTTTTGATGAAGTACAGAATATTTGGCGTATCGTGCAGCACGGCATCAGCGCGGCCGGTACCCAGTTCCATATAGGCGTTATCGATGTTCGGGAACTGACGCAGATCTTTGGTTTTGATATTGGCTTTCGCGTAATCAACGGAGCCGGTACCGCTCTTCACCGCGACCACTTTACCGTTCAGATCTTTCACATCTTTGATGTCGTTATTATTGGCGTTGACCATCACCAGCAGGCCGCTTTTGTAGTAGCCGTCGGAGAAGTCGATCGCTTTTTTACGTTCGTCGGTGATGGTGATCCCGGCCAGCGCCAGATCGATATTTTTAGTTTGCAGCGCCGGGATAATGCCGCTGAAGTCCATTGGCTTCAGGGTGTAGTCGAGCTTCAGCTCTTTGGCGATAGCCGCCCACAGGTCAACGTCAAACCCGACATATTTATCGCCTTGCTTAAATTCGAACGGGACGAACGCCGTATCGGTGGCGACAACCAGGGTCTTATTGGCGGCATGGGAAGAAACCGCAAAAGCCAGGGTCAGTGCAGCCAGTGAAACTTTAAATACAGACTTCATAGCATTTCCTTTTATATCCACGGGACGATCCCCTGCGAGAACGACTAGCCTAATGAAAAAATCGTGCCACTTTTACAAGCTGTTGTTTTTCAACAAACGAAGCGCGAGCGGTTGCACAATTTCGATCATGACAGGCACTCACTGCACCAGGATGAGGCGTCACTTTGGTGCGTTATAGAGTTGTTGAATAACGAGCACATTTTTAGCGCAAACCCTGATGGGAAAACAATCTCAACGTAACGATTGTGTGAGGTGATTATTACAATTGTTTTACTTTTGCGCGCATTTTCATCAATTTGGCGCCCTAAAACAGTGCATGGCCAGCAGGGGGACGAAAAGCATAGAAGGGGAAACGGATAGAACGGAAAACAGAAAGGTGGGCGAGAAAAGTAAAGGCGCCGCCGACCGCGCTGCGGCCGGCGGCAAAGCCTTACTCGATATTCGCTTCAATGAACCACAGGAATTTATCCAGATCGCGGGAGGCCGCGGTGAAAATATCCGCAGTATCCTCGTCTTTGGCTTCATCGATCGCCTTGCGCACATCGTTAGCGACGACGGCATAGCGGTCAGCCAGCGCTTTCAGGTGATCCTGAACGTGATGGATATCGAGCGGGTAGCTCTGCAGCGGCGTTTTGCTGTTAATGACCTGAGTGGTGCCCAGTGCGACGCCGCCCAGCTGCACGGCGCGCTCCGCCATGGTGTCCAGGTGCTCGGTTAGCGCGGTACGGAAGCCATCCAGCATTTCGTGCACGGCGATAAAGTTCGCACCGCGCATATTCCAGTGTGCCTGCTTGGTGATAAGTGACAGGTCAATGAACTGGATCACCTGGCGATTCAACAGCTCAATGGTCGCTTTCTTTTCGCTGTCAGCGACATCGTTGCGGGTATAGACCAGATTAGATGCTTTTGATTTAACCAGTTTTGCGGTACTCATCGTTTCATATCCTCTTGATATTGATGCTCGTCACACTTCAAATCTGAATGATGTGGAGCGTTGTCCCAGGTAACTTCGGGACTAAGTATAGCAAGGGTTTCAAAGAGTGAGGCATCGGCAGGCCATATCACTTCGATAGCGCAAAGTGGTTGGTTATTTTGAAAAGCGCTAAATATCATAGGGTTATATTTAGCTGAACGGCCCGGATTTCTCACGGGCCGGCGGCGTAACAGAATGTTAATTGATATCGACTTGCTCGATTTTACTTTGTCGCTGCATGGTCAGCGTGGCGCCCATCGAGGCGATAATGATCGCGCCCAGCGCCAGGGTCTGGGAGAGCTTCAGCGTTTCGCCGAGGAAGACCATACCGGAAAGGGCGGCTAATGCTGGTTCAAGGCTCATCAGCGTGCCGAAGGTGCGCGTTGGCAGGCGCGTCAAGGCCATCATTTCGAGAGAGTAGGGCAGCGCGGTTGAGAGAATAGCAATCCCCAGCCCCATCGGCAGCAGCGACCATTGCCACAGCGTATCCGTAGCCTGCGCCATGCCTAACGGAACAAACACCAGCGAGGCGATGAGCGACCCCATCGCCACCGTGGCTGGCCCATGCTCTTCACCGGCGCGTTGCCCGGTCAGAATATAGACCGCCCAGCAGGCGCCGGCGCCCAGGGCAAAGAGCGCGCCGGTTAAATCGACCTGCGCCACATTCTGCCCCAGCGGCAGGAGATACCACAGTCCGAGGATCGCCAGCGCCACCCAGACAAAATCCAGCGGTCGGCGCGAACCAAACAGCGCCACCGCCAGCGGGCCGGTAAACTCCAGGGCTACCGCCACGCCGAGCGGAATACGCTGCAGGGATAAATAAAAGAGATAGTTCATCGCGCCGAGCGCCAGGCCGTACAGTAGCAGCGGCACGCGCTGCGCCGGGGAGAAACGTAACCGCCATGGCTTGAACACGACCACCAAAATCAGCGTCCCGAGCGCCAGGCGCAGGGCGGTGACCCCCGGGGCGCCGACCAACGGGAACAGCGATTTGGCGAGCGATGCGCCGCTCTGAATCGAGGTCATGGCGATTAAAATCACCAGAATCGGCAACCATGCCGCCGCTTTTCGGGATGGACCGGGCATCCTTTCTCCTGTCAGGTTTTGTCAAAAGTCGTAAAAGTGCCAGTGTACTGGAATAACCTGCTGACGGTTGAGCTAATGTTGAAAAAAACAGAGGCAAAAACAGTAGAATGGCGCACGTTGCTGAGAAATTCGCCAGGTGATTAAGATTAATCTGGATGCTTGCGAATTTCTTAATGAGCGTTAAGATGTACGTTAACGCCAAAAATTGTTGTTTTCCATATTGTTATAGAAATATGGAAACTTTTGGTTACATGAAAAAGTATGTTAGACAATGTAAACTCCAAAGAGTTTCCCAAAAGTTTTTGATATATTTAAGGCTTAGGACTTATTAGAAACACATTTGAGGTGGTTATGAATAAAATTGCACGTCTTTCAGCACTGGCCGTTGTTCTGGCTGCATCCGTAGGTACCACTGCATTTGCTGCAACTTCTACCGTAACCGGCGGTTACGCGCAGAGCGACATGCAGGGTAAAGCGAACAAAGCTGGCGGTTTCAACCTGAAATACCGTTACGAGCAAGATAACAACCCGCTGGGCGTTATCGGTTCCTTCACCTACACCGAAAAGGATAACACCAGCAACGGTACTTACAACAAAGGTCAGTACTACGGCATCACCGCAGGTCCGGCTTACCGTCTGAACGACTGGGCAAGCATCTACGGTGTAGTGGGTGTTGGTTACGGTAAATTCCAGAACAACAACTTCCCGAACCAGAAATCCGATATGAGCGACTACGGTTTCTCCTACGGTGCTGGTCTGCAGTTCAACCCGATCGAAAACGTTGCTCTGGACTTCTCCTACGAGCAGTCTCGTATTCGTAACGTTGACGTCGGTACCTGGATTGCTGGCGTGGGTTACCGCTTCTAATCACTCCGGTGATATAAAAAATCCGCCTTTCGGGGCGGATTTTTTTTGCCTGTTGCCGGCCAGCCTGAGCGACTGGCCGGGCCTGCACGATTAATTGACGGTGAACTCATCGGTACCGAGGTGAGCGTAGTCCACCTTCTGCAGCTGGAAGTTGGTGATGTACACCGGACCGGCCTTTTGCTCAGAGATAAAACGATAGCGCGGGACGATTTCCGCCGCCTTGATCCCGGTCCACTGGGAGAAGAAACTGAGGAAATCATTCGCTGAGCGCTGCGCTTTAATCACTTTATGCGCTTTGTCATCGCTGGATAGCACCATAAACGGCACCTGGAAGTTCTGCTGGAACTTATCGTCATGCGCCAGATACTGCACCTCTTTTCCCCGCTCCTTGAACGCCAGACCATGATCGGAAAAGTAAGTCAGTGAAAAGGTATCGCCGGAGTTTTGCAACTGACTGTATAGCTTAGCCAGCAGCGAATCGGTCTGCGTCATGCTGTAGAGATAACAGGAGGTCTCTTTCGACTGGACGAAAACCGTGTACTTGCCTTTGGTCCGATCGCAGGCCTGCGGGTGAGAGCCCATCAGATGCAGGACAATCAGCTGCGGCTGGGTGCGCTGCGTAGAGAGTACCTGCTCGGTCAGCTTTAATAACTGCTCGTCCTGAGTATTTTTATTGGCCTCGAAATCGCCGTTTTTCAGGAACTGGACTTCATCCGCACGTTTGGCGATGCTGGCGATAGCGGTGTCGTACTCGCCAATCTGCCCCTGGTTGGAGAACCACCAGGTCTGGAAACCCGCGCGGTTGGCGAGGGTGACAAAGTTATCCTGAAACTGCGGTTTCCCGTCGACCACCCGGTTAAGCGTCAGGCCGAGCGATTTCTGCGTCGAGCCGCTGGCGGCGACATAGTTGTTAAACAGATAACCGTTTACTGAGCTGGCAAACGGCGTGTTATCCCAGTGGCCGCCGAAGGCGCCGAGGGCGTCGCGACGGGCGCTCTCGCCAATCACCACCACATAGAGATGGTACTTTGGCTTCACCGCCAGCACGTGCCAGCTGTCTTTCATGCCGGCCAGCTGCGCCATTCGCGCCTGCTCGTCCAGCACCTCGTTATTATTCACCACCACGTCTTTCACAAAACGAAAGGCCGGATAACCGGTGTCAATCACCTTGAACACGCCGCCCCAGGCGAGGTTTTGCACCGGCTGCAGAAAGAAGATCCCGACGCTGAACAGCAGGCCCAGGGTCTCCATTTTTCCCCAGCGGGAGGGCTCAACGATCCTGCGGCGGACCGCAATGATCCCCAGTGCGAAAATGAAGACCGCCAGCAGATAGTTGTACCACGGGAAGATGGTCAGAATTTCCGTGGATTCTTCCACGTTGGTCGCGTGCAGCGCCAGCAAGGTGTTGAAATTGGGGGCGCCGTAAGCCTGGCCAAAGGGGTAATACAGGGCCGCCAGCAGCGAATAGGCGCCGACTACCCCTTTCTGGACGCGCGGAAAAGCGCGCCACAGAAGATGTAACACGCAGGTAAATGCCACGGTATAGAGCAGGCTAAATTCATAGCCCAGCGCCAGGTTAATCAACAGCGATTGTAAAAAGTAGAATCCTGTCCATGGGTTCAGTGCCAGTCGGCGGGCGACCAGCGTATCTTTCAGGGTGGTGACATTCATAGTAAACAATCAAAAAGAGGCCATGCGCATCCCCTGGCGACAAGGGGTAAAACCTGCTGGACAGTGCGTGAAGAGGGTCTCTGCGAGCCGCGAATGTGGCAGGGCTGTGCAAAGATAGGACTTGTAAATGGTAAGGTCAACCAGACATAACAGATTGTTTTGCGAGGGCGCTTACAAAACTTGAAAAAAGGTCAGGGAAACGGGGGAAACCGGTCATTTTGCCGGCAGAAGATGACAGAAAAATGAAGCGGCGTACCGCGACGCCGCCTTAGGAATGGGGTTTGCCCTGCTGTGGTTTACCGTTGATCATCTCGCACAGCATACCGATCAGCATTAATCGTACTTTAAAGGGTGAATGGCTAAACACGTTTAAGCACCTCTTGAATTCGTTCATCTGCTCTCCTCCTGCCTGTTCACGCCGTCAATCCATGATGGCTGTTTGCATTACATACAGATATAGCACAGGCTATATTTTATAGCTATGGCTAAAACGTTAATTTTTTGTGCTCTTGGCGCAATCCATTACAATGTGGATCTTTTTATATGATGCTTGACGCGTCACACGAATGAGGAAGCACAATGAACCGTCGCGCAGGTAAGCCAATAACAAAAAAAGTGACGCAGTTAGTAAATGTTGAAGAGCACGTTGAGGGGTTCCGTCAGGTGCGGGAAGCGCATCGCCGCGAACTGATCGATGACTATGTGGAGCTGATCTCCGATCTGATCAACGAAGTGGGGGAGGCGCGCCAGGTGGATATGGCGGCGCGTCTTGGCGTTTCGCAGCCCACGGTCGCCAAAATGCTCAAACGCCTGGCCAGCGTGGGTCTGATCGAACAGATCCCCTGGCGCGGGATCTTCTTAACCCCGGAAGGGGAAAAGCTGGCCCAGGAAAGTCGCGAACGCCACCAGATTGTGGAAAACTTTCTGCTGGCCATTGGCGTCAGTCCGGAAATCGCCCGCCGCGATGCGGAGGGAATGGAGCATCACGTGAGTGAAGAGACGCTGGCGATGTTCCTGAAATTTACCCAGAAACAGGGATCCCAGGAAGCATGACTCTTCCCTTTGTTCAGTCGCTGCTGCGCGACCGTTTTTTACACCTGCTGCTGATTATCGCCTGCGTGCTCAGCGCCATCGTGCCGTTTGTCCCGGCAAGCTGGCCGGCGGCCATTGACTGGCATACCATCATCACGCTCAGCGGCCTGATGCTGTTGACCAAGGGCATTGAACTGAGCGGCTACTTTGACGTGCTGGGGCGGAAAATGGCCCGCCGCTTCGTGACTGAGCGCCAGCTGGCCATCTTTATGGTGCTGGCGGCAGCGCTTTTGTCCACCTTCCTGACCAACGATGTGGCCCTGTTTATTGTGGTGCCGCTGACGCTGACGCTGAAAAAGTGGTGTGCGATCCCGGTTAACCGTCTGATTATCTTCGAAGCGCTGGCGGTTAACGCCGGGTCGCTGCTGACGCCGATCGGCAACCCGCAGAACATTTTGCTGTGGGGACGGTCCGGCCTCTCTTTCGTCGGGTTTATCGGCGAGATGTTACCCCTGGCGGCGGCAATGATGTTGACCCTGCTGGTGCTGTGCTGGTTCTGTTTCCCGGCAAACCGGCTTAGCTACCAGAGTAGCGATAAGGCGCCATCGTGGCAGCCTAAGCTGGTCTGGAGCTGTCTGGGATTGTATCTGGTGTTCCTGACCGCGCTGGAGATGAATCAGGCGCTGTGGGGGCTGGCGCTGGTGCTGCTGGGCTTCCTGATTCTGGCCCGGGCGGTGATCGTCCATGTGGACTGGTCGCTGCTGCTGGTGTTTATGGTGATGTTTATCGACGTCCACCTGCTGACCCAGCTTCCGGCGCTGCATCATGTGCTGAGCGGCGTCGGGACGCTTTCCGGCGGCGGACTGTGGCTGACCGCCATCGGCCTGTCTCAGGTGATCAGTAATGTGCCCTCGACCATTCTGCTGCTCAACTATGTCCCGCCGTCGATACTGCTTGCCTGGGCGGTTAACGTGGGCGGCTTTGGTCTGCTGCCAGGATCGCTGGCCAATATCATCGCCCTGCGCATGGCCAGCGATCGGCGGATCTGGTGGCGCTTCCATCTTTACTCCATTCCTATGCTGCTATGGGCGGCCATCAGCGGCTATTGGCTCTTTAAACTCTGCGCCTGATTTCTGCAGAATTGGGCAAGAAACTGACAGAAACACCCCATTCGCACGCCTCGACACAGCGGTATAACTATACCGCTGACGTTAACCATCCTGTTGAGGAGAGTGCTATGCGATATCAAAAACTGGGCAATACCGGTCTGTTTGTCTCTGAGCTGTGCCTGGGCACCATGACCTTCGGCGGCGAAGAAGGGATGTGGGGCAAAATCGGCCAGCTGCGCCAGGCTGAAGCCGAACAGCTGGTCGGCAGCGCGCTGGACGCCGGGATCAACTTTATCGATACCGCCAACGTCTACTCGGAAGGGCGCTCTGAAGAGATTACCGGTCAGGCGCTGAAAAACCTGAAAATCCCGCGTGAAAACGTCGGGTGGCGACCAAAGTGTTTGGCGAAACCGGCACCGCCGGCGTGAACTCGAGCGGCAGCTCACGGTACCACATCATGGGCAGCGTGAAAGAGAGCCTGCGCCGCCTGCAGCTCGATCATATCGATCTCTATCAATTGCACGGCTTCGATCCGGCGACGCCGATCGAAGAGACATTGTCGGCCCTGGATACGCTGGTACAGCAGGGGCATGTGCGCTACATCGGTGTTTCAAACTGGGCGGCCTGGCAAATCGCCAAAGCGCTGGGCATCGCGGAACGCCTTGGACTCTCGCGCTTTGCTTCTCTGCAGGCCTACTACACGATTGCCGGGCGTGACCTGGAACGTGAGCTGGTGCCGATGCTGCAAAGCGAAGGACTCGGCCTGATGGTCTGGAGCCCGCTGGCGGGCGGCCTGCTGAGCGGGAAATACCGCCGCGACGGCGAGGCGGAAGCGGGTGGTCGTCGCCTGGCGTTCGACTTTCCGCCCGTGGATAAAGCGCGCGCATTTGATTGCATCGACGTCATGCGGGTGATAGCTGAAGCAAAAGGAGTATCGGTGGCGCAGATTGCCCTGGCGTGGCTGCTGCATCAGCCGGCGGTGACCAGCGTCATTATTGGCGCCAAACGGGCCGAGCAGTTGCAGGATAACATCGCTGCGACCGCTATCCGCCTGAGCGATGATGAGTTGCGCCAGCTTGACGCGGTCAGCGCCCTGCCGCGCGAATATCCGGGCTGGATGCTGGAGCGCCAGGGGGAATATCGTCCTCATCAGCTTGACGCGCAGTAACGCCGTTTTTTTCCGTGCTTATAAAGATCGCCGCTTGCGGCGATCTTTTTTGTTTGCCTGGCTCACAGAAAACGATCCGACTTTTGCTTCGGTGGCGGATCTTTTGTATATGACTAGTCATTATAGTTAAATGACTAGTCATATACCGAGGCGCAGCATGAAGAACACACTACCGGCAGATTTTTTATGGGGTAATTCCGTCTCCAGCATGCAGACGGAGGGGGCGTGGAACGAGGGGGGCAAGGGGATGTCGGTGTACGATATTCGTCAACCGGCGGAATTCGCCTCGGACTGGAAGGTCGCGACCGACTCCTATCATCGCTTTCGCGAAGATTTCGATCTGATGCAGGATCTGGGCATGAACTGCTACCGCTTCCAGATCGCCTGGAGCCGGGTGTGCCCGGAAGGGGACGGCGAATTCAATGAAGAGGGGATCGCGTTCTACCATCAGTTTATCGATGAACTCATTGCCCGCGGTATTGAACCGATGATCTGCCTGTATCACTTTGATATGCCGCTGTCGCTGGCGGAGCGTTACAACGGTTTTACCGACCGCCGGGTCATGGACGCCTTTATCCGCTATGGCCAGAAGATGATCGACTGTTACGGCGATAAGGTGAAGTACTGGCTGACCTTCAATGAACAGAACCTCTACCATTCGCCGGAAGCCTTCCTGATCACCGGCTATTTGCGTGGCGATAAAACGCTGCGCGAACTCTACCAGATCCAGCACCACGTGATGATGGCGCATGTCCATCTGACCCACTATCTGCATCAGACGAAGCCGCAGTGCCTGATGGGCGGAATGCTGGCCCATGCGCTGGTCTATCCGGCTACCTGCAAACCACGCGATATTCTCTGCGCCCAGCAACTGGACGAGTTTTTAAACCAGAACCTGCTGCGCGCCTACGCCGGCGAGGGTTATAGCCCGGAAGTGATGCATTTTGTCGCTCGCCAAGGCTTTGACGATATTTATCGCCCTGAAGATATCGCGCTGATGGCGACGGTGAAGGTCGATTATCTTGCGTTCAGCTATTACGCCAGCCGTGCGCTCAATAGCGACGCGATCCCGCCGGGAACGGCGGTCAACAATTACATGCTATTCGGTAATCAGGATAACCCGTACCTGAAAGCGACGGAATGGAACTGGCAGATCGATCCGCTGGGATTTCGCATGATCATCACCCGCTATTACAATGACTGGCGGCTACCGGTGTTCCCGATTGAAAATGGCATCGGGGTGATCGAATCCTGGGATGGCGAACATCCCATTGCCGATGATTACCGCATCGCCTACCATCGCGACCATATTAACGCCATGAAAGCGGCGATATTTGAGGACGGCGCGCAGGTGCTTGGCTATCTCGGCTGGGGATTAATCGATATCCTCAGCTCTCAGGGCGATATGCGTAAGCGCTACGGCGTGGTGTACGTCAATCGTGAGAACCATGACCTCAAGGATCTGCGGCGGGTGCCGAAGAAGAGCTATGCGTGGCTAAAGCAGGTGATCCACAGCAACGGCGAAGCGATGTAACAGTGTCCTGGCGGTCAGGTCAAGTATGCTGTCCGCCAGCCACACACAGAATGTAAAAGGACCGGGAATGACGGCGAAGTATCTGCAAATCGCGCGGGAAATAAAAAAACGCATCATCAGCCAGCAGTATCCTGCCAGCGCGCCGCTACCCGACCAGTTTGCGCTGGCGGCGGAGTTCAACACCAGCCGGATGACGATCCAGCAGGCGATGCGTCAGTTAATCGTCGAAGGGCTTATCTATACCCGCAAAGGACTGGGTACCTTTGTGCGGAAAAATTTTCTCCAGCTGTCGCAGTGGGAGTTGCCCGGCAGCGACTATTTTGGCGCCACCAAAACCTGGGAGCATCTTGGCGAGGTACAAAGCGAAGTGGTGCGCTTTGAGGTGCGTTTTCCCAGCGACAAAGAGCAGAGTTCGCTGCTGATTGACGCCGATGCGCCGGTGTATGACTTCGTTCGCCTGCGGTTGCTCAACGGGGAACCGGTGTCGCTGGATCTGACGGTCATGCCGGTGGGGCTAGTGCCGGGGCTCAATAAAAGCCATCTGGAAAGCTCGGTGTTTCGCTATATCCAGGAGACGCTGGGGCTGAAGCTGATGGGATCTTACCGCGTGGTGCGGGCGATGAAGCCGGATGAACTGGATAAATTACATCTTCACTGCGACCTCACCGACCCGGTGCTGGAGGTTGAACAGGTGATCTACCTCGAAGACGGTACGCCGCTGGAGTATGCCCACTGTCACTATCGCTACGATCACGGCGGGATTATTCTGGTGAATAACGGCTAGACCGGGGACCCCTGTTTGCGCAGCGCTTAGCAGGCCCAGGGTGTTGTCAGGTTTGGTAACCCAGGCAAGGCGTCAGCCGCAGCCCGGGGAAATGCAGATAAAAAAACGGCGGGCATCAGGCCCGCCGTTTTTCTTGTCATGCAGAACTTAGTTCAGACGCACCGGCATACCGGAGCGGTTCTGGATAGCCTGCTCAACCACGTTCTGATCGACATCAGACTGGCTGGTGATCGCCTGTACCGGCTGAGTCAGGGTGATCGGCACGATTTCGCCGCCCTGGAACTGCGCTTCGGTGGTCGACAGCGGGTTGTGAACCTCAATGTAACGGCTGCCGTCCGGCTCGGTGGTCGCTTTTACCGGCTCATCGATAAACTGCACGCGGGTGCCGACCGGCACATTCTCAAACAGGAATTTGATGTCATCGTTGCGCAGACGCACGCAGCCGTGGCTCACGCGCAGGCCAATACCAAAGTTAGCGTTGGTGCCGTGGATGGCGTACAGACGGCCAATATATAACGCGTACAGACCCATCGGGTTATCCGGACCGGCCGGTACGACGGCTGGCAGCGGGTTGCCGGCAGCGGCGTATTCAGCGTGCATCTTGGCGGTCGGCGTCCAGGTCGGGCCGGCCTTCTTGCGTTCGACTTTGGTGGTCCAGTTAATCGGCGTATCTTTACCTAACTGGCCGATACCGATCGGCAGAACGATCACGGTGTTGGTTCCTTTCGGATAGTAATACAGACGCATCTCGGCGCTGTTGATGACGATGCCTTCGTGGACGGTGTCCGGCAGGATCAGCTGCTGCGGGATGTTCAGGACGCTACCGCCTTTTGGCAGATAGGTGTCCACCCCCGGGTTGGCTTCCAGCATGTTGGACAGTCCCATCTGATATTTCGCCGCAAAGTATTCCAGCGGCTGCTTGTTATCATCCGGAATGGTGATGACCTGATTCTGACCAACCAAACGGCTGCCGTCGGTCGGCAAAGGATAGGTGACAGCAGACGCTGTATTGCAAAAGCCTACGAGGGCGAAGGCTGCCGCTAAGAGTGTAGATAATTTCATAGTCTTTAATGTCGTGTGCGAAATCAACGCCACACAGGCCTTTGTTAATGATTGAGACAGTAGATGGGAGCGCATTATATGTGCATTCCGCTAAACAGGTAAATCAGATGTGTACGAAATCACATTTTTTTCCCTGTCGCCTCGGCTGACGGGGCTGGCGGATGATGCAATCGCCGCCTCTCACGCGGGTGACAGGGAGGTTATCCTTCCAGTAACCGGTCCTGTAGCGAAGCGCGTGCCGGGGCGGTGAGCTGGTACTCTTCTGCCAGCCAGGCGTCGACCGTGCCATAGCGCTGGTGGATGGCTGACAGCGCGGCGGCGAGATAGGACTCTTTCACCGTCAGGATATCCGCCAGACTCTGGCGTCCCTGGGGCGTCAGGTCGTTGCCCAGCATCTCCAGCATCCAGGCTTCCACTTGTGTCAGCATGCCGTGGGTGAGCAGATACTCCTCCATGACCGTCTCGCTGTCGCATCCGACGGCAAACAGGGTTAACGCGCAGCCGACGCCGGTGCGATCTTTGCCGACGGCGCAGTGTTGCAGTAAAGCGCCTTCAAAAGGCGTGGTCAGCCAGGCGGCGAGCTGGCGATAGGCCGGGTTATTAAAGGGCAACTGGCGATACAGTTGCAGCATAAACTGCTCCCCGTTCAGCGCGTTAAGGGTGGCAGCATTCAGCTCGGTGACTTTCGCATTCACATCGCCGAGCGGCGGATTAGCGGGCGCGTTTAAATAGTGAGTGAGCGGGCTAAGCTTGTCAGGGGTGCGCTGCACTTCGCCGGGGTCGCGATAGTCGAGCACCCGACTGAGCGGCAGCGTCGCCAGATGGTTGAGATCGTCCGCCGTCAACCGATTTAGCGCGCCGGAGCGTAGCAGCTTGCCGCTGCGTACCGTGCGTCCGTCGGCGGCGCGCTGGCCGCCGAGGTCGCGAAAATTGATACCGCCCTGCAGGGATAAAAAAGCCGGGTGTCGCGGTAGGCTGGTGGTCATGGGGTTCCTCATAATGACGTACAGAATAACCGTTTGAGCCCTGGTCTGCGGCTCATCTGACAAAGACCTTAGCACAAGCGCCGCGGCGGAATTTACCGCAGGCCGTGAAAAGTGTGTCATTTGCTGGCATAATGTCTGTTGTGTCACACCCCTCATTCTCTTTTTTCAGGATATCCCCGTGCTAGTATCCAGCAACGTTACCATGCAGTTTGGCAGTAAGCCGCTGTTCGAAAATATCTCCGTTAAATTTGGCGGCGGCAACCGTTATGGTCTGATCGGCGCCAACGGCAGCGGTAAATCGACCTTTATGAAGATCCTCGGCGGCGATCTCGAGCCGACGCTGGGCAACGTTTCTCTCGACCCGAACGAGCGTATCGGTAAGCTGCGCCAGGATCAGTTCGCCTTCGAAGCATTCACCGTGCTGGATACGGTTATCATGGGCCACGGCGAGCTGTGGGAAGTGAAGCAAGAGCGCGATCGCATCTACGCGCTGCCCGAAATGAGCGAGGAAGACGGCTATAAAGTGGCCGACCTGGAAGTCAAATACGGCGAGATGGACGGTTACTCCGCCGAAGCGCGCGCCGGCGAACTGCTGCTCGGCGTCGGCATTCCGGTTGAACAGCATTACGGCCCGATGAGCGAAGTCGCGCCGGGCTGGAAACTGCGCGTCCTGCTGGCGCAGGCGCTGTTCTCCAATCCGGATATCCTGCTGCTCGACGAACCGACGAACAACCTGGACATCGACACCATCCGCTGGCTGGAGCAGACGCTGAACGATCGCGACAGCACCATGATCATCATCTCGCACGACCGTCACTTCCTGAACATGGTCTGCACCCACATGGCGGACCTCGACTACGGCGAGCTGCGCGTCTATCCGGGCAACTACGACGAATACATGACCGCGGCCACCCAGGCGCGTGAGCGTCTGCTGGCGGACAACGCCAAGAAAAAAGCGCAGATTGCGGACCTGCAGTCCTTCGTTAGCCGCTTTAGCGCCAACGCTTCTAAATCACGTCAGGCCACCTCGCGCGCGCGCCAGATTGACAAAATCAAGCTGGAAGAGGTTAAAGCCTCCAGCCGTCAGAACCCGTTTATCCGCTTCGAACAGGACAAGAAACTGTTCCGTAACGCGCTGGAAGTGGAAGCCCTTACCAAAGGCTTTGATGAAGGTCCGCTGTTCAAAAAGGTCAACCTGTTGCTGGAAGTGGGCGAGAAGATTGCCATTCTGGGCGCCAATGGCGTGGGTAAATCCACCATGCTGAAAACTCTGGTAGGCGAACTGCAGCCGGACAACGGCACCGTGAAATGGTCTGAAAACGCGCAAATTGGTTACTACGCGCAGGATCATGAGTACGAGTTCGAAAACGACCTGACGGTCTTCGAGTGGATGAGCCAGTGGAAGCAGGAAAGCGACGACGAGCAGGCGGTACGCAGTATCCTCGGCCGTCTGTTGTTTAGCCAGGACGATATCAAAAAGCCGGCGAAAGTCCTTTCTGGTGGTGAGAAAGGGCGCATGCTGTTCGGTAAGCTGATGATGCAGAAGCCAAACATCCTGATCATGGACGAACCGACCAACCACCTGGATATGGAATCGATCGAATCGCTGAACATGGCGCTGGAGATGTATCAGGGCACCCTGATCTTCGTTTCTCACGACCGCGAGTTCGTCAGCTCGCTGGCGACCCGCGTCCTGGAGATCACCCCAGAACGCGTGATCGATTTCAGCGGTAACTACGAAGACTACCTGCGCAGCAAAGGTATCGAGTAATCCCTGTCCGTTACCCGGGTAGCGGCTACGCCTTACCCGGGCTACGCCTGGCATGTGATCTGTAGGCCCGCGCAAGCGTAGCGCCGCCGGGCAATAACTGCGGGTAAAGAGCCACTTTCGCGCCGGATGGCGGCTGCGCCTTATCCGGCCTACGGTCCGTGCCATTGTGAGCTTAAGAGCGCTATCTTGTACCCATGGTTACTGAAACTGTCCGTTACCCGGGCTACCAAACCGCACAGTGCTGTAGCCCCGGTAAGCGGTAGCGCCACCGGGGATTTTGAGGCCACCCGTTTGTAGCCCGGATTAGCGTAGCGCAATCCGGGAACATCATAAAATCCAGGCCGGGCAAGGCGTAAGCCGCCGCCCGGCATATCGCTTAGCGCCTCCACTCGGTCCCTTCAACGCCATTCACCAGCAGCTTGCGCTTTTCTCCCGCCGGTAATGACAGCTTCAGCGCTTTCCACGCCGGACGGTAGCTGCCGCGAGCGTTGATATTCAGGTTTATGCTGTTGGCGCTGCAGATCATTTCCCACTCCAGCCATAGCGCATCCCCCTCTTTATAGCCCCAGCTTTCGCCGTCGTCTTCAAACAGCAGACCGCGGGTTGAGCCGGTACCTTTCAGCGGGAACAACTGCAGTTCGCGACGATCGTCTTTTTGCGCATCGACGTGGCTGATACGTTCACTAAGCGGCAGACCGGCGCCGGCGCGGACCAGCAGCGGCAGTTTTTCCAGCGGCGCGTCCAGCGTCACCCACTGGCCGCCGGCGAACCACTGGTGGCTGTAAAAATCGTACCAGCCGTCCTGATTATCGGGCAGCCACAGCTGGCGTTGACGGGCGCCGGGCTCGACCACGCTGGCCACCAGCAGATCGCGACCCAGCAGGAAGTCATCACACTCGGCGAAAGTCTGGGTATCGTGCTGGTGATCGAGGAAGGTCGGGCGCAGCATCGGTTCGTCATCGGCATGCGCCTGCCATAACAGGGTGTACAAATAGGGCAGCAGACGGTAGCGCAGCTCGATGGCTGAGCGGATCGCCGGGGTGATTTCCGGGTACATCCAGGCTTCATTGACCGTCTGGTCGTCATTCCACGAGTGAATGGTAAAGCGCGGATGCATCACGCCGTTTTGTACCCAGCGCACGAACAGCTCCGGCTCGGGTTTATCGCCGGAGAAACCGCCGACGTCGTGGCCGACGTTAAACAGCCCGGAAAGGCTCATGCCCAGCCCCATGCGGATGTTATAGCGCAGCGTATCCCAGTTGGTGCGGTTGTCGCCGCTCCAGGTCTGGACGTAGCGCTGCATCCCGGCGCAGCCGGAGCGGGAGATCAGATACGGGCGCTTTTGCGGCGCAAAGCGCTGCTGGGCTTCCATGGAGGCGCGCATCATCAGCAACGGCATCACCGGGCGAATATGTTTAATGGCGATTTCGCGGCCAAAGCCGTAGCAGCGCGCCTCGCCGTCCCACACCTCATACTCGTTATTATCGTTCCAGGTCGAATCGATACCCATCTCCAGTAGCTGGGTGGTCACGCCTTCCTGCCACCAGGCCACGGTGTGCGGGTTGGTGAAGTCGAGATGCGACCCTTCATCGTCCCAGAAGCTGGACCGCTCCGGCGCGTCGGTTTGCGAATCGCGAATAAACAGGCCGCGTTCCGCCACTTCGCCATAGCGCGGGTGATCCTGCAGCAGGCAGGGTTTGATATTGGCGGCCAGCTTCAGCCCGGCATCATGGAACGACTGGCTCATCACTTTTGGCTGCGGCACCTTGTCGTAGTTCCAGTTAAAGACGTAGCGCTTGCCGTTGATCGAGGTATAGCCGGAAGAGAGCTGGAACGAGTCGCAAGGGATCGCGTGCTGCTCGCACAGGCGGATGAAGTTCATCAGCTGATTTTGCGCATCCGGCGCGTCGGTATAGTGCATCGTGGAGCCGCTGTAGCCGAGGCTCCATTTTGGCCCGAACAAGGTTTTACCGGTCAGGCGGACGAAGGCTTTGGTCACATCCAGCACCTGTTTACCGGTAAACAGGTAATAATCGATATCGCCGGCCTCCGCCTGCCAGCGGCGATAGGCGGTGTGGTAGTTGTCGATTTCATTGCCCAGATCCAGCCAGCAGCTGCTCAGGTTGTCATAGAACAGGCCGTAGCTGATATCGCTGCGCTGCGTGATGGTAAACGGAATATGTTTATACAGCGGGTCGGTGCTGACGGCGTTGTAGCCCATGGCATCGAGGTTACGCATTTCATAGCGCTTACCGTTGCGCTGCAGGTCGCCGGCCTTTTCGCCCAGGCCGTAGAAACGCTCATCTTTGCGGCGGCTCAGATAATGGGCGACGCCGTCGCCGTGAGCGTTTGCCAGATAGGCGCTGGTGGGGCGGTCACTGGCGAGCGTCTGCCACTCGCCGGCGTCGTCGCGATAGCTCCACTCCAGCCAAAGCGGCTGGTGGACGGTGACGCGCAGCTGGCGGGTGGCGATGGTCAGCGCGTCATCTTCTTTGGTCATCTGCCAGGCCGGGAGGCTAAAACCGCTGAGGTCATCCCGCGCGCGGCCTTCCCACGGCACATCCTGCTGCGGGGCGATACTCCAGGTGCGATCCAGCGCCAGTTGGCCCTGGCGCTTCAGCAAGACGCGGAATAAATTCTCTTCCAGCACATACAGACACAAAGTGTGCTGACCATCAACGGTCAGTTCAACGTGATGCTCCAGCTGTTGGTGCAAACTCCAGTGTTTCAACGTCTTCATATTTTACATCCACTCTCAGGCGCGCTTGGCGCGACGTTCAGCAATAAATGCCACCAGGAAAACGGCGCCAATGAGGTCAAAGAAACCCATGGCGATAAACAGCGGGTTGAAGCCAATTTTGTCGGCGGTCACCCCGATTAATAATGAGAACAGGAAGCTGGCGATCCACGCCGCGGAGCCGCGCATACCGTTGACCGTCGCCATTTGTCCCTTGTCGAAAGACTCCACCACCAGCGCGCTGAGCATGCAGGAGATGATCTGATGGCCGAAACCACCAATGGAGATCAGGATGATGGTGATATAGGGATCGCGAGTAATGGCGACCAGGGCCAGCGAGATCATCAGAAACGCGCCGGTTACCGAGCTGGCGATAACCGAGTTGACTCGCGTGCAGCCGAACCAGCGAACGTACAGGCGGGTGAGATAGCCGCTGACCACGCTGCCAAGATCGGCGGCGAGGAACGGCAGCCAGGCGAACATCGCGATCTGCTTCAGATCCATGCCGTGCTCTTTCGCCAGGTACAGCGGCACCCAGAAGCTCAGTACCGCCCAGGCAGGCTCGGCCATAAAGGCGGGGATGGCGATCCCATAGAAACGTTTATTCTTCGAGACGGTTTTGAGCGCGGTAAAGAAGGGCTGTTTCACCGGCGGGGCTTCGTTATCCTGCTTGATGTACTCCAGCTCGCTTTTGCTGAGGTTCGGGTGCTTTTCCGGGTTCTGATAGAAAGCCCACCACAGCACCACCCACAGCAGCGCCAGCGCGCCGGTAAACATAAACGCCCCCTGCCAGCCGAAGGAGGCGTGGGCGAAGTAGATAATCGGCGGGGCCAGCATTGCGCCGATAGAGAAGCCGACGCCAGCCCAGCCGGCGGCGATTGGCCGTTCAGATTTCGGGAACCACTCGCCGATGGTTTTGGCGTTCGCCGGCGTGGCGGCCGCCTCGGCGCCGCCCATAAAGAAGCGCAACATAGCCAGGTGCAGCCAGCTGCCAGCCCCGGCGTGGGCGATACAGGCCAGCGCCCACAGGGTAGCGCAGATCATAAACCCGAGCTTCAGGCCGATGACGTCGATAAGCCAGCCACAGAGCGGCTGGAAAATCGTGTAAGCCAGCTGAAACGCGCCGACGATCCAGGAATATTGTTCGGTGGTAATACCGAGCGTCGCTTTCAGTTCCGGGGCGATAATCCCCAGCGAGTTACGTGTGATGTAGTTGACGGTGACGCCAAGTAAAAACAGGACCAGCACCCACCAGCGCAGGTTTTTTACCACCCGACGCGTTTTACTGACCGCGATATCATTGTTGAGGCCTTGACTCATAGCACACTCCACAAGACGTTGTAGGGGGAAAGTGACGGCCTCTTTCCCTGAGTGGTCACATAGTTTTTTTTAACTATTTGAATAGTCTATTTTTTATCTCAACATCATTGGTATAACTAGTATGGGAGATGTTGGACCAATTCAGGCTAAGGGAGAAAAAACGTCGGGCAAAGTGCTATTTATGCAACTTTTTTCATGAAATGACCGAGATCTCAAATTTCGCTCTGTCATTTGCTTACAGGAAGCGCTTTGGCGATTATGAAAATTCTTTCATTTTCCAATCGGAGCTGGATCACAAAATGGATAAAAAGCTGCGCGTCGCCGAAATCGCCGCCCGCACCGGGCTGTCGGCCAGCACCGTTTCGCGCGTCCTGGCCGGAAAGGCGAATACCAGCGATAAGGCGCGCCGGGCGGTGCTGGAGTGCGCCCGCGAGCTGGGGGTCATGCAGGGACTGGCCGCCGGGCGTCTGCTGCTCAATAATCTGCTGGTGTTTGCTCCGCAGCGCGCCTTCGATGAGCGATCGGATATCTTCTACTACCGGGTGATCCAGAGCATCAATAACGCGCTGGCGGCGCATGAAGTGCGCCTGCGCTACTGCGCACTGGACGAGAACGACAGCGACGCCAATCTGTTTCTTGCCCGCATGAACGAAGCGGAGACCCAGGCCGCGGTGCTGCTGGGGATCGACGATCCGCATATTCATGGCCTGGCGGCGGATCTGGGCAAACCCTGCGTATTGATCAACTGTCGGGATGAAGGGATGCGGCTGCCGTCCATTGCCCCCGACCATCGTCTGATTGGCCAGTGCGCCGCCCGCTATCTGTTTGATATGGGCCATCGGGCGGTGATGAACGTGATGTGCCTGCGCCGCTATACCATGGAGCTGCGGCTGGGCGGGATCCAGGAAGCATGGCGCGCGCGCAATCTGCGCTTTACCGCCAGCCGGGATCTCATCAGCGTCGCCAACTTTAGCGCCAGAGAGACGGAAGAGCAGGTAGGGGCCTGGCTTGACGCTTTACAGGGGCGCCCGATGCCCAGCGCCTTCCTGGTGGGCGGTGATTTTATGGCCGCCGGCACCGTCAGCGCCCTGCAAAAACGAGGCCTGCGGGTGCCGCAGGATGTTTCGGTAATGAGTATCGACGGGTTTAATCTGGCGGCGATTCAGGAGGTGCCGCTGACCGCGGTGCATGTGCCGCGAGATGAGCTGGGCAGCGAGGCGGTGCATCTCCTGCAGCAGCGCCTGCTGCGCCCGGAGGCGCCGCACGGCTCGCTACTGTTGCACGGCACGCTGGTGGTACGTGATTCGGTACGGCGGATCCGGCCGGGCAAAGGCCATACCGCCGTGGAGCCGCAGGGGCTGTATGACGATTAAACCGGGATACCCAGCGCCCGTTTCCCGTGAATATTCAGATCTTCCAGGGTGAAGCGCCCCTGCCAGCTGGCCTCATAGTCCTCGCGCGGGAAATCCCCCGGCGAGGCCCCTTTTTCCAGAGCAATTTTCACTTTCTGCGCGTAGGCGAGGTTCTTTTCGCACATCGGCGCGGCCGGGATGTACATCACGTTGCCCCAGCCCTGTTGATTTTCCACCGGCGCCACTGAGTGAATAACATCGCAGTGCCACCAGACGGAATCGCCAGCGTTCAGCGCCGGAATCGAGCTTAACGCTTTAATTAAGAGTGGGTGCCATTGCTCAGAGATCGGCAGCACTCTGCCCGGCGCGACGCCGCACAGCTCATCTTCCGGCACATCGTCGAGCAGGGGGCGCAGCAGCACATAAGCCATCGCCTCCGGGATCGGCACCACGTGTAGCAGCCCCTGACCCGGGATCATGTCCGACAGCGCGGTCCAGCCCTGGAAGGTGCGGAACACCGAGCATTTGGTGGTGTTGTCGACGGTGTACTCTTCCACTTCGGTACGGTGCGCGGCGTCCCACGGATCGTAGGCGTCGATATTGCCATTAAAGACGTTGGCGAAAACCTGCTGATAGGCGGGAAGCAGCCAGCGCTCCAGCGCGCCAGAATCGGTATGCGCCCCCAGCCCCTTTGACGTGGTTCCCGGCGGGCGGCGGCGGATACGGTCAGGGTAAATCACGCTGACATCCGGATCGAACCAGCGCTTGCCATTCTGTTCAAAGCGCCACAGGCGATTGAGGAAGGATTGCACCGCCGCCATTTCATCACTCTGTCGCGCCTGCATTTGCGAGGGGGACCAGTAGATCGGATAGATTTCCGGACGCGAAGCCTCCAGCGAACCGAAGAAGCTGTCGCCAGGCCCTTTGTATACATCATCGAAATGGTTCAGATCGAGGTATTCCAGCATCGCGTTGTCCCAGGCCAGCGCCTGTTCGCGCGGGTAGTGGCCTTTGATCACTGCGCAGCCCCGGCGCTTAATCGCCGCGCGCTGCTCATCGCTCACTTTTCCTTCGGCGATATCGCTGAACGGGATCGTCGGCCAGACCTCCTGGCCTGTGGCTTTCAGGGCATTAATCTCGTCCAGGCGCTCGCTGATACGCGCCGAGAGTTTATCGAACACTGCCTGGACATCGCCAATTTGTGCCCGTAAGGCCTGTTTCATCTGGCGAATTGCCGCTTTGTGGTCGGCAGGTAATGTTTCGTGGGTCGGGAGAGCAGCCATAATAACCTCGCTGTATCTTTCATTCGAAAGTATTAAATATTACAAACGTTAATTTAAGTTAAAATGGAGTTAATGCAAGTTTAAAATCTTGCTACGGCGCACAAAATGGAAAAACCGGGGCGCGATGCCCCGGCGAAGGGTCACGCGTTGAAGGGAGCGGTGTTATCGAGGACGGCCTGAATGACGTTCAGCGCGCCGTCATGGTTATTATCGTCGGTAGCGTAGCCGGCGATAGCCTTGATGGTGTCGGCGGCGTTACCCATGGCGAAAGCGTATTTCACCAGCTTCAGCATTTCGGCGTCGTTGCCGCTGTCGCCGATGGCCACGCACTGCTGGGGCGAAAGGTTCCAGCGTTTGAGCAGGCGGCTGATGCCGTTGGCTTTATGCAGGCCGGGGATAATCAAATCGACAAAGCCAAAGCCGCTGGTGACCGGCTTCATGATCCCGTCGAGCGACACGTGCAGTTTATCGATCAGCTGTGGGATCTCGCTGTCCGGCAGGTTGAGGGAGAATTTGAACAGCGTGTCGTCGATGCGATGGTAATCGCTTACCCGCTGCAGACGGTGGTAGTGCTTTGACATCAGGTCGACGAAGGCATCCGGAGCTTTATCGCTCACATACGCGCTCTGCAGGCCGCAGGCGACAAAGTTGAGCTGCGGATCTTTGAGCAATTCGCCAATCACCACCTGTGATTCGTGGCGGGTCAGTTCGCCGTGGAACAGCTGCTTGCCATGCTCAAAGACCAGCGCGCCGTTTTCGGCGACGAACGAAATCTGCTCGCGGATCTCCGGGAAGAAGGAGATCAACTGATAGTACTGGTTGCCGCTGGCGACAACAAATTCAATGCCGCGCTGCTGCAGCTGGGCGAATTGCGCCAGAAACCGTGAGCGATCGTAGGTTTTGGCGTCATTGAGAAAAGTTCCGTCCATATCGGTGACGATAACTTTAACGGTCATAAGGGGATGCTCCTGGCTTAACTTCGACCAGTAACATTCTAATTACAATGTGATGGGGAGCACAAATTTATTTCGAATGAAAGTTCACTCAGCGCAGAAAATGCCGGGTGGCAACGTTGCCTTACCCGGCCTGCAGAACAGGGTAGGCCCGCTAAGCATAGCGCCAGCGGGCACGAAGGGTTACAGCGTATGTTCGGTTCGGGCGATGATATCGTCCTGGGTATCCGGCGACAGGGCGGTGAAGAACGCCGAGTATCCGGCGACGCGGACCACTAAATCGCGGTACTGGTCAGGGTGTTTCTTCGCCTCCAGCAGCGTGTCGCGGGACACGATGTTGTACTGGATATGCCAGCCTTTGTGCACCTCGAAGAAGGTGCGCAGCAGCACCATCAGCTTCTGCTTGTCGGACTCATTCTCCAGGGTGGACGGATTCAGCTTCTGGTTAAGCAGCACGCCGCCGAGGATCGCGCCGGTGGGGAGTTTGCCCACCGAACTGATGACCGCTGTCGGCCCCAGATGGTCGGTACCGGAGGCCGGGCTGGCCCCTTCCGCCAGCGGGGTGTGCGCTTTACGGCCATCCGGTGTCGCCATCGTCTGGGCGCCGAACGGAACGTTGGCGGAGATAGACGACGTGCCAGCGTAATAGTTGCCGCCGATTGGGCCGCGGCCATAGCGCGGGTTGTGATACTGCTTCAGCTCGTCGATATAGGTCTGGTAGGCCCGCGCCAGCAACTCGTCGACGCTGTCATCATCGTTACCGTACTTCGGCGCGCCGTTGATCAACCGCTGGCGCAGTTGCTCGTGGGTCAGACCGTCGAAATCTTCCGCCAGCGCCTTCGCCAGTTCCTGCTGGCCGATGGCGCCCTGATCGAAGACCAGTTTTTTCACCGCCGCCAGGCTGTTGCCGAGGTTGGCGATACCCACCTGCAGGCCGGAAACCCAGTCATATTTCGCGCCGCCTTGCTTGATGCTTTTCGCCCGTTCGATACAGTCATCCACCAGCGCCGAACAGAGAATATCGTGGACGTTTTCCTCCAGCATGGTATCGACCACGTACTCAATCTCAATGGATTTACGGGTGTAGTAGCGGATCTGGTTATCCCAGTCTGCCAGCACCTGGTCGAAATTAGCGAAGTTGCCTTTCGACAGGGCATGCTCCTGGGGCAGGAATACCTGACCGCTGGTGGCATCGCGGCCACCTTCCAGCGTCGCCAGCATCACCCGCGCGAAGTTGATAAAGCTCATGCCGGTGCAGCGGTAGCCCCATTTGCCGCCAACCGCGGTTTCGATGCAGCCGATAGCGGCATAATCGTAGGCGTCCTGCGGCTCGATGCCGAGTTTGATAAATTCCGGGATGACGATTTCGTCGTTATTAAACGCCGGCATGCCGAAGCCGCAGCGGATCACCTGGACGCAGGCGTCGAGGAAGTCGTTGCTCATCCCGGCATGGTAACGCACGCTGAGGTTCGGCTGGGTAGAGCGCAGACGACCACAGGATTCCAGGATGGCATACGACAGCGGGTTGACGGCGTCCTGCGGCTGGCCGTCGACCAGGTTCTGGCCGCCAATGGTGACGTTCTGGTACAGCGGGCTGCCGGCAGAGGCCTTGGAGTGCGAGCCGGAGCGAATTTTGTTGACCTCCAGCAGCTTCAGCCAGCAGCTGTGCAGCAGCTCAATGGCCTGTTCGCGATCCAGCGACTGCTGCAGTTCAACGTCGCGACGGTAGTACGGATAGAGGTACTGGTCCATACGGCCAAAGGAGACCGAGTGGCCATTAGATTCAATCTGCAGGATTAGCTGAATGAAGTAGCACAGCTGCAGCGCCTGCCAGAAGGTTTTCGGCGGCTCATGGGCGATGATGTCGCAGTTTTCGGCTATCGTCAGCAGTTCGTGGCGGCGTGATTCACGGGATTCTGCTGTCGCCATCTCGCGCGCCAGCGCGGCGAAGCGTTTGCTGTGGTCGCTGACCGCTTCCAGAACGATATCAATCGCTTTCAGGAACTGCTCGCCGTGCAGATCTTCCAGCACCGTCAGGTTAATGCGCGACCGGCGTTCGGCGACCTTGGCGCGCATACCGTCGAGGCCTTTCTCCAGCAGCAGCGGGTAGTTGACCGCCAGGTGGGCGTCACCGGAAGTCATGTTGCCTTCCGCCTTGATAATACCGGTGGCGAGGAGCGCCTTCTGCTCATCGGTAAACATACCGTAGCAGCGGTCCTGTACGGTCTGCCCGCGCCACCATGGGCACACTTCATGCAGCACGTGTTTGTTCTCTTCGCTGACCGAGAAGCCGGCGCCGGGGCGGTCGGCAAGATCGTCGATCTCTTTCTCAATCCAGCTGACGGTGTATTCCGGGAAAATCGGCGCAGCGCGCACTTCGCTGGCCTGGTTGCCGACGATCAGTTCGTCGTGCTTGATCCAGATGGTGCGCTCGGCAAGGTGATGTGCCAGCGCCAGGGCGCGACGTACCGGGATTGGCTTATCAAGATGCTGCTGATACATCTCGGTGTAGTGGCGGGCGCGTTCGGTACAGACCGGCGGTTTGACAATATGCACCAGTGCCATTTTATGGGCCTGGATGCGGGCGCTGAGGGTATTGAGTTTGAGAGTCGTCATAAGGTTATCCTCGTAAGATCGCCGTTAGCCCCTTGCTCCGCGCATAATCCTGCGCGAAGGCGAGCAGCTCAGGAGCATCCAGCGGTTTGTCCGGTGCGGTGTAGGGCTGACTGAGTAACTGGTATTTGTTCATTCCCAGCGTGTGGTACGGCAGGAAATGGATCTCGCTGACCTGCAGGCGGTCGGCGGCAAAATCGGTGATCGCGGCAATGTCGGCTTCACTGGCGTTGAATCCCTGGATCAGCGGCACGCGAATAATCATTTTTTTCCCTGCCTGCGCCAGTCGCTGCAGGTTATCCAGCACCCGGCGGGCGCTGCCGTCGGTCCACTGCTGGAAAACGGCCTCGTCGACGTGTTTCAGGTCGGCGAGAAACAGGTCGACAAAGGGTAAAGCCGGTTCAATGTATTTCCACGGCACGTGCAGGCAGGTTTCCACGGCGGTGTGAATACCTGCCTGATGGCTGGCTTCGAAAAGCGCCTGCGCCAGCGTCGGGTTCATAAAGGGTTCGCCGCCGGAAAGGGTGATGCCGCCGCCGCTGCGATCGTAGAACGGTTTATCACGCAGCACCGTCGCCATGATCGCTTCGACGTTTTTCTCCTCGCCGCAGACCGTTAGCGCGGTGGTGGGGCAGCAGTCACGCAGCGCAGTAATATGCTTGTCGTTAACGTTTTGCCGATCAATGATCAAACCATCGAGGGTACGGGTGATAACCTCCGGCGCCGCCTGCTGGCACAGATCGCAGCCGGCCAGGCACAGCCGCGAGTCATACAGCAGATCTTCGCTGCGGGCGCGGCTTTCCGGGTTCTGGCACCAGCGGCAGCCCAGCGAGCAGCCTTTCAGGAAGACGACGGTACGGATCCCTGGGCCGTCATGGGTGGAGTAGCGCTGGATGTTGAAGATCATGGCTTATCCTCTTGTTTGCGTATGAATATAAAAACACTTTCGAATGAAAGTTATATTGACGCAAATCAACAAGCGGGATGGGGCTAAGCTCCTGGGGATAAAAAAACGAGAGAGGTCACAAAACCACCGACGACCCTCGTCGCCGGTGTGGGGGTTAGTGCGAGCCGCATACCTCGCACTGCGGATGACGCATCAGCTTCATTTCACGAAACTGGCAGGTCATGGCGTCGTACATCACGATTTTTCCGCTGGCAGGGGTGCCGTAGCCGGTCAGCAGTTTAATGGCCTCCATCGCCTGCAGCGAACCGATGGTGCCCACCAGCGGGGCCATTACCCCGGCTTCGACGCAGGTGAGGGCATTTTCGCCGAACAGACGGCTCAGGCAGCGGTAGCAGGGTTCGCCATCCTGATACGTGAAGACGCTGATTTGCCCCTCCATGCGGATCGCCGCCCCGGAGACCAGCGGGGTGGTGTGCTGGAAACAGCCGGCGTTGAGCTGGTTACGAATGGCGACGTTGTCGGTGCAGTCCAGCACCAGATCGTGATCGGCAATCTGCCCCGCCAGCGCGGTCTCATCCAGCAAGGCATTGAGCGGGACCAGCCGGACGTGCGGGTTAATGCGCGCCAGCGCCTCGCGGGCAGAATCCACCTTCGGTTGGCCGATGGTCGCGTCGCTGTGCAGCGTCTGGCGCTGGAGGTTGGACAGCGAGACGGTGTCGAAATCGAGCAGGGTGAGCTGACCCACGCCGGCCGCCGCCAGATATTGAGCGGCGGCGCAGCCGAGCCCGCCGAGGCCGACCACCAGTACGCGAGCGGCTTTTAGCCGCTCCTGACCGTCGAAATCAAAACCGCGCAAGATGATCTGCCGGTTATAGCGCAGCATCTCCTCGTCGCTCAGCTCAACGGCCATTACAGCCCCCCAAACAGATGATTAAAGGGCTCGACTTCGACCCATTCGCCCGCTTCGACGTGGCCGCGTTCGCGCTCCAGTACGATAAAGCAGTTACCGAGGCTGAATGAGCTGAAAATGTGCGAGCCCTGATGGCCGGTGGTGGTCACCACCAGCTCGCCGTCGGGGTTGCGCTGCAGAATACCGCGCTGGAAGTCGAGACGGCCCGGCGACTTCTTCAGTCGCGTGGCGGCGCGTACCCGCAGGCGGGTTGCCTGAAGCGGGCCGTGCTTGCCCGAGAGTTTCGCCAGCAGCGGCTGCACCAACTGACAGAAGGTGACGGTGGCGGAAACCGGGTTACCCGGCAGGCCGCAGAACCAGCTGCTGCTGAGTTTGCCGAAGGCGAAGGGTTTCCCCGGCTTGATCGCCAGTTTCCAGAAGCCGATCTCCCCCAGCTCTTCAAGAATGGTTTTGGTGTAGTCGGCTTCGCCCACCGAGACGCCACCGGAGCTGATGACCACGTCGGCCTGCTGGTCGGCGGCGATAAACGCGTCACGCAGCTTCGCCGGGTCGTCAGGAATAATGCCGAGATTAATGACCTCGTAGCCCAGCTGCTGCAGCATCAGGTGCACCGCCAGGCGGTTGGTATCGTAAATCTGGCCGTCGCCGAGCTGTTGACCCGGCAGCTGCAGCTCATCGCCGGTTGAGAAGACCGCGACGCGGACCTTGCGCACCACCTCGACCTCGGCAATGCCCAGCGAGGCCAGCACCGGCAGCTCGGCCACCGTCAGGGGCGTCCCCGCCGGGAAGACCACCGCGCCGTGGGCGATATCTTCTCCGCGACGGCGAATGTGCTGCCCGGCTTTCACCGGCGCGGTAAAGCGCACGCCGGCGTCGGTCTGTTCGGTCTCTTCCTGCATGACCACCGCGTCGCAGCCCGCAGGCACCGGCGCGCCGGTCATGATGCGAATACAGGTGCCGGTGGGCCAGGCGTCGTTGAAAGGCTGGCCGGCAAAGGCCTTACCGGCGACCGGCAGCGCCGCGCCGTCGCGAAGGTCGTTCAGCCGGACGGCATAGCCATCCATCGCGGCGTTATCAAAGCCGGGCACATCCAGCGGGGAGACGATGTCATGGGCAGTCACACGCGAGAAGGCCTGCAACAGCGGTACAGTTTCCGTCGCGTTCAGCGGCGTAATACGATCGAGCATCTGGGCGAGGGCTGTGTCGAGCGGCATCAGTCCGGCGGTAAAATCCATGGGTCACTCCTGCGGGCAAAACAGCGAAAACGCCTATTATGGCAGAAAAGCGGCGCGGGCTGTATGCCACTTGGGTACGAGGCTTTACATCACCCGCCGCTCTTTCTATATTCAAAAATTGTATAAGACATTCAGCAATATAATGATATCAATACCCTTATTCCTGACGTGACCGGCGCCGCGCCGCGGTACGACGGGGCAGGGGCGATCCACTTCATCGTTAAGGACTGGCGAAATGGGCAAGGCGGTTATAGCAATTCACGGCGGCGCAGGGGCGATTTCTCGCGCGCAGATGACGCCGGAGCGGGAGCGAGAGTATGTGGCGGCGCTGTCGACTATCGTCGAAAGCGGGCAGAAGATGTTGGCTGCGGGCGCCAGTGCGCTGGATACCGTAACCGAGGCCGTTCGGCTGCTGGAAGAGTGCCCGCTGTTTAACGCCGGGATGGGCGCGGTATTTACCCACGATCAAACCCATGAGCTGGACGCCTGCGTAATGGATGGCTACAGCCTGCAGGCGGGCGCGGTGGCCGGGGTCAAACATTTGCGTAATCCGGTGCTGGCGGCGCGTCTGGTACTGGAGGAGAGCCCGCACGTGCTGCTGATTGGCGAGGGCGCGGAAAATTTCGCCTTCTCCCGGGGGATGGAACGCGTGGAAAACGATCTCTTCTCCACGCCCGAGCGCCTGCTGCAGCTGCAGGAGGCGAAAGCGGGCGGGGAGATTATCCTCGACCACTACGCCGCCCCGCTCGATGAACGCCAGAAAATGGGCACCGTCGGCGCGGTGGCGCTCGACCTGGCTGGCAATCTGGCGGCGGCAACCTCCACCGGCGGCATGACCAACAAATTGCCCGGACGCGTCGGCGACAGCCCGCTGCCGGGCGCGGGATGCTATGCCAACAATGCCAGCGTGGCGGTCTCCTGCACCGGCACCGGCGAAGTCTTTATGCGCACCCTGGCGGCCTACGATATCGCCGCCTTAATGGAGTATGGTCAGTTGAGTCTCTACACCGCCTGCGAGCGGGTGGTGATGGAGAAACTGCCGGCTCTCGGCGGTAGCGGCGGGCTGATTGCCGTCGATCGCGAAGGTAACGTCGTTTTACCGTTTAACAGTGAAGGCATGTACCGCGCCTGGTGCTATGCCGGCGATACGCCGACCATTGGCATTTATCGCGAATAGAAGAAGGGAGAGGGAGAGTGTCGCAAACTCACGAAACCGATACCTGCGAAGTGCTGGTAGTGCGCAACCTGAACGTGGCCTTTCGCCAACAGGATGCGCCAGAGGTGCAGGCCGTGCGTCAGCTATCCTTCAGCCTGCGTCGCGGCGAGACGCTGGCGATAGTGGGTGAGTCCGGTTCGGGAAAATCGGTGACCGCGCTGGCGCTGATGCGTTTGCTTGACGCCGCCAGCAGCGAAGTGAGCAGCGAGGGGCTGTGGCTGCGGCGGCGTAACCGGCAGGTGATCGCGCTCAATGAGCAAACGGACGCCGAGATGCGCCGGGTGCGCGGCGCGGATCTGGCCATGATTTTTCAGGAGCCGATGACCTCGCTGAATCCGGTTTTTACCATCGGCGAACAAATCGCCGAATCCCTGCGCCTGCACCAGGGGCTGGGGCGCGAAGAGGCGCTGCGCGCGGCGAAAAAGATGCTCGACCAGGTGCGTATTCCCCAGGCGGAAGAGATGCTCTCACGCTATCCGCACCAGCTCTCCGGCGGCATGCGCCAGCGGGTGATGATCGCCATGGCGCTCTCCTGCCGGCCGGCGGTGTTGATAGCCGATGAGCCGACCACGGCCCTGGATGTCACCATCCAGGCGCAAATTTTGCAACTCATTGCCGTCCTGCAAAAGGAGATGGCGATGGGGGTGATCTTTATTACCCACGATATGGGCGTCGTGGCCGATATCGCCGATCGGGTGCTGGTGATGTATCGCGGTGAGGCGGTAGAGACCGGCAGCGTTGAGGAGATCTTTCGTTCGCCGCAGCACCCTTATACTCAGTCGCTGCTGGCGGCGGTTCCGCGGCTGGGGGAGATGCGGGGTCAGGATCTGCCGCGCCGTTTTTCGCTTCCCGGTCAGCCGCAGGCGGAGACCGAAACGCCAGACACGGTGGCGGCGGGGGAGCCTATCCTGCAGGTGCGCGACCTGGTGGCCCGTTTTCCGGTGCGCGGTGGGCTGCTCAATCGCGTGACGCGCGAAGTGCATGCGGTGGAGAAGATCAGTTTTGATCTCTGGCCGGGAGAGACCCTGTCGCTGGTGGGAGAGTCCGGCTGCGGCAAGTCGACCACCGGCCGGGCGCTGCTGAGACTGGTCGAAACCCAGGGTGGCACCATTACCTTCGACGGCCAACGGATTGATACGCTCTCCGGCAGCAAGCTGCAATCCCTGCGCCGTAATATTCAGTTTATTTTTCAGGATCCTTACGCTTCGCTTGACCCGCGTCAGACGGTCGGTGACTCGATCATGGAGCCGCTGCGGGTGCATGGCCTGCTGCATGGTGAAGCCGCGCGTGAGCGGGTTTCCTGGCTGCTGAAGCGCGTGGGGCTTCAGCCGGAGCATGCCTGGCGTTACCCCCATGCCTTTTCCGGCGGCCAACGGCAGCGGATCTGCATTGCCCGCGCGCTGGCGCTGAATCCGAAGGTGGTGATAGCCGATGAGTCGGTGTCGGCCCTGGATGTCTCCATTCGGGCGCAGATTATCAATCTGATGCTCGACCTGCAGCGCGAGATGGGTATCGCGTTTCTGTTTATTTCCCATGATATGGCGGTGGTGGAGCGCATCAGCCACCGCGTGGCGGTGATGTATCGCGGTCGCATTGTCGAAATAGGCCCGCGCCGTGCGGTGTTTGAAAACCCGCAGCACCCCTATACCCGTAAGCTAATGGCCGCCGTACCGGTGGCCGACCCGGCCTACCGTCATCCGCAGCGAGTCCTGCTGTCTGATGACGTCCCGGGCAATATCTATAAGCGGGGCGAGGAGATGGCCAGCGTGCCATTGCAGCAGGTTGGGCCGGACCACTTTGTCGCCCGCGAATCCGCCGATGTGCTGGGCAGAGCATAACAACACATAACGCACCTTTTCAGGAGAATACGATGAGACAACCTGTTTCACGCAAATGGTGGCTGGCGCTGAGTATCGCGGCGGCCCTGGCGAGCGCCCCTGCCTTTGCCGCCAAAGATGTGGTCGTGGCGGTCGGGTCTAACTTTACGACGCTCGATCCCTATGATGCCAACGATACCCTGTCGCAGGCGGTGGCGAAGTCCTTTTATCAAGGCCTGTTCGGCCTTGATAAAGAGATGAAGCTACAAAATGTTCTTGCCGAGAGCTATACCGTGTCACCGGACGGCCTGGTGTACACCATCAAGCTGCACAGCGGGGTGAAATTCCAGGATGGCACCGACTTTAACGCCGAGGCGGTCAAGGCTAACCTCGACCGCGCGAGTAACCCGGATAACCATCTCAAGCGCTATAACCTGTATAAAAATATCGCCAGCACCGAGGCGGTCGATCCGACCACGGTCAAAATTACCCTGAAGCAGCCCTTCTCGGCATTTATTAACATTCTCGCCCATCCGGCGACGGCGATGATTTCGCCGGCGGCGCTGAAAAAATATGGCAAGGATATTGGCTTCCATCCGGTGGGTACCGGGCCGTATAAGCTCGACACCTGGAACCAGACAGATTTCGTGAAGGTCAGCAAGTTCGATGGTTACTGGCAGCCAGGCCTGCCGAAGCTGGACTCCATCACCTGGCGTCCGGTGGTGGATAACAACACCCGGGCGGCGATGCTGCAGACCGGCGAAGCGCAGTTTGCTTTCCCGATCCCTTACGAACAGGCGCCGCTGCTGGCAAAAAACAGCAAACTGGAGCTGGTGGCCAGCCCGTCGATCATGCAGCGCTACATCAGCATGAACGTGACGCAGAAGCCGTTCGATAATCCGAAGGTGCGTGAAGCCATCAACTATGCGATTAACCGTCAGGCGCTGGTCAAGGTGGCGTTTGCCGGATACGCCACCCCGGCGACCGGGGTGGTGCCGCCGTCGATTGCCTACGCCCAGACTTACACCGCCTGGCCCTACGATCCGGCGAAAGCTCGCCAGTTGCTGAAAGAGGCTGGCTACCCTAATGGTTTCAGCACCACGCTATGGTCATCACATAATCACAGCACCGCGCAGAAAGTACTGCAGTTCACCCAGCAGCAGCTGGCGCAGGTGGGGATTAAGGCACAGGTGACGGCGATGGACGCTGGTCAGCGGGCGGCGGAAGTGGAAGGTAAAGGGCAGAAAGAGAGCGGTGTACGGATGTTCTATACCGGCTGGTCCGCCTCCACCGGTGAAGCCGACTGGGCGTTGTCGCCGCTGTTCGCCTCGCAAAACTGGCCGCCGACGCTGTTTAATACCGCGTTTTACAGCAACCCGCAGGTGGATAACGCGCTGAGCGAGGCGCTGAAAACCACCGACCCGCAAGAGAAAACCAAACTCTATAAAGAGGCGCAGGATATTATCTGGAAAGAGTCGCCGTGGGTACCGCTGGTGGTCGAGAAACTGGTCTCCGCCCACAGCAAGAACCTCACCGGTTTCTATATCCAGCCGGATACTGGCTTTAGTTTTGAACAGGCAGATTTAACACCGTGAAGGATGGGATGATGCTCTCCGGCGCCAGCGCGCGGGGGGCGGTTTTTCCGCGGGGCGGGTTGCGGAGGTATGATGCTCAACTATGTGATTAAGCGCCTGCTGGGGCTGATCCCCACCCTGCTTATCGTCGCAGTACTGGTGTTTCTGTTCGTCCATATGCTGCCCGGTGACCCGGCGCGGCTGATTGCCGGACCGGAGGCCGATGCCCAGGTGGTGGCGATGGTGCGCCAGCAGCTGGGGCTTGACCAGCCGCTGCATGTCCAGTTCTGGCACTACATCACCAACGTGCTGCGCGGCGATTTTGGCATTTCCATGGCCTCGCGGCGTCCCGTTTCCAGTGAAATAGCCAGCCGCTTTATGCCCACGCTGTGGCTGACGCTGGCCAGCATGAGCTGGGCGGTACTGTTCGGGATGGCGGCGGGGATCGCGGCCGCGGTGTGGCGCAATCGCTGGCCCGACCGTCTGGGAATGGCGCTGGCGGTGAGCGGCATTTCGTTTCCGGCTTTTGCTCTCGGCATGCTGCTGATGCAGGTGTTTTCGGTTGAGCTGGGCTGGCTGCCGACGGTGGGGGCCGACAGCTGGCGGCACTATATTTTGCCGTCGTTGACCCTTGGCGCGGCGGTAGCGGCGGTCATGGCGCGCTTTACCCGCGCGTCGTTCGTTGATGTGTTGCATGAAGACTATATGCGTACCGCGCGGGCGAAAGGGGTGAGCGAAACGTGGGTGGTGCTCAAGCATGGCCTGCGCAATGCGATGATCCCGGTGGTGACCATGATGGGGCTACAGTTCGGCTTTCTGCTCGGTGGGTCGATCGTCGTGGAAAAGGTGTTTAACTGGCCGGGACTTGGGCGCCTGTTGGTCGATTCGGTAGAGATGCGCGATTACCCGGTAATTCAGGCGGAAGTCCTGCTCTTTTCGCTGGAGTTTATTCTTATCAATTTAGTGGTGGATGTGCTGTACGCGGCCATTAACCCGGCTATCAGGTATAAGTAAGGTGCGATTGCTCAACTGGAGAAGGCAGGCGGTGCTGAACGCCATGCCGGGTATCAGACCCGGCGAGATCCATACCCCATGGCATGAGTTCTGGCGGCGCTTTCGTCGCCAGCCGGTGGCGATTGGCGCTGGTATTTTCGTGCTGTTGCTGATTGCGGTAGCCATCGTTGCGCCATGGATAGCGCCGTACGATGCGGAAAATTATTTCGATTATGACCGGCTTAACGAGGGGCCCTCGCTGGTGCACTGGTTCGGTGTCGACTCGCTGGGGCGCGATATTTTCAGCCGGGTGCTGGTCGGGGCGCAGATCTCGCTGGCTGCCGGGGTACTGGCGGTGCTGATTGGCGCGGCTATCGGCACGGTGCTTGGGCTGCTGGCCGGCTACTATGAGGGCTGGTGGGACCGGCTCATTATGCGACTTTGCGACGTGCTGTTCGCCTTTCCGGGGATCCTGCTGGCGATCGCGGTGGTCGCTGTCATGGGCAGCGGGATGGCCAACGTGATCATCGCCGTGGCGATCTTCTCGATCCCGGCGTTTGCTCGTCTGGTGCGCGGCAATACGCTGGTGTTAAAGCAGCAGACCTTTATTGAATCGGCGCGCAGCATCGGCGCCAGCGACGCCACCATTCTGTTCAACCACATCCTGCCGGGGACGGTGTCATCGATCGTGGTTTACTTCACGATGCGTATTGGGGTGTCGATTATTTCGGCGGCCAGTCTGTCGTTTCTCGGCCTCGGCGCGCAGCCGCCCACCCCGGAGTGGGGCGCGATGCTCAACGAGGCGCGGGCGGATATGGTGATGTCCCCGCACGTAGCGCTGTTTCCGGCGGTGGCGATTTTCGTGACCGTGCTGGCGTTTAATCTGCTGGGAGATGGCCTGCGCGATGCGCTGGATCCGAAGTTAAAGGGGTAGGGTGAGGGAAAGCACCGCCGTGCGGTGCTGCGGCTTCAGCGCACATTGCGCTCCCGGTTAGTCTTCTGCGTTATGCCTGGCATGGCGCAGGGAGCGCACAGGGGGCGGCCAGTCGCCGCCGCCCCCTGTACCCCCGGGCTCCGGCCAGCAACATCGCCACTGCGTGGTGCCTTCGACTTATCCCTGCAGGCTTCGGGTCGGGCCGAGGCAGCGTCCGTGCAAAACACGGCCCTCAGCCCGCATCCATGCGGGCTGCCCCGGCCTTCCGGGAACGTCTCAGCGATGTTGAGGCCGCCAGCACCGGCAGTTTCAGCAAGACTGGTGAATAAATTAGCGACAGGTCGCACGAACTGTAGGCCGGGTAAGGCGTTAGCCGCCACCCGGCAATATAAAGGCTTGATGACTGATAAATTACCCGGCGGCGCTGCGCTTGCGCGGACCTGGGGGGGGGGCCTACGGGAGGACCCCGTAGGCTGGGGAATGCGATAAGCCGCTATCCGGGAAGCTGGACTAGACCCGGGTACCCCACAGGTCGTATTCGTCGGCATGCTCGACTTTCACCCGCACCACGTCGCCCGGCTTAACGCGGGTTTCGCCGTTCAGGTAGACCGCGCCGTCGATTTCCGGGGCGTCGGCCATGCTGCGGCCAATGGCGCCTTCTTCGTCAACTTCATCCACCAGCACCAGGATTTCGCGGCCCACTTTCTCCTGCAGACGCTCGGCAGAGATCTGCTGCTGCAGCTGCATAAAGCGGTTCCAGCGCTCCTCTTTCACCTCTTCCGGCACCTGATCCGCCAGTTCGTTGGCGGTGGCGCCTTCAACCGGGCTGTACTTGAAGCAGCCGACGCGGTCGAGACGCGCCTCTTTCAGGAAGTCGAGCAGCATCTGGAAATCTTCTTCCGTTTCGCCCGGGAAGCCCACGATAAAGGTAGAGCGCAGGGTCAGATCCGGGCAAATTTCACGCCACTGCTTAATGCGCGCCAGCTGGCGGTCTGCAGAGCCAGGACGCTTCATCAGCTTCAGAATACGCGGGCTGGCGTGCTGCAGCGGAATATCGAGGTACGGCAGAATTTTGCCTTCCGCCATCAGCGGGATCACATCGTCGACGTGCGGATACGGGTAAACATAATGCAGGCGCACCCAGATGCCGAGCTTCGCCAGCTCTTCGCACAGGCTGACCATGCTGGTCTTCACCGGCATGCCGTTGTGGAAACCGGTACGGTGCTTGATATCGACGCCGTAGGCGGAGGTGTCCTGAGAAATCACCAGCAGCTCTTTCACGCCGGCGTCAGCGAGGCGTTTGGCTTCCGCCAGCACTTCGCCAATCGGACGGCTCACCAGATCGCCACGCATGGACGGGATGATGCAGAAGGTGCAGCGATGGTTGCAGCCTTCAGAAATTTTTAAGTAGGCGTAGTGACGCGGCGTCAGCTTAACGCCCTGTTCCGGCACCAGGCTGAGGAACGGGTTGTGCTTCGGCTTCGGCGAGTAGTGGTGGACGTGCTCCAGCACCTGCTCATAGCTGTGCGGACCGGTGATCTCCAGCACCTTCGGGTGAACTTCGCGGATCTGATCCTCTTTCGCGCCGAGACAGCCGGTGACGATCACCTTGCCGTTCTCTTTTAACGCTTCGCCAATCGCTTCCAGCGATTCCTGCACAGCGCTATCGATAAAGCCGCAGGTGTTAACGATGACCATATCGGCGTTGTCGTAGGTAGGGACGACGTCATAACCTTCGGTGCGCAGTTCGGTCAGGATACGCTCTGAGTCCACGAGATTTTTCGGGCAGCCCAGGGAGACGAAGCCGATTTTCGGCTGGTGCGTGACATTGCTCATAGCTTAAAAAGTGTTCAATTATTGGAATGGTCAGGGCAGGAATTCTACAGATCTTTGCGAAAAAGAGTATAGCTCCGTCGCGGTTAATGGTGAAAAAGCGCTCGGGTGAGGAGCGCGTGGGCTTCAGCACCGGGTCAAAACCGCCATTCCTGATAAAAACGCCCGTCATTTACGTTGTAATCTACAAAGTGATAACAATTTCTTTACTAAATACCTCGATGACCGCGAGGAGAAGAGGCAAGGAAATGACACCAACAGGCTCCCCGGTGGCGATAGCCACCCTGCCATTCAGTAATCTGGAGATCCCCCCGCAACCGCCGCAGATCCAACACTCCCTTGAGCAGGGAAATGTGCTCTATCTGCCGCAGCTGGCGTTTTCATTAACCGCCACGGAGCAGGCATTGCTGACCCCTGAGCTGGTCGCGCCGAGGCGCAAGAATATCAGCTATCAACCCGACACCCGCATGCTCAGAGGCGTGGCGGATAAGCAGAAAACGGCTGCCATCGCCCGGTTGATGGCGCGTTACCACCAGATGACGCTGCAGCTGATCGACGCGTTATTGCCAGGCTATGGCGAGGCGCTGCACCATCCGCAAACCAGTCTGCGTCTGCATCCCATTACCGCCTGGCGTGAAACGACCTCCTGGCGCAAAGACGATTCGCGCCTGCATGTGGACGCATTCCCGTCGCGCCCGGTCAAGGGTGATCGTATTCTGCGCATCTTTTGCAATATTCATCCCCGCGGCGAACCGCGAACCTGGCGGACAGGGGAGCATTTCGATACCCTCGCGGCACGCTTTCTGCCGCGGCTGAAACCCTGGTCGCCGTCAGGCGCCTGGCTGCTGGCAGCGCTGGGGATCACCAAAAGTCGGCGTAGCCATTACGATCATCTGATGCTGGCCCTGCACGATGCGATGAAAAGCACCCCTGAGTACCAGCGACAGGGGGTGCAGCAGGAGATCGACTTTGCCGCCGGCAGTACCTGGATCTGCTTTTCCGATCAGACCCCGCACGCCGCGATGCGCGGCCAGTATCTGCTTGAGCAGACCTTTCTGTTGCCGGTGAAAGCGATGAGTCACCCGCAGCTCTCGCCGCTGCGGGTGCTGGAAACGCTCCTGCAAAAGCCGTTAGTCGCGCGCAACGTGTAGCGCCCGGCGTGGCTACCGGGCAGAGGACTATTGCGCCGGCGTAACGGCCCCGGAAGGCCTGGCGCTGGGCTTTTTCGGCTCGCGCTTATCCTTCAGGGTGAAAATGGAGATCAGCGTAAAGAGCCCGGCGATGCCGCCGAGGATCAGATAGGTGTCGGCGAAGCCAATGGTATCGTACAGATAGCCTGCCAGCGGAGAGTAGATGGCGGTGGCGATCGAGGCGACAAACAGCACCAGCAAATAGACCGTCGAAGAGAGCTTGTGGTCGAAGTTGGCAGCGATGAATTTAAAGACCGATACCAGAATTAACGGTTTCTCCAGGGCATGCATCATTTTCACCGCGCCAATCCACACCGGACCGAGGGGCACGGCTGACCCGACAATACGTACCGACATGATCAACCCGGCGATGATCAGCGCCCATTTGGCGCCGGTCCGGTTAACAAACCACGGCATCAGGCATAAGAACAGCGTTTCGCCGCACACCTGAATGGAGGCGAGGATCCCATACCAGCGGTTGCCTTCCTCCGGCGTCGAGAACTGCAGCGAGAAATACTGGGCAAACTGCTGATCGTAGGTGTCATAAATTTGCGTGACGAACAGGGTAAAGAGCAGCAGCATCCAGAACTGACCGTTCTTCGCCAGCTCGAGGGCATGGGAGACCTTCAGCGATTCGCTTCGCGCCACATCGGCGTCGGTTAATTCAATTTTGGTCAGCATAAAGCAGATGGCGGCGATGACGATGGCGAGGCTGGCGAGCCAGAAGGCCAGATTAGGATTGCTGTCGATATATTTACCCACAATCCAGGCCGCCGCTGCCCAGCCTAACGAGCCCCACATCCGCACCCGACCGTATTCGAACTGGTAGCGACGGGAAATCTTATCGATGTAAGAGTCGATCACCCCGCAGCCGGAGTTAAAGATGATCCCCAGATAGATCCCCCCCAGCAGCGCGCCGAACCAGAAATTGTGCACCAGCAGCGGCGCGTAAACATAGATAAAGAAGGGGCCCACCGGCAGGAGCAGGGCGACCAGCAGCCAGATAAGCCGTTTTTTCAGGCCGAACTTGTCGGAGATAAAGCCGAAGAAAGGTTGCATCAGCAGGGCGATAAAAGCGTTGACCGAGTACAGCAGGCCAGTCTTCGTGGCGCTGATGCCAAGATGCTGGGTGGTCCAGATGACGAAGAAAGCCATGGTCGACGACCAGGCGAACAGGTAGAGGAAATCGAAAAGACTCAACAGGAGGTAGTTTCTTTTACCGGGCGTCATGTTTCAGTTCCTTGCAAACGGGCAGAGAGATTATCAGCGATCCGCGGGCCGCGTTCGCTGTTTTTATGAAATGTTATACGTATTACATTAATGGTTTGTTATGGCATTCTGGCTGGCGATCGCGCAATAGCATTTGTGGTATAGTGTGATCTTAGCAGCACTATTTCCGCCTTTTAATGGTAATGATTGCGAGTTAATTTCTTTTTGAAATTAATTGTGATCGTATGACATTATCTTTGGTATATATCCTACAAAGCGGTAAGGTTGTCACATTGTAAAGGGTGTTACAGGCTTGGGAATAATTGACCTGGCGCATCATTTTGCACAAAAAATAACCGTATTATGGATAGGGTAAAGGACGACAGAGGAGGAACTGTGATGACCGTTGACAGACAATATCGCCATCTTTTGCAGAAGCTCATCAATGCCAATATCGATATTGATGCCTATCTGCAGCTGCGAAAGGCTAAAGGCTACATGTCAGTCAGCGAAAATGACCATCTGCGTGATAACTTGTTTGAGCTTTGCCGTGAAATGCGTGCGCAGGCCCCGCGCCTGCAGAATGTCGTTTCACCGGAGGAGAAGGAGGCCCTTCGCCTGGCGGGCGAGTCCCTCGCCGCCGCTGCAGTATGCCTGATGAGCGGGCATCATGATTGTCCGCTGTACATCGCTGTTAACGTAGAGAAGCTAGAACGCTGTCTGACAGGATTGACTTCAAATATTCATAAATTGAATAAATTGTCGCCAATCACTCATGCCTGATCGGCTGAAACTCAGGGGAAGTGGACGCTTCCCCTGTTAAAGGTTATGTAAAAATCCCCGCGCAAATTTCCCCGCTGGCTACCCTTTAGCGCAGAGCTGACTAAAGGAGAATGCCATGCGTCCAATCCCGCTGCTGTTGATATTGAGCGCCTTAGCGCTGCCAGCCCTGAGCCAGGCCGCGGTGCGGGTGGAGGTATTGCAAAACCGGCTGGCCCATCCGTGGGGTCTGGCGTTTCTCCCCGACGATCAGGGCATGTTGATTACCCTGCGCGGCGGCGAGCTCAAGCGCTGGCAGTCAGGTAAAGGCCTGTCGGCGCCGATATCCGGCGTGCCGCAGGTGTGGGCCAACGGTCAGGGCGGCTTACTGGATGTAGCGCTGGCGCCGGATTTTGCGCAGTCGCGACGGGTTTGGCTGAGCTATGCGGAAAGCGACGCCAGCGGCAAAGCGGGCACCGCGGTAGGCTACGGGCGGTTAAGTGAGGATGCCACGCAGCTGTCGAACTTTACCGTGGTGTTTCGCCAGCAGCCGAAGCTCTCCGTGGGCAATCATTTCGGTGGCCGGCTGGTGTTCGACGGCAAAGGGTATCTGTTTATCGGTCTGGGAGAGAACAATCAGCGCGCCACCGCCCAGGAGCTCAGCAAGCTGCAGGGGAAAGTGGTCCGCCTGACGGAGAGCGGGGACGTTCCACCGGATAATCCCTTTGTCGGCCGGGCTGACGCCAGGCCAGAGATCTGGGCCTACGGTATTCGCAATCCGCAGGGCATGGCGATGAACCCATGGAGCGACGCGCTGTGGCTCAATGAGCACGGCCCGCGCGGCGGGGATGAAATTAACATCCCGCAGGCGGGGAAAAACTACGGCTGGCCGCTGGCGACGCATGGCATTAACTACAGCGGCCTGCCGATCCCGGAGGCCAAGGGCAAGACGGCCCCGGGTACCGAGCCTCCCCTGTATGTCTGGCCGGTCTCCCCCGGGGTGAGCGGGATGGCCTTTTACGCGGCGCAGACTTTTCCCCAGTGGCAGCATAAGCTGTTTATCGGCGCGCTGAAGGAGACGTCGCTTATCGTCTTATCGGTGGACGGTAATCAGGTCCGCGAGGAGGGGAGGTTACTGGAGGCGCGCGGGAAGCGTATCCGCGACGTCCGCGTGGGACCCGACGGCTATCTGTACGTATTAACCGACGAGTCTAACGGCGAACTGTTGCGCTTGAGTCCGGAGGGTTAACCTCAGGTGACCGGGATCTTCACGACCGCGTGCCAGGCGGGGCGCTGGCTAATCTGCTGATACCAGCGCTGCAGATGGGGTCGCGGTTGCCAGGTATCGAGGATCGTCAGCAGATTGTAGACGAAGGGGGCAACGGCAATATCGCCAAGGCCGAAGTGCTCGCCAGAGAGCCATGGCGTTTTCGCCAGTTCGTCATCAAGCATGGCAAACAGCGATTCACAGGCGCCGATCCCCGCGGCGATGACCGCCGGATCGCGCTGCTCCGGCGGCGTCCTGACCAGGCCCATTAACACCGGGCGATGGGCGGGAGAGAGCGTGCCGTTGGACCAGTCCATCCACTTTTCCCCTTGCGCGCGCTGCGCCGGTGCGGCCAGCCACAGGCGATCGACGCCGTACTGGGCGGCAAGGTAGCGAATAATGGTATTTGATTCCCACAACACCACCCCGGTAGCATCGTCTTTTAACAGCGGCACCAGCCCGTTCGGGTTCATCGCCAGATATTCCGGGTCATGATTGAGACCAAACTCCAGCCCGGCGAGGATCTGCTCATAAGGAAGATCCAACTCCTCCAGCACCCAGCGTACTTTCTTCACGTTGGTCGAGTTATTACGTCCCCACAGTGTAATCATTTTCGCTCCTGAGTTTGTTTCACTGCCGTTGCAGCGCGATCGGCGATCATGTTGGGATAAAGTTAATATTTAGGCAATCACGATCAAAAAAGTTGTTCTGATTAAAGCACAGCGGCACGTTATTGCGTAAACTTTAAAAACTTTACCAACTCGCTGTTTCTTTAAGGTCATTTGTACGCTTTACTCACCGGTTGCTGCGGCGCGGTCAGAGTGGTGCGGCATATTTTGTTTGGAAAGGATACTTGGGTGGCTCTTATGATGCATGACGCTTTTTCCCTTCGCGGCCTCGCTGCAGGTTGCGCGCTGTTATTTCTTGTCGCACCTGCGGTGCAGGCTGCAGAACAACTCCCCGACGCCCCTTCGATTGACGCTCGCGCCTGGATCCTGATGGACTACGCCAGCGGGAAGGTGCTCAGCGAAGGCAATGCCGATGAAAAACTCGACCCGGCCAGTCTGACGAAGATCATGACCAGCTACGTGGTGGGGCAGGCGATAAAAGCGGGAAAAATCAAGCTCACCGATATGGTGACCGTCGGACGTGATGCCTGGGCGACCGGCAACCCGGCGCTGCGCGGCTCATCGGTGATGTTCCTCAAGCCTGGCATGCAGGTCTCGGTGGAAGATCTGAACAAAGGGGTCATTATTCAGTCCGGTAACGACGCCAGTATTGCCATTGCCGACTACGTGGCGGGCAGCCAGGATGCATTCGTCAGCCTGATGAACGGCTATGCCAAAAAAATGGGGCTGACCAACACCACCTTTATGACCGTCCACGGCCTTGATGCGCCGGGTCAGTTCAGTACCGCCCGCGATATGGCGCTGCTGACCAAAGCGATGATCCACGATGTGCCGGAAGAGTACGCGGTACATAAAGAGAAAGAGTTCACCTTCAATAAAATTCGCCAGCCGAACCGCAACCGTCTGCTGTGGAGCACCAACCTCAACGCCGATGGTGTAAAAACCGGGACCACCGCCGGGGCCGGCTATAACCTGGTCTCCTCGGCCACCCAGGGTGATATGCGTCTGATCGCCGTGGTACTGGGGACCAAAACTGACCGCATTCGCTTTAACGAGTCAGAAAAACTGCTGACCTGGGGCTTCCGCTTCTATGAAACCGTGACGCCGATTAAACCGGATGCCACCTTCGTTACCCAGCGCGTATGGTTTGGCGACAGCAGCGAAGCGAAACTGGGAGCCGGCGAGGCGGGCTCTATCACCCTGCCGAAGGGCCAGCTGAAAAACCTGAAAGCCAGCTACACCTTAAATCAGCCGCAGCTTACCGCGCCGCTGGAGAAGGGGCAGGTGGTCGGGACTATCGACTTTAAGCTGAATGATAAAACCATCGAGCAGCGCCCGCTGATCGTCATGGAGCCGGTGAAAGAGGGCGGTTTCTTCAGCCGGATGATCGACTTCGTACTGATGAAACTCCACGGCTGGTTCGGCAGCTGGTTCTCCTGATGCCATGACCGCGCCCGGCGGGGCGCGGTCAGTGACGCCTCAATACAGCAGGGAGATCTGCTGCGCCTTCGCCAGCGCGACCAGCTCATTATCCGGGCAGATATCGCTGGCGATCACGTCAAATTTCGCTAACGCCCCCATGCGCGCCGGACGCACTTTGCCAAACTTGCTGTGGTCGACCACCAGCACGTGGTAGCGCGCGTGACGCATCGCCCAGTGCTTGACCGGCAGCTCCTCCAGGTTATAGCAGGTCGCCCCCTGCTCGCAGTCAATGCCTGCCGCCGAGTAAAAGGCGATGTCAGGGCTCAGATGGCTGAGGGTGTCCTCAAGGCTCAGCGGCATAAAAATCGCGTTGCTGGCGTGAAATTCCCCACCGCACAGGACCGCGCGACACTGCGGTTTCTCCTGCAGGGCCAGGAAGGTATTCAGGGAGTAACAGACGCCGGTGAAGGGCAGGGCATCATCGATGGCGTCAATGATCCACGGCGTGGTGGTCCCGCAGTCGAAGAAAGCCATCTGATGGGCCTCCAGCAGCGCGGCCGCATGGCGAGCGGCGCGGCGCTTTTCCTCGACCAGCCGGGTTTTTTGATCGCTTAGCAGGTAATGGGTGGCGCTGCGCGGCTCCAGCACAATGTATCCGCCGAGCAGCACAACCGGGCCGCTGTGGCCATTGAGGTCGCGACGAATGGTCATTTCCGACACTCCAAGCAGGGAGGCGGCTTCTTTCAGATGTAGCTTATCGCTGCGTTTGAGTGCCTGAATGAGCTGACTGATACGTTCGTCACGGCGAGTTTCCATATTCCCTCTGCGCTAAAATCGCCCTGCGGGGGCAGGGCGTTAGCGGGATTTTACCTGTCGCTTACGGGTTAGTCACGCGGTGGCCGCAGCGACGGCTGGCGTTTAGCCGCGTACCCAGCCTTTGCGGATCGGCAGGGAGAAGCAGAGACGATACAGTCGCTGCAGCTGGCGATACAGCGCCGGTCCGAACGTATGCCAGATCAGCGCCGCGCCGAGGCAGCCGCACATTCCGGCCAGCAGACCGCCGACCATATCCAGAGGCCAGTGCACGCCGAGATAGACGCGGGACCAGGCGATGGCGGCGGCGATGGCCATCAGCAGCGCGCCGGACCACAGGCGGTGCCAGAACAGAAAAGCCAGGGCAAAGGTAAAGCTGACGGTGCCATGATCGCTGGGGAAGGAGTCGTCCGCCGCGTGATGCAGGAAGTTATAGCCTACGCCGGCGACAAACGGCCGATCGTGCGGATAGAGGTGGCCGATCGCCCACGACACGGTCAGGCTAATCATCAGCGCCAGCATCAGCTTAAACACCATCTGCCGCTGGGCAGGCCCCCACAGCCATAATGTCACTACCAGCAAGGGCACGATCAGAATCAGATCTTTGGCGATCAGGATCGCCACCTCAATGGCCCACTGCGGCGAGGCCGGCGTCGCGTTGATCAGGGCGAACAGCGCGTAGTTAATATTTTCCAGCATAGACTTCCAGGCTCGTTGGTCCGATAGCAAATAAGCCGCCTACCCTAAAAAAAAGCGGTGTGGAGATAAAGCAGCATTGTCTTAAAGATCAGGTTGTTAAGAAATCTTGCAAATGGATTTCAATGCTAACCGCCTGAAAAGCGCCAGTATATCGTTTGTCACATTGCTGAAACATAAACGGAATATATACGCAGGCTGAATAGCAGGGGGAGAGTGCGGACGGCGGCGCGCAATTCGCAATATTGTGCGGTGTCACCCACAATTCACTATCTCCGCGCCGGGAGTTTCATTAAACTTTGCGCGATTTTTGATAGATAAGAGATTTCATGCAAAATTATTCGCTTTCAGGCCGCCGCCTCGGAAGGCAGGCGTTGCTGTTCCCGCTATGTCTGGTGCTGTACGAGTTTTCCACCTATATCGGCAACGATATGATCCAGCCGGGTATGCTGGCCGTGGTTCAGGAGTTTCAGGTGGGCAACGAATGGGTACCTACCTCGATGACCGCCTATCTGGCCGGCGGCATGTTTTTACAGTGGCTGCTGGGGCCGCTGTCGGACCGTATTGGCCGCCGCCCGGTGATGTTGACCGGGGTGGTATGGTTTATCGTCACCTGTCTGGCGACGCTGCTGGCGCAGACCATTGAGCAGTTTACCCTGCTGCGCTTCCTGCAGGGGATCAGCCTGTGCTTTATCGGCGCGGTAGGCTATGCGGCGATTCAGGAGTCCTTTGAGGAGGCGGTGTGTATCAAAATCACCGCCCTGATGGCCAACGTGGCGCTGATTGCCCCGCTGCTGGGGCCGCTGGTGGGCGCCGCCTGGGTGCACGTGCTGCCATGGGAGATGATGTTCGTCCTGTTCGCCGTGCTGGCGGCCATCTCATTCGTCGGGCTGCAGCGGGCGATGCCGGAAACCGCGACGCGGTTGGGCGAAAAGCTGTCGGTTAAAGAGCTGGGCCGCGATTATCGCCTGGTGCTGAAAAACCTGCGCTTCGTCGCCGGTGCGCTGGCGACAGGCTTCGTCAGCCTGCCGTTGCTGGCGTGGATTGCCCAGTCGCCGGTGATTATTATCAGCGGCGAACAGGCCACCAGCTATGAGTATGGCATGCTGCAGGTGCCGATTTTCGGCGCGCTGATTGCCGGTAACCTGGTGCTGGCGCGCCTGACTTCGCGCCGTACCGTGCGCTCGCTGATTATCATGGGCGGCTGGCCGATCATGTTTGGTCTGATCCTCTCCGCGGCGGCGACCGTGGTCTCTTCCCACGCTTATCTGTGGATGACCGCCGGCCTGAGCTTTTACGCCTTCGGAATTGGCCTCGCGAATGCCGGGCTCGTGCGCTTAACGCTGTTCGCCAGCGAGATGAGCAAAGGCACGGTCTCGGCGGCGATGGGAATGCTGCAGATGCTGATCTTCACCGTCGGCATTGAGCTCAGCAAACATGCTTATGAGCTGGGGGGCAACGGCTTGTTCAGCCTGTTTAACCTGCTGGGCGGAGTACTGTGGCTGGGGCTGATGATCTACTTCCTGAAAGATAAAAGCGTCGGCAATTCGCAGCAGGCGTAACCGGTGGCAAACCCGGATGCACAAAGGCATCCGGGGTCTTATCAGGCGAACGGCGCTTCGCGATTTAACACCTTATCAATAATCTGCAGCACGCCTTCTTCATTGTTGTGCGGCGCGTGATGGCTGGCGACGGCTTTGACGTCTTCCCGGGCGTTGGCCATGGCAAAGCCAAATCCGGCGTGCTGCAGCATCTCGATATCATTGCCGCTATCGCCGAACGCCACCACCTCATGATCCTCAATGCCCCAGCGCTGCTGCAAAATGCGCAAGCCGTTGGCTTTGTGCACCCCAGGCATAATTAAGTCAATACTGCCGTAGCCGGTGGCCACCGCGGTGACCATATCCCCCAGCGCCGCGTGCAGCTTCGGCTGAATTTCCGGGATCAGGCTGTCCGGTACGTTGAGACCAAATTTGAGGATCGCGTCATCAAGGTGGTTAAAATCATCCACCAGTTCGAGGCGGTGATAATACTTCGCCGCCACATTCTTCAGCGCGTCGTTATAGCGGTTGAGAGTGTAGGCGCTGCGCTTCCCGCAGGCGATGATTTCGATATTCGGCAGGGTCTGCAGATGATCGACCACGGCGTTGAAATGGTGGAGCGGCAGCTGGCAGTTGAAGACGTCTTCATTGCCGCTCACCACCCAGCCGCCGTTTTCCGCCACAAAGGCGATCTGATGGGCGATCTCCGGGAAAAAGGAGATCAGCTGATAATACTGGTTGCCGCTGGCGACCACGAAGCGAATATTCTGTTCACGCATTCGCTGGTACTGGGCGAGGAAGCGCGGCCGGTTGTAAGTTTTGGCATCGCTTAAAAAGGTGCCGTCCATATCCACCGCAATCAGTTTGATGCTCATTAGCTGTTCTCCATAACGGGTTCAGATTGTGGCTTAGCCACCGCGCGGGCGACCAGTGCCGCCACCATCACCAGACCCAGCACCACCATCATGGCGCTGCGCAGGCCGAAGTGTTCGCCGAGGAAGCCCAGCAGCGGCGGCCCGACGAGGAAAGCAAGATAACCGGTGATCGCCACCACGCTGACGCGCTTGGGCGCGTCCGGCCCGGTATCGCTGGCGGCGGAGATGGTCAGCGGGAAGCCGAGCGAGGCGCCGATGCCCCACAGCAGTACCGAGATGCCCGCCACCCAGGGGTTATCGACGAAGATGATCAGGCCAATACCCAGGGCGCCCATCACCGCGCTGCCGCGGACCACCGTCACCCGGCTGTAGCGATCGATAAACCAGCCGCCAGTAAAGCGGCCCAGCGTCATGCCGAGGGTGAAGCCGGCATAGATCAGCGAGCCGGAGGTGGGGCTAAAGCCGTGGCCGTCCACCATCAGCAGCGGCAGCCAGTCGTTGGCCGAGCCTTCGGCAAAGGCCATCGCCAGGACGATGACCCCGATCAGCAGCAACTGCGCGTCGCGCCATACCGGCAGACCCTTCGCCTCACCGTGGGCGGCTTCGGCGGCGTTTTTACCGGTGCCATCGGGAATGGCGCGGATGGCAATGGCGATGGGCAGAATAGCCACCAGCGCGGCCGCCAGGATATGCGGGGCGGCAGGCAGGCCGAATCCGGTCACTGCCATGCCCACCCCGGCGCCGAACAGGGTGCCAAAGCTGTAGAAGCCATGCATCATCGGCAGCACCGTTTTATTCATCTCTCGCTCGATGGCCGCGCCTTCGACGTTAATAGCGACTTCTGCAGAGCCAAAGCTGGCGCCAAAGATGGCCAGGCCGAAGGCGAACAGCGGGGCGGAAGAGACCCACAGGGCCAGGCTGAGCACCAGCATGCCGAGTACGGCGAAGGACATGGTGGTGCGGATGACCTTGCGGGTACCAAAGCGCTTCACCAGCCACGCTGAGCAGAGAATACCGCTCATCGACCCCACCGACAGACCAAACAGCACCACGCCCATTTCTGCCGTAGAAAGCATCAACTGATCGCGGATCGCCGGCGTGCGGGTAGCCCAGGAGGCCATTAATAAGCCGGGGATGAAAAAGAACATAAACAGCGCCCACAGCCGAAGCTGGAGCGCTCTGCGCGAGGTTTGCGTCGTCATCCGTAAACGCCTTAAAGGAGAAGAGTGAAGACAACAGTAGCAAGCATGTGTACATTTGTACATAAACCGGAAGAGGAAAATCATGACCCGTAGACCGAACGATCCGCAGCGCCGCGAGCGCATCCTGCAGGCGACGCTGGACACCATCGCGGCGCACGGCGTCCAGGCGGTGACGCACCGCAAAATCGCCCTCTGCGCGAATGTGCCGCTGGGGTCGTTGACCTATTATTTCAGCGGCATCGAGGCGCTGGTTGAGGAGGCGTTCAGCCAGTTTACCGCCGAGATGTCGGCGCAGTATCAGCAATGCTTTGCCGGGGTAACGAACCGGGAACAAGCCTGCGATGCCATCGCGGAGCTGATCTTCAGCGCCCAGGTGACCACGGCGCGCAATATGGAGCTGATGTATCAGCTGTACGCGTTCTGCAGCAGCCAGCCAGCGCTAAAGGGGGTGATGCAGAACTGGATGCGGCGCAGCCAGCAGACGCTGGAGCAATGGTTCGCCCCCGATACCGCCCGCGGCCTCGACGCCTTTATTGAAGGGATGACTTTGCACTTTGTCACCGACCGCGCGCCGCTGTCGAAGGCGGCAATCCGGCTGCTGGTTGGGCAGCTGGCGGGGGAGAGGGCGCAGGAAGAGGGGCGCTGAGGCGGTGCGAGACATGCGTGAGGGATAAATTCAGGCAACAAAAAACCCATCAACCTTGAACCGAAGTGGCGGGGTTGATGGGCTCCACAAAATGGGGACATCAAAGAAAAGCAGTGGCATTACTTATGACTGATGCCCTGAGAAAAAGTTCTGCCTGTGACGGCTTTTTTCTCAAAAATTTATTGTAGCCCTGGCCAGATGATCACGATGAGCGTCCCGGCAAGGGTAAGCAGCACGTTGGCGATGGCGTAGGTGCCTGCGTAGCCGAGCGCCGGAATGTTGCTGCGCGCGGTATCGCTGATGATCTCCATTGCCGGGGCGCAGGTGCGGGCGCCCATCATGGCGCCAAACAGCATTGCCCGGTTCATGCGCAGCACATAGGCGCCGAACAGGAAGCAGATCACCACCGGCAACAGGCTGACAATAAGCCCTGCCGCCAGCATCTGACCGCCGACGGCGCCCAGACCATTATTGATCCCGGCCCCGGCGCTGAGTCCGACCCCGGCCATAAACACCATCAGGCCAAACTCTTTCACCATGTTCAGCGCCCCCTGCGGGATATAGCCGAAGGTTGGGTGGTTGGCGCGCAGGAAGCCAAGCATAATGCCGGCGAACAGCAGGCCGGCGGCGTTGCCGATGCCGAAGCTAAAAGAGCTGAACTGGAAGGTGATCATGCCGATCATCAGGCCGACGATAAAGAAGGCGCAGAAGGCCAGCAGGTCGGTCACCTGGCTGTGAATGGAGATGAAGCCGATGCGGTCGGCCACGGTTTTTACGCGGCGGGCGTCGCCGCTGACCTGCAGCACGTCGCCTTTGTTCAGCACCACGTTATCGTCGATAGGCATTTCAATCTGGCTGCGGATCACCCGGTTTAAGAAACAGCCGTGGTCGGTGAGCTTCAGCTGCGCCAGGCGGCGGCCGACGGCGTTGTGGTTTTTGACCACAATCTCTTCGGTGACGATGCGCATGTCGAGCAGATCGCGGTCGAATACCTCTTTGCCGTTACGGAAGCTCGGGTCGAGGCGAGCGTGCGCGTCCGGATAACCCACCAGCGCAATATCGTCGCCCATCTGCAGCACCGCGTCGCCGTCCGGGTTGGCCAGAATGCCGTTGCGGCGGATGCGTTCGATATAGCAGCCGGTCTGGCGATAAATACCCAGCTCGCGCAGATTTTTGCCATCCGCCCAGGCAACCAGCTCCGGGCCAACGCGGTAGGCGCGGATCACCGGCAGGTACACTTTACGTTTTGAATCGGTATCGAGGCCGCGCTCGCGGGCGATTTGCTGGGCGCTGGTCTGCAGATCCTGATGCTGCAGCTTGGGCATATAGCGGGCGCCGACGATCAGACTCACCAGGCCGACCAGGTAGGTCAGGGCATAGCCGAGGCTCAGATGGTCAAGCGACTGCGCCAGCTGATCGCTGGGCAGGCCGAAATGGCGCAGGGTGTCGCCCGCGCCCACCAGCACCGGGGTGGAGGTCATGGCGCCCGCCAGCATCCCGGCGGTAAGACCAATATCCCAGCCGAACACTTTGCCCAGCACGGTGGCGATCAGCATCGCGCTGCCGACCATCACCAGCGCCAGCATCAGGTAGTTTTTGCCGTCGCGGAAAAAAATGGAAAAAAAGTTGGGTCCGGCTTCCACGCCGACGCAAAAAATAAACAGCATAAAGCCGAGATTAAGGGCATCAGTGTTAATCGCGAAATGCTGTTGACCTAATAAGAGAGAAACGACTAAAACGCCAATGGAATTACCAAGTTGTACTGAGCCGAGACGCAGTTTTCCCAGGCATAGTCCTAATGCAAGTACAACGAATAATAACAGGATGTAATTCCCGTTTAACAAATCTGCGACGTTTATATTCACGAAAGCCAACTTCTCATTTACTAGTAAGTTGTTGAAGGAAATGGTTATTTGGTCTAAGGTTGCTCAGGCGTTCGCGTTGTGGCGAACCTATTCTGGCACCCTGTTATAACCAGCAAAAATATACCCGCTAGTTTAATCCTTCCTGGATGCGGCGGCTAGTGACAATCGTTTTTAGGCTGGTTGGGGAGTTATTGGCATGGATTGCCGAAATGCTTTATCTGACTGGGCGACGTGGACGTGAGTTAGAGGCAACATCAGGAGGATACGGTGAAGTCTGAGCGTAGTTGGGCCGGTATTATCTGCGGCTTCGTTCTGTTCATTGTGGTGTGCTTATCGCTGCTATTACATATGAAAGGGGCCTTTCGCGCCAGCGGCAACCCGGAGCTGGGCCTGCTCTTCTTTTTGCTGCCAGGGGCGGCGGCGAGCTGCCTCTCTCCCGGACAGCGGGTACTGCGTCCTTTGCTGGGTGCGATGCTGGCGGCGCCGGTCTGTATGGTGACGATGCGGCTGTTCTTCGTGACGCACAGAACGTTCTGGCAGGAGATGGCGTGGGTACTGAGCGCGGTGTTCTGGTGCGCGCTCGGGGCGTTGTGCTTTTTGTTTATCTGCGCCTGGCTTGATACCTGGCGCAGTCACTCATCGAGCAAATAAATTGACTCAGGCAAACAGGCCAAGGTTCTCTTTCGCCCAGGCTTCGAAATCGGTGCAACCGCCGATGTGTTTCTGGTCGACGAAGATCTGCGGCACGGTTTCAACCGGTTTGCCGACGGTCTTTTCCAGGTCAGCTTTGCTGATGCCTTCGGCGTGAATATCCACGTAACGGTAGTTAAAGTCATCACGCTCGTTGGTCAGTTTTTCTGCCAGCTCTTTGGCGCGAACGCAGTAAGGGCAGCCTGGACGACCAAAAATAACGGTAAACATTGCTTCTCTCCTTAAACCTCAGCCGGATGGCGAATGGCGCTTATGATGCCTGCATTGACCGGTGAGGGAAAGAAGGTTCTGCCTTTTGCTTCGATGGTTTACGGCTATGTTTGATAAATGTCGTACTATCAAAACCCGTATACTGACCCGGCGGCGTAGTGAGATTGTCTGATGCGCCGCGCTTATCAACCGGAGAGGTGTGATGCGAAAATTTGCCCCGTTGCCGAAAAGCATTCTGCTGGTTGAGATCCTCGGGATGGGGCTGTTAACCCTCGCCTGGCTCTCGCTTAACCAGTATGTCCAGCTGCCTGCGCCCATTGCCAGCCCGACCGCGGCGCTGGTGATGCTCTTTGCCGGGATCGTACTGATGATCCCCGCCGCCATCGTCGTTATGTGGCGGATGGCGCAGATCGTGGCCCCGCAGTTAACGCACTCTCCAAAGCCTGAATCCTTGTCTGACAGAGAAAAACGTAATGACGCCGACCATTGAGCTGCTGCGCAGCCACCGTTCCATCCGCCACTTCACCGATGCCCCCGTGAGCGACGAACAGCGCGCAGAAATTATCGCCAGCGCGCAAGCGGCATCGACCTCGAGTTTTTTACAATGCACCTCCATCATCCGTATTACCGACCCGGCGCTGCGTGAGCAACTGGTCCCGCTGACCGGCGGCCAGCAGCACGTCGCCCAGGCGGCGGAGTTTTGGGTCTTCTGCGCCGACTTTAACCGCCACCTGCAGATTTGCCCACAGGCGCAGCTGGGGCTGGCTGAACAGCTGCTGATCGGCGTCGTCGATACGGCGCTGCTGGCGCAAAACGCGCTGATTGCCGCCGAGTCCCTCGGGCTGGGCGGCGTCTATATCGGCGGGTTGCGTAATAGCATCGAGGCGGTGACCGAGCTGCTGGCGCTGCCGCAGCACGTCCTGCCGCTGTTCGGTCTTTGCCTTGGCTGGCCGGCGGATAACCCGGACATCAAGCCGCGGATGCCGGCCGCCATGCTGGTGCATGAGAACCACTATCAGCCGCTGGATAACGCGCTGCTGGCGGACTATGACGACCAGCTGGCGCACTATTATCTGTCGCGCGGCAGCAACGCCCGCCGCGATACCTGGAGCGATCATATCCGTCGCACTATCGTGAAAGAGAGTCGTCCGTTTATTCTCGACTATCTGCATAAGCAGGGGTGGGCAACACGCTGATTACGTGTACACTGCTGCTCCGGCCAGGTGATCTCCGCCGCCGGCCGCAGGAAAGGTGAAAGTGTGTTCGATAGCTGAGGCCCGCCAGAGCGGGTCTTTTTGCAGAGGTGCAGGATGAAAATTGCCATATTATCCCGGGATGGAACGCTTTATTCATGTCGACGCCTGCGCGAAGCGGCGCAACAGCGCGGGCATCAGGTCGAGATCCTCGATCCGCTTTCCTGTTATATGAATGTCAGTCCGGTGGCATCGTCCATCCACTACAAAGGGCGTCAGCTACCGCATTTTGATGCGGTGATCCCGCGGATTGGCTCGGCGATCACCTACTATGGCACCGCGGCTTTGCGTCAGTTTGAACTATTGGGAAGCTATCCGCTGAATGAGTCGGTCGCCATCACCCGCGCTCGCGATAAGCTGCGCTCGCTGCAGCTGCTGGCGCGCCAGGGTATCGATTTGCCGCTGACCGGCATCGCTCACTCCCCCGATGACACCAGCGACCTGATCGCCATGGTGGGCGGGGCGCCGCTGGTGGTGAAGCTGGTGGAAGGCACCCAGGGGATCGGCGTGGTGCTGGCGGAGACCCGTCAGGCGGCGGAGAGCGTGATCGACGCCTTTCGCGGGCTGAATGCGCATATTCTGGTGCAGGAATATATTGCCGAGGCGAAAGGCTGCGATATTCGCTGCCTGGTGGTCGGCAATGAGGTGGTGGCGGCGATCGAACGGCGGGCTAAAGAGGGCGACTTTCGTTCTAACCTGCACCGCGGCGGCATGGCCACGGTGGCGCAGATTAGCGACGAGGAGCGGGCGATTGCCATCAAGGCGACGCAAACCCTTGGGCTCGATGTCGCCGGTGTCGATATTTTACGCGCCACCCGCGGGCCGCTGGTGATGGAGGTGAATGCCTCGCCGGGGCTGGAAGGGGTGGAAACCACCACCGGCGTGGACATCGCCAGCCGGATGATCGCCTGGATCGAGCGCCAGGCGACGCCGGAATTCTGTTTGAAAATAGGCGGCTAGCCGCTGGATGCAAGTCTGTCATGGTATGCGGCGCTTTTTTTGCGTAAGCTATGGCGTCGTTTTTTCATTGTAAGGGGTCACAGGCACTATGGATTCACTGGTCGTTCCAGGTCTGGATACGCTACGCCGCTGGCTGGATGAGATCGGCATCAGCTTTTTTGAGTGCGATTCCTGCCAGGCATTGCATCTGCCGCATATGCAGAATTTCGACGGTATTTTTGATGCCAAAATTGACCTGGTAGACAACGTGGTGCTCTTTTCCGCCCTCGCGGAGGTGAAGCCGTCCGCTCTGCTGGCGCTGTCGGCGGATCTCTCGGCTATCAACGCCAGTTCGTTAACTGTGAAGGCGTTTATCGATATTCAGGACGATAACTTGCCCAAGCTGGTGGTCTGTCAGTCGTTGTCTATCGGCCCGGGGGTGACCATGGAGCAGTTCGCCTGGTTCTTCCGCCAAAGCGAAGAGCAGATCTCAATGGTGATCCTCGAAGCCGGCGCCAACCAGCTGCTGTACAAAGGCGAAGAAGAAGAGCCCGCGGCGGAAAACGTGCAATACCATTTTCTTCACTAAACCTGCCTAAAATTAGCGCAGCCACTACCGCAGCGGCTGCGTATTACCCGCTTTTATTCTGCGTTTATCCTTCTCTTAAAGCATTATTCACCGCCATTCAGGCCGTTTTGGCTTATCACGTAGACCGTTATTGCATAAAAATTTGATAAAAGGCGTTTTTTTACCTGGGCTATAGCCTCTTATTCTGGCTACAGTTATTCTGGCGATGCTTCCAGTTGCGAGCAACCACTCCGGGAGAGATCCGCTCTCCTTTTCTCAGGCAATGAAAAAATATGCATGATTCTTGCATGCGTTGAAATGCGTATATTTGAGCCCGTAAATTAACGGGCGTTGAGAAGGATAAGAGATATGACCGCCTTTGGTAAAAAATGGTTAACAGGTCTGGTTACGGGTGCGCTGATGGCCGTCTCTGCCGGTTCGCTCGCCGCCGAACAAAAAACCCTGCATGTTTATAACTGGTCTGATTATATTGCGCCGGACACGGTAGCGAATTTTGAAAAAGAGACCGGGATTAAAGTCGTGTATGACGTTTTTGATTCCAACGAAGTACTGGAAGGCAAATTAATGGCCGGCAGCACCGGTTTCGACCTGGTGGTACCGTCGGCAAGCTTCCTTGAGCGCCAGCTGGCGGCGGGCGTGTTCCAGCCGCTGGACAAGAGCAAGCTGCCCAACTGGAAGAACCTTGATCCCGAAGTGTTGAAGCTGGTCGCCAAGCATGACCCTGAGAATAAATACGCCATGCCTTACCTGTGGGCGACGACGGGCATTGGCTACAACGTGGATAAGGTGAAAGCCGTCCTCGGTAAAGATGCGCCGGTGGACAGCTGGGATCTGGTGCTGAAGCCGGAGAACCTTGAAAAACTGAAAAGCTGCGGCGTCTCCTTCCTCGACGCGCCGGAAGAGATTTTCGCCACCGTGCTGAACTACCTCGGCAAGGATCCGAACAGCAGCAAAGCGGATGATTACACCGGCCCGGCGACCGATCTGCTGCTGAAGCTGCGGCCGAACATTCGCTACTTCCACTCTTCGCAATATATTAATGACCTTGCCAACGGCGACATCTGCGTGGCGATCGGCTGGGCAGGGGATGTCTGGCAGGCGGCCAACCGCGCGAAAGAGGCGAAGAACGGCGTTAACGTCTCCTACTTTATTCCGAAAGAAGGCGCGCTGGCGTTCTTTGATGTCTTTGCCATGCCGGCCGACGCCAAGAATAAAGATGAAGCCTATCAGTTCCTTAACTATCTGATGCGCCCGGATGTGATCGCTAAAATCAGCGACCAGGTGTTCTACGCCAACGGCAACAAGGCCTCCACACCGCTGGTCAGCGAGACGATCCGTAACAACCCGGCGATTTATCCGCCAGCGGATGTGTTCGCCAAACTGTTCACGCTGAAGGTGCAGGATCCGAAGATTGACCGCGTGCGCACTCGCGCGTGGACCAAAGTGAAGAGCGGCAAATAATCTCTGACGGCCCGTCGAACACGGGCCGAATCAGATCTGCACTCGCCGGGAAATGGCAGCGCGCCCGGCGAGCAGAAGCACCAGGATGGTGCAATTGCACTGTTAAGCACGAAGTATGGCACCGGACCATATGGTGATCGTTTTTTTGCCGGAGAGCACCCGATTGAACGACGTAATGCCCCGCCCACAGGCGAAAGCCCCCAAAGCGCTGACCCCGCTACTGGAAATCCGTAACTTAACCAAGTCGTTCGATGGCCAGCACGCGGTCGACGACGTCAGTCTCACTATCTATAAAGGCGAAATTTTTGCTCTGCTGGGCGCATCAGGCTGCGGGAAATCGACCCTGCTGCGTATGCTGGCGGGCTTTGAACAACCGACCGCCGGGCAGATTATGCTCGACGGCGTGGATCTGGCGCGCGTGCCGCCCTATCAGCGGCCTATCAATATGATGTTCCAGTCCTACGCCCTGTTTCCCCATATGACCGTTGAGCAGAATATCGCCTTCGGTCTGAAGCAGGATCGTCTGCCTAAGGCGGAAATCACCGCCCGGGTGCAGGAGATGCTGGCTCTGGTGCATATGCAGGAATATGCCAAACGCAAGCCGCACCAGCTCTCTGGCGGCCAGCGCCAGCGCGTCGCGCTGGCGCGTAGCCTGGCGAAACGGCCGAAGCTGCTGCTACTCGATGAGCCGATGGGCGCGCTGGACAAAAAGCTGCGCGATCGCATGCAGCTGGAGGTAGTGGATATTCTCGAACGCGTTGGCGTGACCTGCGTGATGGTGACTCACGACCAGGAAGAGGCGATGACCATGGCGGGCCGTATCGCCATCATGAACCGCGGCAAGTTTGTGCAGATTGGCGAACCGGAAGAGATTTACGAGCACCCGACCACCCGCTATAGCGCCGAGTTCATCGGCTCGGTGAACGTCTTTGAAGGGCTGGTGAAGGAGCGTCTGGAGGATGGCCTGGTGTTGAGTTCGCCAGGACTGGTGCACCCGCTGAAGGTCGACCCCGACGCGTCGGTGGTGGACAACGTGCCGGTCTGGGTGGCGCTGCGCCCGGAGAAGATCATGCTGTGCGATGAACCACCGGCGGACGGCTACAATTTTGCCGTCGGCGAGGTGATTCATATCGCCTATCTCGGGGATCTCTCTATCTATCATGTGCGCCTGCAAAGCGGGCAGATGATCAGCGCCCAGTTGCAGAATGAACACCGCCATCGGAAAGGAACGCCCACCTGGGGTGACGAGGTGCGTTTATGCTGGGATGCGGATAGCTGCGTAGTGCTGACGGTGTAAGGAGAGGGCGATGAGTACCGTTGAATCCCCGTCAGGGGCGAAAAAACCGGGCGGCTTCGGGCTGTGGGCGGCGCGCCTGCAGATGGCGCATGGCCGCAAGCTGGTGATTGCGCTGCCCTATCTGTGGCTGATCCTGTTGTTCATGCTGCCGTTCCTGATCGTGTTCAAGATAAGTCTTGCCGAGATGGCGCGGGCGATCCCTCCCTACACCGAGCTGATGGAGTGGGCGGATGGCCAGCTGACGCTGACCCTCAACTTTGCCAACTTCCTGCAGTTGACTGACGATCCGCTCTATTTCGAAGCTTATCTCCAGTCGCTGCAGGTGGCGGGCATATCGACGATCTGCTGCCTGCTGCTGGGCTATCCGCTGGCCTGGGCGGTGGCGCACAGCAAGCCGTCGACGCGCAATATTCTTCTGCTGCTGGTGATCCTGCCGTCGTGGACGTCATTCTTAATCCGCGTTTATGCCTGGATGGGGCTGCTGAAAAGCAACGGCGTGTTGAATAACTTCCTGCTGTGGTTAGGGGTTATCGATCAGCCGCTGGAGATCCTGCACACCAACCTGGCGGTGTATATCGGTATTGTGTATGCCTATCTGCCGTTTATGGTGCTGCCGATCTACACCGCGCTGACCCGCATCGACTATTCGCTGGTGGAGGCCTCGCTGGATCTCGGCGCCCGGCCGCTGAAGACCTTCTTCCAGGTGATCGTCCCGCTCACCAAAGGCGGCATTATTGCCGGTTCGATGCTGGTGTTTATCCCGGCGGTGGGGGAGTTCGTGATCCCGGAACTGCTGGGCGGGCCGGACAGCATCATGATTGGCCGCGTGCTGTGGCAGGAGTTCTTTAACAACCGCGACTGGCCGGTCGCCTCGGCGGTGGCGATTGTCATGCTGCTGCTGCTGATCGTGCCGATCATGTGGTTCCACAAGCACCAGCAAAAACAGATGGGAGAGCAGGGATGAACGACTTGCCGGTAGTACGCTCGCCGTGGCGCATTCTGATCCTCGTGCTCGGGTTCACCTTCCTCTATGCCCCGATGCTGATGCTGGTGATCTACTCGTTCAACAGCTCGAAGCTGGTAACGGTCTGGGCCGGGTGGTCGACGCGTTGGTATAGCGAACTGTTCCACGATGACGCGATGATGAGCGCGGTGGGGCTGAGTCTGACCATCGCCGCCTGCGCGGCGACGGCGGCGGCGATCCTCGGTACCATCGCCGCGGTGGTGATGGTGCGCTTTGGACGCTTTCGCGGGTCTAACGGCTTCGCATTTATGATCACCGCGCCGCTGGTTATGCCGGACGTGATCACCGGGCTCTCGCTGCTGCTGCTGTTCGTGGCGCTGGGACATGCCATCGGCTGGCCGTCGGATCGCGGCATGTTGACCATCTGGCTGGCGCACGTCACCTTCTGTACCGCCTACGTGGCGGTGGTGATCTCCTCGCGTCTGCGTGAACTGGACCACTCGATCGAAGAGGCGGCAATGGATTTGGGGGCGGCACCGCTGAAGGTCTTTTTCGTCATCACGTTGCCGATGATTATGCCGGCGGTGATCTCCGGCTGGCTGCTGGCCTTCACATTGTCGCTGGATGACCTGGTTATCGCCAGCTTTGTCTCCGGCCCCGGGGCCACGACCTTGCCGATGCTGGTCTTCTCCAGCGTGCGCATGGGGGTCAACCCGGAGATTAACGCCCTGGCGACACTCATCCTGGGTGTGGTCGGTATTGTTGGTTTTATCGCCTGGTATTTGATGGCCCGCGCAGAAAAGCAGCGAGTGCGCGATATCCAGCGTGCAAGACAAGGCTGAACCACCTAAAATCGGTACAGCAGCCTCCGGTCGGCGCCACCCTGTGGCGCCGTTTTCATGGAAGACATTACGTTGGGATTGTTTACGAAAACTCGCTCATCGCATGCCCGCCTTAACGTCCCTGCGCTGGTGCAGGTGGCGGCCTTTGCTATTATTTTGATCCGCGCTCTGGACCTGCTGATGATCCTCAATCTGTTGGGTCTGCAGGGGCTGAACGAATTCATACACCGCAGCGTCCAGACCTGGAACCTGACGCTGGTCTTCCTCGGCAGCCTGGCGCTGGTATTTGTCGAAATCTGGTGCGCCTTCTCGCTGGTGAAAGGGCGCAACTGGGCGCGCTGGGTCTATCTGCTGACGCAGATTATCGCCGCCGGCTACCTGTGGGCGGCGTCGCTGGGCTACGGGTATCCGGAACTGTTCAGCATTCCCGGCGAATCCAAACGGGAGATCTTCCACTCGCTGGTGATGCAAAAACTGCCGGATCTGCTGGTTCTGACGCTGCTGTTTGTGCCGGCGAACTGCCGTCGGTTTTTCCGCCTGCAATAACGGTGATACAATCCCCGCCCCTGGATTTTTGAAGGTCAATTATGCATTGCGCACTCTACGACGCCGGCCGCTGCCGCTCCTGTCAATGGCTGGAGCGGCCGGTCCCGCAACAGCTCGCCGATAAAATGGCCGATCTGTGCACGCTGCTGGCGGCGATCCCGGTCGCTGCCTGGGGCGAGCCGGTCAGCGGGCCAGAGACGGCCTTTCGTAACAAGGCCAAGATGGTGGTCAGCGGCAGCGTTGAGCGTCCGCTGCTGGGGATGCTGCATCGCGATGGCACCCCGGTGGATCTCACCGACTGCCCGCTCTATCCCGCCGAGTTTGCGCCGGTGTTTGCCGTCCTGAAGCCCTTTATCGCCCGCGCCGGGTTAACCCCCTATAACGTCGCGCGCAAGCGCGGGGAGCTGAAATATCTGCTGCTAACCGCCAGCCAGCAGGGGGAGATGATGCTGCGCTTCGTGCTGCGCTCAGAGGCCAAGGTGGCCCAGCTGCGCGCTGCGCTGCCGTGGCTGCAGGCGCAGCTCCCGCAGCTCAAGGTGATCACGGCGAATATCCAGCCGGTGCATATGGCAATCATGGAAGGCGAGCAGGAGATCTTCTTCACCGAACAGCAGGCGCTGGGGGAGGTCTTTAATGAGGTGCCGCTGTGGATCCGCCCGCAAAGTTTCTTTCAGACCAACCCGGCGGTAGCCAGTCGGCTGTATGCCACCGCCCGCGACTGGGTGCGCGCGCTGCCGGTCCAGCATATGTGGGATCTGTTTTGCGGCGTCGGGGGATTTGGCCTGCACTGCGCGACGCCGGCGATGCGCCTGACCGGTATCGAGATTGCCCCGGAAGCGATCGCCTGCGCCAGACAGTCAGCCGCGCAGCTGGGGCTCAGCAATCTGCATTTTCAGGCGCTGGACTCGACACAGTTCGCCACTCATGAAGACGATATCCCGCAGCTGGTGTTGGTCAACCCGCCGCGTCGCGGCATTGGCGCCGAACTGTGCGACTATTTAAGCCGCATGGCGCCGCCCTATATCATCTATTCCAGCTGTAACGCTCGCACCATGGCGACCGATATTGCCCGTCTTCGCGGCTATCGCGTCGAGCGGGTCCAGCTGTTTGATATGTTCCCTCACACCGCGCACTACGAAGTGCTGACCCTGCTGGTCCGCGAAGTTTAAACAAAATGTGAAGGCTTTGCGTCGCTGAAATCAGGTAAGCTTGGCGCTGCATGTTTTGTTATTGGTGGGGGGAATCTAATGGCCAAAACCATTCTGCTGGTGGAAGATGACGAGGATATTGCCACGCTGCTGCGGCTCAATCTTCAGGATGAGGGCTATCAGATTGTGCATGAAGCCGACGGCGACCAGGCCCTTGTCCAGCTGGAAAAGCAGGTCTGGGATGCGGTGATCCTTGATTTGATGCTGCCTGGCGTCGATGGCCTGGAGATCTGCCGGCGTATCCGTCAGATGACCCGCTACCTGCCAGTAATTATCATCAGCGCTCGCACCAGCGAAATGCACCGCGTGCTGGGCCTGGAGATGGGCGCCGATGATTATCTGGCGAAGCCCTTTTCACTGCTGGAGCTTATCGCCCGCGTCAAAGCGCTGTTTCGTCGCCAGGAGGCGATGGGGCAGAACCTGCTGATGGACGCCGGGCGCCTGTCCTGCCATGGCCTGAGCATCGATCCGCTGTCGCGCGAAGTGAAGCTGCGCGGCGAGGTGGTGGACCTGACGCCGCGCGAATTCGATCTGCTCTATTACTTCGCCCGCCATCCCGGTGAGGTGTTTTCGCGGCTGGCGCTGCTGGAGCAGGTCTGGGGATATCAGCACGAGGGCTATGAGCACACGGTTAATACCCATATCAACCGCCTGCGCAGCAAAATCGAACGTGACCCGGCGGAGCCGGACATTATTCTTACCGTCTGGGGTAAAGGCTATAAATTCGCCCCGATGTCGCAAGAGGTCGCCCCGTGATCCGCCGCCTGAGCCTCAGCCAGCGGTTGGCGCTGGTGGTGGTCTCCCTGCTGATGCTGTGCGCGGCGGCGGTATGCGCCGTTCAGTTACACAGCAGCGCGCAGTATGGCAACGCCATGGTGCAGCGCCTCTCCGCCGGGCTGGCTCAGCAGATTGTCGCCCGCGAGCCGCTGCTGGACGCCCACGGCGGGGTCAACCGGCAAACCCTGAAGTCGTTGTTCGACCGCCTGATGACCTTTAACCCCAGCGTGGAGCTCTATCTGCTGTCGCCGGATGGCGACCTGCTGGCCGATGCGGCGCCGCCGGGACATATCCAGCGCCAGCGTATCGATATGGCGCCAGTGCAGGCTTTTCTCACCGGCAGTGCGTCGCCGGTGTATGGCGACGATCCACGTAGTCTCGACGGACGAAAAGTCTTCAGCGCCGCTCCGCTGCGCGTCGACGGGCAGCTGCGCGGCTACCTGTATATCATTTTGCAGGGAGAGACCTTTAATCAGCTGGCGGCCGACGCCTGGCAAAAAACGCTGTGGAGCATTGTTCTGTGGACGCTGCTGCTGGTGGCCCTGTTTGGCCTTCTGACAGGGGGGCTGGCATGGTTCTGGGTCACCCGGCCGGTCCGCCAGCTCACCGCCCAGGTCGCGGCGAGCGGCCAGGACAGCATCAGCGCCATCAAAACTCTGGCGGCCCGCACGCCGGAGCCCCTGCCTGGTAACGAGGTGGCGGTGCTCGAGAATCGCTTTATTGACCTTGCGCAGCAGATAGCCGGCCAGTGGGATCGGCTGGCCGACAGCGACCGCCAGCGCCGCGAATTTGTGGCCAATATCTCCCATGATTTGCGTACGCCGCTCACCTCGCTGCTGGGGTATCTGGAAACGCTGACGCTGAAGGATGAACGGCTGACCGCCGAGGAGCGCAGGCAATATCTCACCATCGCCCTGCGTCAGGGCAACAAAGTGCGCCATCTCTCGCAGCAGCTGTTTGAGCTGGCGCGACTGGAGCACGGGAGCATTAAGCCGCAGCGCGAGCGTTTTGCGATGGGGGAGCTGATCTCCGATGTCGCGCAGAAGTTTGAATTAACTGCCCGCACGCGCGAGGTGAACCTGCGTATTGATGTGCCGGGACCGCTGCCGCTGATTAACGCCGATGTGTCGATGATTGAGAGGGTGGTGACCAACCTGCTCGATAACGCGATGCGGCATACGCCCGTCGGCGGGGAGATCCGTCTGGCGGTCTGGCAGGAGGATCAACAGCTCCAGGTGGAAGTGGCCGACAACGGAACGGGCGTCGATGCCGCGCTGCGCGACGATCTGTTCCAGCGGCCGTCGGCGTTGTCTACCCAGGCATCGCGGGAGGATCGCGGCGGGTTAGGGCTACTGATTGTGAAACGAATGCTGGAGTTGCACGGGGGCGGTATCAGACTGGTGGAGTCGGTAAGCGGGGCGCGGTTCAGGTTCTTCGTGCCACTTTAAGACATTGCCGGATGGCGGATACGCCTTACCCGGCTACGGGGGAAGAGTAGGCCGGGTAAGCGCAGTGCCACCCGGCAAAAAATTTACTCCGGGAACCATTGGTTGCTGATTTTCTGGTAGGTACCGTCGGCCTTAATCGCTTTCAGCGCGGCGTTCAGTTTCTCCAGCAGCGCCTTGTTATCCGGGCGCACGGCAATGCCGAGTCCGGTGCCGAAGTATTGCGGATCCGTCACTTTCGGCGTGGCTGCGCCCAACTGCGGGTTGGTTTTCAGCCACTCGTTGACCACTGCGGTATCGCCGAACACGCCGTCGATACGGCCATTTTTCAGATCGATAATCGCATTCTGGTAGCTGTCATAGGCGACGGTCTTCACCTCAGGATGTTTATCCTGCAGATATTTCTGGTGGGTGGTGCCGTTTTCCATGCCGATCCGTTTGCCTTTCAGGTCATCGAAGGAATGGAACGCGTCTTTTTTGGCGATCACCAGCGCCGAGTTGGCGTAGTACGGGTCGGTGAAGGCCACCTGCTTGCTGCGTTCCGGCGTAATATCCATTCCGGAAATCACCGCATCATATTTCTTGAACTTCAGTGCCGGGATCAGGCTGTCAAAAGCGTGGTTGGTAAAGGTACATTCTGCCTGCATTTGTTTGCACAGCGCTTTGGCCAGGTCGAGATCGAAACCAACAATCTGATTATTGGCATCCATCGATTCAAACGGCGGATAGGTTGCGGACACGCCGAAGCTGATTTTCTCTGCGGCGGCAGCGCCGAAGGTGAACGTGGTGAGCAGTGCAGCCAGAACTAACTTTTTCATCGTGGAACTCCCGTCTGTCAATCTTATGATTATTCGCCGTGTCTGCGGCATAGAGTGACAATGCCATTAAATGAATTTATATGCAATAAATATGATTAAATATTTTTAATGCCATAAAAAAAGACGGACAGGTGTTAGACTTGTCCGTCTTGTTGTCTTCTTTTTATGCAATAAGGCTCCGGCGCTAGTTACGTCGCTCGAAGGCCAGCGCTTTACGTTCCACCAGGCGCATCAGCAGCGTCAGCAGTCCGTTGACGATGAGATAGATAATCCCGGCGGCGCCGAACACCATCACGTCGTAGGTGCGTCCGTACAGCAGCTGGCCGTGGCCCATTACTTCCATCAGGGTGATGGTGTAGGCCAGAGAGGTACTCTTGAAAACCAGCACCACTTCGTTGGAATAGGACGACAGCGCACGCTTAAAGGCATACGGCAGCAGGATCGCCAGGGTATCCTTTTTACTCATCCCCAGCGCGCTGCACGACTGCCATTGCCCGTCGGGGATCGCCCGGATGGCGCCATAAAACAACTGAGTGGTGTAGGCGGCGCTGTTGAGCGACAGGGCGATCAGAGCGCACAGCCACGGTTCAGAGATAAGATGCCACAGCCACGGATAATCCTGCAGCGAAGGAAACTGTCCGGGGCCGTAGTAAATCAGGAAGATCTGCACCAGCAGCGGCGTACCGGTAAACAGGGTGATATAGCCGCGGACTATCCACACCAGCCCCGGCGTCTTCAGCGTCAGGATAATGGTAAAAATCAGCGACAGGATCAGCGCCACGATAATCGACGCCACGGTCAGCGTCAGGCTGGTATGAAGCCCTTTCAGCAGTTCGGGTAAGTAGTCGAGCATCAGCCTGGTCTCCGTTCGAAGCGCGTCGCACGCTGGTCAATCCGCTTAAGGATGTATTGACTCAACAGGGTGATGACGAGATAGATTGCCGCCGCAATGATATACCAGTTAAAGGGTTCCTGAGTGCGGGTGGCGATGCTTTTGGTCTGCAGCATCAGATCGTTGACGCTGATCAGGCTCACCAGCGCGGTGTCCTTCAGCAGCACCAGCCACTGGTTACCGAGGCCAGGCAGAGCATGGCGCCACATCTGCGGCATCACCAGACGGAAGAATATGGCCGCTTTCGACAGCCCCAGCGCCTGGCCGGACTCCCACTGGCCCTGCGGAACGGCTTTCAGCGCGCCGCGCAGCGTTTGCGAGGCGTAGGCGGCATACAGCAGCGACAGGGCGATCGCCCCGCAGAGGAACGGACTGACGTCAAAGTTCTCAATCTGCATCTGCACCGGGATCTGCGTGAACCCGAGCGGGATGGTGAAACCGTCAGAGAGCGTCAGCAGCAGCTGGGAAGAGCCGAAATAGATAAACAGCACCACCAGAATTTCCGGTAGTCCGCGCAGGATGGTCACAATGCCGGTTGCAAGCCAGGCTACCGGGCGCCATTTCACTGACTCCAGTACCGCAAAGAGCATCGCCAGGACCAGGCCGATGACGAGCGCGCAAACGGCAAGGCCGACGGTCATCCCGGCGGCGCTTGCTAATGGAAAAATTTCGTTCATTCAGTCTTACTTCTGGAACCATTTGTTATAGATGGTCTGGTAAGTGCCGTCTTTCTTCACTTTTTCCAGCGCAGCGTTAAATTTCTGCTGCAGATCGGTGTTGCCCTGACGCACGGCAATGCCCAGCCCGGTGCCGAAATAGGCTTTGTCGGTCACTTTGTCGCCCACGGCCGCCAGCTTCGGATTGCTCTTCAGCCATTCGGTGACCACGGCGGTATCGCCAAAGACCGCGTCAATACGACCATTCTGCAGGTCCAGCTTCGCATTCTGGTAGCTGTCGTAAGGAACGGTAGTAATTTCCGGATGTTTATCGGTGATGAATTTCTGGTGGGTGGTGCCGTTCTGCACGCCCACTTTTTTGCCCTTCAGCTGGTCAATGCTGGTGAACTTACCCTGCTGACCGACGAACAGCGCCGAGTTGTCATAATACGGGGTAGAGAACAGCACCTGCTTTTCACGCTCCGGCGTGATGTCCATCCCGGCCATGACCGCGTCGAAACGGCGGAATTTCAGTCCCGGGATCAGGCTGTCAAAGGCCTGGTTGGTAAAGGTACAAGTGGCATCGATCTCTTTACACAGCGCGTTCGCCAGATCGACATCGAAACCGACGATCTGGTTGTTGGCGTCCACCAGCTCAAACGGAGGGTAGGAGGCCTCGGTGGCGAAACGAATGGTCTGCGCGGCGGAAGCGGAGAGGCTCATGCCTGCGAGCAGGGCGGCTATCAGTACTTTTTTCATCGTCATTTCCCCGAAGAACATCAATGTGAAAGATAGTTTTTAAACGCGTCAGTTTGCGGATGCGTGAAGCAGGAGGCATCCCCTTGCTCGACGATATGGCCATTTTCCATATACACCACCCGGCTGGCCGTCTTGCGCGCCACTTCAACTTCGTGGGTGACGATAACCTGGGTGATGCCGGTTTCAGCCAGCTCGCGAATGATGCTGACGATCTGAGCCGTGATTTCCGGGTCAAGCGCCGCGGTAGGCTCATCGAACAGCAGGACCTGGGGCTCCATCATTAGCGCGCGGGCGATAGCCACACGCTGCTGCTGGCCGCCGGATAAATGCAGCGGGTAGCGATCGCTGTAAGGCTTCAGACGCAGACGCTCCAGCAGTTTCTCTGCGCGAGACAGCGCCTGATCCTTGCTTAACCCCAGTACGCGGCAGGGGGCTTCGATCAGGTTCTGCTGTACCGTCAGGTGCGGCCACAGGTTGTATTGCTGGAAGACCATGCCGACGTTCTGACGCAGCTCGCGAATCGCTTTATCGGACGGCGCTTTGGTGAAGTCGAATTGGTTGCCGGCGATGGATAACGAACCGGACCGCGGCATCTCCAGCAGGTTGAGTACGCGCAGCAGCGAGCTCTTCCCGGCACCGCTGGGGCCGAGCAGCACCAGCGTTTCCCCCTGCGGGCAATCCAGCGTGATGTCGAACAGCGCCTGGTGTGCGCCGTAGAAGCAATTAATGCCGTTTAGTTTAATACTCATCTGGGCAGTCTGATACGAATAGCTATTGAGGCCGCAAATACTACCTTTGGCAGAATAGTTATGCAATATTTATGCGTTAAAAGTTAAATCTAAACCACGTTTAGCTTTAAAGTTAGCACAAAATATGGCCTGGTGGGTGAGGGGGGCGCAAATGTCGGCATTCCTGGGGCGAATACCGACATTTTACCGGGGTTATCGTTTCAGCGGGGTGGCTTCAACTCCGGAATCAGCGTTTCTCCAGACTCTGTCGCAGCGTCCCGGCTGGCGCATGGCTGTTGTTGCCGAGATAGCGGACGTCATCGACAGCCCAGCACTGGCCTTCCTGGATCATCAGCACTTCATCTTTCCAGCTCTGGGTGCCCTGTTTCAGTTCGACGCGCAGCGGAATATTGCGCGCATCACGGTTCGGGATGGTGGAGGCGCTGGCGACCACGGCGCTGTCTGCTGGGGTGCTGCTGCTGGAGAACGGGTTAGCCTGCAGCAGTTTGCTGTTGGCCGGATCCTGGCGGGCGTCATTGAGTAACTGCGCCAGTCCGTCGCTCAGATAGGGGCGCAGCGCCGCCGGATCCTGAGTGCGGTTCTGGATCTGAGTGTCATAGAATTTTTGCGCTACGTCGTCAGGGCCGCCTTCGACACAGGGGCCGCTGCGGGTACCATTATCTTTATAGGCCGGGGTGACGGTCGTACAGGCGCTGAGCGCCAGCGCGCAAGGGAGAAGTACAGCAAGAAGTTTGTAGCGCATGATGATTTCCTTATAAGCGAACTACGTTTTCAGTTTCCGTTAAAGCATAGCGTATAGCGTGCGGATTGTACTTGACGCAAAGAGCTAAGACCTTGATGTGACAACGGCCTTAAGGCAGGAAGTCGACAATGCGCATCACCGAATGATATTCAGGCAGGAAAAACCAGGCGCCGTTTAAAAATAAACAGACTTTTTGGGCAAACAAGAAACATTACCCGGACAATAGGATAATGTTTCTTGAGATATAAGATTAATTACTTCTTCTTATAGATGTTAGCGGAGACGTGCAGTTTTTTATCGGTATTACCGGAAGAGAGCACGATAACGTCCGCGCCTTTTTCATCGGCCTTTTTAATCAGCTCTTCACGGGCATCGCTCGGCGCAGTCTGGCCGGTAGAGGAAATGGTGCCGATTTTGGTATATTGCGTATGGACCTTATTAAAGGCTTCTTTCGTTAAAATCTCAGCGGAGAAGGCGTTCGCCGTTAAAAACAATGCTGCACCTGCCACTAAAGCTGCATATTTCATATTTTTAGACTCCATTGTTTATTTTGCTATCATCATGCTCTTGTTTTAACTCACCAATGAGCGATTTCAGATTGTACTAACGCCGCTTTTTTTTCAAGCAAAATACTGCAATTTTATGACGATTAGTTAACGCTTTTTTAAAGAAAAGATGACGAGGTTCTCATTGATAATGCTTGCTTTTTTTTGCGGGATGAACATTGAGGCGACGCAAGACCTTTTTTTACTGTGGTTAGCTGAAAATTAGCTGAGGCGCACGCAGGAGAAGGGACCGGGACGCTGACAGACATTCCCGGTAACATGGTTTATCATATAGAACAGCAGGGGCTGCACCCATGGTCATGCAGGCCACCAGGGAGATAAGATGTTAACAAATAAGCGAGAGCGGGCCCGGCAGCAGCGAGCCGCGTTGTGGGCCACTAAAGATAATGTTCAGCGCCATGCGCTGTCCATGAGTATGCCCTGGCTGGCCTTTGTCAATATCGCTTTTGCGTTAATGATTTTCTTCCGCAATTTTATCTTTACCTATTTTGATAAGAAGTTACTGACGCACCGGGCGGTTATTCCTTATATCGAAGTGGCGCTGATCGCGGTTATTATTATTTCGGCCATTTTAGTGATTATTGCCGTCACGCCGCGGCTTGCGCAGGGGCGATATACGCTGAATATCATCACCGGGCTGCTGCTGGCGCTCAGCCTGTGCTGGTCCCTGAGTAATTACTGTTTTATCTTTTTCTGGACCTTGCCCTTCGCCTGGCCGCTGCTGGTGATTTTAATGACCACCGGCCTCACCGCGCTCTATCACCACTGGCCCGGCATTATCGCCTTTATGCTCCCAATGTGGGTGACCGCCTTGCTGGCAGGGGTGCAGATTCACTATGACGGTGAATTTCGTTTTTTGACCTTATGGGCTATTTTCACCGCGATTTTGCTTTATGGACGGCGTATTCTGCAGCGCTGGTATGATGAAGCCTGGGATACGCATCAGGAAAATATGCAGCTTATCCAGCGGCTGGAAAGTATCGCTAACCGGGATGCCTTAACCGGAACGGCCAATCGCCGGGCACTGAATGCTTTTCTGGCGCAGCTCTGGGAGCAAAAAGCGCCGTTAGCGCTGATCATGATCGATGTCGATTACTTTAAGCGTTATAACGACCATTACGGCCATCAGGCCGGCGATGACTGCTTATCGTCTGTCGCGCAGGTGCTTAAAATGGCGGTGCGGGCTGAGGACGATTTGGTGGCCCGCTACGGCGGCGAGGAGTTTGTCGTGTCGCTGCCGGGGGTTTCCTTAGCGCACGCCACCGTCATTGCCGAGCGCATTCAGCAGAAAATCCACGACGCGGCCTTGCCGCATGAAGCCTCTGCAGTGGCGGCGGTAGTGACCGTCAGCATGGGCGTGGTGGCTTCCGACGGCACGGTCCCGATGGAGACGCTGATCGCCCGGGCGGACAGTGCGTTGTACCAGGCTAAAAATAAAGGACGTAATCAATGGTCTTATTAACCCGGCTCCACTGCCGGGCGAGGGAAAGGGGATGAAACGGATTGCGCAGGTCGCCCTGCTGGCGCTGCTGTTAACCGGCTGTGCCGGGGAAAAGGGAATTATCGATCGCGATGGATACCAGCTGGACACTCGCCATCCGGCGCAGGCGGCCTATCCGCGAATAAAAGTGCTGGTGATCCACTATACGGCAGACAATTTTGATGTTTCTCTGGCGACGTTGACCGATAAAGAGGTCAGCTCCCACTATTTAATCCCCGAGCAGCCGCCGCGTTATCAGCATAAACCGCGGATCTGGCAGCTGGTGCCGGAAGAGGATTTAGCCTGGCATGCCGGGGTGAGCTACTGGCGCGGCAGTACGCGTATCAATGATACGTCCATCGGCATTGAGCTGGAGAACCGTGGCTGGCAGAAGACGGCGGGCGTCAAAAGCTTTACCCCCTTCCACCCGGAACAGATAGCGGCCCTGATCCCGCTGGCGCGCGATATTATCACCCGCTACCACATCGCGCCGCAGAACGTGGTGGCCCATGCCGATATCGCGCCGCAGCGTAAAGACGATCCGGGGCCGCTGTTTCCCTGGCAGCAGCTGGCGCAGCAGGGGATCGGCGCCTGGCCAGACGAGCAGCGAGTGGCCTTTTATCTGAACGGACGGCCGGCCAGCGATCCCGTTGACCCAGAGGTGGTGCTGGATTTGCTGGCGCGCTACGGCTATCAGGTGACGCCGGAGATGACCCCCGCGCAGAAGAAGCGGGTGATTATCGCCTTCCAGATGCACTTCCGTCCGCAGCGCTGGGATGGCGTAGCGGATGCGCAAACTGAAGCGATAGCCGAGGCGCTGTTAGAAAAATATGGCCAGGGTTAGCGGTGAAGTTTACCGTGGTCGCGTAGCCAGGCGGCGGTACGCACAATGCCGTCGTCAAGCGTCACCACCGGCTGATAGCCCAGTTCATCCTGCGCGCGGGTGATGTCGAGCGTAAAATCAAAGTTAAGTTTGGAAACGCCGTAGTGGGTAAAGGCGGGCTCTTTGGCTGTTTTATCGCCAAAACGTTCCATGCTGCGGGCAATAATATCCAGCATCGGGTAGGGAACTGAGCGGATCCGGCACTTGATGCCCAGCTCGTCGATCAGTTTCTGCACGATGCTTCGCAAGGTGCGCGGTTCGCCGTTGCTGATATTCCACGCGCGGGCGGAAGGAAGATGATCGCAGGCCGACTGGCTCGCCAGCCACATCGCATGCACGGCGTTTTCATAATAGGTCATGTCGACCAGCGCGCTGCCGCCACGCGGCAACAGGACGCTGCCATAATGCTGCATCATTTGCGCCAGCCGGGGAATAAAGACTTTATCGTGCGGCCCGAACAAGCTCTGCGGACGCAGAATGGTAAAACGGGTGTGCGGGTTGGCCTGCGCCAGCAGGTTGATCACCTCCTCGCTGGCCGCCTTGCTGCGGGCAAACTCGTTGGCGAAGCGATGCGGGCGGAAATCTTCCTGGATATCGCGATGGTGGTGATAATCGAAATAGAGCGATGGCGAAGAGATATGGACGAAATTGCGCACCCCCCATGCCACAGACCATTCGCCCAGACGGCGGGTGGCGCGGACGTTAGCGAGATCGAAAGCCTGCTGGGTGCCCCAGGGCGAGGTAAAGCTGGAGCAGTGCCACAGGGTATCGATACCGGCGAGCATCACTTTAGCCTGCGAAGAGACCAGCTCGGTTAAATCGGCCGGGATGAATTCTGCCCCCATTTTGCTCAGAAGCTTACCCATCGCTTCGTTGCGCCCGGTGGCTCTCACGCTGATGCCCTTATTGCGCAGATATTCCACTGCGTTGCGGCCTAATCCGCTGGTCGCACCGGTAACCAGTACCTTCATATCACTCTACTGTCCCAGAAAAGAATTTCGTGCGCATTTTTCCGTGATTCTCCCGACTATGCAATGAGAATCATGAAAGAATAATGCTTATCCTTGGTCTCTGCCTGAGATTTGTTCGGCCAGCCGGGCGATGCGTTGCGCCATACCGCGGAAAATAAACAGGTGCGCCGGGATCATCAGCAGCCAGTAGATCAGTCCGGGCATACCGTGCGGGTGCCACCAGGCGCGCACGTCCAGTTCGCGATGGTCGCCTTTATCGTTTATCGTAAAGCTTAACCGGCCCAGCCCCGGCGCTTTCATACCGAACAGCAGGGTGAGCTGTTTTTCTTCCTCCACGATAATTACCTTCCAGCTGTCGACCGTATCGCCGGTTTGTAGATAGTCGCGCTGCGGCCGTCCTTTGGCTAACCGATGGCCGACCAGCAGGTCCATCGCACCACGGGTTTTCCACAGCAGATTGCCGAAAAAATACCCCTCTTTACCACCGATTTGGTTAACGACCTGCCACAGGGCCTGGCGGCTCGCCTGGGTGGTGACGGTGCAGCCAGCCTGTTTCGGAAAGTAGCCGTACTCCGGTCGCCAGCGGGCGAAAGCCTGGGCGTCGTAGCCCCAGTCGCTGGAGTTTACCAGTTGCTCTTCTTCTTTCAGCGTGCGGCGAACCGCCTGATCGAAGGGGATCAGCGTTTGCGGGATCAGCGCTCGCAGCGCCCGGTCGTCGGCGATCAGATCGTGCTTCAGCCCCTGAATCAGCGCCCTGGCGATGGTAGGCGGCACCGAGGTGATAACGTTAAGAAACCACACTGAGATCCAGCGCGTCGGCAGGGGAATGGGAATGAGCGGGCGATGTTTACCGCTGACGGCCATAAAGTGGATAAACTGCTGCTGATAGCTTAACACCTCCGGACCGGCGGCTTCGAAGACGCGATGCGCGTTGGACGGATGATTCAGCAGCTCAACCAGGTCAACGAGCAGGTTTTCCAGCGCGACAGGGGTAGTACGTGAACGAACCCAGCGCGGAGGGGTCAGCACGGGCAGGTTATAAACCATATCGCGCATCACCTCGAAGGCGGCAGAGCCGGCGCCGACGATAATCCCGGCCCGCAGTTCGGTCACCGGCACACCCGACTCACGCAGGACCTCACCGGTCACCTGGCGGGCGCGCAGATGGTCAGATTGTTCCTGCGCCGGGGCCTGCAGTGAACTGAGAAATATCACCTGGCGCACTGACGACTGACGCAGGGCATCGCGCACATGCGTGGCCACCCGGCGCTCATGGGCGATAAAATCGCCGCCTTCGCCCATACCGTGTACCAGATAATAAAGGGTATCGATGCCGGCGAGCAGTGCAGGCAGAGCCTGCGGCTGATTAAGATCGACTGACCGACAGGTGACGCCGGGCAAATCGAGCTTTTGCAGTCGGTCGATATGGCGTGCCGCCGCCAGCACTGGATAACCCCGCGCGCTTAACTCGCGCACCAAATGCTGGCCAATATAGCCGCTGGCGCCGAGCACCAGAACCGATTGCGACACGCCTGACTCCTTAGCGCTGTAAAAAAGCCTGCCAGTGAGCGACCACCTCGCTCAGCTGCTGACGGTTGACATCCAGGTGAGTGACCAGACGGACAACAGGCGAGGCGTTAATCAACACGCCGCGCGCCTGCATAAACTCGCCGAGCGCCGGGGCCTGCGCTTCGCCGACGCGCACAAACAGCATGTTGGTATCATGGCGGGTGACGTCGGCGCCGATGGCGCGAAGCTGCTCCGCCATCCACGCGGCGTTGTCATGATCCTCCTGCAGGCGCTGCACGTTATTTTTCAGCGCGTACAGCCCGGCAGCGGCCAGTATGCCCGCCTGGCGCATGCCGCCGCCGACCATTTTCCGCCAGCGGATAGCACGGCGAATGTATGCCTCGCTGCCCAGCAATAGCGAGCCTACCGGGGTGCCAAGCCCCTTTGACAGGCAGATGGTGAAGGAGTCGCAGTACTGAGCGATATCACGCAGTTCGCAGCCGTAGGCCACTACGGCGTTAAAGATACGCGCGCCGTCGACGTGCAGCGCCAGGTCGCGCTGGCGGGTAAACGCCCAGGCTTCCTGCAGATAGTCGCGCGGCAGCACCTTACCGTTGTGGGTGTTTTCCAGGCTCAGCAGGCGGGTGGGGGCAAAATGGATATCGTCGGGTTTGATTTTCGCCGCCACTTTATCCAGCGGCAGCGAACCATCGGCTGCGGCGTCAATCGGCTGTGGCTGAATACTGCCGAGTACTGCCGCGCCGCCGGCTTCGTACAGATAGTTGTGCGCCCCCTGGCCGACGATATACTCTTCGCCGCGCTGACAGTGGCTGAGCAGGCCAACGAGGTTGGCCTGGGTGCCAGTGGGCAGAAACAGCGCCGCCTCTTTGCCCGCGAGGTCGGCGGCATAGCGCTGCAGTTCATTGACGGTAGGGTCGTCGCCATACACATCGTCCCCGACCGGGGCGGCCATCATGGCCTCCAGCATGGCGCGCCCGGGACGGGTAACGGTATCACTGCGTAAATCGATCACGGCTTTTCCTTGGTCTGGTTCAACGTATTGCTTCTGTTTTACCTGAGCCAGTTGGTTTTCGCCAGTTCGATGACCTCATCGCCGCGCCCGCTGATGATCGCCCGCAGCATATACAGGCTAAAGCCTTTCGCCTGCTCCAGCTTGATCTGCGGCGGGATAGCCAGCTCCTCTTTGGCGACGACGACGTCGACCAGCACCGGACCGTCGGTGCGGAAGGCGGTCTGCAGCGCTTCATCCACCTCGGAGGCTTTTTCAACGCGTATACCTTTGATACCGCAGGCCTCGGCGATGCGGGCGAAGTTGGTATCGTGGAGCTCCGTACCGTCGGTGAGATAGCCCCCGGCCTTCATCTCCATCGCCACGAAGCCCAGCACGCTGTTGTTAAAGATGACAATTTTCACCGGCAGCTTCATCTGCGCCAGCGACAGAAAATCGCCCATCAGCATGCTGAACCCGCCGTCGCCGCACATGGCCACCACCTGCCGCTCCGGGGCAGTAGCCTGGGCGCCGATGGCCTGCGGCATGGCGTTGGCCATTGAGCCGTGGTTGAACGAGCCCAGCAGGCGGCGTTTGCCGTTCATTTTGAGGTAGCGTGCCGCCCAGACGGTGGGGGTGCCGACATCGCAGGTGAAAATGGCGTCTTCATCGGCAAAATGACTGATCTGCTGTGCCAGATATTGCGGGTGGATTGCCTTATCGCTGGGTTTTGCCAGATCGTCGAGCCCTTTTCGCGCGTCGCGATAGTGCTCCAGCGCTTTATCCAGGAAGTGGCGATCGGTTTTCTCTTCCAGCAGCGGCAGCAGCGCTTTTAGCGTCGATTTAATATCGCCCACCAGCGCCATATCGACCTTACTGTGGGCGCCGATGCTGCCGGGATTGATGTCGATCTGAATAATTTTGGCGTCGGTTGGATAGAAGGCGCGATAGGGGAACTGGGTGCCCAGCAGGATCAGGGTATCGGCGTTCATCATGGTGTGGAAGCCAGAGGAGAAGCCAATCAGCCCGGTCATGCCGACATCGTACGGATTGTCGTACTCCACGTGCTCTTTGCCGCGCAGGGCGTGGACGATGGGGGCTTTAATTTTGGCCGCGAACTCCACCAGCTCCTGATGAGCGCCGGCGCAGCCGCTGCCGCACATGAGCGCGATATTGCTGGAGTAGCGAATAAGCTGCGCCAGCTTGCGCAGTTCTTCTTCCGCCGGAGTGACCGTCGGCAACGGCGCATGATACCAGTGGCTGCTGGCGCTCTCCGGGGCAGCCTTCAGCGCCACGTCGCCGGGCAGCACCACCACCGAGACGCCGCGGTTAATCACCGCTTTACGCATGGCGATGGCCAGCACCTGCGGAATCTGTTCCGGGGTGGAGACCAGCTCGCAGTAGTGGCTGCATTCGCGGAACAGCTCCTGGGGATGGGTCTCCTGAAAATAGCCGCTGCCGATTTCGCTGGAGGGGATGTGGGCGGCAATGGCCAGCACCGGCACATGGTTACGATGACAGTCAAACAGACCGTTAATCAGATGCAGGTTGCCCGGCCCGCAGGAGCCGGCGCAGACCGCCAGTTCGCCGGTCAGCTGCGCCTCGGCGCCAGCGGCGAAAGCAGCCACCTCTTCGTGCCGGGTGGGCATCCAGTCGATGGTGCCCATGCGGTTCAGACTGTCGCTCAATCCATTGAGGGAATCTCCGGTGACGCCCCAGATACGTTTCACGCCGGCCTGTTCCAGCGTTTTGGCAATGTATGCGGCCACGGTTTGTTTCATGATCTCCATCTCCTTTTTGTGATAACGCCTTCAAGCTTAGATGAAACTGCAGGTTACGTTGCTGATTGTCCCTTATTTTTTGCTGGTTTTATTGCTGAAAAATTGTGCATACTCAGGGACCTCACAGGGTGTAAAACAGGAAGCACATCAGATGGTTAAGGGAATGTTAAACGCAGTAAATAAAACGCTGTCGCATGACGACGCCGGTAAACTCTTGTTACGACTCGCCGTCGGCGGGTTAATGCTGTTTCACGGTCTGCACAAGCTGCTGGACGGCGTGGGCGGGATCAGCGGCATGCTGGTGGCGAAGGGGTTGCCGGGGTTCATCGCCTACGGTGTGCTGGTGGGGAAGTGGTCGCTCCCTGCTTGTTAATTCTCGGCGTCCTGACCCGCCCGGCGGCGCTGGTGCTGGCGTTCACCATGGTGGTGGCGTGGCTGATGGTCGGTCTCGGCAAGACGTTTGCGCTTGATGCGGTGGGGGCGTGGGCGATCGAGAACCTGGTCTATTTCTTTGTTGGCGCGCTGGCGATTGCGCTACTCGGCGCAGGGCGTTATTCGCTGGCCGGCCAGTCGGCCTGGCGGTAAAAATGCCTCATTCGTCCTGGGGCGTAAAGTCGATACTGTTGCCGGTTTGCAACTTTTTCAGTCTGAGAAAATGTTTATCTCATGTCGCCTGAGCGTTTATTGTCGCCCGGGATTTTCCCGGAGGCGGCGCATTGCGCCTTCTCCGGGCTACCCAATCGCACAGCGCTGTAGCCCCGGTAAGCGGTAGCGCCACCGGGGATTTTGACCTCAGGCGAGAACCAGATCGCTCTGCGGATGGCAGGAGCAGGCCAGCACATAGCCGTCGGCGATTTCGGCGTCGGTTAACGTCATGGTGCTGGTGACGCTGTACTTCCCGGAAACCACTTTGGTTTTACAGCAGCCGCAGACGCCGGCGCGGCAGGCGACGGTCACCGGCACTTTATTGCTCTCTAGCGCATCAAGCAGTGTGGTGCCCACCGGCGCGTAAAACTCGCGCGCCGGCTGCAGTTTGGTAAATTTCAGTCCACTGGTCGCGGCTTCCGCCACCGGGGTGAAGAACTTCTCCTTAAAGAAGCTGGTGACGCCCAGGGCGGCAACATCCTGCTCGACCTTCTCCATATAAGGCGCCGGGCCGCAGGTCATCACGGTGCGGCTGGCTAAATCCGGCACGCTCTGCAGCAGCTCCCGGGTCAGACGGCCGGCGACAAAGCCATGAGTGGCATGGTGCTCTGCCACCAGGGTGACCGGATACTGGCGCCACTCCTCGGCAAAGATCACATCCTCCGGCGAACGCACGCTATAGATCACCTGCACGTCGGCCTGCGGTCGATACTTCGCCAGCCAGCGACGCATCGACATTATCGGCGTTACGCCGCAGCCGGCGGCCAGCAGCAGGAATTTATCTTCCGCTTTATCGTCGCAGGTAAACTCGCCCATCGCATCGGACAGCCAAAGGTAATCGCCGCGTTTGACCTCGCGGGTCAACCACTGCGAACCCGCGCCCTCGTCAATACGGCGAACGGTCAGCGTAATGTACTCGCTGACCCCCGGCGTGGAGGAAAGGGTATAGGCGCGCAGCGTTTCCGCCGAGTGACGCACGCTGACCAGGGCATACTGGCCGGCGCGGTACGGATAGTAATCGTGGCACAGCAGCGAAAGGGTCCACACGTCCGGGGTTTCCTGGTGAATGTGGTGAACCTGCATCCGCCACGGGCACTGGGAGGTTGGCATGGTCATCAGGGACTCCTTAAGCGCTCAGCAGCTGCTGCATATCTTGTTCCACGGTGGTCACGGAACGCAGTCCAAACTTCTCATTGAGGATCGCCAGCAGATCCGGGGTGAAGAAGCCAGGCGCCGTCGGGCCGGTGACGATGTTTTTCACCCCCAGCGACAGCAGCGTCAGCAGGATGACGATCGCTTTCTGTTCGAACCAGGAGAGCACCAGCGACAGCGGTAGGTCGTTAACACCGCAGCCCAGTTTTTCCGCCAGCGTAACCGCGAGAATAATTGCCGAGTAGGCATCGTTGCACTGCCCGGCGTCGACCAGACGCGGCAGACCTTCGATATCGCCGAAGTCCAGCTTGTTAAAGCGGTATTTACCGCAGGCCAGGGTCAGGATCAGGCAGTCATCCGGCACGCTGGTGGCGAAATCGGTGAAGTAGTTACGCTCCCCGCGGGCGCCGTCGCAGCCGCCGACGAGGAAGATATGGCGCAGTTTTTCACGGCTGACCAGATCGATCAGCGTATCCGCCGCGCCAAGCAGGGTCTGACGGCCAAAGCCGACGGTGATCAGATGCGGGATTTCGCTGTACGGGAAGCCCGCCATCTGCTGTGCCTGGGTGATAACCGGGGCGAAGTCTTCACCTTCCAGATGGTTCACGCCCGGCCAGCCGACGATGCTGCGGGTCCAGATGCGGTCGTCGTAGGCGCCGACGGTGGGGTCGATGATGCAGTTCGAGGTCATCACGATAGGGCCCGGGAAGCGGGCGAATTCCACTTGCTGGTTTTGCCAGCCGCTGCCGTAGTTGCCGATCAGATGTTTGAATTTACGCAGCTCCGGATAGCCGTGCGCCGGCAGCATTTCGCCGTGGGTATAGACGTTAACGCCGGTGCCTTCCGTCTGCTCAAGCAGGTTATACAGATCTTTCAGATCATGGCCGGAGATCAGGATGCACTTCCCTTCGGTGGCTTTAACGTTCACCTGAGTCGGCGTCGGGTGGCCATATTTAGTGGTTTCACCAGCGTCAAGGATGCTCATCACCTGGAAGTTCATCTGGCCGATTTCCATCGAACATTCCAGCAGCGCGTTCATATCCGCCGGCCAGGTTCCCAGCCATGCCATGATTTTATGGTACTGGGCATAAATCGCGTTGTCGTACTGGCCGAGTACGTGGGCGTGCTCCATATAGGCCGCCGCGCCTTTCAGGCCGTACAGGCACAGCAGACGCAGACCGAGAATATTCTCGCCGATGGCGGCTTTATCTTTATTTGGGGCATAGTCTGCCGCCTGACGCTGCAGGTCACCCAGATCGTCGCTGACCAGGTGTAAATCGGCTACCGGGTTATCAACCGAGGCGCTGGCGTCGAGGTTCTGGCACTGCGCTTTCAGCGCTTCACGCAGGGCAATCGCCTGGCGGGCGTAGCCGACGATGCGTGGAGAATCGAAGTTCACGTTGGTCAGGGTGGAGAAGAAAGCGCGGGGGGCGAAACTGTCGACCTCATGATCGATAATGCCATATTCGCGGGCCTTGAGCGCCCAGGCGGACAGGCCTTGCAGTGACGCAATCAGCAGATCCTGCAGATCGGAGGTTTCCGCTGTTTTACCGCACATCCCCTGCGCGTAAGAGCAGCCGTTGCCGGCTGGGGTACGAATGGTTTGTTCACATTGCACACAAAACATGGTCACACCTTTAAAGTTATATTTAATATACATGTTTAAGGTTATGCCGCATGGCACAAGGTGAAAAGGCATTTCTGATACAACTTAAAGGGAGATTGATTTAGCGCAAATTTGGCGGCAGTAAGTCTGCCGCCAGCGGGTATTCAGGCGGTAAAAAAGGCGATAAGGATCGGGACCAGCAGGCTAAGCAGAAAACCGTGCACGATGGCGGCAGGAACAATCTCGACGCCGCCGGAACGCTGGAGTACCGGTAAGGTGAAGTCCATCGAAGTGGCGCCGCACAGCCCCAGCGCTGTGGAGCGGCTGCGGCGAACAAGGCCCGGAATTAACATGATAGCCAGCAGCTCACGACACAGATCGTTAAAGAACGCCGCGCTGCCGATCACCGGGCCAAAGGATTCAGTGAGTAAAATACCGGAGAGCGAATACCAGCCGAAACCGCTCGCCATCGCCAGACCGGTCTTTAACGGCAGACCGAGAATAAAGGCGTTAAGTATCCCGCCAAGTAATGAACTGGCCATAACCACCATGGCGACGATCATTCCCCGACGGTTAAGGACTATTTGTCGCAGACTCATTCCATTATTGCGTAATTGAATACCGACGAGGAACAGGAGAAAGATTAGCGTATATTCGCTGGCTTCGGTCGCGTGCTGTAAAAAAGACAGGCCGGTCAGGCCGAGCAGAAAACCGAGCACCACCACGCCGCACAGCTGCAGCGATTCCAGGGCCATGGCCAGGCGCGAAGGTAATTTCTCCTGCCGATGCTGACTGCGCCATGGCATTTTACTTTCCAGCCACAACAGGGCGGCAATATTACACAGTAAAATGATGACCACGCTCACTGCAGCGTAATGCAATATGGCCAGCAGGTTGCTTGCCAGATTGTCGAGGAATGCCAGGCTGATCCCCATAAAAAAAAGGATGACATAGACAATCCAGCTGAGCATCCGGTTAATCAGTTTTAGCGCGGAGGGTTGACGAAGTGGCACCAGATAGCCGACAACCAGCGGCAACAGAATGATGAAGAGTCCCGATAACATGAACGATGCAGCCCTTGCATAATGAGAATAGCGCCCATGACACTACCCAAATCACCGGGCCGAGTAAAGCTGCCACCAGAAAGAAAAAGCCCGGAAACCCGGGCTTTACAAAGGATTAATCGCGTTTTTCCAGCAGGGTGCGATACAGCACGCCGCCGAGGATCCCGCCGACGATCGGCATGACCCAGAACAGCCACAGCTGCTGCAGAGCCCAGCCGCCCTGGAAAATCGCTACCGCGGTGCTGCGCGCCGGGTTGACCGAGGTGTTGGTAACCGGAATGCTGATCAAATGGATGAGGGTCAGCGCCAGGCCGATAGCGATCGGCGCAAAGCCCGCCGGTGCGTATTTATCGGTCGCGCCATGGATAACCAGCAGGAAGCCGCAGGTCAGGACAATTTCAATGACGATAGCCGACAGCATGGAGAAGCCGCCCGGGGAGTGTTCGCCATAGCCATTGGAGGCAAATCCGCTGGCGGCGGCATCAAAGCCGGCTTTACCGCTGGCCACCACGTACAGCACCGCCGCGGCAATAATGCCGCCGACCACCTGAGCGATAATATAGCCAATGACTTCTTTCGCCGGGAAACGGCCGCCGGCCCACAGGCCCAGGGTCACCGCCGGGTTGAAATGCCCCCCGGAAATATGGCCGACCGCAAATGCCATGGTTAATACCGTTAAGCCAAATGCCAGCGCGACGCCGGCAAAACCAATACCGAGCTCAGGGAAGGCTGCGGCAAGCACAGCGCTACCGCAGCCACCAAATACAAGCCAGAAAGTGCCGAAGCATTCTGCTGCTAATTTTCTGAACATAACCACCTCAATTAAATTGTATACGCGCACGAGCGGACCGTGCCGGTCTTTATTTATCGTGATAAGGGATGACGATAAAAATAAAGCGGCGTTATTCTAGAGATAATCGCCATCCCAGAGCCAGTTAAATATATTGATATTATTTGATTTAGGGCAAGGTGAAGGGATTCCGTTTGCCAGTGTAGTCTTTCCTTTATCCGTGGAAGATTATCAATAGTGTAGATCATAACGCCTGAAATAAAACTATTTTGTTTGATGAATAATCAACAGCCGGTAATAGGCGATAAGTGAGTAATTTTATGAATATATTTAATCCGCTGAATATGAGCCACGGATGCGATTAAGCAGAGTGTCATCTTGCCGTCGCCCTCGCTATACTGTTGATTACTGAAGGAGAGTGGTGGTTTAGCGGAGGGGATATGCTTCTTGAGCGCGTAGAAATCGTCGGTTTTCGCGGTATCAATCGTTTGTCGTTGATGCTGGAGCAAAATAACGTCCTGATCGGGGAGAACGCGTGGGGGAAGTCCAGTCTGCTTGATGCGCTGACCCTGCTTTTGTCCCCTGAGTTCGATCTTTATCACTTTGTACGCGATGACTTCTGGTTTCCCCCGGGCGACATCCAGGGGCGCGAGCACCATTTGCATATTATCCTGACCTTCCGTGAAACCGAACCGGGGCGCCATCGGGTCCGGCGTTTTCGTCCGCTTCAGCGCTGCTGGGTACCTTGTGACGATGGTTATCATCGGGTGTTCTACCGTCTGGAAGGCGAGCTCGCCGATGACGACAGCGTGATGACCCTGCGGAGCTTTATCGATGGCGAAGGCGAAGCGCTGGCGGTTGAGGATATTGATGATCTGGCCAGACACCTGGTGCGTCTGATGCCGGTGCTGCGCCTGCGCGACGCGCGCTTTATGCGGCGCATCCATAACGGGACGGTACCGCATTCGCCGCAGATAGAGATCACCGCCCGCCAGCTCGATTTTCTCTCCCGGGAGCTGGTCAGCCATCCGCAAAATTTATCGGACGGTCAGATCCGCGAGGGGTTGTCGGCCATGGTGCAGCTGCTGGAGCATTACTTTGCCGAGCAAAGCAGCGCCCAGACGCGGCATCGTCTGATGCGGCGGCGCTCCCATGATGAGCAGCGCAGCTGGCGCTATCTGGATATTATCAACCGGATGATCGATAAACCCGGCGGGCGCAGCCATCGGGTGATTCTGCTGGGGCTGTTTTCCACCCTCCTGCAGGCAAAAGGGACGGTGCGCCTCGATCGCGACGCGCGGCCGCTGTTGCTGATTGAAGATCCGGAGACGCGTTTGCATCCGATTATGCTCTCTGTCGCCTGGCACCTGCTGAATTTATTGCCGCTGCAGCGCGTGACCACCACCAACTCCGGGGAGCTGTTGTCCCTGACGCCGGTGGAGCAGGTCTGTCGACTGGTTCGTGAGTCGTCGAGGGTGTCGGCATGGCGGCTGGGACCCGGCGGAATGAATGCCGAAGACAGCCGGCGTATCGCCTTCCATATTCGCTTCAATCGCGCCTCATCGCTCTTCGCCCGCTGTTGGCTGCTGGTGGAAGGGGAGACGGAGACCTGGGTTATCAACGAACTGGCCCGCCAGTGTGGCCATCATTTTGATGCCGAGGGCGTGAAGGTGATCGAGTTCGCCCAGTCAGGCCTTAAACCCCTGATCAAATTTGCCCGCCGGATGGGGATCCAGTGGCACGTGCTGGTGGATGGCGATGAGGCGGGGAAAAAATATGCCGCCACCGTGCTCGGCCTGCTGAATAACGATCGCGAGCTGGAGCGTGACCATTTGACGAGCCTGCCAGCGATGGATATGGAGCACTTTATGTATCGCCAGGGATTTGATGACGTTTATCACCGGGTGGCGCAGATCCCGGATAATGTCCCTATGAATATGCGGCGGGTGATCACCAAGGCCATCCATCGTTCATCCAAGCCCGACCTGGCGATTGAGGTGGCGATGGAGGCCGGCCGACGCGGGGTGGACGCGGTGCCGACGCTGTTAAAGAAAATGTTCTCGCGGGTACTGTGGCTGGCTCGTGGTCGTGCAGATTAACCTGCGCCGTAGGGCTGGCGCAAAGCTCTCCGGTAGCTAAACAAAACGTAAGCGACGTTAAAAATGGGTGTTCTGTTGTCGACGGGTTTGGATAGAATCACCGTCTGGAGCGGCAGGGAAACAGCAGGAATCGGATAATGAAAGTGAAGGGAAAACGCAGGACAATCTGGTGGTTGTTAGCGATCGTTGTGCTGGGTCTGGCCGTCTGGGGATGGCGGATCCTGAATGCGCCGCTGCCGAACTACCAGACGCTGGTGGTGCGCAAAGGTGACCTCCAGCAGAGCGTGCTGGCCACCGGTAAGCTGGATGCCCTGCGGAAAGTTGACGTCGGCGCCCAGGTCAGCGGACAGCTGAAAACGCTGCACGTCAATATCGGCGATAAGGTCAAAAAGGACCAGTTGCTGGGGGTTATCGATCCGGAGCAGGCGCAAAACCAAATTAAAGAGGTTGAAGCGACGCTGATGGAACTGCGTGCCCAGCTCAATCAGGCGCGCGCGGAGAGCAAACTGGCGCAGGTGACTCTGGCCCGTCAGCAGCAGCTGGCGCAGCGCCAGCTGGTCTCGCGACAGGACCTTGATACCGCGGCCACCGATCTGGCGGTGAAACAAGCGCAGATCGGCACTATTGAAGCGCAAATTAAACGTAACCAGGCGACGCTCGACACCGCGAAGACCAACCTTGACTACACGCGGATCCTGGCGCCGATGGCTGGCGAAGTGACGCAAATTACCACTCTGCAGGGACAGACGGTGATCGCCGCCCAGCAGGCGCCGAACATTCTGACGCTGGCGGATCTCAGCACCATGCTGGTCAAAGCGCAGGTCTCTGAAGCGGATGTCATCCACCTCAGACCGGGGCAAAAGGCGTGGTTTACCGTGCTGGGGGATCCGCTGACTCGCTATGAAGGCACGCTGAAAGACATTTTGCCGACGCCGGAAAAAGTCAATGACGCCATCTTCTACTATGCCCGCTTCGAGGTGCCGAATCCGCAGGGCATCCTGCGTCTCGACATGACCGCGCAGGTGCATATCCAGCTGGCCGAGGTGAAAAACGTGATTACCATCCCGCTGAGCGCCCTGGGTGACGCGGTGGGTGATAACCGCTATCACGTCCGGTTGTTGCGCACCGGCGAGGTAAAAGAGCGTGAGGTTGCCATTGGCGCCCGCAACGATACCGACGTCGCGGTGGTGCAGGGGCTGGATGAGGGAGATGAAGTAATCGTCGGCGAGAGCGCGAGTGGGGCGGCAAAATGACGGCGCTGCTTGAGCTGCGTGATATTCGTCGCAGCTACCCTTCCGGCGACGGCAGCGTTGAGGTACTGAAGGGGATCACCCTCAGCATCAATGCGGGGGAGATGGTGGCGATCGTGGGTGCCTCCGGCTCGGGCAAATCGACGCTGATGAATATTCTCGGCTGTCTCGACAAACCGACCAGCGGCACCTACCGGGTGGCGGGAACCGATATCGCGCAACTGAATGGCGATGCGCTGGCTCGGCTGCGGCGGGAACACTTTGGTTTTATCTTTCAACGCTACCACTTGCTGTCACATCTTACCGCCGCGCAGAACGTTGAAGTGCCTGCGGTGTATGCCGGCAGCGAGCGACGGGCACGCCTGGCGCGCGCCCATGATCTGCTGGTGCGTCTGGGGCTTGGCGATCGGGCTGACTATCAGCCGTCGCAACTGTCCGGCGGCCAGCAGCAGCGGGTGAGTATCGCCCGTGCGCTGATGAACGGCGGGGAAGTGATTCTGGCGGATGAACCGACCGGCGCGCTGGACAGCCATTCCGGCGAAGAGGTGATGGCGATCCTGCATCAGCTCAAAGCTCAGGGCCATACGGTCATCATTGTCACCCACGATCCGCAGGTCGCGGCCCAGGCGGAACGGATCATTGAGATCCGCGATGGCGAGATCGTCCGCAATCCGCCCGGCAGCCGCCAGGGCGGTGGGCTGCGCGCCCGTCAGCAGGCGGAACCCTCGGCGTGGCGTCAGTTTACCAGTGGCTTTCGCGAAGCGCTGGTTATGGCGTGGCGGGCGATGGCGGCGAATAAAATGCGTACCCTGCTGACTATGCTCGGCATTATTATCGGCATTGCGTCGGTGGTATCGATCGTGGTGGTCGGTGATGCCGCCAAACAGATGGTGCTGGCGGATATTCGCGCCATCGGCACCAATACCATCGATGTCTATCCCGGAAAGGATTTTGGCGATGACGACCCGCGTTATCAGCAGGCGCTGAAGTATGACGATTTGCTGGCGATCCAGAAACAGCCATGGGTGCGTTCCGCCACGCCGGCGGTATCGAAAAGCCTGCGCCTGCGCGCCAACAATATTGACGTTGCCGCCAGCGCGGAGGGGGTCGGGCCGCAGTACTTTAATGTTTACGGCATGACCTTCAGCGAAGGCAATACCTTTAATGAACTGCAGCTCAACAGTCGGGCGCAGGTGGTAGTGCTCGACAGCAATACCCGTCGCCAGCTGTTTCCCAATAAAGCGAAAGTGGTGGGCGAGGTGATTCTGGTGGGCAATATGCCGGCCACGGTGATCGGCGTCGCGGATGAAAAACAGTCAATGTTTGGCAGCAGTAAAATTCTCCGCGTCTGGTTGCCTTACACCACCATGGCGGGAAGAGTGATGGGCCAGTCGTGGCTGAACTCCATTACGGTACGCGTTCATGAAGGTTATGACAGTGAAACCGCGGAGAAACAGCTGCTGCGTCTACTGGAGCTGCGGCATGGTAAAAAAGATGTATTCACCTGGAATATGGACAGCATCTTGAAAACCGCAGAAAGGACCACACATACCTTACAGCTGTTCCTGACATTGGTGGCGGTGATTGCCCTGGTGGTTGGCGGTATTGGTGTAATGAATATTATGCTGGTGTCGGTGACCGAACGGACGCGCGAAATCGGCATCCGCATGGCGGTTGGCGCGCGGGCCAGCGATGTACTGCAGCAGTTTCTCATCGAAGCGGTGCTGGTTTGCCTGGTCGGTGGCGCGCTGGGGGTCACGTTATCGCTGATGATCGCATTTATTCTGCAGCTGTTTCTGCCCGGCTGGGAGATCGGTTTTTCCCCGCTGGCTCTGCTAACGGCTTTTCTCTGTTCGACGTTGACCGGGGTGCTGTTTGGTTGGCTGCCAGCGCGCAACGCGGCACGGCTCGATCCGGTGGATGCGCTGGCACGCGAATAGAAATAAAAATGCCAGTCAGAAGGACTGGCATTTTATTAGCAGGATGTACACAATGAAGCAAAAGAGTTATGCAGCCGTTTCCGCTTCCACAGGGACGATCACGCTGGCGTGGTTGCCTTTTGGCCCCTGGTGAACATCAAACCGAACGGCTTGTCCGGCTTTTAGCGTTCTGTAACCATCCATCTGGATGGTGGAGTAATGGGCGAAAATGTCTTCGCCGCCGCCCTCAGGGCAGATAAAACCGAACCCTTTGGCATTGTTGAACCACTTAACAGTACCCATTTCCATACTTCGACATCCTTCGTAAATCTTTATAAGTAAGATGGAATGAACCGGTGGTGGAGTGACGAGTTGTTCAATTGCTCGCCAACTCTCGCCACTACAATTTAGAGAAATACGAAAACGCGTCAAGCGATTGAGGAGGGGGAACGGCGAAAAATGCGTCAAAATTTGAAGCAGTTAACGCTATTGCCGGGGAATGTGACAGCCGTCGCGGATAGAAGCGATAGATGATAGTTATCTATGATCTGTTGTAGATTTGTGATGAGCATAACCTCTGGTCATCGACAGGCCTCCGCCTGTTGGCAACAGCAACCGATGATGAACACTGACGATGAGTAAGAGAGATTGGCTGGACTTCGAGCACCTGGTTGACGACGAAGTTCGTGATGCGATTAAACCGCCATCTATGTATAAAGTGATATTAGTCAATGATGACTACACTCCAATGGAGTTTGTTATTGACGTGTTACAAAAATTCTTTTCTTATGATGTTGAACGTGCAACGCAACTGATGCTCACGGTTCACTATGAAGGTAAGGCGATTTGTGGCGTGTTTACCGCGGAAGTGGCGGAGACCAAAGTCGCTATGGTGAATCAGTACGCGAGGGAGAACGAGCATCCATTGCTGTGTACGCTGGAAAAAGCCTGAATACAGGCATGAAAATTGGGGGAGGTGCCTATGCTCAATCAAGAACTGGAACTCAGTTTAAATATGGCTTTCGCCAGAGCGCGCGAGCACCGTCATGAGTTTATGACCGTCGAGCACTTGCTGCTGGCTCTGCTAAGCAACCCCTCGGCCCGTGAGGCCCTGGAAGCGTGTTCAGTGGACCTGGTGGCATTGCGTCAGGAACTTGAAGCCTTCATCGAACAAACCACACCCGTCCTGCCAGCCACGGAAGAAGAGCGCGACACCCAGCCGACGCTGAGCTTCCAGCGTGTGCTGCAGCGCGCCGTCTTCCACGTGCAATCTTCTGGCCGCAGCGAAGTGACCGGCGCCAACGTACTGGTGGCCATTTTCAGCGAGCAGGAGTCGCAGGCCGCTTACCTGCTGCGTAAACATGAAGTCAGCCGACTCGATGTGGTGAACTTCATTTCTCATGGTACACGCAAAGACGAGCCGAGCCAGTCTTCCGATAACAGCGGAAGCCAGCCTGGCAATGAAGAGCAAGCCGGCGGGGAGGAACGTATGGAAAACTTCACCACCAACCTCAATCAGCTTGCTCGCGTCGGCGGCATTGATCCCCTGATCGGCCGTGAAAAAGAGCTGGAGCGTGCGATTCAGGTCCTGTGCCGTCGCCGTAAAAATAACCCATTGCTGGTGGGTGAATCCGGCGTCGGTAAAACTGCGATCGCCGAAGGCCTTGCCTGGCGCATTGTGCAGGGCGATGTGCCGGAAGTGATGGCCGACTGCACCATCTACTCGCTCGACATTGGCTCTTTGCTGGCAGGGACCAAATATCGTGGCGATTTTGAAAAACGTTTCAAAGCGTTGCTCAAACAGCTGGAGCAGGATACCAACAGCATCCTGTTTATTGATGAAATCCACACCATTATCGGTGCGGGGGCGGCTTCTGGCGGCCAGGTCGATGCGGCTAACCTGATTAAACCGCTGCTTTCCAGCGGCAAGATCCGGGTGATCGGCTCCACCACCTACCAGGAGTTCAGCAACATCTTTGAGAAAGATCGTGCGCTGGCCCGTCGTTTCCAGAAGATCGATATCACCGAACCGTCGGTGGAAGAGACGGTGCAGATTATCAACGGCCTGAAGCCGAAGTACGAAGCGCACCATGACGTGCGTTATACCGCTAAGGCGGTGCGTGCGGCGGTTGAGCTGGCGGTAAAATACATTAACGATCGTCATCTGCCGGATAAGGCAATTGACGTCATTGACGAAGCGGGCGCGCGGGCGCGCTTAATGCCGGTCAGCAAGCGTAAGAAAACGGTCAATGTGGCGGATATCGAGTCAGTGGTGGCGCGCATTGCGCGGATCCCTGAGAAGAGTGTCTCCCAGAGCGATCGCGATACGCTGAAAAACCTTGGCGACCGTCTGAAAATGCTGGTCTTCGGTCAGGATAAAGCCATTGAGGCGCTGACCGAAGCCATCAAAATGGCGCGCGCCGGGCTGGGCCATGAGCACAAGCCGGTTGGGTCATTCCTGTTCGCCGGGCCTACCGGGGTCGGGAAAACCGAAGTGACCGTGCAACTGGCGAAGGCGCTGGGTATTGAGCTGCTGCGTTTTGACATGTCCGAATATATGGAACGTCATACCGTCAGCCGTTTAATCGGGGCGCCTCCGGGCTACGTTGGCTTCGATCAGGGCGGGCTGCTGACCGATGCGGTGATTAAACATCCGCACGCGGTGCTGCTGCTTGATGAGATCGAAAAAGCGCATCCGGATGTGTTTAACCTGCTGCTGCAGGTGATGGATAACGGTACGCTGACCGATAACAACGGGCGTAAAGCGGACTTCCGCAACGTGGTGCTGGTGATGACCACTAACGCAGGGGTGCGGGAAACTGAGCGTAAATCGATTGGCCTTATTCAGCAGGACAACAGTCCGGATGCAATGGATGAGATCAAGAAGATCTTTACGCCGGAGTTCCGTAACCGCCTCGACAACATTATCTGGTTCGATCATCTCTCTACCACGGTGATCCATCAGGTTGTCGACAAGTTTATCGTCGAGCTGCAGGTCCAGCTGGACCAGAAAGGCGTCTCCCTGGAAGTGAGTCAGGAAGCGCGCGACTGGCTGGCGGAGAAAGGTTACGACCGGGCGATGGGCGCACGTCCAATGGGACGCGTCATTCAGGACAACCTGAAAAAGCCGCTGGCGAACGAGCTGCTGTTCGGCTCGCTGGTCGATGGTGGCCAGGTGACAGTGTCTCTGGACAGCGCGAAGAATGCGCTGACCTACGATTTCCAGAGCGCGCAGAAGCACAAACCGGAAGCCGCCCACTAAAGCGATGTCTTCAACGTAAAAACCGGCCCTGGGCCGGTTTTTTTTTGCCGGCGGCAGATATGAAAAGACCGGGAATTATCCCGGCCTTCAGCATCTGACGCCTTAAGGGCGAAAACAATCAGCGACTACGGAAGACAATGCGGCCTTTGCTCAGGTCGTACGGGGTCAGCTCAACAGTCACTTTGTCGCCCGTCAGAATGCGGATGTAGTTTTTACGCATTTTACCGGAAATATGCGCAGTTACCACGTGACCGTTTTCCAGTTCTACGCGGAACATAGTGTTAGGCAACGTTTCAAGTACGGTGCCCTGCATTTCAATATTGTCTTCTTTGGCCATCTAGTCCTCTGGGGTATCACTACCGTAGTTTTGAACCGGCAAGATAATGCCGAAGTTCATCATGTAAGTAAAGTTTTACGTATCTACCCTGAATCATTCGCCTTGCCGCAAGGTGCGCAGTCAGCACACCGGCAACGGATATATGACGGGTATGAATCGCCGAAGTAGTTTTGGCGCATTGCCCGGAACACACACGGCTATGCCGCGTGACAGGCGCAAACGTAAAGGGGAGTGACAGAACGATGGGCGTTATCTGACTCTTATTATTCCCAAACGGCGGCGGGGCAACAGGCAGAAGCTACTCTACCGCGCAATTATACCATCCTGACGCAAAATGTGCTGAAAACATTTTTATTGCGCGCCCGGAAATAGCACCCGCGGCACCCAAAATAGCTCGGGCAGGCGGTAGCCGCGTAATACTGACAGGTAGTCAAGATAATCGCGGCGGGGAATATCCACCGCGCCTAATGAGGCGGTATGGTTGTTCAGTACCTGGCAGTCGATTAATTTACCACCACTCTGCGTAAAAGCCTGACAGAATACCAGCAGCGCGGTTTTGGAGGCATTTTCTGCCCGGCTGAACATCGATTCGCCGCAAAACAGCGCCCCCTGCGCCACGCCGTACATTCCACCTACCAGCGTATTCTCTTGCCAGACTTCAATGGAATGGGCATGGCCCAGCTCATGGAGTTGGTGATAGGCGCGAACGATACTGCTGGTTATCCAGGTGCCTTCGTCACGATCGCTGGCGCAGCCTTCAATGACCTCACCAAAGGCATGATTCAGCGTGACGCGATAAGGCGAACGCTGATGAAAACGCTTCATGCTGCGGCTGAGATGAAACTGTTCCGGCCAGAGCACCGCCCGGGGATCGGGCGACCACCAGAGGATCGGGTCGCCAGGAGAAAACCATGGAAAAATACCGCGCTGATAGGCCATCAGCAGACGTGCCGGGCTCAGATCGCCGCCGAGCGCCAGCAGGCCGTTAGGTTCACGCAGGGCGCCTTCCGGGGAAGGGAAGGCGATAGAATGCCGGGAGAGCTGAACCAGACGCATTTTAACCTCAATACGCATCAGCAAAAATTAGATAATAGCCTACAGACGCTGTTTAAACTGGAAGTACCGGCCCTGTTTAGCGAGCAGATCCGCGTGACTACCTTGCTCAATTATCTGGCCGTTGTCCATGACTATTATCTGATTAAAACGCGCCAGGCCCCGCAGGCGGTGAGTCACCATCAGCACGGTTTTCTCGCGCATCACTTCCGCCAGAAGATGCAGGATCTGGCTTTCGGTGGCCGCATCCAGGCCTTCTGTCGGCTCATCGAGCAGCATCAGCGGCGCATCGTGGAGCAGTGCGCGGGCAATCGCCAGCCGGCGCAGTTCGCCGCCGGATAGCTGGCGCCCGCCTTCCCCCAGCCAGCTGTTCAGTCCGCCATCTTCCAGCAGTTTTTCCAGCCCCACTTTCTCGAGGGTCGCGCAGAGCGCGGTATCGTCAGCGTCTGGCGCCGCCAGCAGCAGGTTGTCGCGCAGCGTAGCGCTGAACAGGTGCACGCGCTGCGGCACCACGCTCATCGCCTGACGCAGGGTGGCTTCGCTGAGCTGGGACAGCGGCTGGTCGTTGAGCAAAATCTCTCCCTGCGTTGGATCCCAGGCCCGGGTGAGGAGTTGCAACAGCGTCGACTTTCCGCAGCCGGTCCGGCCAAGAATGGCGATGTGCTCTCCGGCGGCAATCTGCAGGGAGATATTCTCCAGGGCGGGGGAGGGTTGGTGCGGGTAGCGGAAGGTAACCTGGGTGAAGGTTAAGGCCACCTGCGCAGGCACGCTGGCTTCACCCTCGACGAAAGTGACCTCCGGCTGCTGGTCGGTGATCTGCGAGATCCGCCGTGCGGAGGCGATCACCTGACCTAAATGCTGGAAAGCGCCAGTGACTGGCGCCAGGGCTTCGAAGGCCGCCAGGGCGCAGAAAACAAACAGCGCGATCAGCGCCCCTGGCTGGCTGTTACCCCCGATGCCGGCGGACGCCAGCCAGAGCATGGCCACCACGGCGATGCCGCCGATTAATAGCATTACTGCCTGCGAAAGCGCGGTCAGCTCGGCCTGACGGCGCTGTGCGTCCTGCCAGCTGAGCTCGGTCTTTTCCATTTGCGCGCGGTAGCGGTCGCTGGCGTTAAACACCATCAGCTCTGCCTGGCCCTGCAGCCAGGCAGTGAGCTGTTGGCGATACTGGCCGCGCAACTGCGTCATACTTTCGCCGGCTGGTTTACCTGCGCGATAGAACAGCGGCGGCATAACCAGCAGGGTGACCAGCATGATGCCGCCGAGCGTCAGCGCAAGGGTAACGTCGAGCAGGCTTAATCCGCAGGTGACCACTACAATCACCACCAGCGCGCCGACCAGCGGTGAAATCACCCGCAGGTAGAGATGATCCAGGGTATCGACATCGGCCACCACCCGGTTGAGCAGTTCACCCTGGCGAAAGCGCGCCAGCCCCGCGGGAGAGAGGGGGAGTAGTTTGCTGAAGGTGAAGACGCGCAGGTGCTGCAGCACGCGGAAGGTCGCGTCATGACTGACCAGACGCTCGAAGTAGCGCCCGGCGGTACGGATAATCGCCGCGCCGCGGACGCCCGCGGCAGGCAGCATATAGTTAAAACTGTAGATCCCGGCGACACCCACCACCGCTGAGGCGGAGAGGAACCAGCCGGAGAGCGTCAGCAGGCCGATGCTGGCCAGCAGAGTCACGATGGCCAGCACGACGCCGAGCAGCAGCATCCATTTATGGCGTTTATAGAGCGCCAGATAGGGTAAAAGTGCGCGCATTTAAATCTCCTCCTGACGATGGGCCAGCAGCGCCGAGAAGACCCCACCGGCACGGGCCAGCGTGGCGTAGTCGCCTTGTTCGATAATCTGTCCGTCCTTCATGACCCAGACGGCATCCCAGTCAGCCAGTCCCTCGAGCTGGTGGGTGACCAGCAGCGTGGTTTGCTCGGTGGAGGCATGGGTCAGGGCCTGCATCACCCGCTGTTCGCTATGGGCGTCGAGGCTGGCGGCGGGTTCATCCAGCAACAGCAGGCGGCAGGGCACCAACAGCGCGCGAGCAACCGCGATACGCTGCGCCTGTCCTACCGACAGGCGACCCGCCTGATCGCCCACGGCGGTATGGATCCCGTCCGGCAACAGGGCGATAAACTCACTGACCCAGGCTTTATCCAGCGCCAGCCGAAGCTGGGCATCGCTGGCTTCCGGCCACGCCAGCAGCACATTCTCCCGCAGCGTGGCGGCAGGTAGTTGAGGATTCTGTCCCACCCAACTTAACAGGCGGCGCCAGCGATCGGCGTCCAGTTCGCGCAGCTCCGCGCCGTTGACCTTCAGCGAGCCCTCGTAGGGCAAGAAGCCAAGCAGTGTGTTCAGCAGTGAACTTTTCCCGGAGCCGCTCTGACCGACCAGCACAACGCGTGCGCCAGCAGGCAGTGAAAAGTTAAGCGGCCCGGCCAGGACTTTACCTTCCGGAGAGGTGATCACCAGATCGCGCGCTTCCACGCCAATCAGATCGTTATCGTTTAAGGTTTTCTCGCCGCGCTCCACCTGAGTCAATGGGGTTTCCATAAACGTTTTCAGGCTGTCTGCGGCGCCCACGGCCTGAGCTTTGGCATGGTAGAAAGTGCCCAGGTCACGTAACGGCTGGAAAAATTCCGGCGCGAGGATCAGCGTCAGGAAGCCTGCCATCAGCGTGACGCCCGCGCCGTAGTGGCCGAAGTTCAGCTCGCCAAGGTAAGAGAAGCCAAAATAGACCGCCACCAGCGCAATGGAGAGGGAGGTGAAAAACTCCAGCACCCCGGAGGAGAGGAAGGCCAGACGCAGGACTTCCATGGTGCGTTGGCGAAAATCCTGCGAGGCGTCGCGAATATTATCGATTTCTGCCTGACCGCGGTGAAAAATACGCAGGGTTTCCATGCCGCGCAGGCGATCGAGGAAATGGCCGCTCAGGCGGGCCAGCGCCTGGAAGTTACGCCGGTTGGCATCGGCGGCACCCATCCCGACCAGCGCCATGAAAAGCGGGATCAGCGGGGCGGTGCCGAGGAGGAGCAATGCGGCGGCCCAGTTAATCGGGAAAATAGTGATAACGATCAGCAGCGGCACGCAGGCCGCCAGCGTCATCTGGGGCAGGTAGCGCGCATAATAATCGTGCATATCATCGATCTGCTCAAGGATAAGCGTTGCCCAACTGCCGGCCGGTTTGCCCTGGATCCAGGCGGGGCCCGCCTGCTGGAGGCGGTCGAGAACCTGACGGCGAATTTCATAGCGGATATGCTGCCCGGCCTGAAAACCAACCCGCTCACGCAGCCAGACCACCCAGGCGCGCAGCACAAAGACCAGTACCAGCAGCGTCAGCGGCAGCAGCAGGGCGGTTGCCGGAATATTTTCCATCACCATTCGGTGCAGGATCCGCGCCAGGAACCAGGCCTGCGCGACGATCAGCAGACCGCTTGCCACGCCAAGCAGGCGGGAAATCATCAACCAGCGACGGGAGATAATACTTTGCTGTTTTAACCAGCGGGTTAACTCTTGTTGACGGGTTTTATTCATTGCGCGCTTTGCAGGTATCGTTATGGGAATATTGGGCACGGCAATGTTACATCGCGGCAAAAATAAAGGCGACTTTTCGTCGCCTTCTTTACCTTTGTTACTGACTTGTAAAGATTATTTGCAAGCGTCGGCCAAACCGTCCAGGTAACGCTCGGCGTCCAGCGCCGCCATGCAGCCGGTGCCAGCGGAGGTGATCGCCTGACGATAGATATGGTCCATGACATCGCCAGCGGCAAATACGCCCGGGATACTGGTTTGCGTGGCGTTGCCGTGGATCCCGGACTGCACTTTGATATAGCCGTTTTCCAGTTCCAGCTGACCTTCAAAGATGGCGGTGTTCGGGCTGTGGCCAATGGCAACGAACAAGCCTGCCACTTCCAGAGACTCGACGTTGTCGCTGTTTTTGGTATCGCGCAGGCGCAGGCCGCTGACGCCCATCTGGTCGCCGGTCACCTCTTCGAGGGTGCGGTCGGTATGCAGCACGATGTTGCCGCTCGCCACTTTATCCATCAGACGTTTGATGAGGATTTTTTCCGCGCGGAAGGCGTCGCGACGGTGGATCAGATGCACCTCAGAGGCAATATTGGACAGATACAGAGCCTCTTCAACCGCGGTGTTACCGCCGCCGATCACCGCCACTTTCTGATTGCGATAGAAGAATCCGTCACAGGTGGCGCAAGCTGAAACGCCACGGCCTTTAAACGCCTCTTCCGATGGCAGACCGAGGTAGCGCGCCGATGCGCCGGTGGCAATGATCAGCGCATCACAGGTGTACTCACCGCTATCGCCTGTCAGACGGAACGGACGGTTTTGCAGATCGACGCGGCTAATGTGGTCGAAAATAATTTCCGTTTCAAATTTCGCGGCATGTTCGTGCATGCGCTCCATCAGCAGCGGGCCGGTGAGATCGTTAGGATCGCCCGGCCAGTTTTCCACTTCCGTCGTGGTGGTCAGCTGACCGCCTTTTTCCATCCCGGTGATCAGCACCGGCTGCAGGTTGGCGCGTGCGGCATAGACCGCCGCGGTGTATCCCGCAGGTCCAGAACCAAGGATAAGCAGTTTACTGTGTTTGGCTGTGCCCATGAGATCCCCATAATAATTGGCATACATTGGGCAGAGATTGTAGGGAATTTGTTGTCGTAAAAAAAGAGCGCAGCGATTTTGTTAACGATGTGTGCAATAGAAGCGACCGATGAATTGGTGATTTTACCGGCAAAGAATATAACTATTTCTACTGTCAGCGGGACAATTATAAGACGAAAAAATGAGAATCAACCAGGGGGGATGATGAATATCTGGCATCTTGTACTAAAAATCGATGTTTTGCTTTGACAATCCCCTGTGCTTTTGCGAAAACATTCATGGAAGAAGAAAAGCAGTATTTAGCGTGCGGCGAATTTTCATGCACGCAAATGCCATTTTTATCCGGGTTAACGAAATCTACGCATGGTGTGGACAGACGCCATGCGTGATGTCGGTGACTGCCGTCAGGCAACGGGCTTCTCACGTACCCCTGGGTTACCCATTGTCGTACGGGTAATAACAGGATGGGCTCTGGCAGTGAAGGCACAGAGCCGGAACAGGAGTAGGGAAGGAATACAGAGAGACAATAATAATGGTAGATAGCAAGAAGCGCCCTGGCAAAGATCTCGACCGCATTGATCGTAACATCCTGAATGAATTGCAAAAAGATGGGCGAATTTCTAACGTCGAGCTTTCTAAACGGGTGGGACTTTCTCCGACGCCTTGCCTTGAGCGCGTGCGTCGTCTTGAAAGACAGGGTTTTATTCAGGGCTATACGGCGCTGCTCAACCCGCATTATCTGGATGCATCACTTCTGGTATTTGTTGAGATTACTCTGAATCGTGGCGCACCGGATGTGTTTGAGCAATTTAACGCCGCAGTGCAAAAACTTGAAGAAATTCAAGAGTGTCATCTGGTTTCCGGTGATTTCGACTACCTGTTGAAAACCCGCGTACCGGATATGTCAGCGTATCGTAAATTACTGGGCGAGACCTTGCTGCGCCTGCCGGGCGTAAACGACACCCGTACCTACGTGGTGATGGAAGAAGTCAAGCAAAGTAATCGTCTGGTTATTAAGACGCGCTAACACGGAACAGGTGCAAAATCGACGTAGTTTGATTACACTCCTGTTAATCCATACAGCAACAGTGCCGGGGAGACCCGGCGCTGTTGTCCGTTTTAGCAGCAGGCAGGAAACAGCCTGATACCTGGAGAGCCTTTCTTGAGCCAGGAATACACCGAAGACAAAGAAGTCAAACTAACCAAACTCAGCAGCGGGCGCCGACTCCTTGAGGCGATGCTCATCCTTTGCTCCCTCTTCGCCATCTGGCTGATGGCGGCACTACTGAGCTTTAACCCCTCGGATCCAAGCTGGTCGCAGACGGCGTGGCATGAGCCTATTCATAATTTAGGCGGCGCCCCCGGTGCGTGGCTTGCCGATACCCTCTTTTTCATTTTTGGCGTCATGGCCTACACCATCCCGGTCATCATTATTGGCGGATGCTGGTTTGCCTGGCGGCATCAGGAAAACGACGAATACATTGATTATTTCGCCGTTTCCCTGCGCCTCATTGGCGCGTTAGCCCTGATCCTGACCTCCTGTGGTCTGGCAGCCATTAACGCCGATGATATCTGGTACTTTGCCTCGGGCGGAGTGATCGGCAGCCTGCTGAGCACCACGCTGCAACCGCTGCTGCACAGCAGCGGCGGCACCATCGCCCTGTTATGCATCTGGGCGGCCGGCCTGACGCTGTTCACCGGTTGGTCGTGGGTCAGCATTGCGGAAAAATTGGGCGGCGGGATCCTGTCGGTACTCACCTTTGCCAGCAACCGTACCCGTCGCGATGATACCTGGGTCGATGAAGGCGAATACGAAGATGACGATGAAGAGTACGACGACGAAGAGGCGGCAACCCCTCAGGAGTCGCGTCGTGCCCGTATTTTACGCAGCGCGCTGGCGCGACGTAAGCGTCTGGCCGAGAAGTTTACCAACCCCATGGGGCGTAAAACCGACGCGGCGCTTTTCTCCGGCAAACGGATGGATGACGGTGAAGAGGCGGTGCAATACAGCGCCAGCGGTGCGCCTGTCGCCGCCGACGATGTCCTGTTTTCCGGCGCCAGCGCGGCACGTCCCACAGAGGATGATGTGCTGTTCTCCGGCGCCAGCGCCGCGCGCCCTGGAGATTTCGACCCTTACGATCCGTTGCTGAATGGTCATAGTATCGCTGAGCCCGTGGGTGCAGCGGCGGCGGCCACTGCCGCGCCACAGGCGTGGGCTGAATCCGCGGCTGGCCATCAGGGCGCTGCGCCTGCTTATCAGCCGGAAGCGGGTTACCCGCCGCAGGCGTACCAGCCAGAGCCGGCGCCGTATCAGCAGCCGGTTTACGATCCGCACGCTGCTCAGCCTGCGCCGCAGGCGTATCAGCCAGAGCCGGCGCCGTATCAGCAGCCGGTTTACGATCCGCACGCTGCTCAGCCTGCGCCGCAGGCGTA
>NZ_JANCOB010000008.1:0-160474 GCF_024296565.1 Klebsiella sp. SWET4 | reverse complement strand
GTATCAGCCAGAGCCGGCGCCGTATCAGCAGCCGACTTACGATCCGTATGCCGCTCAGCCTGCGCCGCAAGGGTATCAGCCAGAGCCGGCGCCGTATCAGCAGCCGACTTACGATCCGTATGCCGCTCAGCCTGCGCCGCAAGGGTATCAGCCAGAGCCGGCGCCGTATCAGCAGCCGACTTACGATCCGCATGCCGCTCAGCCTGCGCCGCAGGCGTATCAGCCGCAAAGCGCGCCAGTGCCGTCACCGGAGCCAGAACCAGAGGTTGCGCCGGAAGAGGTGAAACGTCCACCGCTCTATTACTTCGAAGAAGTCGAAGAGAAGCGGGCACGTGAACGCGAGCTGCTGGCCTCCTGGTATCAGCCAATTCCGGAGCCGGAAAGTCCGATTGCCACTAAACCGCTGACGCCGCCAGCCTCCTCGTCCAAACCGCCAGTGGAGACAACCGTGGTCTCTGCGGTCGCGGCAGGGGTGCATCAGGCAACGGCCGCCAGCGGCGGCGCGGCGGCGGCAACCTCGGCGACGGCCGCATCCGCTGCGGCTGCGCCATTGTTCAGCCCGGCATCCAGCGGACCGCGGGTCCAGGTGAAAGAAGGTATTGGTCCAAAACTACCGCGACCAAACCGCGTTCGTGTCCCGACGCGTCGGGAGCTGGCCTCTTACGGCATCAAGCTACCGTCGCAACGGGAGGCGGAACAGCGTGCGCGGCAGGCGGAGCGCGACCCCCATTATGACGATGAGCTGCTCTCGGATGAGGAAGCGGATGCTATGGAGCAGGATGAACTGGCTCGCCAGTTCGCCGCCACCCAGCAGCAGCGCTATGGCCATCGCTGGGAAGACGATAACGCGACTGATGACGATGACGCCGACACTGCGGCGGAAGCGGAGCTGGCGCGCCAGTTTGCCGCCACCCAGCAGCAGCGCTACTCCGCTGAGCAGCCGCCGGGCGCTAATCCGTTCTCGCCGGCGGATTATGAATTCTCGCCGATGAAAACGCTGGTCAATGAGGGGCCGAGCGAGCCGCTGTTTACGCCGACGCCGGAAGTCCAGCCGCAACAACCGGCCCCGCACTATCAACAACCGGCCGCCGCTCCGCAGCAGGGTTATCAACCTGCGCAGCACCAGCCGGTACACCCTCAGCCAGTGCCGCCGCAGCCTTACCAGACTGCACCGCAGCCCGTGCAGCAGCAACAGCCGGTTGTCCCGCAGGGGCATCAGCCTGCCGCGCCCGCGCCGCAGGAGAGCCTGATCCACCCGCTGCTGATGCGCAATGGCGATAGCCGTCCGCTGCAAAGACCGACCACGCCGTTGCCGTCGCTGGATCTGTTAACCCCACCACCCAGTGAAGTCGAGCCGGTGGATACCTTTGCTCTCGAGCAGATGGCGCGACTGGTGGAAGCACGTCTGGCCGATTTCCGCATTAAAGCGGATGTGGTGAACTACTCGCCGGGGCCGGTGATCACCCGCTTCGAACTGAATCTGGCGCCTGGCGTCAAAGCGGCTCGAATCTCTAACCTGTCACGCGATCTGGCGCGTTCGCTGTCGACGGTTGCCGTGCGCGTGGTGGAAGTGATCCCGGGTAAACCGTATGTCGGTCTTGAGCTGCCGAATAAAAAGCGTCAGACCGTCTATCTGCGTGAAGTGCTCGACAACGCCAAGTTCCGCGATAACCCATCGCCGCTGACCGTGGTGCTGGGTAAAGATATCGCTGGCGACCCGGTGGTAGCTGACCTGGCGAAAATGCCGCACCTGCTGGTTGCTGGTACTACCGGTTCCGGTAAGTCAGTCGGTGTGAACGCCATGATCCTCAGCATGCTCTACAAAGCGCAGCCGGAAGATGTGCGTTTCATCATGATCGACCCAAAAATGCTCGAGCTGTCGGTCTACGAAGGTATTCCGCATCTGCTGACGGAAGTGGTCACCGACATGAAAGACGCCGCCAATGCGCTGCGCTGGAGCGTCAACGAGATGGAGCGCCGCTACAAGCTGATGTCAGCGCTGGGCGTGCGTAACCTGGCGGGCTATAACGAGAAGATCGCCGAGGCCGCGCGCATGGGGCGTCCGATTCCGGATCCGTACTGGAAGCCGGGCGACAGCATGGATGCCGTACATCCGGTGCTGGAAAAACTGCCGTATATCGTGGTGCTGGTGGACGAGTTCGCCGACCTGATGATGACCGTCGGCAAGAAGGTGGAAGAGCTGATTGCCCGTCTGGCGCAAAAAGCGCGTGCGGCGGGGATCCACCTGGTGCTGGCGACGCAGCGTCCGTCGGTAGATGTTATTACCGGCCTGATTAAGGCCAACATTCCGACGCGCATCGCCTTTACCGTGTCGAGTAAAATTGACTCGCGTACCATTCTCGATCAGGGCGGCGCGGAATCGCTGCTGGGTATGGGGGATATGCTTTACTCCGGACCGAACTCTACCACGCCGGTGCGCGTCCACGGGGCATTTGTACGCGACCAGGAAGTCCACGCTGTGGTTCAGGACTGGAAAGCCCGCGGCCGTCCGCAGTACGTCGATGGTATTACCTCCGACAGCGAAAGCGAAGGCGGCGGCGGTGGTTTCGACGGTGGTGAAGAGCTGGACCCGCTGTTCGATCAAGCGGTCAGTTTTGTGACTGAGAAGCGCAAAGCGTCGATTTCCGGGGTCCAGCGTCAGTTCCGCATTGGCTATAACCGTGCAGCACGCATTATCGAACAGATGGAAGCGCAGGGGATCGTCAGCGAACAGGGCCATAACGGTAACCGCGAAGTGCTGGCGCCGCCGCCCTTTGAATGAGTGCAAAGTTGGGTAAATAAGCGCAAAATCAGCCAATTCTTCTGTTCCGCCGCCGTCGGCGGTCCTACATTAGGGACAGAAGAGGCTCCCGCGTCGGGAGTGACGCACATTAAGGAATAACAATGAAAAAACTCGCAATCACCTGTGCATTAGTGTCTGGTATGGTCGTCAGCCAGGTCTGGGCAGATGCGGCCAGCGACTTAAAAAGCCGTCTTGATAAAGTGAGCAGCTTCCATGCCAGCTTCACGCAGAAAGTCACCGACGGCAGCGGTAACGCCGTTCAGGACGGACAGGGCGACCTGTGGGTAAAACGCCCGAACCTGTTTAACTGGCATATGACCCAGCCAGATGAAAGCGTTCTTGTCTCGGATGGCAAAACGCTGTGGTTCTACAACCCGTTCGTTGAGCAGGCTACGGCGACCTGGCTGAAAGATGCTACCAGCAACACGCCGTTTATGCTGATTGCCCGCAACCAGTCCAGTGACTGGCAGCAGTACAATATCAAACAAAACGGCGATGATTTTGTGCTGACGCCGAAAAGCGGCAGCGGTAACCTGAAGCAGTTCACGATCAACGTCGGTCGGGACGGCACCATCCATCAGTTCAGCGCCGTCGAGCAGGATGACCAGCGCAGCAGCTATCAGCTGAAGTCGCAGCAGAACGGCGCCGTCGACGCATCTAAGTTCACCTTTACGCCGCCGAAAGGGGTGACGGTGGACGATCAACGTAAGTAGAGGCGAAAGTGAGCAATCTGTCGCTCGATTTTTCCGACAACGCGTTTCAACCTCTGGCCGCTCGCATGCGGCCAGAAAATTTAGCGCAGTATATTGGCCAGCAGCATCTGCTGGCGCCGGGTAAACCCCTGCCGCGGGCGATTGAAGCCGGGCACCTGCATTCAATGATCCTCTGGGGGCCGCCGGGCACCGGCAAGACCACCCTCGCGGAAGTGATTGCCCGCTACGCCAGCGCCGATGTCGAACGGATCTCGGCGGTGACCTCAGGGGTGAAAGAGATTCGCGAGGCTATTGAGCGCGCGCGGCAAAATCGCAACGCCGGCCGGCGGACCATCCTGTTTGTTGACGAAGTGCATCGCTTTAATAAAAGCCAGCAGGATGCCTTTCTGCCCCATATTGAAGACGGCACCATCACTTTTATTGGCGCGACCACCGAAAACCCCTCCTTTGAGCTTAATTCAGCGCTGCTCTCCCGCGCCCGCGTCTACTTACTGAAATCGCTGACCACCGACGATATCGAGCGGGTGCTTGACCAGGCGATGAACGATAAGTCCCGCGGCTACGGCGGGCAGGATATTATTCTGCCGGAAGAGACCCGCAAGGCCATCGCCGAACTGGTGAACGGCGACGCGAGGCGGGCGCTGAATACCCTGGAAATGATGGCTGATATGGCCGAGAGCGATGACTCGGGCAAGCGGGTGCTGAAGGCGGAACTGCTGACCGAGATCGCTGGCGAGCGCAGCGCGCGCTTTGATAACAAAGGCGACCGGTTCTACGATTTGATTTCTGCTCTGCATAAGTCGGTGCGCGGTAGCGCGCCGGATGCGGCACTTTACTGGTATGCGCGGATCATCACCGCCGGCGGCGATCCGCTGTACGTTGCCCGCCGCTGTCTGGCGATAGCCTCGGAAGATGTCGGCAACGCCGACCCACGGGCGATGCAGGTCGCCATTTCGGCGTGGGATTGCTTTACCCGCGTCGGGCCGGCGGAAGGCGAACGGGCGATTGCCCAGGCCATTGTCTATCTGGCCTGCGCGCCGAAAAGTAACGCCGTCTACACCGCCTTTAAAGCGGCGCTGTCCGACGCGCGGGATCGTCCTGACTACGACGTTCCGGTGCATCTGCGCAATGCGCCGACGAAGCTGATGAAAGAGATGGGTTACGGACAGGAGTATCGTTACGCTCATGACGAACCCAACGCCTACGCCGCCGGCGAACAGTACTTCCCGCAGGAAATGGCGCAAACGCGCTATTATCACCCGACAAACCGGGGGCTTGAGGGCAAAATTGGCGAAAAGCTCGCCTGGCTCGCTGAACAGGATCAAAATAGCCCGATAAAACGCTACCGCTAATTGAGGCGTTGCGGTAAGGTTATTACTCTATTTCCGTGGTCGTAGTCTGCGGCCACTTTTCTTTATTTAATTCGATAAGCACAGGATAAGCATGCTCGATCCCAATCTGCTGCGTACCGAGCCAGACGCAGTCGCAGAAAAACTGGCACGCCGGGGCTTTAAGCTGGATGTAGATAAACTTCGCGCGCTTGAAGAGCGTCGTAAAGTTCTGCAGGTGCAAACGGAAAACCTGCAGGCGGAGCGTAACTCCCGATCGAAATCCATTGGCCAGGCGAAAGCGCGCGGGGAAGACATCGAGCCATTACGCCTGGAAGTGAACAAACTCGGCGAACAGTTGGATGCTGCAAAGTCCGAGCTGGAAACGCTGCTGGCGGAAATTCGCGATATCGCGCTGGCGATCCCGAATATTCCTCATGATGATGTGCCGGTTGGCCGTGACGAAAACGACAACGTTGAAGTCAGCCGCTGGGGCACGCCGCGCCAGTTCGATTTTGAAGTGCGCGATCACGTGACGCTGGGGGAAATGCACGGGGGGCTGGATTTTGCCGCCGCCGTTAAGCTGACTGGTTCGCGTTTTGTGGTGATGAAAGGCCAGCTGGCCCGTCTGCACCGCGCCCTGGCGCAGTTCATGCTGGATCTGCACACCGAACAGCATGGCTATAGCGAAAACTATGTCCCGTACCTGGTGAACCAGGACACGCTGTATGGCACCGGCCAGTTGCCGAAATTCGCTGGCGACCTGTTCCATACTCGTCCGCTGGAAGAAGAAGCCGACAGCAGCAACTACGCGCTGATCCCGACGGCGGAAGTGCCGCTGACCAACCTGGTACGCGATGAAATCATCGACGAAGACGACCTGCCGATCAAAATGACCGCCCATACGCCGTGCTTCCGCTCTGAAGCCGGTTCCTATGGTCGCGACACCCGCGGTCTGATCCGCATGCACCAGTTCGACAAAGTTGAAATGGTGCAGATCGTGCGTCCGGAAGACTCCATGGCCGCGCTGGAAGAGATGACCGGTCACGCCGAGAAAGTGCTGCAGCTGCTGGGTCTGCCGTACCGTAAGGTCGCGCTGTGCACCGGCGATATGGGCTTCAGCGCCTGCAAAACCTACGACCTGGAAGTGTGGGTTCCGGCGCAGAACACCTACCGTGAAATCTCTTCCTGCTCTAACGTCTGGGATTTCCAGGCGCGTCGTATGCAGGCCCGCTGCCGCAGCAAGTCCGACAAGAAGACTCGCCTCGTTCATACTCTGAATGGTTCTGGTCTGGCGGTAGGTCGTACCCTGGTGGCGCTGATGGAAAACTATCAGCAGGCCGATGGCCGTATTGAGATCCCGGAAATTCTGCGCCCGTATATGCGTGGCCTCGAATATATCGGGTAATTTTTTCTTCCTCTCTTTTAAAAGCGCCTGCGGGCGCTTTTTTTACGCCCTTATTGATACCGGGCAATAATCCATTCTACGAATGCAGTGATACTCCCTTTGGATTAAATCAGCATAAAAAACCAATAATATTTCAAAGCAATATATATATGACTATATAGCGCTTGTCAGTTTATTGTGAGCAACCAAAGCGAGTATCCATGAAAATTAAAGCCCCCGATGCTTTACTGGCTGCTGAGGTAAGCCGCCGTGGTCTGATGAAAACCACGGCAATAGGCGGCCTGGCGCTGGCCAGCAACGCACTAACATTACCCTTTACCCGACTGGCGCATGCCGCCGATACGCCGGCACCCGCCAACGAGAAGGTGGTCTGGAGTGCCTGTACCGTCAACTGCGGCAGCCGCTGCCCGCTGCGCATGCACGTGGTGGATGGCGCGATTAAATACGTCGAAACCGATAATACCGGTGACGATAACTATGACGGTTTGCACCAGGTCCGCGCCTGCCTGCGCGGGCGTTCGATGCGCCGCCGCGTCTATAACCCGGATCGCCTGAAGTACCCGATGAAGCGCGTTGGCAAACGCGGGGAAGGGAAATTCGAGCAAATCAGCTGGGAAGAGGCGTTCGATACTATCGCCAGCAATATGCAGCGGCTGATTAAAGAATACGGCAACGAATCCATCTATCTGAACTACGGCACCGGTACGCTCGGCGGCACGCTGACTCGTTCCTGGCCGCCAGGAAAAACGCTGATTGCCCGTCTGATGAACTGCTGCGGCGGTTATCTGAACCACTATGGCGATTACTCTTCGGCGCAGATTGCCGAGGGCCTCAATTATACCTACGGCGGCTGGGCCGACGGCAATAGCCCATCGGATATTGAAAACAGCCAGCTGGTGGTGCTGTTCGGCAATAATCCCGGCGAAACGCGGATGAGCGGCGGCGGGGTGACGTACTACCTTGAGCAGGCGCGGCAGAAATCCAATGCCCGGATGATCATTATCGATCCACGCTATACCGACACCGGCGCCGGACGCGAAGATGAATGGATCCCGATTCGCCCCGGCACCGATGCGGCGCTGGTATCGGGTCTGGCGTGGGTGATGATCACCGAGAATCTGGTCGATCAGCCGTTCCTCGATAAATACTGCGTGGGATACGACGAGAAAACGCTGCCCGCCGATGCGCCAGCCAATGGTCACTACAAAGCTTACATTCTTGGCCAGGGCACGGACGGTATAGCCAAAACGCCGGAGTGGGCCTCGACGATTACCGGTATTCCGCGCGAACGCATTGTTAAACTGGCGCGCGAAATTGCCACCGCCAAACCGGCCTATATCAGCCAGGGTTGGGGGCCGCAGCGTCACGCCAACGGCGAAATCGCCACCCGGGCTATCTCGATGCTCGCTATCCTGACGGGTAACGTCGGGATCAACGGCGGCAACAGCGGCGCGCGCGAGGGCTCTTACAGCCTGCCCTTTGAGCGCATGCCGACGCTGGAGAATCCGGTTCAGACCAGTATCTCGATGTTTATGTGGACCGACGCTATCGAGCGTGGTCCGGAAATGACCGCCCTGCGCGACGGCGTTCGTGGCAAAGATAAGCTCGCCGTGCCGATCAAAATGATCTGGAACTATGCGGGCAATTGCCTGATTAACCAGCACTCAGAGATCAACCGTACCCACGAGATCCTGCAGGACGACAAGAAGTGCGAGATGATCGTAGTCATCGACTGCCATATGACCTCGTCCGCGAAATACGCCGATATTCTGCTGCCGGACTGCACCGCCTCCGAGCAGATGGATTTCGCGCTGGATGCCTCCTGCGGCAACATGTCCTACGTCATCTTTGCCGATCAGGCCATCAAGCCGCGTTTCGAATGCAAAACCATCTATGAGATGACCACCGAGCTGGCAAAACGCCTCGGCGTGGAGCAGCAGTTTACCGAAGGCCGTACCCAGGAAGGCTGGATGCGCCATCTGTATGAGCAGTCGCAGAAAGCGATTCCCGATCTGCCAGATTTCGACACCTTCCGCCAGCAGGGCATTTATAAGCAGCGCGATCCGCAAGGACACCATGTGGCCTACAAAGCCTTCCGCGAGGATCCGCAGGCCAATCCGCTGACCACGCCGTCGGGCAAGATCGAAATCTACTCGCAGGCGCTGGCGAAAATCGCGGCTACCTGGGAACTCCCGGAAGGGGATGTTATCGATCCACTGCCGATCTACACCCCGGGCTTCGAAAACTACAACGATCCATTGACGGCGAAATACCCGCTACAGCTGACCGGCTTCCACTATAAATCGCGCGTTCACTCAACTTACGGCAACGTCGATGTACTGAAGGCCGCCTGTCGGCAGGAGATGTGGATTAACCCGATCGACGCGAAGCAACGCGGCATTGCCAACGGCGATCGCATTCGCATCTTCAACGACCGCGGAGAAGTGCATATTGAAGCGAAGGTGACGCCGCGCATGATGCCGGGCGTTGTCGCGCTGGGGGAAGGGGCCTGGTATAACCCGGACGCTTCACGGGTGGATCAGGCGGGCAGCATTAACGTGCTGACCACCCAGCGTCCGTCGCCGCTGGCGAAGGGGAACCCGTCGCATACCAACCTCGTCCAGGTTGAGAAGCTGTAAGGAGTAACCGATGACAACTCAGTATGGATTTTTTATTGATTCCGCCCGTTGCACCGGTTGCAAGACCTGCGAACTGGCCTGTAAGGATTACAAGAACCTGACCCCGGAGGTCAGCTTCCGCCGCATCTATGAGTATGCCGGTGGCGACTGGCAGGAGGATAACGGTGTCTGGAATCAGAACGTTTTTGCTTATTACCTCTCCATCGCCTGTAACCACTGCGAAGATCCGGCCTGCACCAAGGTCTGTCCGAGCGGGGCAATGCACAAGCGTGAAGATGGTTTTGTCGTGGTCAACGAAGAGGTGTGCATTGGCTGCCGTTACTGCCATATGGCCTGCCCGTACGGCGCCCCGCAGTACAACGCCGACAAGGGCCACATGACCAAGTGCGACGGTTGCCATGAGCGCGTCGCCGAGGGGAAAAAGCCGATCTGCGTCGAGTCCTGCCCGCTGCGGGCGCTTGATTTCGGGCCGATTGCCGAGCTGCGCGCCAAGCACGGCCAGCTGGCCGCGGTAGCCCCGCTGCCGTCGGCGCACTTTACCAGGCCGAGTATCGTTATTAAACCTAACGCCAATGCCCGGCCGTGTGGCGATACCACCGGTTACCTGGCGAATCCGAAGGAGGTGTGAGATGGGAAACGGATGGCATGAATGGCCGCTGATGATCTTTACGGTCTTCGGCCAGTGCGTCGCGGGCGGGTTTATCGTCATGGCCCTGGCGCTGATGACGGGCAATCTTTCTCGCGAGCAGGAGCAGCGCGTGGTGGGGAGTATGTTTGGCCTGTGGGTATTGATGGGGATCGGGTTTATCGCCTCGACAATGCACCTCGGTTCGCCGCTACGGGCCTTTAACTCGCTGAATCGCGTGGGAGCCTCGTCGCTGAGTAATGAGATAGCCAGCGGGGCGATCTTCTTCGCCGTCGGCGGGATTGGCTGGCTGCTGGCCGTGTGTAAAAAACTGCCTGCCGGCCTGCGTAGCCTGTGGCTGATAGTCACCATGGTGCTGGGCGTGATCTTCGTCTGGATGATGGTGCGGGTATACAACACTATCGACACGGTGCCGACCTGGTACACCGTCTGGACGCCGCTGAGCTTCTTCCTGACGCTGTTTATCGGCGGTCCGCTGCTGGGCTACCTGCTGCTGCGCGTGGCAGGCGTTGACGGTTGGGCGCTGCGCTTGCTGCCGGTGGTTACTTTGTTGGCGCTGCTGGCGAGTATTGTCGTGGTCCTGATGCAGGGGAGTGAACTCGCCACTATCCGCAGTTCAATCCAGCAGGCCTCCGCTCTGGTGCCGGATTATGGGTTGCTTATGGCCTGGCGTATGGTGCTGCTGGCGCTGGCCCTGGCCTGCTGGTGCGTGCCGCAGATCCGCGGCCGCAAGCCGGCGGTCTCGCTGCTTAGCCTGGCGTTTGTTCTGGTGCTGGCGGGAGAGATGATTGGCCGCGGCGTATTCTATGGTCTGCATATGACCGTGGGGATGGCTATCGCCAGTTAATCGGCGTCATCATGCCGGCGGTCATACGCCGGCATGATGAAAACGTGCTGTCGATAGATGAAATTTTTCAACTGAAATCAACGTCGACATTTATTAATAAATTAAGAAAAACAACAGTGTATTATCTGTTGCCTCACCTTTACCCATTCTGTGGATAAAAAACTTCTATCGTAGCCTGCAAAACCGCATCACGCCTGATTTCAGGTGGATTGACAATGTTTTTAGCGGTGGCATGATGCGCTCGCGATCTGAACATTCCTCACGGTTTTTTACCCATGACCATCTACACCCGGCCAGTGCAAATGCTGCTCTGTGGCCTGCTTTTATTGACCCTGGCGATAGCGGTGCTGAATACGCTCGTCCCGCTCTGGCTCGCCCATGAAAATATGCCAACCTGGCAGGTCGGCATGGTGGGGTCATCCTATTTTACCGGCAACCTGGCCGGTACGTTGCTGGCTGGTTGGGTGATTAAGCGCCTTGGGTTTAACCGCAGCTATTATCTCGCGTCGTTAATTTTCGCCGTCGGCTGCGTAGGGCTGGGGATTACCGTTGGCTTCTGGACGTGGCTGAGCTGGCGGTTTATCGCCGGCGTAGGCTGCGCGATGATTTGGGTGGTGGTGGAAAGCGCGCTGGTCTGCAGCGGGACTTCCCGCAGCCGCGGCCGTCTGCTGGCGGCGTACATGATGGTCTATTATGTCGGTACCGTACTGGGCCAGCTGATGGTCAGTAAGTTACCTACCGATTTAATGAGCGTCCTGCCGTGGGTGACTGGCCTGGCGCTGGCGGCGATCCTTCCGCTGCTGTTCACCCGTATTATGGGACAGGCTGAAGAGCCGCACGAAACGGTACGTATCTGGCCAATGCTGAAGCTGCGCCAGGCGCGCCACGGGGTCAATGGCTGTATTATCTCGGGGATTGTCCTCGGTTCGCTGTATGGCCTGATGCCGCTGTGGCTGAACCATCAGGGCGTCAGCGACGCCGGCATTGGCTTCTGGATGGCGGTGATGGTGAGCGCGGGGATCCTCGGCCAGTGGCCGGTAGGGCGCCTGGCTGACCGCTATGGCCGTCTGCTGGTGCTGCGGGTGCAGGTCTTTGTGGTCATTCTGGGCTGTATGGCGATGCTGAGTCAGGCGGCAATGGCCCCGGCGCTGTTTGTGCTTGGGGCATCCGGTTTCACGCTGTATCCGGTGGCGATGGCCTGGGCCTGCGAAAAAGTCGAACATCACCAACTGGTGGCGATGAATCAGGCGCTGCTGATGAGTTATACCATCGGCAGTCTGCTGGGCCCGACCCTGACAGCAATGCTGATGCAGAATTTCTCAGACAATCTGTTATTTATCATGATCGCCAGCGTGTCGTTTATCTATCTGCTGACCCTGCTGCGTAAAGCCGGGCATCATCCGACGCCGGTGGCGCACGCATAACCATTCTGACGTGCAGCGAAGGCTGCACGTCATCTGTTTCTATCGCATGTTTTCCACTGCAGAGAGACGGCATTGCGCTTTTCATGAGGATCAACGGCGGGGCTGGAATGATTTCCAGTGTCGCTTCGGGCCGGCGTAAGCGCACCACCGACCCTGATGAGGCTCTTAGTACATCACCTTGTGACCATACTGCTCAAGAATGCCTTTCACCCGCTCCATGGTCTCTTTTTTCGGCGGATGAACGCCGTCCAGCTTGTACTCTTCGCCCATCGCTACCCATTTGTGTTTGCCCAGCTCATGGTAGGGCAGCAGTTCAATTTTCTCGACGTTGCCCATATCGCGGGTAAATTCGCCCAGGCGGTGCGCGGAGTCATCATCGTCTGACCAGCCCGGAACCACGACGTAGCGGATCCAGACATTGATATTCTTTTTCGCCAGATACTGGGCAAACTCGAGGGTGCGGTGGTTGGAAACGCCGACCAGGTTCTGGTGGATCTCATCGTTCATCTGCTTAAGATCCAGCATGACCAGGTCAGTCACCTCCAGCAGTTCGTCGATAACCGGATCGTAGCGACGGACAAAGCCGTTGGTATCGAGACAGGTATGAATACCTTCCTTTTTACAGGCGCGGAACCAGTCGCGAACAAACTCCGCCTGCAGGATCGCTTCGCCGCCTGATGCCGTGACGCCGCCGCCGGAGGCATTCATAAAGTGACGATAGGTCACCACCTCTTTCATTAACTCTTCAACGGTGATTTCTTTGCCGCCGTGGGTATCCCAGGTGTCACGGTTATGGCAGTACAGGCAGCGCATCAGGCAGCCCTGGAAAAAGGTAATAAAGCGGATGCCCGGGCCATCAACGGTGCCACAGGATTCAAAGGAGTGAATGCGACCAATAACTGACATTGCGGTGTTTTCTCCAGATGTGGCCCATCCGGGGCCGTGTTGGTGCACAGCTCAGCGGCTGCGTCGAGTCTGTTTTGACAGGTACCCAAAGTATAGATAACTGGCAAAGCAGGCTGGGGCGGGGATCACTTGTTAAAAAGGCCCCACTGATGTGGGGCCTTTATTGTACGCTTTTTCAGTCAGACTGGGAATTACATGGTCTGAGTGAAGGTACGGGTAATAACGTCCTGCTGCTGTTCTTTGGTCAGGGAGTTAAAACGTACGGCGTAGCCAGATACGCGGATGGTCAGCTGCGGATATTTTTCCGGGTTTTCCATCGCGTCGAGCAGCATTTCGCGGTTCATGACGTTCACGTTCAGGTGCTGGCCACCTTCGATGGACGCTTCGTGGTGGAAGTAACCATCCATCAGACCGGCCAGGTTGGTCTTACGAACTTCGTCATCTTTACCCAGCGCGTTCGGCACGATAGAGAAGGTGTAAGAGATACCATCTTTCGCGTAAGCAAACGGCAGTTTAGCAACGGAAGTCAGTGAGGCAACAGCACCTTTCTGGTCACGACCGTGCATCGGGTTAGCACCTGGTCCGAACGGCGCGCCAGCGCGACGACCGTCTGGGGTGTTACCGGTTTTCTTACCATATACCACGTTAGAGGTGATGGTCAGAACAGACTGAGTCGGGATAGCGTTGCGGTAGGTGTGCAGTTTCTGAATTTTCTTCATGAAACGTTCAACCAGGTCAACGGCCATGTCATCGACGCGAGCATCGTTGTTACCAAACTGCGGGTATTCGCCTTCGATTTCGAAGTCGATAGCCAGACCGTCTTCGTCACGAATCGGTTTAACTTTCGCATATTTGATAGCAGACAAGGAGTCAGCAGCAACGGACAGACCAGCGATACCACACGCCATGGTGCGGATAACGTCACGGTCGTGCAGCGCCATCAGAGAGGCTTCGTAGCTGTACTTGTCGTGCATGTAGTGGATGATGTTCAGCGCGGTGACATACTGTTTCGCCAGCCAGTCCATGAAGTGATCCATGCGATCCATGACTTCGTCGAAGTTCAGGACGTCGCCTTTGATCGGTTCAGATTTCGGACCTACCTGCATTTTCAGTTTTTCATCCACGCCGCCGTTGATAGCGTACAGCATGGTTTTCGCGAGGTTAGCACGAGCACCGAAGAACTGCATTTGCTTACCAACAACCATCGGGCTTACGCAGCATGCGATAGCGTAGTCGTCGTTGTTGAAGTCCGGACGCATCAGGTCATCGTTCTCATACTGCAGAGAAGAGGTATCGATGGACACTTTAGCCGCGAATTTCTTGAAGCTCAGTGGCAGTTTTTCAGACCACAGGATAGTAATGTTCGGCTCCGGAGACGGCCCCATGGTGTACAGGGTGTTCAGGAAGCGGAAGCTGTTTTTGGTGACCAGAGTACGGCCGTCAACACCCATACCGCCGATGGATTCTGTTGCCCAAATCGGGTCGCCGGAGAACAGTTCATCATATTCCGGGGTACGCAGGAAGCGAACCATACGCAGTTTCATGACCAGGTGGTCAACCATTTCCTGCGCGTCTTGCTCGGTGATTTTACCGGCCTGCAGGTCACGTTCGATGTAGATATCCAGGAAGCTGGAGGTACGACCGAAGGACATTGCTGCGCCGTTCTGAGATTTCACGGCAGCCAGGTAACCGAAGTAGGTCCACTGGATAGCTTCCTGAGCAGTCGTTGCCGGACCGGAGATGTCGTAGCCATATTTAGCCGCCATCTCTTTGATCTGACCCAGTGCACGGTGTTGTTCAGAGATCTCTTCACGCAGACGGATGGTCGCTTCCAGATCTTCGCCGCTTTCCAGTTTTTCTTGCAGAGACTGGAACTGAGCGTATTTGTCTTTCATCAGGAAGTCGATACCGTACAGCGCAACGCGACGGTAGTCACCGATGATACGACCACGGCCGTAAGCATCCGGCAGACCGGTCAGCACGCCGGATTTACGGCAGTTCAGGATGTCTTTGGTGTAAACATCAAATACGCCCTGGTTGTGGGTTTTACGGTACTCGGTAAAGATTTTTTTCAGCATCGGATCCAGCTCGCGATTGTACGCTTTGCAGGAACCTTCAACCATTTTAATACCACCGAACGGGATGATCGCACGTTTCAGCGGCGCTTCGGTCTGCAGACCAACGATTTTTTCCAGACCTTTCTCGATATAGCCAGCGTCGTGAGAGGTGATGGTGGAAGCCAGGGCAGTGTCAAAATCAACAGGCGCGTGAGTGCGGTTTTCCTGTTTTACACCTTCCATTACGGTGTCCCACAGCTTGGTGGTCGCTTCAGTTGCGCCAGCCAGGAAGGATTCGTCGCCTTCATATGGGGTGTAGTTTTTCTGAATAAAGTCACGGACGTTGACTTCATTCTGCCAGTCACCTTTCGCAAAACCTTCCCAGGCTGTGGCTAACTTTTCATTAAGCTCGGACATGTAACACCTACCTTCTTAAGTGGATTTTTTATTTACTGCCTGAAACAACCCTTAGTGATGGTCGTTGCCACGCAGGTAAATGACCCAGTATGTCAACCCGACCAGCAAACCTCCGCCGATAATGTTCCCGATAGTCACCGGAATCAGGTTATCAGTGATGAAGTTCATAACGGTCAAGTGTGAGAAACTTTCCGGAGTTGAACCGATAGCGGTCCAGAATTCCGGGCTCGCAAAATTGCGGATTACGATACCCATCGGGATCATAAACATGTTGGCGATGCTGTGCTCAAAGCCGCTGGCAACAAACATCGCTACCGGCAGGACCATGATCATCGCTTTATCCATCAGGCTACGACCGGAATAGCTCATCCATACGGCGAGACAAACCATCAGGTTAGCGAGGATACCCAGGCTCACGGCCTCCACAAAAGTATGGTGCAATTTGTGGTCAGCGGTCTGCAGGACGTTTAGCCCCCAACCGCCGTTGGCAGTCATATATTCGCCTGATAACCACATCAGCAGCACAAACAGCAGTGCGCCCACCAGGTTACCAAAATAGACGTTGAGCCAGTTTTTTGCCAGTTGCCCCCAGGTGATTCGACCGCTGGCTTTCGCCACCACGATCAGCACAGTAGAGGTAAAGAGGTCAGCGCCGCAGATAACGCACAGAATCAGACCCAGGGAAAAACAGACCCCACCGATAAGCTTGGCAATCCCAAAAGGCATCGCGGCAGTGCCGGTGGTCGCGGTGATATAGAATACGAAAGCGATGGAGATGAAAACGCCAGCGGTGATCGCCAGATAAAAGGTCTTCATCGGATGCTTCGTTGCTTTATAGACACCTGCTTCTTCGGCGACTTTCGCCATCGCGGCAGGGAGCAAAAGATCAAAAGGGTTGTCAGCTTTCACACTAACTCTCTCTTTATATAAGTTGGCGGTGAGATACTAACAAAGCATTATAGAAGGGAAATTGATATAGATCATATCTCACCGGAACTATATGCCTTTTTAGTGTGTGGTTTTTGCTTGTTTGATGCTTAACTATTTGAATTTTTTATGGAAAATAAATTTTAAAATTTATAAGTTATGTTGAATTTTTTCGTTTTTGCCCCAGTATTTGAGTTAATTAAAATGGAGTATTTTATTTTAAATTAACAATTGGTAAATGATATAAGTGCGATATTTACTATTAATTAACTTTACAACTACAAACTATAGTGGCTCCCTCGCCAGGTTAAAATAACGGAGCCGCATCAGGCTCCGTTGTTGGCAAGCATGTTGGCGTAATGGGGGCTTATTTTGCCCAGAACGCCGCTTTCGCCCGCTGCAGCTTTTCATACGCTTTCAGCAGCGACTGATGAGCCGGGAAGGCTTGCAGATCGCTGTCGACAGCCTGAAGGCCATAGAACGGGGCTTCGCCGCTCAGCGCAGCGCTGGCGGCTTCGACCGCATCGGCGCCATACATACGGATGAAGGCGTTCAGATACTGCAGCGGCTGACGCTCCTCTTCCTGGCTCAGCAGCAGCAGGGTCTGCAGGCAGCGATAGTAGTTTGCGCGCTCAGGGCTGAAGACAGAGGCATTGAATTCCATGGTCCATTCGGTCCAGATCAGCGCCTGTTCCAGATCGCCGCCAGCCAGGGCCAGCATCGCTTTCAGCTCGCCGACGCGCAGGGTATACCAGCCGTTGTCTTTCCCGGTGGCAAGGCCCAGCAGTTCGCGAACGCGGGTGAAATCATCCAGGCCTTCGTCATCCATTTGTTCGATGAGCGCCAGATAATCTTCTTTTTCCCACTCGCTGCCCGGCAGAGACAGAATGGTGTCCCGCAGATGGGCGCCCATGCTGTTGTTTGCCAGCCACAGGTCTTCTGCCGGATAAATATCCGACATGCCCGGAACGATGATACGGCAGGCGTAAACGCCCAGATGCTCGTAGTCGGCAATGTACACTTCTTTATCTTCGGCCTTGAAGATGGCCATCAGGGTGGCGAACTCTTCTTCGGTGGTGCCGGAGAAACTCCAGTCAACGAACGGATAGTCGGCATCCTGCTTGAACATATCCCAGGAGATCAGGCCGCTGGAGTCGATGAAGTGGGTTTCGAGGTTCGCGTGCTCGGCGACTTCTTCGTCATCAAAGGTCGGCGGCGTAAAGACATCAAGGTCTTTCAGGCTGCGACCCTGCAGCAGTTCTGTGACCGTACGCTCCAGCGCCACGCCGAAGTCCGGGTGGGCGCCAAAGGAAGCGAAGCAGGTGCCGTTAGTCGGGTTAAACAGCACGACGCAGATAACCGGGTATTTGCCGCCCAGCGAACCATCGTAGGCGAAAATCGGGAAGCCTTCGGCTTCAAGTTTTGCGATCGACTCCACGACGCCAGGATAGCGCGCCATGACTTCCGCCGGGATCTCCGGCAGGCTGATGCTCTCTGCGATGATGCGGTTTTTTATGTGACGTTCAAAGACCTCTGACAGGCCCTGCACACGTGCTTCATTCGGGGTATTCCCTGCAGACATACCGTTGGATACGTACAAGTTGCCAACGATATTCATCGGAATATAGACGGTTTCGCCGTCGGACTGGCGGGTAAAGGGCAGGCCGCATACGCCGCGCTCATCGTTCCCCGACTGCAGATCCACCAGCATGCTGGCGGTCAGCTGATCGTCCGGATCGTAGAACGCGAGCAGACGGGCATCCAGCAGACCTTCCGGGACATCGTCGTTTTCGGTCAGCGGGAACCACTTTTCGTTCGGGTAGTGAACAAACGGGCCATTAGCGATAGTGTCGCCTAACCAGAAGTCAGCGAAGAAATAGTTGGTGGACAGGCGCTCGAAATATTCGCCCAGCGCGGAGGCCAGGGCTGCCTTTTTGGTGGCGCCTTTACCATTGGTAAAGCACAGCGCGCATTCTTTATCGCGAATGTGAACGGACCACACGTGCGGCACCGGGTTCAGCCACGAGGCCTCTTCGATATCAAATCCGAGGTCGAGCAATTTCTGCTGGAAGCGAGCGATGGAATCTTCCAGGGCGGCATCTTTGCCGGGAATAAACGTTTGGGTCATGGCGATCACTTTTGTCGTACGGAAAGCGCGCAATGATACGGCTTTTATCTGACAGGTGCTATCTCCATCATCTGGCTATGCTTAGAGGCAACTTATGACCCACAGGGAGATGATAGATGAAAGCCTTTGACTGGCAGCGGATGGCGCTCGATAAAGTGCCGGTGGAGTTTCTTGCCGAGGTGGCGTTGCGCAGCCTCTATACCTTCGTTCTGGTCTTTATTTTCCTCAAGATTACCGGACGGCGCGGCGTGCGGCAGATGTCGCTGTTCGAGGTGTTGATTATTCTGACCCTCGGTTCGGCGGCAGGGGACGTGGCGTTTTATGACGATGTACCGCTACTGCCGGTGCTGGTGGTCTTCATCACGCTGGCGCTGCTGTATCGCGGCATCATGTGGCTGATGGGGCACAGCGAAAAGCTGGAGGATCTCCTGGAAGGTAAACCTATCGTGGTGGTCGAGGAGGGGCAGTTGGCGTGGGAGAAGCTGCATGCGGAAAACATGACCGAATTCGAATTCTTTATGGAGCTGCGGGTCAACAGCGTCGAGCAGCTTGGCCAGGTCCGGCTGGCGATCCTTGAAACCAACGGGCAGATCAGCGTGTTTTATTATCCGGATGAAGAGGTCAGAGCGGGGTTGTCTATCCTGCCTACCCACTGTACTGCGCGTTACACCACGATTCCGCAGGAGGGGATCTATGCCTGCGTACGCTGCAGCATCGTGATGGCGATGCAGGCGGGAGAAAAGCGAATATGTTCCCGCTGCGCAAATGCAGAATGGTCGAAGGCCAGCCGAGCGAAACGACTCACCTGACAGCAAATATGTCGGTTTTATTACGTCAAGCCGATAGATTCTGTTGTGTGACGGTGGCCGCGTTTTACCGTCGGCGAGTTTTAGCCATTGCGGACCGTGTCACTGAATGATAAAACCGATAGCCACAGGAATAACTTATGCCCGCGGCGGTTCGCGGGCAAAACAACATAGCAACGTGGTGAGGGGAAATGGCTCAGGTCTATAACTTCAGTTCGGGCCCGGCAATGCTGCCGGCGGAAGTACTCAAACTGGCTCAGCAAGAACTGTGCGACTGGCACGGTCTGGGTACGTCGGTCATGGAGATCAGTCACCGTGGTAAGGAGTTTATCCAGGTGGCAGAAGAGGCAGAACAGGACTTCCGCGCTCTGCTGAATATCCCTTCCAACTATAAAGTTTTGTTCTGCCACGGCGGCGGCCGCGGCCAGTTCGCGGGGATCCCGCTGAACATCCTCGGCGATAAAAACGTCGCTGACTATGTGGACGCCGGCTACTGGGCCGCCAGCGCGGTCAAAGAGGCGAAGAAATACTGCACGCCGAACGTTATCGACGCGAAAATCACTGTCGATGGCAAGCGAGCTGTTACGCCGATGAGCGAGTGGCAGCTGACGCCGGGCGCGGCCTATCTGCATTACTGCCCGAACGAAACCATTGACGGTATCGCGATTGATGATACGCCGAATTTCGGCGACGACATCATCGTCGCTGCTGATTTCTCCTCCACCATTCTGTCCCGCGAAATTGACGTCAACCGCTTCGGTGTAATCTACGCCGGCGCGCAGAAAAATATTGGCCCGGCAGGGCTGACGCTGGTCATCGTGCGTGAAGATCTGCTGGGCAAAGCCAGCGTGGCCTGTCCGTCGATCCTCGACTATACCGTGTTAAGCGAGAACGACTCGATGTTTAACACGCCGCCGACGTTCGCCTGGTATCTGGCTGGTCTGGTGTTTAAGTGGCTGAAACAGCAGGGCGGCGTCGCTGCGATGGATAAAATCAACCAGCAGAAAGCCGAACTGCTTTATGGCGTGATCGATAACAGCGGGTTCTACCGTAACGATGTGGCGCAAGCCAACCGCTCACGCATGAACGTGCCGTTCCAGCTGGCGGACAGCGCACTGGACAAACTGTTCCTCGAAGAGTCGTTTGCCGCCGGGCTGCACGCGCTGAAGGGCCACCGCGTGGTGGGCGGCATGCGCGCCTCCATCTACAATGCGATGCCGCTGGACGGCGTGAAGGCGTTAACCGACTTTATGCTGGACTTCGAACGCCGCCACGGTTAATCGCCTGTTTCTTTCTTCCTCCCCGCGGCCTGTCTGCGGGGTTTTTATTCTGTTTGTTTGAGAGTGAAGTTTGATGGAATCCCTGACGTTACAACCCATCGCACGCGTAGAGGGCACCGTGAACCTGCCAGGTTCGAAAAGCGTCTCCAACCGCGCGCTGCTGCTGGCCGCTCTGGCCCGCGGCACGACGGTGCTGACCAACCTGCTGGACAGCGACGATGTGCGCCATATGCTGAATGCCCTGAGTGCGCTGGGGGTTCAATATACCCTGTCTGCCGACCGCACCCGCTGCGAAGTGACCGGCAACGGCGGCCCGCTGCGCGCTGCTGCGGCGCTGGAGCTGTTCCTCGGCAACGCCGGAACCGCGATGCGTCCGCTGGCGGCGGCCCTGTGCCTTGGCAGCAACGATATTGTGCTGACCGGCGAACCGCGGATGAAAGAGCGCCCGATCGGCCATCTGGTGGATGCCCTGCGTCAGGGCGGCGCTCAGATCGACTATCTTGAGCAGGAAAATTATCCACCGCTACGCCTGCGCGGCGGTTTTCAGGGCGGGAACGTCGAGGTTGACGGCAGCGTCTCCAGTCAGTTCCTGACCGCGCTGCTGATGACCGCGCCGCTGGCGCCGCAGGATACCGTGATCGCCATTAAGGGCGATCTGGTGTCGAAACCCTATATCGACATTACGCTGCACCTGATGAAAACCTTCGGCGTTGAGGTGGACAATCAGTCTTATCAGCGTTTTGTGGTGCGCGGCAAGCAGCAGTATCAGTCGCCAGGGGATTACCTGGTGGAAGGCGATGCTTCCTCGGCCTCGTATTTCCTCGCCGCTGGCGCCATTAAGGGCGGCACGGTAAAAGTCACCGGTATCGGCCGCGGCAGTGTGCAGGGCGATATCCGTTTCGCCGACGTCCTGGAGAAAATGGGCGCTACCGTGACCTGGGGCGACGATTTTATCGCCTGCACCCGCGGCGAGCTCAAGGCTATCGATATGGATATGAACCATATCCCGGACGCGGCGATGACCATCGCTACCGCCGCGCTGTTCGCGCAAGGGACCACTACGCTGCGCAATATCTACAACTGGCGGGTCAAAGAGACGGACCGTCTGTTCGCCATGGCGACCGAGTTGCGTAAAGTGGGCGCCGAGGTGGAAGAGGGTGAAGATTATATTCGCATCACCCCGCCGGCAAAGTTGAAATATGCTGAAATCGGCACCTATAACGACCACCGGATGGCGATGTGCTTCTCGCTGGTGGCGCTGTCTGATACGCCGGTGACCATCCTTGATCCCAAATGTACGGCCAAAACGTTCCCGGACTATTTTGAGCAACTGGCGCGGATCAGTACCCTCGCCTGAGTAAAACTTTGTCATCCCGCGGGCTGATGTCCTGTCAGCCCGCTATAATTGCGCAAAACTTCTGCTTTTCATTTCCTGTAGTCCGTAATTTACAAGCAATGCTCACTTTCCGGCGTATTGATGCGTATAATGCGCGGCGTTTATATTCCATGCGCCTTGCTGAAGGAGAAAAAGATGACGGCGAATATTCCGGTAATCACCATTGATGGGCCTGGCGGTGCGGGTAAAGGTACGTTGTGCAAGGCAATGGCGGAAGCGCTGGGCTGGCATCTGTTAGATTCAGGCGCGATCTACCGCGTTCTGGCGCTGGCGGCGCTGCATCATCATGTTGACGTAGAGTCCGAAGAGGCGCTGGTGCCCCTGGCGGCCCATCTTGACGTGCGCTTTATTTCTACTGACGGCACCCTGGAAGTGGTGCTGGAAGGGGAAGATGTCAGCGGCGAAATTCGCACTCAGGAGGTCGCCAATGCCGCCTCGAAAGTGGCCGCTTTCCCCCGCGTTCGCGAAGCACTGCTGCGCCGCCAGCGTGCTTTCCGTGAACTGCCGGGGCTCATCGCCGACGGGCGCGATATGGGCACGGTGGTTTTCCCGGACGCGCCGGTGAAAATTTTCCTCGATGCCTCGGCCGATGAGCGGGCGCATCGCCGCATGCGGCAGTTGCAGGAAAAGGGCTTTGATGTTAACTTTGAACGTCTTTTGTCCGAGATAAAAGAGCGTGACGATCGCGACCGAAATCGCGCCGTGGCGCCGCTTGTCCCGGCTGCCGATGCATTAGTTCTCGATTCAACAGAACTAAACATTGAGCAAGTGATTGAAAAAGCGCTACAATATGCGCGCGAAAAATTGGCCGTTGCGTGAGCCTTAACCGGTAGCGCGCCGAAGCCTCCGAATTATAGCAGTACCCCGCGGCAATGGATGGTCAGCGGGTATGTGAAACAACCCCATCCGGCACGGAGCCAGGTGGACGTTAATATTAACCTGAAGATTAAACATGACTGAATCTTTTGCTCAACTGTTTGAAGAATCCTTAAAAGAAATCGAAACCCGCCCGGGTTCCATCGTTCGTGGTGTTGTTGTTGCTATCGACAAAGACGTAGTACTGGTTGACGCTGGTCTGAAATCTGAGTCCGCCATCCCGGCTGAGCAGTTCAAAAACGCCCAGGGCGAGCTGGAAATCCAGGTTGGTGACGAAGTTGACGTTGCTCTGGATGCAGTAGAAGACGGCTTCGGTGAAACTCTGCTGTCCCGTGAGAAAGCTAAACGTCACGAAGCTTGGATCACGCTGGAAAAAGCTTACGAAGACGCTGAAACTGTTACCGGTGTTATCAACGGCAAAGTTAAAGGTGGCTTCACTGTTGAGCTGAACGGTATTCGTGCGTTCCTGCCGGGTTCCCTGGTAGACGTTCGTCCGGTGCGCGACACGCTGCACCTGGAAGGCAAAGAGCTTGAGTTCAAAGTCATCAAGCTGGACCAGAAGCGTAACAACGTTGTTGTTTCTCGTCGTGCCGTTATCGAATCCGAAAACAGCGCAGAGCGCGATCAGCTGCTGGAAAACCTGCAGGAAGGCATGGAAGTCAAAGGTATCGTTAAGAACCTCACTGACTACGGTGCATTCGTTGATCTGGGCGGCGTTGACGGCCTGCTGCACATCACCGATATGGCCTGGAAACGCGTTAAGCATCCGAGCGAAATCGTAAACGTTGGCGACGAAATCACTGTTAAAGTGCTGAAGTTCGACCGCGAGCGTACCCGTGTATCCCTGGGCCTGAAACAGCTGGGCGAAGATCCGTGGGTAGCTATCGCTAAACGTTATCCGGAAGGTACCAAACTGACCGGTCGCGTGACCAACCTGACCGACTACGGCTGCTTCGTTGAAATCGAAGAAGGCGTTGAAGGCCTGGTTCACGTTTCCGAAATGGATTGGACCAACAAAAACATCCACCCGTCCAAAGTTGTTAACGTTGGCGACGTTGTGGAAGTGATGGTTCTGGATATCGACGAAGAGCGTCGTCGTATCTCCCTGGGTCTGAAGCAGTGCAAATCTAACCCATGGCAGCAGTTCGCGGAAACCCACAACAAGGGCGACCGTGTTGAAGGTAAAATCAAGTCTATCACTGACTTCGGTATCTTCATCGGCCTGGACGGCGGCATCGACGGCCTGGTTCACCTGTCTGACATCTCCTGGAACGTTGCAGGCGAAGAAGCAGTTCGTGAATACAAAAAAGGCGACGAAATCGCAGCAGTTGTTCTGCAGGTTGACGCAGAGCGTGAGCGTATCTCCCTGGGCGTTAAACAGCTCGCGGAAGATCCGTTCAACAACTACGTTGCTCTGAACAAGAAAGGCGCTATCGTTGTTGGTAAAGTCACTGCAGTTGACGCTAAAGGCGCAACCGTAGAACTGGCTGACGGCGTAGAAGGTTACCTGCGTGCTTCTGAAGCATCCCGTGACCGCGTTGAAGACGCAACTCTGGTTCTGAGCGTTGGCGACGAAGTTGAAGCGAAATTCACCGGCGTGGATCGTAAGAACCGCGTAGTGAGCCTGTCTGTACGTGCGAAAGACGAAGCGGAAGAAAAAGACGCTATCGCTACCGTGAACAAGCAGGAAGACGCGAACTTCTCCAACAACGCTATGGCTGAAGCGTTCAAAGCAGCGAAAGGCGAGTAATCTTTGTCATTCAGGCAATAACAACCTGAATAGTGACGAGTTTACTTGACAGATTGCAGGATTCGTCCTGTAATCAAGCACAAAGGGCGGCTACGGCCGCCCTTGTTTAAGCTGTTAGCTAATTTTTGCCTTGAAGGAAACCGGAGGAATAATGACCAAGTCAGAATTGATTGAAAGACTTGCCAGCCAGCAATCTCACATTCCGGCGAAAGCGGTGGAAGATGCTGTTAAAGAAATGCTGGAACATATGGCCTCAACGCTTGCTCAAGGTGAGCGCATTGAAATCCGCGGTTTCGGCAGCTTCTCTCTGCACTATCGAGCACCTCGCACCGGACGTAACCCGAAAACTGGTGATAAAGTCGAACTGGAAGGTAAGTACGTTCCGCACTTTAAGCCCGGGAAAGAATTACGTGACCGCGCCAATATTTATGAAGAGTAAGTTGCACGACGTGCAACCTGCCTGATGATAAAAAAAGCACCTGCGGGTGCTTTTTTTGTGTCCGCGATTTACCTCCAGCTTCGCAAAAAAACCGTGCCTGACTGCAACAGATACGATTGTCTGGAAGGCGCTACGCACGCCTGAATTCGGCGGCGGGACGCCACCGTCGCTTTGCGTAACACTGCCTGCTCACAGGGAGGTGTTTATGCGTCTACCATGGCTTGCCGGATGCGCCAGCATCGCGATGCTGCCGCTACTCTGGCTACCCGTCTTGCCGGGCCCGCACGTTCTGGCGAGCGCGTGCCTTGCGGCGCTGTTGCTGACCCGCCTGCGCGGAACGGCCATGGCTTGTGTGGCGATGACGCTTCTGCTGATGATCTGGGGAGTATTGAGCGCGCATCAGGCGCTGTGGCCGACCCGGCACCTTACCGGCGCCATCCGGCAGGCGGAAGTGATCCTCAGCGAGACGGATGGCCAGGCCCTGCACCGTGGTCAGATTGTGCGCCTGGCGGGCCACTACCTGTTTCCCCCGGTGGGCGTGACGCTGTACGGGGAACTTACACCTGCGCCCGCCTGTGCGGGTCAGCACTGGTTGATGACGCTGCGCCTGCGCCCGGTGCACGGGCAGCTCAACGACGGGGGCTTCGACAGCCAGCGTTATGCGCTGGCGCAGCACCGGCCGCTGAGCGGGGGAATTGTCGCAGCTTCCGCGCTGGATCCCCGCTGCAGCCTGCGCGCCCGCTATCTGGCGTCGCTGACCCGACGGCTGCAGACTTATCCCTGGCATCCGGTGATGCTGGGACTGGGGATGGGGGAGCGGCTGGCCCTGCCGACGGCGATTAAAGTCCTGATGCAGAACACGGGCACCTCCCATCTGATGGCCATCTCTGGTCTCCATATCGCCCTCGCGGCTTCCCTTATCGTGCTCCTGCTGCGCGGCGTGCAGTATATTCTCCCGGGCCGCTGGATCGGCTGGCGGTTGCCGCTGCTGGCCGGGCTGGCCGGCGCCGTCTGCTATGCCTGGCTGACCGGCATGCAGCCGCCGGCGCTGCGCACCTGCGTAGGGTTGGGCGTGTGCTGCGCCTTACGCTTGTCGGGCCAGCGCTGGACGGCGTGGCAGGTGTGGCTCTGCTGTCTGGGGGCGATACTCGTTACCGACCCGCTGGCGGTGCTGTCGCAAAGCCTGTGGCTATCCGCTTTCGCCGTGGCGGGGCTGATCTTCTGGTTTCAGTGGGTACCGCTGCCTGCCGGTCGCTGGCGCTGGCCATGGAAGGCACTGTTCGCCCTCGTTCATTTGCAGGCTGGCGTGACGCTGTTGCTGATGCCGCTCCAGCTCCTGCTCTTCCATGGCGTCAGCCTGACGTCCATGGCCGCCAATTTGCTGGCGGTACCCTTAGTGACCCTGCTGGCGGTGCCGCTTATTCTCGGCGCGATGCTGCTGCATCTCACGGGACCGGGGATGGTGGAGTCGCTGCTCTGGCTGGCGGCCGATCGCGTGCTGGCGCTGCTGTTCTGGGCATTACGGCGTTTACCGGACGGCTGGCTGCCGCTGGACGCCCGCTGGCTCTGGATCAGTAGCCTGCCGTGGCTGCTGGTGATGGGCTGGCGCTTTCAGAGCTGGCGGCATTTCCCGGCCCTGTGTCTGAGCGTGCTGTTCCTGCTGATGCGGCCCTTCTGGAGGCCGTTTCCCGCGGACGAATGGCGGGTGACGATGCTGGATGTCGGGCAGGGGCTGGCGATGGTTATCGAACGTCACGGCAAGGCGCTCCTCTATGATACCGGGCCAGCATGGCCGCAGGGCGACAGCGGTCAGCAGGTGATTATCCCGTGGCTGCGCTGGCATCATCTGCAGCTGCAGGGCATTGTGCTAAGCCACGAGCATCTGGATCATCGCGGCGGCCTTAATTCAGTGCTACAGGCATGGCCGCAGGCGTGGGTGCGCAGCCCTTTAGGCTGGGCGCGTCATCTGCCGTGTCATCGCGGCGAGCGCTGGCAATGGCAGGGACTCAACTTCCAGGCCCTGTGGCCGCTGCCGGGCAGCACGGCAAAGGGTAATAATCACTCCTGCGTGGTGCGCATCGATGATGGTCGCTCCAGCATCCTGCTCACCGGCGATATAGAACGTCAGGCGGAGCAGGCGATGATCAGCCGTTACTGGCAGCATCTGACGTCTACACTTATCCAGGTTCCCCACCACGGTAGCAACACCTCCTCCAGCGAATTGCTGGTCCACCGGGTAGAGGGTGCGGCCGCGCTGGCATCCGCTTCGCGCTACAATGCGTGGCGGATGCCCTCGTACAAGGTGGTTCAGCGCTATCGCCAGCGGGGGTATCGCTGGTTCGCCACGCCGCAGCAGGGACAGATAACGGTGGTTTTTTCCGCAGAAGGGTGGCAAATCCATAGCTTACGGGATCAAGTTTTACCACGTTGGTATCATCAGTGGTTTGGCGCGCCCGCCGATAACGGGTAGAATATGCGGCTATTTCAACACAAGCTGGTTTATTGAATGCAGAACGATAAAGATCTCTCCACGTGGCAGACCTTCCGCCGACTTTGGCCGATTATTGCACCGTTTAAAGCCGGGCTAATCGTCGCGGCGGTGGCGTTAGTGCTTAACGCGGGCAGTGACACCTTCATGTTATCGCTTCTTAAACCGTTATTGGATGATGGTTTTGGTAAAACGGATCGCTCAGTGCTGCTATGGATGCCGCTGGTGGTTATCGGGCTGATGGTGCTGCGTGGGATCACCAGCTACATCTCGAGCTATTGTATCTCCTGGGTTTCCGGCAAAGTCGTGATGACCATGCGTCGTCGCCTGTTCGGCCACATGATGGGCATGCCGGTGGCCTTCTTTGACAAGCAGTCTACCGGGACGCTGCTGTCACGCATTACCTATGATTCTGAGCAGGTCGCCTCATCTTCCTCCAGCGCGCTGATCACCGTGGTCCGCGAAGGGGCATCGATTATCGGCCTGTTCGTGATGATGTTCTATTACAGCTGGCAGCTGTCGCTGATCCTGATCGTACTGGCGCCGATCGTGTCGGTAGCAATCCGCGTGGTCTCCAAGCGTTTTCGTAATATCAGTAAGAATATGCAGAACACGATGGGGCAGGTCACCACCAGCGCTGAGCAGATGCTGAAAGGGCACAAAGAGGTGCTGATGTTTGGTGGCCAGGAGGTGGAAACCAAACGTTTTGATAAGGTCAGCAATAAAATGCGTCTGCAGGGGATGAAGATGGTTTCTGCCTCGTCTATCTCCGACCCGATCATTCAGCTTATCGCGTCGCTGGCGCTGGCCTTTGTCCTGTATGCCGCCAGCTTCCCGAGCGTAATGGACACCCTGACCGCCGGGACCATTACCGTGGTCTTCTCCTCAATGATTGCGCTGATGCGCCCGCTGAAGTCGCTGACCAACGTCAATGCCCAGTTCCAGCGTGGGATGGCGGCGTGCCAGACGCTGTTTGCGATCCTCGATTCCGAGCAGGAAAAAGACGAAGGTACGCGGGTCATTGAGCGGGCCAAAGGCAATCTCAAGTTTGAGAACGTCACGTTCACCTATCCGGGCCGCGAAGTGGCCGCGCTGCGCAATATCAATCTCGATATCCCGGAAGGGAAAACCGTCGCGCTGGTGGGGCGCTCAGGGTCGGGTAAATCGACCATTGCCAGCCTGATCACCCGCTTCTACGATGTTGACGACGGCCAGATCCTGCTGGATGGTCACGACCTGCGCGAGTACAAGCTGAGCTCGCTGCGCGACCAGGTGGCACTCGTTTCACAGAACGTGCATCTGTTCAACGATACTGTCGCCAACAACATCGCCTATGCCCGTACCGAAGAGTACAGCCGCGAGCAGATTGAAGAGGCCGCGCGAATGGCCTACGCCATGGATTTCATCAACAAGATGGACAATGGTCTGGATACGATCATTGGTGAAAATGGCGTAATGCTGTCCGGTGGCCAGCGCCAGCGTATTGCTATCGCCCGTGCGCTGCTGCGTAACAGCCCGATCCTGATCCTTGATGAAGCCACCTCGGCGCTGGATACTGAGTCCGAGCGAGCCATTCAGGCGGCGCTGGATGAGCTGCAGAAAAACCGCACCTCGCTGGTTATCGCCCACCGTCTGTCGACCATTGAGCAGGCTGATGAAATCGTGGTGGTTGAAGATGGGCGGATCGTGGAACGCGGAACGCACCACGATCTGCTGGAGCATAAGGGCGTGTACGCCCAGCTGCATAAGATGCAATTCGGCGAATGATCGCGCGCATCTGGTCCGGGGAATCGCCGCTGTGGCGCCTGCTGCTGCCGCTCTCCTGGCTGTATGGCCTGGTGAGCGCGGTGATTCGCCTCAGCTATCAGCTGGGGTGGCAAAAAGCCTGGCGCGCGCCGGTGCCGGTGGTGGTGGTCGGTAACCTGACCGCCGGCGGCAATGGTAAAACGCCGGTGGTGATCTGGCTGGTGGAGCAGCTGCAGCAGCGCGGTATTCGCGTGGGGGTGGTCTCTCGCGGCTACGGCGGTAAAGCCGACCGCTACCCACTGGTATTAACTGACCGGACCAGTACGGCGCAGGCGGGTGATGAGCCGGTGTTAATTCATCAGCGTACCGGCGCGCCGGTGGCGGTTTCTCCGCTGCGCAGCGACGCGGTGAAAGCGCTGCTCAGCGCGCACGATCTGCAGATTATCGTGACCGACGACGGGTTGCAGCACTATAAGCTGGCGCGGGACAGAGAAATTGTCGTTATCGACGGCGTGCGCCGCTTTGGCAACGGCTGGTGGCTGCCTGCCGGGCCGATGCGCGAGCGGGCGTCGCGCTTGCAAAGCGTTGATGCGGTTATCGTTAACGGCGGCGTGGCGCGTCCGGGGGAGATCCCGATGCAACTGCGTCCAGGGATGGCGGTTAACCTGCTTACCGGCGAACGTCGCGATGTCTCGACTTTCACGAACGTAGTGGCGATGGCCGGCATCGGCCATCCGCCGCGCTTTTTCGCCACCCTTGAAAGCTGTGGCGTCCAGCCGGTCAAAACCGTGGCGCTGGCAGACCATCAGGCGCTGAGCCAGGCCGATGTCGCCGCCCTGGTAACCACCGGGCAGACGCTGCTAATGACCGAGAAAGACGCGGTGAAATGTCGCGATTTCGCCGCCGCAAACTGGTGGTATTTACCGGTCGACGCCATAATGGCCGATGAACGCGCACAGCGGTTGCTTGCGGACTTAGCGACGTTGGCGCAACGTTAACTGACGCGCCGGCTTTGCTCGCCGCTGTGCTGGAATTCCTGACGGAGAACCTGCATGTCGGTATTGCAATTATCGCTTAACGAGGCGCGCCACCTCCATCTCGCGGCGCAGGGGTTGTTAAAGAAGCCCCGACGTCGCGCTCGCCCGAAAGACATTCTTTCCACCATCCAGCAGATGTCGCTGCTGCAAATCGATACCATCAACGTGGTGGCCCGCAGCCCCTATCTGGTGCTGTTCAGCCGCCTCGGCAGCTATCCGCAGCACTGGCTGGATGAGTCGTTGCGCAGCGGCGAGCTAATGGAATACTGGGCGCATGAAGCCTGCTTTCTACCGCGCAGCGATTTCGCCCTGGTGCGCCATCGCATGTTGAATCCCGACAATATGGGCTGGAAATACCATCGCGCGTGGATGGAGGAGCATGCCGGGAGTATTGCAGAGCTGCTGGCGCATATCGGGCAAAACGGCCCGGTTCGCTCGGCGGATTTTATCCACCCGCGCAAAGGCGCCAGCGGCTGGTGGGAGTGGAAACCGCATAAGCGCCATCTGGAAGGGCTGTTTACCGCCGGCGAAGTGATGGTGGTGGAACGACGCAATTTTCACCGCGTGTATGATTTAACCCAGCGGGTGATGCCGGACTGGGATGACGAACGCGACGCGCTGTCCCGCGAAGACGCAGAGGCCATCATGCTGCGCAACAGCGCCCGCAGCCTCGGTATCTTTCGTCCCCAGTGGCTGGCCGATTACTATCGCTTGCGCCAGCCGTCGCTACCGGGTCTGCTGGCTGCCTGGCAGGAAGAGGGCCTGGTGGTGCCGGTTAACGTGGAAGCACTCGGCGAGATGTGGTTGCATCGCGACGCGCTGGCGCAGCTTGAGTCAGCGCCTGGCGGTAAGCTGATCGCCAGCCATAGCGCCGTGCTCTCTCCTTTTGACCCGGTGGTCTGGGATCGGAAACGCGCGGAGCAACTCTTCAACTTCAGCTATCGCCTGGAGTGCTATACCCCAGCGCCGAAGCGGCAGTATGGCTACTTCGTACTGCCCCTGCTGCACCAGGGAAAACTGGTTGGGCGGATGGACAGTAAAATACATCGCAAAAGCCAGGAGCTGGAGATCTTCTCCCTGTGGCTGGAGGAGGGGGTGAAGATCACCCGTGGCCTTGAGCAGGGGCTGCGCCGGGCGATTAACGACTTCGCGCGATGGCAATCGGCGGAGCGGATCCTGTGCCGACGCTTGCCGGAAGGGCTGTTTGTCGGCCAGGAGCAGGGGTGGGAAATCAACGCCGATTGATCCCGGCGCCGACCTTCCTGTGATATGCTGCTGTGAAATCTATCCGGTCCATCAGGAGGAAACATGGATCACCGTTTACTTGAAATCATCGCCTGCCCGGTCTGTAACGGTAAGCTGTATTACAGTCAGGATAAGCAAGAACTTATTTGCAAACTTGATAGTCTGGCGTTTCCGCTGCGCGATGGTATTCCTGTGCTGCTGGAGACAGAGGCCCGAGCGCTGACGGTTGAAGAGAGTCACTCATGAGTTTCGTGGTTATTATTCCTGCGCGTTTCGCCTCTACGCGCCTGCCGGGAAAACCACTGCAGGACATTAACGGCAAACCGATGATTGTCCACGTGCTGGAGCGCGCGCGCGAATCCGGCGCGGATCGCATTATTGTCGCCACCGATCATCCGGACGTAGCCAGCGCCGTTGAAGCGGCGGGTGGTGAAGTGTGCATGACCCGCGCCGATCACCAGTCCGGCACCGAACGGCTGGCGGAAGTGGTGGAGAAGTGCGCGTTCAGCGATGACACTATTATCGTCAATATTCAGGGCGATGAGCCGATGATCCCCCCGGCGATCGTCCGCCAGGTGGCGGAGAATCTGGCGTCCAGCAGCAGTGGAATGGCGACGCTGGCGGTACCGATCCACGATGCGGAAGAGGCGTTTAATCCAAATGCGGTGAAAGTGGTGATGGATGCGCAAGGTTATGCGCTTTATTTCTCCCGTGCCACCATACCCTGGGATCGCGATCGCTTTGCTCACTCCCGCGAGACCATCGGTGATTCCCTGCTGCGTCACATCGGCATTTATGGCTACCGCGCTGGCTTTATTCGCCGCTATGTTAGCTGGGCGCCGAGCCCGCTGGAGCAGATTGAAATGCTCGAGCAGCTGCGGGTGCTGTGGTATGGCGAGAAAATCCATGTTGCCGTGGCGGCAGAAGTGCCCGGCACCGGTGTGGATACCCCGGAAGATCTGGAGCGCGTCCGCGCTGAACTGCGTTAATCCCCTGTCCCCTCCTTGCAGGGGGGGATATCCCCGCCGGTTTTTCGCTTTTTTTGTCCCTTTTTGATCTTATTCGATGACAACCCAGGTGCGGGCGCTCATTATGAAACCAGTAGTGTTCATAGGGGTAATCGACAATGGAACAGTTGCGAACCGAACTCAGTCACCTGCTTGGCGAAAAGCTGAGCCGGGTGGAGTGTGTCAGTGAAAAACCCGCTACGGCGCTGTGGTCCCTGTACGACGCGCAGGGAAACCCGATGCCGCTGCTGGCGCGCAGTTTCACCACGCCCGGTGTGGCGCGGCAACTGGCATGGAAGATCTCCACCCTCGCGCGCAGTGGTACAGTGCGCATGCCGGTGGTTTACGGCGTGATGACGCATGAAGAGCATCCCGGGCCGGATGTGCTGCTGCTTGAGCGCTTGCGCGGCGTTCCGGTGGAGGCCCCCACGCGCACACCAGCGCGCTGGGAGCAACTGCAGGAGCAAATCGTCGAGGCGCTGCTCGCCTGGCATCGTCAGGACAGCGGCGGCTGCGTAGGAATGGTCGACAATACCCAGGACAATCTGTGGTCGAACTGGTACCGCCAGCGGGTAGAGATGCTGTGGAGCACCCTGAACCTGTATCAGGATACCGGCCTGACGATGCAGGATAAGCGTATTTTGTTCCGCTCCCGCGAGTGCCTTCCGGAGCTGTTTCGCGATTTCAATGACAATGCCGTGCTGGTACACGGTAATTTCACCTTGCGCAGTATGCTGAAAGACCCACGCAGCGATCAGCTGCTGGCGATGGTGGGCCCGGGGATGATGCTGTGGGCGCCACGCGAGTATGAACTGTTCCGCCTTGCAGAAGGCGGCCAGGCGGAACAGTTGCTGTGGCGCTACCTGCAGCAGGCGCCAGTTTCCGAGGCCTTTGTCTGGCGGCGCTGGCTCTATCTGCTGTGGGATGAGGTGGATAATCTGGTCAATACCGGGCGCTTTGACCGCGCCCGTTTCGACCTCGCGACAAAATCACTCCTGCCCTGGCTCGCCTGAGCCACCTTTCAGCCATTGCCAGACGCGACCGAGGGTTTCATAGCCGACCCGGTCGCTGTGCATCAGCCATACCGGGGAGGGGATGGCTCGCTCCCACGGATTAAGCGGCGAGGTCACCGCTAACTGATTTGCCGGCGCGGGCAGGGGATCCAGACCGGCATGACGAAAGAAAATCATCGCCCGTGGCAGGTGGGACGCCGAAGTGACCAGCAGGAAGGGCGCATCGCCGATGGCGCGCTTCACCGCCTGCGCTTCCTCTTCTGTATCTTTCGGCCGATCGAGCACGATGATATCGCTGCGTGGTACGCCGAGGCTCTCGGCCACTCTCGCCCCAGCTTCTGCCGTGCTGACGGGATTCGTTTTCGCTGCCGCGCCGGTGAAGATCATTTTCGACCCGGGATTCGCCTGCCACAGGCGAATGCCCTCCGTCAGGCGCGGCAGGCTGTTATTGATAAGATTAGAGCTTGGCGCCCACTCCGGATTCCAGGTATAGCCGCCGCCCAACACCACCACGTAGCTCACCGGCTGCTCGCCGCGCCAGGTGGGGTAGCTATCTTCAATCGGTTTCAACAGGCTGTCGGCCACCGGTTGCAGGCTCAGCAGCGCCAGCAGCAGCCAGCCGAGGCTCACGCATAGCTTGCCGGTACGTTGAAAGCGGCTGAACCATAACAGCGCGATCCCGATCCCGATCAGCAACAGCAGGGCGGGAAGCGGCAACAGCAGACCGCCGACGATCTTTTTTAGCGTGAAAAGCATGCCAGATGGTTCCTTTTTTAACCATATAACCAAAGTTATGTTCGGATCTTATAACAGATCGCTTCATTCTCGGCGTGGGTATGACAAAATAGCGGTTTTGTGTTGGCTTGTGGAGTCGCCCGTGCAGGATCGCAATTTCGATGACATTGCTGAAAAGTTTTCGCGCAATATTTACGGCACCACAAAAGGTCAGCTGCGCCAGGCGATCCTCTGGCAGGATCTGGAACCGCTGCTGGCGCAGCTGGGGCCGGGACCGCTGAGGGTGCTGGATGCCGGCGGCGGCGAAGGGCAAACGGCCATTAAAGTGGCGCTACTGGGCCATCAGGTGACGCTGTGCGATCTCTCCGCTGAAATGGTGGCGCGCGCCCGCCAGGCGGCCGTCGATAAAGGTGTGATCGACAACATGCATTTTGTACAATGCGCGGCTCAGGATATTGCGCAGCATTTGGAAAGCCCGGTTGATCTGGTACTGTTTCATGCGGTGCTGGAGTGGGTGGCGGAGCCCCAGGAGGTGCTGCGTACGCTGTGGTCGACACTGCGTCCTGGCGGTGGGCTGTCGTTGATGTTCTACAATGCTAACGGCCTGCTGATGCACAATATGGTGGCCGGTAATTTCGATTACGTACAATTGGGCATGCCAAAAAAGAAAAAACGCACGCTGTCGCCGGATTATCCGCGTGAGCCGCAGCAGGTTTATCACTGGCTGGAAGAGATTGGCTGGCAGATTGTCAGCAAAACCGGCGTGCGGGTGTTTCATGATTATCTGCGTGAAAAACGCCAACAGCATGACAGCTATGCGGCGCTGCTGGAGCTGGAAACGCGCTACTGTCGTCAGGAGCCGTATCTCAGCCTGGGCCGTTATATTCATGTCACCGCGCTTAAGAGCCAGGCTCATAGCCGCAGATGCAAGGATAAAGTATGAGTGAATTTTCCCAGACAGTCCCCGAACTGGTTGCCTGGGCCAGGAAAAATGATTTTTCTATCTCGCTGCCGGTCGACAGACTCTCTTTTCTGCTGGCGGTCGCCACGCTGAACGGCGAACGGCTGGAAGGGGAAATGAGCGAGGGAGAACTGGTGGATGCGTTCCGCCACGTCAGTGATGCGTTTGAGCAGACCAGCGAAACCATCAGCCAGCGCGCCAATAATGCGATCAACGATTTGGTGCGCCAGCGTCTGCTGAACCGCTTTACCAGCGAAATTACCGAAGGCAATGCGATCTATCGCCTGACGCCGTTGGGGATCGGGATCACCGATTACTATATCCGTCAGCGTGAATTCTCGACGCTGCGTCTCTCGATGCAGCTGTCGATCGTCGCCGGCGAGCTGAAGCGTGCGGCGGATGCGGCAGAAGAGGGCGGGGATGAGTTCCACTGGCATCGCAATGTTTTCGCTCCGCTGAAATATTCCGTGGCGGAAATTTTCGACAGCATCGACCTGACGCAGCGCATTATGGATGAGCAGCAGCAGCTGGTGAAAGACGATATCGCACAGTTGTTAAATAAAGACTGGCGCGCGGCGATTTCCAGCTGTGAACTGCTGCTGTCGGAAACCTCTGGCACCCTGCGCGAACTGCAGGATACGCTGGATGCGGCGGGGGATAAACTGCAGGCGAATCTGCTGCGCATTCAGGATTCGACCATGGCGCGCGACGATTTGCATTTTGTCGACCGGTTGGTATTCGACCTGCAAAGCAAACTCGACCGCATCGTCAGCTGGGGTCAGCAGGCGATTGACCTGTGGATCGGCTACGACCGCCATGTGCACAAGTTTATCCGTACCGCTATCGATATGGATAAGAACCGCGTCTTCGCCCAGCGTCTGCGCCAGTCGGTACAGACCTATTTTGATGAACCGTGGGCGCTGACTTACGCCAACGCCGACCGTCTGCTGGATATGCGCGATGAAGAGATGGCGCTGCGCGATGAAGAGGTCACCGGCGAACTGCCGGCGGATCTCGAATTTGAAGAGTTTAACGAAATTCGCGAGCAGCTGGCGGCGCTGATCGAAGCGCAGTTGGCGGTCTATAAAGAGAAGGGAATACCGCTGGACCTCGGCCTGGTGGCGCGGGAGTTCCTGGCGCAGTATCCGCGCGGACGTCACTTCGACGTGGCGCGGATCGTCGTGGATCAGGCGGTACAGCTGGGCGTCGCCCAGGCAGATTTCACCGGACTGCCGGCAAAATGGCAGCCGATTAATGATTACGGAGCCAAGGTACAGGCGCATGTCATTGACAAATATTGAACAAGTGATGCCGGTTAAGCTGGCGCAGGCGTTGGCCAATCCGTTATTTCCGGCGCTGGACAGCGCCCTGCGCGCGGGCCGTCATATCGGTCTCGACGAGCTGGATAATCACGCATTTTTGATGGATTTCCAGGATTACCTGGAAGAATTTTACGCTCGCTATAACGTCGAGTTGATCCGCGCACCGGAAGGGTTCTTCTATCTGCGCCCGCGCTCCACCACGCTGATTTCGCGCTCGGTGCTGTCGGAGCTGGATATGATGGTGGGCAAAATTCTTTGCTATCTCTATCTCAGCCCGGAGCGCCTGGCAAACGAAGGGATTTTCACCCAGCAGGAGCTCTATGACGAACTGCTGACCCTGGCGGATGAAGCCAGGCTGCTGAAGCTGGTGAACAATCGTTCCACCGGTTCGGATCTGGACCGCCAGAAGCTGCAGGAAAAAATGCGCGCGTCGCTTAACCGCCTGCGCCGCCTGGGGATGGTGTGGTTTATGGGCCATGACAGCAGCAAGTTTCGCATTACCGAATCGGTATTCCGCTTTGGCGCCGATGTGCGCGCCGGCGACGACCCGCGCGAGGCGCAGCGCCGCCTGATCCGCGACGGGGAAGCGATGGCTCTGGAAAATCACCTGCAGCTCAATGATGAGAATGAAGAAAACCAGCCGGATAGCGGGGAGGAAGAGTAATGATTGAACGCGGTAAGTTTCGCTCGCTAACGCTGGTGAACTGGAACGGTTTCTTTGCCCGGACCTTTGATCTTGATGAACTGGTGACCACCCTCTCCGGGGGGAACGGCGCGGGTAAGTCCACGACCATGGCGGCTTTCGTCACGGCGCTGATCCCGGATTTAACCCTGCTGCACTTCCGTAACACCACTGAAGCGGGGGCCACCAGCGGCTCACGCGATAAAGGCCTGCATGGTAAGCTGCGCGCCGGGGTGTGTTACTCGGTACTCGATGTGATCAACTCCCGCCACCAGCGCGTGGTGGTCGGCGTGCGCCTACAACAGGTCGCCGGACGCGATCGTAAAGTCGATATTAAGCCGTTCGCCATTCAGGGACTGCCGACCTCTATCCTGCCGACCCAGCTGTTGACCGAAACGCTGAACGATCGTCAGGCGCGCGTGGTCAGTCTCAATGAGCTGAAAGACAAACTCGAGGCGATGGAAGGCGTCCAGTTTAAACAGTTCAACTCGATCACCGAATATCACTCGCTAATGTTCGATCTGGGCGTGGTGGCGCGTCGTCTGCGTTCCGCCTCCGATCGTAGCAAATACTACCGCCTGATTGAGGCCTCGCTGTACGGCGGGATCTCCAGCACCATTACCCGCTCGCTGCGCGACTACCTGCTGCCGGAAAACAGCGGCGTGCGTAAAGCGTTCCAGGATATGGAAGCGGCGCTGCGGGAAAACCGCATGACGCTGGAAGCCATTCGCGTAACCCAGTCTGACCGCGATCTGTTTAAACACCTGATCAGCGAAGCCACCAACTACGTGGCGGCGGACTATATGCGTCACGCCAACGAGCGGCGCATTCACCTGGATAAGGCGCTGGAGTATCGTCGCGATCTCTTTACCTCGCGTTCGCAGTTGGCGGCCGAGCAGTATAAGCACGTCGAGATGGCGCGCGAGCTGCAGGAGCACAACGGCGCGGAGGGCGATCTGGAAGCCGATTACCAGGCCGCCAGCGATCACCTGAACCTGGTGCAGACCGCCCTGCGTCAGCAGGAAAAAATTGAGCGCTACGAAGCGGATCTCGATGAGCTGCAGATCCGTCTGGAAGAGCAGAATGAAGTGGTGGCGGAAGCCACCGACCTGCAGGAAGAGAACGAAGCCCGCGCCGAAGCCGCTGAACTGGAAGTGGATGAGCTGAAAAACCAGCTCGCCGACTATCAGCAGGCGCTCGACGTCCAGCAGACCCGCGCCATTCAGTATAACCAGGCGCTGCAGGCGCTGGAGCGCGCGAAGGCGCTGTGCCATCTGCCGGATCTGACGCCAGAGAGCGCCGACGAGTGGCTGGAAACCTTCCAGGCGAAAGAGCAGGAAGCGACGGAGAAAATGCTGTCGCTGGAACAGAAAATGAGCGTGGCGCAAACCGCGCACAGCCAGTTCGAACAGGCGTACCAGCTGGTGGCGGCGATTAACGGCCCGCTGGCGCGTAATGAAGCCTGGGACGTGGCGCGCGAATTGCTGCGCGACGGCGTTAACCAGCGCCACCAGGCCGAGCAGGCGCAGGGGCTGCGCAGCCGTCTCAACGAGCTGGAACAGCGTCTGCGCGAGCAGCAGGACGCCGAGCGTCAGCTGGCTGAGTTCTGCAAACGCCAGGGCAAACGCTACGATATCGACGATCTGGAAACGCTGCATCAGGAGCTGGAAGCGCGCATCGCGTCGCTGGCCGACAGCGTCTCTAACGCTCAGGAACAGCGCATGACCCTGCGTCAGGAGCTGGAGCAACTGCAGTCGCGCACCCAGACGCTGATGCGCCGGGCGCCGATCTGGCTGGCGGCGCAGAACAGTCTCAACCAGCTGTGCGAGCAGAGCGGCGAACAGTTTGAGTCCGGCCAGGAGGTCACCGAATACCTGCAGCAGCTGCTGGAGCGTGAGCGTGAGGCTATCGTTGAACGTGACGAGGTCGGCGCCCGCAAGCGTGCCATCGACGAAGAGATCGAGCGACTCAGTCAGCCGGGCGGCTCTGAAGACCCGCGTCTGAACGCGCTGGCGGAGCGCTTTGGCGGCGTCCTGTTGTCGGAAATTTATGACGACGTTAGCCTCGAAGATGCGCCGTACTTCTCCGCGCTGTATGGCCCATCGCGCCATGCGATCGTGGTGCCGGATCTGTCGCAGGTGGCGGAGCAGCTCGAAGGGCTGGAAGATTGTCCGGAAGACCTGTATCTGATCGAAGGCGATCCGCAGTCCTTCGACGACAGCGTGTTCAGCGTTGACGAGCTGGAAAAAGCGGTGGTGGTGAAGATTGCCGACCGCCAGTGGCGTTATTCACGTTTCCCAACGCTGCCGCTGTTTGGTCGCGCGGCGCGCGAAAATCGCATCGAAACACTGCATGCTGAGCGTGAGAGTCTCTCCGAGCGTTTCGCGACCCTGTCGTTCGACGTGCAGAAAACCCAGCGTCTTCACCAGGCTTTCAGCCGCTTCATTGGCAGCCATCTGGCGGTGGCTTTCGAGGACGATCCGGAAGAAGAGATCCGCAAGCTTAACAGCCGCCGCGGCGAGCTGGAGCGTGCGCTGAACGCCCATGAGAGCGATAACCAACAGAACCGCGTGCAGTATGAGCAGGCGAAAGAGGGCGTGTCGGCGCTCAACCGCCTGCTGCCGCGCCTGAACCTGCTGGCGGATGATACGCTGGCTGACCGCGTGGACGAGATCCAGGAACGTCTGGACGAAGCGCAGGAGGCAGTGCGCTTTATTCAGCAGCATGGCAATCAGCTGGCGAAGCTGGAGCCGATCGTCTCGGTATTGCAGAGCGATCCGGAGCAGTTTGAGCAGCTGAAAGAAGATTACGCCTATGCGCAGCAAACCCAGCGCGATGCGCGTCAGCAGGCCTTTGCGCTGGCGGAAGTCGTGCAGCGCCGGGCCCACTTCAGCTACTCCGATTCGGCGGAGATGCTCAGTGGCAACAGCGATCTCAACGAGAAGCTGCGCCAGCGTCTGCAACAAGCGGAATCTGAGCGTAGCCGCGCGCGCGAAGCGATGCGTAGCCACGTTGCGCAGTTGAACCAGTACAACCAGGTGCTGGCGTCGCTGAAGAGCTCGTATGACACCAAAAAAGAGCTGCTCAACGATCTGTATAAAGAGCTGCAGGATATCGGCGTGCGTGCCGATGCCGGGGCGGAAGAGCGCGCGCGTCAGCGTCGTGACGAGCTGCACACGCAGCTGAGCAACAACCGCTCCCGTCGCAATCAGCTGGAAAAAGCGTTGACCTTCTGCGAAGCGGAAATGGACAACCTGACCCGTAAACTGCGCAAGCTGGAACGCGATTACTGCGAAATGCGTGAGCAGGTTGTCAGCGCCAAGGCGGGCTGGTGCGCGGTGATGCGTCTGGTGAAAGACAATGGCGTCGAACGTCGTCTGCATCGCCGCGAACTGGCCTATCTCTCTGCCGACGAACTGCGTTCGATGTCGGATAAGGCGCTCGGTGCGCTGCGTCTGGCGGTCGCCGATAACGAACATCTGCGCGACGTGCTGCGTATTTCGGAAGATCCGAAACGTCCGGAGCGCAAAATCCAGTTCTTCGTCGCCGTCTATCAGCATCTGCGCGAGCGTATCCGTCAGGATATTATTCGTACCGATGACCCGGTGGAAGCGATCGAGCAGATGGAGATCGAGCTCAGTCGTCTGACCGAAGAGCTGACCAACCGCGAACAGAAGCTGGCGATCAGTTCCCGCAGCGTGGCGAACATTATTCGCAAAACCATTCAGCGTGAGCAGAACCGTATCCGGATGCTCAACCAGGGGCTGCAGAGCGTGTCGTTCGGCCAGGTCAACAGCGTGCGTCTGAACGTCAACGTGCGCGAGACCCACTCGACGCTGCTGGATGTCCTGTCTGAACAGCATGAGCAACATCAGGATCTGTTTAACAGCAATCGCCTGACCTTCTCGGAAGCGCTGGCCAAGCTGTATCAGCGCCTCAACCCGCAGATCGACATGGGGCAGCGCACGCCGCAAACCATCGGCGAAGAGCTACTCGACTACCGCAACTATCTGGAGATGGAAGTGGAAGTTAACCGCGGCTCCGACGGCTGGCTGCGCGCGGAGTCCGGCGCGCTGTCGACCGGGGAAGCGATCGGTACCGGGATGTCGATTCTGGTAATGGTGGTGCAGAGCTGGGAAGATGAGTCTCGTCGCCTGCGCGGCAAGGATATCTCGCCTTGCCGTCTGCTGTTCCTCGATGAAGCGGCGCGTCTCGACGCCCGCTCCATCGCCACGTTGTTCGAGCTGTGCGAACGTCTGGAGATGCAGCTGATTATCGCGGCGCCGGAAAATATCAGCCCGGAAAAAGGCACGACCTATAAACTGGTGCGTAAAGTGTTTAATAATCACGAACACGTACACGTTGTCGGCCTGCGCGGTTTTGCCGCACCGGTACCGGAAGCACTGCCGGGAACGGCCGACGCCTCCTGAGGCTGCGGCTAAATTCTGGCGGCTAAGCGCTGAAAAGGGCAACGTTAAGTTGCCCTTTTTGCTATCCAGCCTGGTATGTCTGGGTGGTATAATCTTTAAGCTTCTTTACATTAGGTAAGGCAAAAGCCTTTTCGTCTTTATATACTGTGATAAAGCCCACTAATTTGTGGGCGGCAATGTGTGACAACAGGGGGCAAGGGATGTTGCTAAAGAAACGGTATGGTCGTCCATTGTCAGCGCTCAGCCTGAGCCTGGCACTGGCATTTGCTCCGCTGTTCAATGTCCAGGCCGCAGAGCCTGAAGTCGTACCTGGTGATAGCTCCGCTACGCCTGGAGAGCTTTCCGTCGCGCTGACGCAAAGCGATGGGCAATCGCCGGCGGTCGCGAAGCTGGCCGGTGAGCAGCCGCTGTCGATGGAGGCGGCCGCAAACAGTCGCGCCCAGATCGAGGCGCTGTTGCCGGCAGGGTACAAACCTGTCTTTATCAATCCGCTGGTGTCGCTGTACGCCGCCAGGGATATGAAACCGATGTGGGAGAACCGCGAGGCGGTGCAGGCGTTCCAGCAGCAGCTGGCGGAGATCGCCATCGCCGGTTTTCAGCCGCAGTTTACCACCTGGGTCAGCCTGCTGACCGATCCCGCCGTCAGCGGCATGGCGCGCGATGTGGTGTTGTCGGATGCCATGATGGGCTATTTGCACTTTATCAGCGGCATCCCCACCCAGGGGACCCGCTGGCTATATAGCTCGACGCCGTACAAGATGGCGACCCCGCCGCTATCGGTGATTAACCAGTGGCAGCTGGCGCTGGACAATGGCTCCCTGCCAGCGTTTATCGCTGGCCTGGCGCCGCATCATCCGCAGTATGAGGCCATGCACCAGTCGTTGTTGGCGCTGGTGGCTGATTCTCGCCCGTGGCCGCAGATGACCGGTAGCGGCTCGCTGCGCCCCGGCGAATGGAGCAATGATATCGGTGCCCTGCGCGAGATCCTCCAGCGTACCGGGATGCTGGACAATACCGCCAATATCGTTCTGCCCGGCGATGTGGTGAGCCCGTCGGCGAAGAAAAAGAGCAAACCCGCGGCGCGCGGCGTGTACGATCGCCAGCTGGTGGAGGGGGTTAAGCGCTTTCAGGCCATGCAGGGGCTGGGTGCGGATGGCGTCATTGGCCAGTCCACCCGCGACTGGCTCAACGTCTCTTCCGCGCAGCGTGCGGGGGTGCTGGCCTTGAATATTCAGCGTTTACGCCTGCTACCGGGCAAACTGTCGACCGGCATTATGGTGAATATTCCCGCTTTCTCGCTGGTCTATTACCAGGATGGCAGCCAGGTGCTGGCCTCGCGGGTGATCGTCGGGCGTCCGGACCGCAAAACGCCAATGATGAGCAGCGCGCTGAACAACGTGGTGGTCAATCCACCGTGGAACGTGCCGCCGACGCTGGCGCGCAAAGATATCCTGCCGAAGGTGCGTAACAATCCAGGCTATCTGGAGCAGCATGGCTACACCGTGATGCGCGGCTGGAACAGTAAAGAGACCATCGATCCTTATCGGGTCGACTGGTCGACCATCACCGAGAATAATTTACCGTTCCGTTTTCAGCAGGCGCCTGGAGCGCGTAACTCACTGGGCCGCTACAAGTTTAATATGCCGAGTTCAGATGCTATTTATCTGCACGATACGCCGAACCATAATCTGTTCCAGAAAGATGTTCGCGCGCTCAGCTCCGGCTGCGTACGCGTCAATAAGGCCTCGGAGCTGGCCAATATGTTGCTGCAGGACGCGGGCTGGAACGACACGCGTATTTCCGATGCCCTGAAGCAAGGGGACACGCGCTATGTCAATATTCGGCAAAATATACCGGTGAATTTATATTACTTAACGGCTTTTGTGGACGCTGATGGACGTACACAATATCGAACAGATATTTACAATTACGATCTCACCGCGCGATCCAGTGCACAAATTCTGACGAAAGCTGAACAATTAATCAGGTAAATGAAGTAGTTCAATGGATTTTGTTGTCCTAGCACTGGGTAAAAAAGGGCGCTGCTCCTCTGCAGCGCCCGATTTTCCTGGGGTGAGGCTGCCTTGACGTTGGCAATAATGCCCGGTAAGGTGCCTTTCGTGCGCCAGAAGTGCATATACATATCATTCCGCTCAATGCGTAGCGCGGTCAGCGCGAACGCTCTCCTTTGCCGGACAGCATCACGGCTGTGGCGAGCGATGGCGAGCTGGCGGTTAGCCTCGCGCGATGCGGAAAAAGTATATAACGATTCATTGACTGTAGACCTGATTATCATGGACAAATTTGACGCTAATCGCCGCAGATTGCTGGCGTTGGGTGGTGCTGCGCTGGGTGCTGCCGCCATTCTCCCTGCGCCGGCATTTGCCACCCTCTCGACCCCCCGTCCGCGTATTTTGACGCTGAATAACCTGCATACCGGTGAATCGCTCAAGGCGGAGTTTTTCGATGGCAGAGGCTATATTCAGGATGAATTAGCAAGACTTAATCATTTTTTCCGTGATTACCGCGCGAATAAAATTAAGTCCATCGATCCAAATCTGTTCGATCATCTTTATCGGTTGCAGGGATTGCTTGGCACCAACAAACCTGTCCAGCTTATTTCTGGTTATCGTTCCCTCGATACCAATGATGAGCTTCGCGCACGAAGCCGTGGTGTGGCAAAACACAGCTATCACACCAAGGGGCAGGCAATGGATTTCCATATTGAAGGTATTTCGTTAAGCAATATTCGCAAAGCGGCGTTATCTATGCGCGCAGGTGGTGTAGGATATTACCCACGTAGTAACTTTGTGCATATTGATACCGGTCCCGTAAGGCACTGGTAACGAAAGGAGCGTCATGAACTATCGTATTATTCCGGTTACCGCGTTCGCGCAGAACTGTTCTCTCATCTGGTGCGAACAAACCCGCCTGGCGGCGCTGGTCGATCCTGGCGGCGATGCTGAACGTATCAAAGCGGTGGTGGCGGAGGCGGGCGTCACGCTGATGCAGATCCTGCTGACGCATGGCCATCTCGATCACGTCGGCGCCGCTGCGGAACTGGCGCAGCATTATGGCGTACCGGTTATTGGTCCGGAAAAAGAAGATGAGTTCTGGCTGGAAGGATTGCCGGCGCAAAGCCGGATGTTCGGCCTGGAGGATTGCCAGCCGCTGCGTCCGGATCGCTGGCTCAATGAAGGCGATGTGGTCAATGTAGGGAATGTGGCGCTGCAGGTACTGCACTGTCCGGGCCATACGCCGGGTCACGTTGTCTTCTTTGATGACGCTTCCCGATTGCTCATTTCCGGAGACGTGATTTTTAAAGGCGGGGTGGGGCGCAGCGATTTTCCACGCGGCGACCATGGACAGTTGATTGCGGCCATTAAGGATAAGCTGTTGCCGCTGGGCGATGACGTGACCTTTATTCCCGGCCATGGTCCGCTGTCGACGCTGGGTGAGGAACGTCGTAACAACCCGTTCCTGCAGGATGAGATGCCGGTCTGGTAACAGACATGACGCGAACACATAAAAAAGGCCGCATTCGCGGCCTTTTTCTTTTATCTCGCTTAGAGCACGCTGTCGCTTACAGTACTGCGACGATGGCTTCGCACAGCGGCGCCATATTGTCAGGCGTCATCCCGGCCACGTTGATACGTCCGGAAGCAACCGCATAGATGGCGAACTCTTCACGCAGGCGCAGCACCTGCTCTTTAGTCAGGCCGCTGAATGAGAACATGCCGTTCTGCTGGCTGATAAAGCTGAAGTCGCGGCTCGCGCCTTTCTCCTGCAGGGTGTTGACGAACAGCAGGCGCATACGCTGGATGCGCTGGCGCATATCGGTCAGCTCCTGCTCCCAGATCGCACGCAGCGCATCGTTGCTCAGAATGGTGGCGACCACGGAGGCGCCATGCGCAGGCGGGTTGGAGTAGTTGGCGCGGATCACCGATTTCATCTGACTGAATGCGCGGTCCACGGCCTCCTGATCGGTGGCGACCAGCGTGCAGGCGCCGACGCGCTCATTGTACAGGCCAAAGTTTTTCGAGTAGGAGCTGGCGACCAGCAGCTCTTTGTGCAGCGCAGCAAAGGCGCGCAGACCTTCAGCATCTTCTTCCAGACCGCGGGCGAAGCCCTGGTAGGCGAAATCAAACAGCGGGAGCCAGCCTTTTTCCACTGACAGCTGAGCCAGCTGCTGCCACTGGTCGAGCGTCGGATCGATACCGGTCGGGTTGTGGCAGCAGCCGTGGAACAGCACCACGTCGCCGGCCTGGGCTTCGGTCAGGCTGGCCAGCAGACCCTCAAAGTCCAGCGCATGGTTAGCGGCGTCGTAGTAGGTATATTCGCGCACTTCCAGCCCGGCAGAGGTAAACACGCTCTTGTGGTTCGGCCAGCTTGGGTTGCTCACCCACACGCGTTTCACGTCGGTGTTTTTGGCGAGGAAGTCAGCCGCGACACGCAGAGCGCCAGTACCGCCTGGGGTCTGCGCAGTACGGGCGCGTTTATCAGCGATAATCGCATTGCCTTTACCGAACAGCAGCTCCTGGGTGCAGCGACCAAATTCAGGAATACCATCGATGCCCAGATAGTTTTTAGTCGTTTCATTTTCCAGCAGGTACTGCTCTGCTTTCTTGACGCTGGTCAGAACGGGTGTTTTACCGGTTTCATCCTTGTAAACACCAATTCCGAGGTTAATTTTTTCAGGGCGGTCATCGGCACGAAACAGATCGGCCAGACCTAAAATCGGGTCGGCTGGGGCGGCGGTAATGTTCTCAAACATGACGAGGTTCCATTGTGATTACTGAAGGGAAATCCGCTATCAGGTTAACGGGAGAATAACGAATTGCCAACCGTTTGCGACAAAAAGCGAGAAGGTTTTCGAAAGATACGATCTTTGCCTCACGAATACAGAAAAGCAGGACCGAAGTCCTGCTTTGAAGGCATATCACGAAGGGGTGTACTGCAGATTAGAACTGGTAAACGATACCCACGGCCGCCTGGTCGTCGGTGGCTACGCCAGCCGCTTTGGTGTAATCGTTGTCGTCCAGCTGGTTGAATTTATACGCAGCGTAGACGTTCATGTTCTTGTTGAAGTAGTACCAGGTACCCACTTCGATGTATTTAACCAGATCCGCATCGCCGCCGGAGAAGCCAGCACGTGACTGCAGGTCTTTACCTTTGGTCTGCACGTAACCGATGGACGGACGCAGGCCGAAGTCGAACTGATACTGTACGACAGCTTCAAAGTTCTGGGTTTTGCCCGCGAAGTGGTTATCTTCTTCCGGAGTCATGTTGTAGGTCTGAGAGTACATGACCGCTGCATAGACGTTGTTGGCGTCATATTTTGCAGAGGTTGCCCAGGCTTCGGCTTTGTCGCCATTGCCGTCAGCTTTCTGATCGACGCTACGGTTGGAGCCGGAGTAGCCTGCAGACAGTGCGATACCGTTGTCGAACGCGTAAGTGGCTGCGGTGCTGAAGCCGTCGCCATTCTGCTTGCGAACCGCACGGTCGTGGTCGTTTTTACCCTGGTACTGCAGCGCGAAGCTCAGGCCGTCAACCAGACCAAAGAAGTCAGAGTTACGGTAGGTTGCCACGCCGTTGGTACGGCCGGTCATGTAGTTGTCGGTGTAGTTCCAGCCGTCGCCGCCCCATTCAACCAGCATATCGGTTGCTGCTTCGACGTCGTAGATCGCGCCGTAGTTACGGCCGTAGTCGAATGAACCGTATTCGCCCGCTTTCAGACCCGCGAACGCCAGACGGGTTTTCGTCGGCTGGGAACCTTCAACATTGGACGCATCCATGTTGTATTCCCACTGGCCGTAACCGGTCAGCTGATCGTTGATCTGAGTTTCGCCTTTCAGGCCGATACGGGCATAGGTGGTATCGTCGCTGCTGGTGTCGCCATTGGTGGTCCAGACGTGCTCGCCGACCATTTTCCCATAGAAGTCCAGTTTGTTGCCGTTTTTGTTATAGATTTCTGCAGCGTTGGCTGCACCGGCTACCAGCAGGGCAGGGATCACCACTGCCAGAATATTGCGCTTCATCATTATTTATTACCCTCATTAATATTTTTTATATGAACACGTGCCACTGCCGTCAATAAGTTCTGTCAATAAAAACTTACAGAACCATTGATGAGAGTTTGGTGTCTGAAGGCATCTTTCCATCCGCGACAACGTTTCGCTAGCCGGAAAATGCTACGAATATCTCATATGAGTAACAAAACGAAAAATCATGTAACTAAATGTGTATTTAGGGGAACTTTGTGAACTTAATCAAAATTCCGTTCCACCTGATGAGGTAAAACGTCATTGCTTATCTATCTATATGAATTATTTATGATTAATTTGGATAAGCGGCAATTCGTTCATTTTATGTGTTGAATTCGTCTTCTTTTTATTCAGCCTCTGTCTTGGCAAGACGTGCGGCGCATGGTTAAAAAATGAGCAAATTTATCAGGGGCTTTGCTCTGATATGAACATAAAGTGCGATCTGCATCACCGGTGTGCACCGAAACAGTGCGTAACATAAATGTGATTTCCAGGCCTTGATGTTTAAGTTTGTTGAATTTTGCTAACAGTAATTGACATAAAAAAAGGCCAGCTTGCGCTGGCCTTTCAGGTTTATGTCAGAAAAATTTAGAATGTCGCGTTGCGCGGGGTACGCGGGAACGGAATGACATCGCGGACGTTCTGCACGCCGGTGACGTAAGCGATCAGACGTTCGAAGCCCAGACCGAAGCCGGAGTGCGGTACGGTGCCGTAGCGGCGCAGGTCGCGATACCACCAGTAGTCTTCTTTGTTGAGCCCCATCTCTGCCATACGCGCGTCCAGCACGTCGAGACGCTCCTCACGCTGGGAACCACCGATGATCTCGCCGATGCCCGGCGCCAGCACGTCCATTGCCGCGACGGTTTTACCGTCTTCGTTAAGGCGCATGTAGAAGGCCTTAATGTCTTTCGGGTAGTTTTTCACCACGACCGGCGCTTTGAAGTGCTCTTCGGCCAGATAACGCTCGTGCTCGGAGGAGAGATCCACGCCCCAGTAAACCGGGTTCTCAAACTGCTTGCCGCAGTTTTCCAGGATAGTGACGGCATCGGTGTAATCCACCTGAGCAAAATCAGCGGAGACGAAACGCTGCAGACGGTCAATAGCGTCTTTGTCTACGCGCTCGGCGAAGAACTGCATGTCATCCGCACGCTCTTCCAGTACCGCCTTAAAGACGTACTTGAGCATCGCTTCCGCCAGACCAGCAACATCGTTCAGGCTCGCGAAGGCGACTTCCGGCTCCAGCATCCAGAACTCCGCCAGGTGGCGGCTGGTGTTGGAGTTTTCGGCGCGGAAGGTTGGGCCGAAGGTGTAGATTTTCGACAGTGCGCAGGCATAGGTCTCGCCGTTCAGCTGGCCGGATACGGTCAGGAACGACTCTTTACCAAAGAAGTCTTTATCGAAGTCGACTTTGCCCTGATCGTTACGCGGCAGGTTTTCCAGATCCAGCGTCGACACGCGGAACATTTCGCCGGCGCCTTCGGTATCGGAAGCGGTGATCAGCGGGGTGGAAACCCAGAAGAAGCCCTGTTCGTCGAAGAATCGGTGCAGCGCCTGCGCCAGGGTATGACGCACGCGAGCTACCGCGCCAATCAGGTTGGTGCGCGGACGCAGGTGCGCTACTTCACGCAGATACTCGATGCTGTGGCGCTTGGCCGCCATCGGGTAGGTGTCCGGGTCTTCCACCCAGCCGGTGACTTCCACGCTGGTCGCCTGGATCTCAAAGCTTTGACCCTGGCCCTGGGAAGCCACGACTTTACCGGTGACAATCACCGAGCAACCGGTGGTCAGACGCAGCACTTCCTGATTGTAATTGGGCAGAGAATTATTAATAACGGCCTGTACAGGATCAAAGCAGGAACCGTCATAGACGGCGAGGAATGAAAAGCCAGCTTTAGAATCTCGGCGGGTACGCACCCATCCGCGGACCGTGACTTCGCTGTCAACGGCAACGCGGCCCTGGAGTACGTCGGCTACAGGCACAACGCTCATAATAATCTCTCTATGTAGTCCAATAAAAAAGTCTCTTCCCCCTACAGCGGGGGGATATCTATGTTACCTGTCATCTTCCATCAGACAAGTAGATTTCGCATCATAAGCGGATAATTCGGCAATAAATAATAAAGAAAAAGGAGCCTGAAAGGCTCCTTAGGGGAATTAGCTCGCCTTTTTAATCGGCGGCAGGTCGAACGCCTCGCGCAGGGCGCGGACGAAGGCCTTATCGTGGCAGATGGTTTTCCCCGGGCTGTCGGAGAGTTTCGCCACCGGTTTGCCGTTACATTCCACCAGCTTAATCACGATATTGAGCGGTTTAACCTGCGGCAGATCGCAGGTTAAACGGGTGCCGATACCAAAGCTCAATTTCACCCGCGAGGCGAAGTGGCGATACAAATCGACCGCTTTGGCGAGATCGAGATTATCGGAGAAGACCAGCACTTTGCTCAGCGGATCGATGCCCAGCTTCTGATAATGGGCGATGGCTTTTTCACCCCATTCCACCGGGTCGCCGGAGTCATGGCGCAAACCCTGATAGCGGGTAGCGAATTCCGGACCAAAATCGCGCAGGAACGCATCCATGGTGATGCAGTCGGTCAGCGCGATGCCCAGCTGGTCGGGATACTCTTCCAGCCAGGCGGCAAGGGCCGCCCGCTGGCTGCTGGCGAGGTTCGGGCTGATCTGCTGGTGGGCCTGGAACCATTCGTGCGCCTGGGTGCCCATCGGGGTTAAATGTAAACGACGAGCCAGATCGTAATTGCTGGTGCCGACAAACCACGGCTCCTGCTGCAGACGTTGCACAATGGCCTCTTGCACTTCGCGTGAAAAACGACGGCGGGTGCCGAAGTCCATCAGGCGGAAGGCGCGCATATCGAGGCCAGCGGTCATGCTGGCGAAGTCGCCTAGCTTATGTTCCAGCGTGTTCAGCGCCTGATCGACGCCCATTTCTGGTGAACGATAGCGATGGACCAGCTCGCTTATCACCGCCAGCAGCGGGACTTCCCACATGATGGCTTCACGCCACGGGCCGGTAAGGCGAATGTTCAGCTTGCCGTTGTCATTGCTGACCGTGACCTGGCGCGGGTCATAGCGAAAATCGCGCAGCCAGTCGAGATAATCCTGGCGGAAAAAGGGAAGGGTGGACAACCAGTGATATTCATCATCCCGCAGTCTCAGGTCGCGCATGGACTCCACCTGCTCGCGGATCGCGTCGGCATAAATGCCGAGAAGGTCGTCTCCGCGGCAGCGAAACTCCGCCGCCACATGCACATCGCCGTAGCGGTGGAAGACAGCCTGCTGCATGTGCAGCTTGTAGGCATCCGTATCAAGCAGCGAGTGCAGTACAGGAGAAGTGAATTGTGTCATGGTGCGCAGTAGCATCCTCTCACTGGAGCGTTCCATCCAAACCAACGCGAAAAAAGGAGGCGGAGTATACCTTTATTACCCGGCTCTGTCCCGCGATGGCGAGCGATGGCGACGCTGACGGTCATTTGCGAGGCCTAGTTTAATATATTGAACATGGATCACACCACAAGCTTTGCGTCGGGTCGAGGGCATTTCGTGCCGCGCGTGTTAACAAAATGTAGCGGTTTTCGTGTTTCACATTGAAAAGATGAAGATTCTGCATAGCGCGATTGACACAACGGGAATAGACTGGGACGACACTTTACCCAAGATGCGAAAGGTTTTTTATGACACAACAGCCCCAAGCCAAATACCGCCACGACTATCGTGCGCCGGAGTATCTGATTAGCGATATCGATTTGACCTTTGACCTGGATGCCGCAAAAACCGTCGTTACGGCCGAGAGCAAGGTCTCCCGCCACGCGGCTGCGTCTGATGTGCCATTGCGCCTCGACGGCGAAGATCTGACCCTGATCGCGCTGCAAGTGAACGGCCAGCCGTGGAGTAACTATAAAGAAGAAAACAATCAGCTGGTGATCGGCGGTCTGCCGGAGCATTTCACCCTGACCATCGTCAATGAGATCAGCCCGGCGGCAAACACCGCGCTGGAAGGCCTGTATCAGTCAGGCGAAGCGCTGTGTACTCAGTGCGAAGCGGAAGGTTTCCGCCATATTACCTGGTACCTGGACCGCCCGGACGTGCTGGCGCGGTTTACCACCAAAATCATCGCCGACAAAGCGAAATACCCGTTCCTGCTCTCCAACGGCAACCGCATGGCGCAGGGAGAGCTGGAGAATGGCCGTCACTGGGTACAGTGGCAGGATCCGTTCCCGAAACCGTGCTACCTGTTTGCGCTGGTGGCCGGTGATTTTGACGTCCTGCGTGACACCTTTACCACTCGCTCCGGTCGTGAAGTGGCGCTGGAGCTGTACGTCGATCGCGGCAATCTCGACCGCGCGCCGTGGGCAATGACCTCGCTGAAAAATTCCATGAAATGGGATGAGGAGCGCTTTGGCCTCGAGTACGACCTCGACATCTATATGATTGTCGCTGTCGACTTCTTTAATATGGGCGCGATGGAGAACAAAGGACTCAACGTCTTTAACTCCAAATATGTCCTGGCCCGTACCGATACCGCCACCGATAAAGACTATCTTGATATCGAGCGGGTGATTGGTCATGAGTATTTCCATAACTGGACCGGCAACCGCGTCACCTGCCGCGACTGGTTCCAGCTCAGCCTGAAAGAAGGGCTGACCGTGTTCCGCGATCAGGAGTTCAGCTCCGACCTCGGCTCACGGGCGGTTAACCGCATCAACAATGTGCGCACCATGCGCGGGTTGCAGTTTGCCGAAGACGCCAGCCCGATGGCGCACCCGATCCGCCCGGATATGGTTATCGAAATGAACAACTTCTACACCCTGACGGTTTATGAAAAGGGTGCCGAAGTGATCCGCATGCTGCACACCCTGCTGGGTGAAGAAAACTTCCAGAAAGGGATGCAGCTGTACTTTGAACGCCATGACGGCAGCGCCGCCACCTGCGATGATTTCGTCCAGGCGATGGAGGATGCCTCTAACGTCGATCTGTCACACTTCCGCCGCTGGTACAGCCAGTCCGGTACGCCAATCGTCACCGTGCATGACGACTACAACCCGGAAACCGAGCAGTACACGCTGACCATCAGCCAGCGTACGCCGCCGACCGCTGAGCAGGCCGAGAAACAGCCGTTGCATATCCCGTTTGCCATTGAGCTGTACGATAACGAAGGCAAGGTGATCCCCCTGCAGAAGGGCGGCCATCCGCTGCACCCGGTGCTCAATGTAACTCAGGCCGAGCAGACTTTCGTCTTCGATAACGTCTATTTCCAGCCGGTGCCGGCGCTGCTGTGCGAATTTTCAGCACCAGTGAAACTGGAATATAAGTGGAGCGATCAGCAGCTCACCTTCCTGATGCGCCATGCGCGGAATGATTTCTCGCGCTGGGATGCGGCGCAGAGCCTGCTGGCGACCTACATCAAGCTGAACGTCAACCGTCATCAGCAGGGACAGCCGCTGTCGCTGCCGGTACACGTGGCGGACGCCTTCCGCGCCATCCTGCTGGACGAGAAGATTGACCCGGCGCTGGCCGCCGAGATCTTAACCCTGCCGTCGGCCAACGAAATCGCCGAGATGTTCGCCATTATCGATCCGATCGCCATCGCCACCGTGCGCGAAGCGCTCACCCGCACTCTGGCGAACGAACTGGCGGACGAATTCCTCGCGGTTTATCACGCCAATAAACTCGACAGCTACCGGGTGGAGCACGCCGATATTGGTAAGCGTGCTCTGCGCAATACCTGTCTGCGCTATCTGGCGTTTGCGGAGCCAACGCTGGGCGATAAGCTGGTGTCGGCGCAGTATCACCAGGCGGATAACATGACCGACGCGCTGGCCGCCCTGTCGGCAGCGGTTGCCGCCGAGCTGCCGAGCCGCGATGCGCTGATGCAGGAGTATGACGATAAATGGCATCAGGACGGTCTGGTGATGGATAAGTGGTTTATCCTGCAGTCCACCAGCCCGGCGGCCAATGTGGTGGAAACAGTGCGTGGTCTGCTGAATCACCGTTCATTCAGCATGAGCAACCCGAACCGTGTGCGTTCGTTAATCGGCGCTTTCGCCAGCAGCAACCCGGCGGCGTTCCATGCTGAAGACGGCAGCGGCTACCAGTTCCTGGTGGAGATGCTGACCGAACTTAACCAGCGCAACCCGCAGGTGGCGTCGCGTCTTATTGAGCCGTTGATTCGTCTGAAGCGTTATGATGAGAAGCGACAGGCGCTGATGCGCGCTGCGCTGGAGCAGTTAAAGGGGCTGGAGAATCTCTCCGGCGATCTGTTCGAGAAAATCAGTAAGGCGCTGGCGTAACGGTGGCAAAATCCCCGGTTGCGCTCTCGCTTACCGGGGCTACAGCGCTGTGCGATTTGGTAGCCCGGCCGAGCGAAGCGCGGGCCGGGGACGTTAGTTAGCCATGACTAAACAAACGCGGCGCACGCTCGCTGTCGCCGCGTTTCATCACCCGATCCAGCACCTCTGCCTCCAGCTCGGCCAGCTTCGCCGAACCGGTGCGCCGCGGTCGCGCAATATCCACGTTCAAATCGAGGCCAATTTTCTTCTCTTCAATTAACAGCACCCGGTCGGCCATGGCCACCGCTTCACTGACGTCGTGCGTCACCAGCAGGACCGTAAAACCATGCTCCTGCCACAGGGAGACGATCAGCTCCTGCATCTCCAGACGGGTGAGGGCGTCCAGCGCTCCCAGCGGCTCGTCCAGCAGCAGCAGGCGCGGGCGATGGATCAGCGCGCGGGCCAGCGCAACGCGCTGCTTTTGCCCACCTGACAGCGCCGCCGGCCACTCCTGCGCACGGCTCTCGAGTCCGACGCTGGCCAATGCCTGTAGGGCGGCGTCGCGCCAGGCGCCTTTTAACCCCAGCCCGACGTTATCAATCACCGTTTTCCACGGCAGCAGGCGCGCATCCTGAAACATCATCCGGGTGTCGTCCTGGATCGCCGCCAGGGGTGTCGCGCCCGCCAGCAGCTCTCCAGCGTTCGGTTTTTCCAGACCCGCCAGCAGGCGCAGCAGGGTACTCTTGCCGCCGCCGCTGCGGCCCACCACCGCCACAAACTGGCCGCTGGGAATATGCAGATCCAGCTCGTTAAGAATAGTGTTATCGCCATAGCGTTTCGTCACCCCGTTCAGCAGCAGCGGGATACCTGGGGTCAGACGGGCAGTGTTCATGCGTTAGCCTCCTGAAGATGATACGCCGGGTTCCAGCGCAGCCAGAGCCGTTCCAGCAGCTGGGCGCAGACATCGGCCAGTTTGCCAAGGATGGCGTAAAGAATGATGGCGACCACCACCACGTCGGTTTGTAGAAATTCACGCGCATTCATCGCCAGATAACCGATACCGGCATTCGCCGAGATGGTTTCAGCGACAATAAGCGTCAGCCACATCAGGCCAAGAGCGAAACGCACGCCGACCATAATTGAGGGCAGGGCGCCGGGTAAAATCACGTGACGGAACAGCGCGAAGCCGGATAAACCATAGCTGCGCGCCATCTCTACCAGCCCACGGTCGATATTACGGATCCCATGCCAGGTGTTGATATAGATCGGGAACAGGGTGCCCAGCGACACAAGGAAGATCTTGGCGGTCTCGTCGATGCCGAACCACAGAATTACCAGCGGGATCAGCGCCAGATGCGGGACATTGCGCAGCATCTGGATCGAGGTGTCCAGCAGACGCTCGCCCCAGCGTGACAGGCCGCTGATCAGGCCGAGCACCAGCCCGATGGAGCCGCCGATGGCGAAGCCGACCAGCGCCCGCCACGAGCTGATGGCCAGATGCTGCCACAGCTCACCGCTGGCCGAGAGCGTCCAGAACGCTTTCAATACCCCCTCCGGCGAGGGAAGCACCCGCGTCGAGAGCCAGCCGACGGACGAGGCCAGCTGCCAGACAATGACCGTCCCCACCGGCAGCAGCCAGGGGGCGAGGCGTAACAACAGGGGATGGGTTGATTTTGCCATCAGTGTCTCCTCAGCTTTGCGCCACTTTACGCGGGATAAACTCGTTGGCGACCGCTTCCCCCTGCAGGCGCAGGTTTTGCGGCTGCGGGATAGACGGCACGGCGACGTCGAGCAGGGGGAACAACAGCTCGCCGACCCGATACGCCTCTTCCAGATGCGGATAGCCGGAGAAGATAAAGCTATCAATACCCAGCGCAGCGTATTCATTGATTCGTTCGGCAACGGTGGCGGCATCGCCCACCAGCGCAGTACCGGCGCCGCCGCGCGCTAAGCCGACGCCGGCCCACAGGTTGGGGCTGATCTCGAGCTGATCGCGTCGACCGTTGTGCAGCGCAGCCATTCGCTGTTGACCGACGGAGTCGGTTCTGGCGAAGGCCGCCTGGGCGCGGGCGATCGTTTCATCATCAAGGTGGGAGATAAGGCTGTCCGCCGCCTGCCAGGCTTCCTCGTTGGTTTCCCGCACGATCACGTGCAGACGGATGCCAAAACGCACCCGGCGCCCATGCCGGGCCGCTTTCTCCCGGACCTGAGCAATCTTCTCTGCCACCTGCTTCGGCGGTTCACCCCAGGTGAGATAGAGATCGACCTGCTCGGCGGCCAGATCCTGCGCGACGTCAGACGATCCGCCGAAATAGAGCGGTGGACGGGGCTGCTGGAGCGGCGGGAACAGCAGCTTAGCGTCGCGAACGCGCTGATGCTTGCCGTTAAAGGTGACGGTTTCTCCCTCCATCAGCTTGCGCCAGATGTGGGTAAATTCAGCTGAGGCCTCATAGCGCTCGGTGTGGTCGAGGAAGACGCCGTCGCCGGCCAGCTCGGCGGGATCGCTGCCGGTGACCAGATTGAACAGCGCCCGGCCGTTTGACAGTCGGTCCAGGGTCGCCGCCTGGCGGGCGGCTACCGTCGGCGACACCACGCTAGGCCTGAGGGCGACAAGAAATTTCAGCCGCTGCGTCACCGGGATCATCGAGGCCGCAACCAGCCAGGCATCTTCACATGAGCGTCCGGTCGGGATCAGCACGCCGGTGAACCCCAGCCGATCCGCCGTCTGCGCGATTTGCTGCAGATAGCCGTAATCGACCGGACGGGCGCCCTCTTCGGTGCCCAGATAACGACCATCACCATGGGTCGGTAAAAACCAGAACATATTCAGACTCATGATTTCGCTCCTTGTGCGGCGGCGGGCTGCCAGATACGGGCCCGGATATCAACTTTTTTCGGCACCAGCTTGTTCTCATAGAACAGGTCGGCCGTCTGCTGCTGGCGAGCGGCAGTTTCGGCACTCACCGGGGTTACTGAGGTGGGGGGACGATGGTCCAGATAGCTGGCGATCACCGCTTCCGGTAATCCCATCGTTTTCGCCAGCAGCGTAATGCTTTGCGCGCGCTGGCTATGGGTCAGGGCATCGGCCTGAGTAAAGGTATCGAGTACGCCTTCAATGAAAGCGCCATTGCGTTCAGCGTAGGGGCGGGAAGCAAGATAGAACGATCCCGTCTGTTTCAGATCGGTTCCGTCAGTGAGTACCCGGGCGCCGCCCTGCAGCAGCGCGGCGGAGTAGTACGGATCCCAGATGGCCCAGGCGTCGACATTACCCTGCTGGAAGGCGGCGCGCGCATCGGCGGGGGCAAGGTAAACCGGCTGAATATCGCTAAATTTCAGGCCCGCCAGCTGCAGGGCGCGCAGCAGCAGATTGTGGGAGCTGGAACCTTTCTGGAAAGCGACCTTTTTCCCTTTTAATTCGGCAACGTTGTGAATAGGACTGCCTTGCGCCACCAGGATGACTTCCGCTTTCGGCTTGGGCGGCTCCGAACCGATATAGACCAGATCGGCGCCCGCCGCCTGAGCAAAGATAGGCGGAATGTCGCCAGTACTGCCGATGTCAATGCTGCCGACGTTCAGCGCCTCCAGCATCTGCGGACCGGCCGGGAATTCAATCCACGAGATATGGGTGCCCGGATAGCGCTGCTCCAGCAGCTGATGGCTCTTCGCCAGCACCATGCTGACGCTGCCTTTCTGATAACCAATGCGCAGGGCATCGGGCGCCGCCGGGGCGGCGTGGCCCAGCGCGGAGAACAACAGCAGTCCGCCGAGGGTCAGCGCGCGGAGAGGATTAAACATGTTCCACCCCACGCAGAGACGTTAACGACGGGGCGCGGCTGCTGGGACGATGCAGCGCCTGCCAGAAGGTCTCCAGGGACTCATCCAGGCGCCGCTGCAGGTTAGGGGTGAACTGCGGCTTATGCTGGTAATCCGTGACCTGGCTGTCATCGGCGAAGACGCCATGGAGGATCTCCTGGGCCTTCAGGGCATTCAGGACGGGTTTCAGAGCGTAGTCCACCGCCAGCATGTGGGCGATGGTGCCGCCAGTGGCCAGCGGTAGCACGATTTTGCCCTCCAGCGCGCGCTCAGGAAGCAGATCGAGCAGGGTTTTCAGGGCGCCGGAAAACGAGGCTTTATACACCGGCGTGGCGATAATCAGACCGTCGGCCCCGGCCAGTTGCTCATTGAGCGTTTGTAGCGCCGGGTTGTCAAAGCGAGCGTACAGGAGGTCTTCCGGGGCAAAGTTCTGCAGATGCCAGTGGCAGACTTCGATATCGGCGGCGGTGAGCGTCTCTCTGGCATATTCCAGCAGGGCGCTGGAACGGGAAGGGTAACGCGGGCTGCCCGCAAGCGTAATGACGCGCATCTCTCTCTCCTTATAACTAAATGTTTGCATTTATCTATAATTGATAACATTTGCAGTGAGTGTGACAGAGCACCATTATTTCCCTAAATGATTTATCCACCGTTAGATAGCCGAAAAGCGCATAACGGCGCGGGGAGAGGTAATCGTTTGCGCTGATGGGTGATTTTTTGTCGCAGGTCAATTCCCTTTCAGCTGAGGATCGCACATAATACGCCCCCGGTTTGCACACCGGGAATCCAGGAGAGTTCATGTACTACCCCTTCGTTCGTAAAGCCCTTTTTCAGCTCGATCCTGAGCGCGCTCATGAAGTTACCTTTCAACAATTACGCCGTGTCACCGGGACGCCGCTGGAAATGCTGGTTCGCCAGAAGGTACCGGCCAGGCCCGTTACCTGCATGGGGCTGACCTTTAAAAATCCGCTGGGTCTGGCGGCCGGGCTGGATAAAAATGGGGAATGCATTGACGCGCTGGGCGCGATGGGTTTTGGTTCGATTGAGATCGGCACCGTCACCCCGCGTCCGCAGCCGGGCAACGATAAACCGAGGATCTTCCGTCTGGTGGATGCCGAGGGGTTGATCAACCGCATGGGCTTTAATAACCATGGCGTTGATAACCTGGTTGAGAACGTGAAAAAGGCGCATTTTGACGGCGTGCTGGGCATCAATATCGGCAAAAATAAAGATACGCCGGTGGAGCACGGTAAAGATGATTACCTGATTTGTATGGAAAAAGTCTATCCTTACGCCGGGTATATCGCCATTAATATCTCCTCACCGAATACCCCGGGACTGCGTACGCTGCAATACGGTGAAGCGCTCGATGATTTACTCTCCGGTATTAAAAATAAGCAGCTTGAGCTGCAGCAAAAGCATCAGAAATATGTTCCGGTCGCCGTGAAGATCGCGCCGGATCTTTTACCAGAGGAATTGATCCAGGTTGCCGATAGCCTCGTGCGTCATAATATTGATGGGGTAATTGCAACCAATACCACCCTCGATCGTTCTCTGGTTCAGGGAATGAAACATTGTGATGAGACCGGTGGGCTTAGCGGTCGTCCATTACAATTAAAGAGCACTGAAATTATCCGTATGCTCTCCGCTGAGCTGAATGGTCGTTTGCCTATCATCGGCGTGGGCGGTATTGATTCGGTGATTGCTGCGCGAGAAAAGATAGCCGCCGGAGCATCGTTGGTGCAGATCTATTCCGGATTTATTTTTAAAGGTCCGCCGCTGATTAAAGAAATTGTTACCCACATCTAATCTTTTCCTCCGCTGAAACCCACCCAGGGCTTTATTTCCGGCCCTGGTTGTTTTATATTCCCTCACTGTTGCTTATTTAAACATTTTAGACTTTTCTTAATTTTAGAAAATATTCTGCGGCAAGTCGCAACAACTTTGCAGAGGCGTATGAAAGGGGACAGGGGGAAAAATGCGCATTAAACCTGACGATAACTGGCGTTGGTATTACGATGAACAGCATGACCGCATGATGCTCGATTTGGCCAATGGCATGTTATTTCGCTCGCGCTTCGCCCGGCGAATGCTGACCCCGGATGCCTTTGCGCCGTCGGGATTCTGCGTCGATGACGCCGCGCTCTATTTCTCCTTTGAAGAAAAATGTCGCGATCTCGAACTGTCGAAAGAACAGCGAGCGGAATTAGTCCTCAATGCGTTAACCGCGATCCGTTTTCTCAAACCGCAGATGCCGAAAAGCTGGCACTTTATCGCTCATCCCCACCAGTGGCAGCCGAGCGGCGGCGACGCCGCCTGCGTCTGGCTGAGCGATACCGGGGAGCAGGTGAATTTGCTGGTGGTGGAGCCGGGAGATAACGCCGCGCTTTGTCTGCTGGCCCAGCCGGGTCTCACCCTTGCCGGGCGCGTGATGCAGTTAGGCGACGTTATTAAAATCATGAACGACAGGCTGCAGCCGGCGCAGAGCGCGGTCAGCTACAGCCTGGGACAGGCGGTTTAAGGCGCCAGGCGCAGCGCCGTTTTCGGTACGCAGCTGCAGGCGAGAATGGTGCCGTCCCCGGCGACCGCATTTTTCTTTAACGCGCTGACTTCGCCCTCTTCCAGCCGAATGCGGCAGCTGCCGCAGATCCCTGCCCGACACGAATAGGGTACGCGAATGCCCTGTTGCTCCAGTTGCTCCAGCAGCACCTGCTGGTTATTCCCGCTAAACTGTTGACCCTGCCATTCGATGGCAACCGTAGCTTGCTGCTGCGCTTCCGGGGCCGGAGTATCGTCGCTCTCGCCGGCGCCGTAGGCTTTCGCCGGGCCGCGGGCGAGGATTTCGACTTCATCACCCACCCGGATCACCCCGCTGTTGCGGGCAATCAGGTTCTGGCCAAAATCGACATCGCTATTGTCCAGCGCAGTACGAAAACGCTTTAAGGTTTCCAGCGGCTCCCCGGTGGGATGCTTCTGCCCGCGCTCTGGACTGACGGTGGTAAAAATGCAGCGGCTGCATGGCTTAGCGACGTCAAACACCACTTCGCCGACGCGGATCACTTTCCAGCTATCTTCATCCCAGGCGGCCGCGCCGGTGACCACGAGGTTAGGACGAAACTGTTCTATGCTTACGCTGGCCGGGCAGCGTTGCTGCAGATCGCGCAGCGAGGCCTCGTTAGCCAGCAGGTACGGGTAGCCGTCGGCGAAGGAGAGCGGTACCGCATCGTGGCGCTTCACCCGGCGGGTTAACTGCGGCCCCAGCCAGCGCAGCTGGACATCGCGCTTGAAAAAGCCGCTGAGCCACTGGTTAACGGCGGCGGGTGCGATAAGGGCGGTGAAATGGTTGCCCCAGACTTCGGTGGGCTCGGCCTGCAGGGCGAAATCGCTAAAACGCACCACGGCGCTGCTGCCGTCCGGCGCGGTCAGGTGAAGGCCATCATGCAGCGGCGCCGGAATAAATTTTACCATTTGCGGAAACTGGCGGGCGGTAATAAAGGTCCCGTCGTTTTCGGTGACCATAAACAGGCGATCGAAGGCCAGGCCGCTGATATCAGCAAAGGCGTGGGTCAGGCCCATGCCGCGCATGGATTTAACGGGATGAATAAAAAGTCGCGAGAGCGTTACCATACGCTGCCTCCGGGTTCCAAAAATAAGCCTATAACTTTATGACATAGGGCACATATTGGCTATAATGCGCACCAATTTTCTTTAAGTAAAAGTGACGATATGAATTCTCTGTTTGCCAGTACGGCTCGTGGGCTGGAAGAGCTGTTAAAAACTGAACTGGAAGGACTTGGCGCGACGGACTGCCAGGTCGTCCAGGGCGGGGTCCATTTTCAGGGGGATACGCGCCTGCTGTATCAAAGCCTGATGTGGAGCCGGCTGGCTTCGCGCATCATGCTGCCGCTGGGCGAGTGTCGCGTATACAGCGATCTGGATCTGTACCTCGGCGTACAGGCCATTCCGTGGACGGAGATGTTTAACCCTGGCGCCACCTTCGCGGTACATTTTAGCGGCCTCAATGACGAGATCCGCAACAGCCAGTATGGCGCATTAAAAGTCAAAGACGCCATCGTCGACAGCTTCACGCGTAAAAACCTGCCGCGCCCGAATGTCGATCGTGAGTCGCCCGATCTGCGGATCAACGTCTGGCTGAACAAAGAGACGGCGCATATCTCCCTGGATCTGAGCGGGGAAGGGTTGCATCTGCGCGGCTACCGCGATGGTACCGGTATGGCGCCGATCAAAGAAAACCTCGCGGCGGCGATCGTCATGCGCTCTGGTTGGGTACCGGGTACGCCGCTGCTCGATCCGATGTGCGGCTCCGGTACCCTGCTGATTGAAGCGGCGATGCTGGCGACCGATCGTGCGCCGGGTCTGCACCGCGGCCACTGGGGCTTTGGCGGTTGGGCGCAGCACGATGACGCTATCTGGAAAGAGGTGAAGGCGGAAGCGCAAACCCGCGCCCGCCAGGGGCTGGCGGCCTATGGGTCGCGCTTCTATGGCTCTGACGTCGACGAGCGCGTCATTGAGCGCGCGCGCCGCAACGCCCGCCGGGCCGGCATCGGCGAGCTGATCGATTTTGCAGTCAAAGACGTCGCCCAGCTGAATAACCCGCTGCCGAAAGGCCCGTACGGCACCGTGATCAGCAACCCGCCGTACGGCGAGCGCCTGGAAAGCGAACCGGCGCTGATTGCCCTGCACAGCCTGCTGGGCCGGATCATGAAAAGTCAGTTTGGCGGCTGGAACCTGTCGGTGTTCAGCGCCTCGCCGGAACTGCTGAGCTGCCTGCAGCTGCGTGCCGATAAACAGTTCAAAGCGAAGAACGGCCCGCTGGACTGCATACAGAAAAACTATCACCTGGCGGAAAGCGAAGGCGGCAAGCCGGCGATGCTGGCGGAAGATTTTGCCAACCGTCTGCGTAAGAATCTGAAGAAATTTGAAAAGTGGGCCCGTCAGGAAGGCATTGAATGCTATCGCCTGTACGATGCCGATCTGCCGGAATATAACGTGGCGATCGATCGCTACGGTGACTGGGTGGTGGTCCAGGAGTATGCGCCGCCGAAAACCGTCGATGCGCACAAAGCGCGCCAGCGTCTGTTTGATATTATCGCGGCGACCATCGCCGTGCTGGAAATCGCCCCCAACAAGCTGGTGCTGAAGACCCGCGAGCGGCAAAAGGGTAAAAACCAGTATCAGAAGATGGCGGAGAAGGGCGACTTTATCGAGGTGCAGGAGTACAACGCGCGCCTGTGGGTTAACCTCACCGACTACCTCGATACCGGTCTGTTCCTCGACCACCGTATCGCCCGTCGTATGCTCGGCCAGATGAGCAAGGGTAAGGATTTCCTTAACCTGTTCTCCTATACCGGCAGCGCCAGCGTCCACGCCGGTCTGGGCGGCGCGCGCTCTACGACCACGGTGGATATGTCGCGTACCTATCTGGAGTGGGCGGAGCGCAACCTGCGTCTCAATGGCCTGACCGGTCGTGCGCATCGCCTGATGCAGGCTGACGTGCTGGGCTGGCTGCGGGAAAGCACCGAGCAGTTCGATCTGATCTTTATCGATCCGCCGACTTTCTCTAACTCCAAACGAATGGAAGATGCCTTTGACGTGCAGCGCGATCATATTCGCCTGATGACCGATCTGAAACGTCTGCTGCGTAAAGGCGGCACCATTATGTTCTCGAACAACAAACGCGGTTTCCGTATGGATCATGACGGGCTGGCGGCGCTGGGCCTGAAGGCGCAAGAGATTTCGCAAAAAACGCTGTCGCAGGATTTTGCCCGCAACCGTCAGATCCACAACTGCTGGCTGATTACTGCAGCCTGAAAGGAATAAAGAATGTCACTGATTAGTATGCACGGCGCCTGGCTTTCATTCAGCGATGCGCCGCTGCTGGATAATGCTGAACTGCATATCGAAGATAACGAACGCGTCTGTCTGGTTGGGCGCAACGGCGCCGGTAAATCGACCCTGATGAAGATCCTTAACCGTGAACAGGGGCTGGATGACGGGCGTATTATTTATGAACAGGATCTGATCGTCGCGCGTCTGCAGCAGGATCCGCCGCGCAACGTTGCCGGTACGGTGTACGATTTCGTCGCCGAAGGGATCGCCGAACAGGCCGCTTACCTGAAGGCCTACCATGATGTTTCGCATCAGGTGATGACCGACCCGAGCGACAAAAATTTAAATGAACTGGCCCGTCTGCAGGAACAGCTGGATAACCTGGGCCTGTGGCAGCTGGATAGCCGCATCAATGAAGTGATCGAGCAGCTTGGTCTTAACGCCGACGCGCAGCTGGCTTCGCTTTCCGGCGGCTGGTTGCGTAAAGCGGCGCTGGGCCGTGCCCTGGTCAGCGGGCCGCGCGTGCTGTTGCTGGATGAACCGACGAACCACCTCGATATCGAAACTATCGACTGGCTGGAAGGGTTCCTGAAAAGCTTTAAAGGCACCATTATCTTTATTTCGCACGACCGCTCCTTCATCCGCAACATGGCGACGCGCATCGTCGATCTCGATCGCGGCAAGCTGGTGACTTATCCGGGCAATTACGATCAGTATCTGTTGGATAAAGAAGAAGCGCTGCGGGTTGAAGAGCTGCAGAATGCTGAATTCGACCGCAAGCTGGCCCAGGAAGAGGTGTGGATCCGCCAGGGGATTAAAGCGCGTCGTACCCGCAACGAAGGCCGCGTTCGCGCCCTGAAAGCGATGCGTCGCGAGCGCGGCGAGCGCCGGGAAGTGATGGGCAGTGCGAAGATGCAGGTAGAAGAGGCTTCGCGCTCCGGCAAAATCGTTTTCGAAATGGAGAACGTCAACTATCAGGTTGACGGCAAAGTGCTGGTGAAAGATTTCTCCGCGCAAATCCAGCGCGGCGATAAGATTGCCCTGATCGGCCCCAATGGCTGCGGGAAAACCACGCTGCTGAAGCTGATGCTTGGCCAGTTGCAGGCCGACAGCGGACGGATCCACGTTGGCACCAAGCTGGAAGTCGCCTACTTCGACCAGCACCGTGCAGAGCTGGATCCGGACCGGACGGTGATGGATAACCTCGCCGAAGGTAAGCAAGAGGTGATGGTTAACGGTAAGCCGCGGCACGTGCTGGGCTATCTGCAGGACTTCCTGTTCCATCCGAAACGGGCGATGACGCCAGTCCGCGCGCTGTCCGGCGGGGAGCGTAACCGTCTGCTGCTGGCGCGACTGTTCCTGAAACCCAGTAACTTATTGATTCTCGATGAACCGACAAACGACCTTGATGTCGAAACGCTGGAGCTGCTGGAAGAGCTGATCGATGGCTATCAGGGCACCGTGATGCTGGTCAGCCACGATCGTCAGTTTGTCGACAATACCGTGACCGAGTGCTGGATCTTCGAAGGCGGCGGCCATATTGGTCAGTACGTCGGCGGTTATCACGACGCCCGCGGTCAGCAGGCCCAGTCTTTGGCGCAAAAGCAGACGATCGTTAAAAAAACGACGGAAGTCGCTCAGCCAAAAGCAGAAACTGTCAAACGCGGCGGGAACAAACTAAGCTATAACCTGCAGCGCGAGCTGGAGCAACTGCCGCAGAAGCTGGAAACGCTTGAGGCCGAACTGCAAACGCTGCAGGAGCAGGTAGCCGATCCTGACTTCTTTGGCCAATCGCACGATCGTACGCAGCAAGTGCTGGCGCAGCTGGCCGAAGCGGAGCAGGCGCTGGAAGCCGCCTTTGAACGCTGGGAATATCTCGAAGGATTAAAGAACGGCGCCTGAGCCGAGGAGTTGTCATGTGCGATCACCATCATGCTGCGCGACATATTTTATGTCCCCAATGTGATTTGCTGGTGGCTTTGCCGCAGCTTGAGCATCGCCAGAAAGCCGCCTGCCCGCGCTGCGGTACAACGTTAACCACCACGTGGGACGCGCCTCGCCAGCGTCCCACGGCTTACGCGCTGGTCGCGCTGTTTATGCTGCTGCTGGCCAACCTATTTCCTTTTATCTATATGAAAGTGGGTGGCATCAGCAGCGAAATAGCGCTGCTGGAAATTCCCAACGTGCTGTTTACCGAGGATTACGCCAGCCTCGGCACCTTCTTTTTGCTCTTTGTACAACTGGTACCGGCCTTTTGTCTGGTCACCATTTTGCTGCTGGTCAATCGGGTCAGGATGCCCGCTGGGCTGAAGGCGTTTCTGGCGCGCATTTTGTTTCACCTCAAGACCTGGGGCATGGCGGAGATCTTTCTTGCCGGCGTGCTGGTGAGCTTCGTCAAACTGATGGCCTACGGCGATATCGGCATCGGCCTGAGCTTTATTCCCTGGTGCATGTTTTGCCTGCTGCAGTTACGCACCTTCCAGTGCGTCGACCGCCGCTGGCTATGGGATGATATTGCCCCTATGCCGGCGATTACCCAGCCGCTGAAGGTCGGGGTAGCCGGGATCCGCCAGGGGCTGCGCTCCTGCGGCTGCTGCACGGCGGTGTTACCGGCCGACCAGACCGTCTGCCCGCGCTGTCACAGCAAAGGGACGGCGCGGCGTAAAAATAGCCTGCAGTGGACGCTGGCGCTGCTGGTGACCTCATTTATTCTCTATCTTCCCGCCAATATTATGCCGATCATGATCACCGATCTGCTGGGCGATAAAATGCCGTCGACCATTATGGCCGGGGTGGTGTTACTGTGGAGCGAGGGCTCCTATCCGGTGGCGCTGGTGATCTTTATCGCCAGTATTATGGTGCCGACGCTGAAGATGATCGCTATCGCCTGGCTGTGCTGGAATGCTAACGGCAACGGCGCGCGCGATTCGGAACGCATGCATCTGATTTATGAAGTGGTGGAATTTGTTGGCCGCTGGTCAATGATTGACGTTTTTGTCATCGCCGTGCTCTCTGCGCTGGTGCGCATGGGAGGGTTGATGAATATCTATCCCGCCATCGGCGCGGTCATGTTTGCGCTGGTGGTGGTGATGACCATGTTTTCAGCGATGACGTTTGATCCCCGTTTACTGTGGGATCGTGAGCCAGATTCAAGCCATGAGGAAATACAACAACATGGAAAATAAGAGCGGAGAAGCGAAAGTGCAGAAGGTGAAGAACTGGTCACCGGTGTGGATCTTCCCTATCGTCACTGCGCTGATCGGAGCGTGGATCCTGTTTTATCATTACAGCCATCAGGGACCAGAGGTCACGCTGATCACCACTAACGCGGAAGGCATTGAAGGGGGAAAAACCCGGATCAAGAGCCGCAGCGTGGATGTTGGGGTGGTAGAGAGCGCGACGCTGACCGACGATTTAACCCACGTGGAAATCAAAGCTCGCCTCAATTCCGGCATGCAGAAATTACTGCATAACGATTCCGTCTTCTGGGTGGTGAAACCGCAGGTAGGGCGCGAGGGGATCAGTGGTCTCGGGACATTATTGTCCGGGGCCTATATTGAACTGCAGCCGGGGTCGAAAGGTTCGGTGCCGGCGCAGTATCCGCTGCTGGATTCTCCGCCGCTGGCCTCGCCGGATGCCAAGGGGATCCGGATTTTGCTGGAAAGCAGCAAGGCAGGCCAGCTGTCGCCAGGCGACCCGGTGCTGTTCCGCGGTTATCGCGTGGGGTCGGTGGAAACCAGCACCTTTGATGCGCAGAAACGTCATATCACTTATCAGCTGTTCATCAACGCGCCTAATGACCGCCTGGTGACCACTAACGTTCGCTTCTGGAAGGACAGCGGGATCGCCGTTGATTTGACCGCTGCGGGGATGCGCGTCGAGATGGGCTCGTTGTCGACGCTGTTTGGCGGCGGGGTGAGCTTCGATATTCCGGAAGGACTGGACCTCGGCGAGCCGGTGGCGAACAAAACGGAATATCACCTGTTTGACGATCAGAAGAGCATCCAGGATTCGGTCTTTACCGAGCATATCGATTACGTGATGTTCTTCAAAGACTCGGTTCGTGGCCTGCAGCCCGGCGCGCCGGTGGAGTTCCGTGGCATCCGTCTGGGAACCGTCGGCAAAGTGCCGTTCTTTATTCCTGGGCTGAAGCAGCGTTTGAACGATGACTATCGCATTCCGGTGGAAGTGCGGGTTGAACCGCAGCGTCTGGTCAACCAGCTCGGCGGCGATCCGAATATTCGCGCTCACATTGACGATCTGATCAACCGCGGACTGCGCGGCTCGCTGAAAACCGGTAACCTGGTGACCGGCGCGCTGTATATCGATCTCGACTTCTATCCGAAAGCGCCGCCGCGTGGGAAAATTCAGGAGTTTAACGGCTATCCGATTATCCCGACCATTAGCGGTGGACTGGCGCAGATCCAGCAGCGTCTGATGGATGCGCTGGATAAAATCAATAACCTGCCGCTCAATCCGCTACTGGAACAGGCAACCAGTACGCTGGCGCAAAGCGAGAAGACCATGCAGCATGTACAGACCACGCTGGATAGTCTGAATAAGATCACCTCCAGTCAGTCGATGCAGCAGCTACCTGCCGATATGCAGACGACGCTGCGCGAGCTGAACCGCAGCATGCAGGGCTTCCAGCCGGGCTCCGCGGCCTACAATAAGATGGTGGCCGATATGCAGCGTCTGGATCAGGTGCTGCGTGAGCTGCAGCCGGTCCTGAAAACGCTCAATGATAAGAGCAATGCGCTGGTATTTGAGGCGAAGGATAAAAAAGACCCACAGCCGAAGGGAGCGAAATAATGAAAAAATGGTTACTGGTGGCAGCCGTTTGCGTGATGACGGCGTGCAGTAGCGGCGGTGAGAGCAAAACATATTACCAGTTGCCGGTGGTGCAGGGCGGCGCGCAGAGCGCCGCCAGCCAGGGGGCACGTCTGCTGTGGGTTGAGCAGGTCAGCATCCCGGATTATCTGGCGGGCAATGGAGTGGTCTATCAAACCACCGATGTGCAGTATGTAATCGCCAATAATAATCTGTGGGCCAGCCCGCTGGACCAGCAGTTGCGTACTACGCTGGTGGCAAACCTCAGCCAGCAGTTGCCGGGCTGGGTAGTGTCGTCCCAACCCTTGGGCAGCGAGCAGGATACGCTCAATGTGGCGGTAAATGGCTTTCACGGGCGCTACGACGGGCGGGTTATCGTCAGCGGCGAGTGGCTATTGAAGCATCAGGGACAGCTGATTAAGCGCCCGTTTAACATCGTGCTCAAGCAGCAGCAGGATGGCTATGACGCGATGGTGAAGACCCTGGCCCAGGCGTGGAGCCAGGAGGCGGTGGCCATTGCCGGCGAGCTTAACCGTCTGCCATAAGTAAATTTCATAAAAGTGATATGCCGCGTGGTTCATCTGAGCCGCGCGGCATTTTTTTTGCCAGGTCAGTTTGTTACCGAGCGCTGCGCCGAATGAACAAAAAATGAACTCTTATATAGGTCACAAATATGACACTGGCGTGAATTTTGCGCATTGACGTTGTCTTCATTTCGCGGTATTCGTAACCCGTGGCTGCACAATTTGCGACCACTGTTTTCTTTTCCACCAGATCAAAGAATGAGGGAAACGAGGCATGAAGAGACAAAAACGAGATCGCCTGGAACGGGCACATCAACGTGGATATCAAGCGGGTATCGCGGGGAGATCGAAAGAAATGTGTCCATACCAGAGCTTGAATCAACGCTCATGGTGGCTGGGAGGCTGGCGAGAAGCCATGGAGGACAGGGTACTAACGGCCTGACACTGTCTCTTTAAAAAAGAAGCCTCCGCATAGCGGGGGCTTCGCCTTTTAATCGCTGCCGATAATTATCAGAAAGCGGAAGTATCCTGGAACAGGCCGACTTTCAGATCGTTCGCGGTATAGATCAGACGATCGTCAACCAGCACTTCGCCATCCGCCAGGCCCATAATCAGACGACGGTTAACAATGCGCTTGAAGTGGATGCGGTAGGTGACTTTTTTCGCGGTCGGCAGAACCTGACCGGTGAATTTCACTTCGCCAACGCCCAGCGCACGGCCTTTGCCTTCGCCGCCGAGCCAGCCAAGATAGAACCCGACCAGCTGCCACATCGCATCCAGGCCCAGGCAGCCCGGCATCACCGGATCGCCGATGAAGTGGCAACCGAAGAACCACAGGTCCGGGTTGATGTCGAGTTCCGCCTCAACATAACCTTTGTCATAGTTACCACCGGTTTCGCTCATTTTGATGACGCGGTCCATCATCAGCATGTTTGGTGCTGGCAACTGCGGGCCTTTCGCGCCGAACAGTTCACCACGACCAGAGGCAAGAAGATCTTCTTTTGTATAGGATTCGCGTTTATCTACCATGTTTTCAGTAAGCCTTATTTTAAGTTCGGGACGCAGGATAGCTAACACGTGTAAGCTGAACAAGTCCGATCAGTTAGAACTTGTCCCACCTAACCAGCGTAGCGGCCACGGAAAACGATGGCGAGTCTCTTGCTGGGTCGCCTGCGCTATCCGCTCCTGAATGGTTTGTCGCAGCGTCTGCCCTTCACCGTCCCACATCAGTTGGGTCAGCATCGGCAGCGCTTCGGTAATATCGTCAATGGCCCAGATGGCAAACTGGTTTTCGGCAACGGCCTGACGGAGCTCATGGCTAAGACTGAGATGACGAACGTTGGCCGCAGGGATAATGACGCCCTGTTTACCGGTTAGCCCGCGCTGTTGACAGATAGTGAAGAAACCTTCAATTTTTTCGTTCAGACCGCCGACCGGCTGCACGCGACCAAACTGGTCAACAGAACCGGTAATCGCAATGCTCTGATTAATCGGCACATTGGCCAGCGCGCTGATTAAGGCGCAGAGTTCAGCCATGGAGGCGCTGTCGCCGTCCACTTCACTGTAGGACTGTTCGAAGGTCAGCGAAGCGGAGAACGGAAGCTGCTGCTCCAGCTCCAGCTCGGACATCAGAAAAGCCTGCATGATCATCATGCCTTTCGCATGAATATTGCCGCCGAGCTCGGCTTTGCGTTCGACATCAATAAACTCGCCATCACCAATGTGCACGACGCAACTGATGCGCGAAGGTTCACCGAATGCGCGCGGATGGCCGGGGAATTCAATCACCGACAGGGCGTTGATCTGCCCGACGCATTCGCCTTCGGTTTCAATCAGGATCTGTTCCTGCAGGATTTCATCCTGCATTCGTTCTGCGAGGTAGCCTTCACGCCACTCCCGGCGTGCCAGCATCGTCTGCATTTCTTCGCCAGTAATCTCCTCGCCTTCGCAGAACGCGGCGGCCTCTCGCAGCTGGCGGGCTATCCATAGCGGACTGAGTGGCAGGGTCTCCTGATCGCCGGTGTAGCGCGTCCCCTCATCGATCAGCAGTGGCCAGGCGTCGGCCGCCGGACCTGGCAGCGTCAGCTGCTGGGCATTTTGCCATACCCACTGGCACCAGGCTTTCAGCGTCTCGGCGTCAGCAAACTGCAAAGTGTCTTCATACTCACTGTAGATCGCCTGAGCGCAAAGCTCTGGTTCCATTTCCTGGAAATCCGCCAGCGATTCGCGTTCGCCGACCAGCATGACTTTCAGGCTCAGCGGCATGGAGGGAATGCTGACCGGCAGCGGGCGCGACTCATCGATGGAGAGCCAGTCAAACCGCTGACGGGTCACCATATTTTTCAGGCGCACCCACAGCAGCGGCTGCGCCAGCAGTGTGCGAAGCGAGATTACCAGCACGCCACCATTGGCCTGATGAACCAGGCCTGGCTGGAGGGTGATGTCGCCGTTAAACTGGCGTACGCAGCCAAACAGCTGTTCCGCCTCTACCCAATCGGCCGCGACGACCGGGGCGGTGCTGGCAAAATTATCCTCAGCCCGTTGCGCCGGGGAGAGCGTCACGCGAGCGCCGTCAACGTCATAGCGGACCCCGTAGAGCGGGGCGGTAGGTTCATGCAGCGTACGGGTTTCTGCCGTCAGCCATTGCAGATACTCCGGTTCTTCGGGGGCTTTCACCAGCATGAAGGAGGAGACTGCCGGCGTGCACAGCAATTGCTCAAGCGCGTAGAACAGACGCGGCTGCAGATCGCCCGAGAGGGAGGGGGCCGGTTGAGAGAGATCAGCTTGGGCAAACAGCGCCTGAAAAGGTTCCATATCGGGCGCAAGGTCGGTTCGGGTCAGTTTCGTAATGGTCAAAGTCGCTGTTTTTTAGTTAGATGTAAAGCGCGCAATTATACCTGATGCCGCGACTGAGCACACGGAGGATTATGATTACCCCGATGATTCCCCGGCCATACACCTCACGAATAATGATTTATATTCAGCACATCAGGAAAAAACTGATATCCTGAAATGAGTTACACGGTCACATTGAGATCGCAATGAAATATCAACAACTGGAAAATCTTGAAAGCGGCTGGAAATGGAAATATCTGGTAAAGAAGCACCGGGAAGGTGAGCTGATTACCCGCTACATTGAGGCCAGCGCTGCGCAAGCTGCGGTAGATGACTTGCTGACGCTCGAGAATGAACCTGTGCTGGTGCATGCCTGGATTGAGCAGCATATGAATCCGGCGCTGATGAACCGCATGAAGCAGACCATCCGCGCGCGACGGAAACGGCATTTTAACGCGGAGCATCAGCACACGCGTAAGAAGTCTATCGATCTGGAGTTTGTCGTCTGGCAGCGTCTTGCCGGCCTGGCACAGCGGCGGGGTAAAACCTTGTCCGAAACCATCGTGCAGCTGATTGAGGATGCTGAGCATAAAGAGAAGTACGCCAGCAAAATGTCGAGCCTGAAACACGATCTGCAGGAACTGTTAGGCAAAGAGTAGTCTTTACGGCGGCCTGTCAGAGGCTACTCTGATATGGGGCCCACCACCGCAAAAGCGGGAGAGAAGGCATAAAAAAACCCGCCGAGGCGGGTTTTTTCATCAGTTATAACTTAAGCCGCTGGCTGAGTTACAACTTCTTTGTAGCCTTTAACTTCGATCTCTACACGACGATCCGGGGCCAGGCAGTCGATCAGTGCAGCGCGAGCTTTCACGTTGTCACAGGTGTTGCCAGTAACCGGGTTGGATTTACCCATACCGCGTGCGGAGATTTTGCCAGCCGGGATGCCTTTAGCAACCAGGTAGTCAACAACGGACTGAGCACGTTTCTCAGACAGCTGCTGGTTGTAAGCTTCGGAACCGATACGGTCGGTGAAGCCCATAACAACTGCAGAACCGTCTTTCGGATCCATATTGCTCAGCTGGGTGTACAGCTGATCCAGAGCCTGCTGACCTTCCGGTTTCAGGGTTGCTTTGTTGAAGTTGAACAGAACGTCAGACTTCAGGGTGAAGTGCTTGGTAGTCACTTCCGGAGCCGGAGCCGGAGCCGGAGCTACAACCGGTGCAGCATCTTCCTGACCGAAACGGTAGGAAACACCCACGCTCAGCATGCCGTTGTCCGGACGAACGCCAACGGTGCCCGCGTCGCCGATGTTGTTAACCCACTGGTATTCCAGACGGGTAGCGATGTCACGAGTCACAGCCCACTCTACGCCGCCAGCAAATACCGGAGATACGCCAGTGTCGTGGTTGTCGCCAGCGATGCTGTTGCTGGAGTCTGCGCGCCATACCATGCCGCCCAGACGGGTGTAGATGTCCAGATCGTCAGTGATCGGGTAACCCAGTTTAGCGGTCAGCTGAACGCCCTGAGCTTTGAATGCGCCATTAACCTGGTCGCCTTTGTACGGCATACGGCCCAGCCAGTCGTAACCCATTTCGAAACCGAGGTACGGGTTAACCTGGTAACCACCGAACGCACCAGCGCCCAGCTGGCTTTCGTGGGTCGGACCATTGTTGTTCAGAGAGCTGTTGTACCAGCCAGTGTCATGGAACTGGGACCAACCCAGTTTACCACCTGCATACCAGGTGTTATCTTTCGGAGCGGCCTGCGCTACGGTAGCGAAGCCAGCCAGTGCCACTGCAATCGCGATAGCTGTCTTTTTCATTTTTTGCGCCTCATTATCATCCAAAATTCGCCATGAAGTTACAAAAGACCTCACGGTTAAATCCTTCACCCGGGGCGTGACTTGTTGTTAACTATGCTGATACATGCAGCGTAAGCCGATCACCCCTGGCGATGTAAAGTCTACAACTTAGTTCGAAACTTACAAGTGTGAACTCTGTCAGGCATATGAAAAAAAAGGGTTGTGTACACAATATTTAACAAATATGGTTGATTTTCGTACGCAGAAAAAAGGCAGAAATCCCCGTGTGACAGGCATTGCGCGAAAAAGTCCCTGAAAAACGCTGTGTCTTTACCATCGGTAAAAAAAATTCCAGGAATAATCCTAATTTCACTCAATGATACAAATTTGAGTGAATTTTTAGCCCGCTGAGTTGTCTGCCGAGCGTGCCTTGATTTCTCACCGGGCGCATGATGAATCCCATCGCGCAACCTTCCTGGGCGGCATTGACCAGACGCTCGTGCTCTTCCGCGGTTAGCTCCTCCGTTAGCCAGCAGATAACCACACTATAATTACCGGTGCGCAGCGCGCGGATCATTGAGTCTACGGTATGGCAGGGTGACAGCTGGCTAATTTGCATGACTTTAGACAGCGGCAGACCGGCAGACTGGACCCACTCACGGCTAAGCTTTTGTTGCGGCGTGAGCCACAGCTGCCAGCGAGACTGTTGACCCAGCTGCTGTAATAAAGGTAGCAGCAGTAACTGTGTCATCATGGGTTGATCTTCACGATAGACAATTTCACTGATCAGCCCATTGGCGGTCTGTTCGCCAGAACGATGAGCGTAGTGGCCTGCAGAAGCAGAAGCCTGTGCTGAACGATTTGCGTGAGCTGAAGTAAACATAGTCTATCCCGCCTGTAGTTACTGTATGCATATACAGTATATCTACCTGGGGAAAAGATCAACCGCAATTTGCCATTTTGCTGGCTGAAATTTAATCATTTCCCGCCGCGTCTGATTTATAGCTATGCGCACCTCTCCTCAACGATATCCTTAATGCCGGCTAATGATTTCTTTCCACCCTGTTGATTGCAGCAACGTCAGTGATTTTCTGAAAGCGTCTCGCAAAACCGCATTCTGGTAGAAAAGTCGGCGAAAATCATCTTGCTGCTGTTCGGGAAGTCCCTTATGTTTTCTCTTAGCGGATCCGTTAACAACTTAAGTTTAATTACATGATTAACAAAGGAATGATCATGAGAAAACTAGTATGTCCGCGGTTCCCGCAATTTCAGGCCTGCGTCTCGCCGCTGGGTCAGTTACATTCTCGTCCGCTTTTTGGCGGCTATAGCCTGGCCATTGATGATACGGTGTTTGCGATGGTGGCAGAGGGCGATATTTACCTGAGGGCCTGCGAGCAGAGCGCCGCGTATCGGGTTGAACATCGCAATCCTTTATTAACGCTGCGCCGACATGGGCGCATCGTGCCGATGAAGTATTATCAAATTGACGACGCATTGTGGCGCGATGAGACTCAGCTTTTTCGGCTGTCGCTGTTGTCGTGGCAGAGTGCGCAGCGTGAAAAGAACCACCGACGGGCGTCGGGCCGTCTGAAGGATTTACCCAATATCAGCTTTCATATGGAATTGCAGCTGATCCACGCGGGCATACCGGATGTCAGGACGCTTCGGGAGGTAGGCGCTCAGCAGGCCTGGCAACGGCTACGAGAAAACAACGCCTCTCTGTCGCTCAACGTCTTGCTGGCGCTGGAGGGGGCGATTGTCGGCGTTCACGCCGCCGCGCTCCCGACGCTGCGGCGTCAGGAGCTGCTCGAATGGGCTGGAGCCCGCTAGCGGACAGCCGCCGTTATTCTGTCTGAGCGTGAACGCGTTGTTGCAGGCGGCAAATTTCAGGCAGCAGCGCGAGCAACAAGCCAATCTGCTGTAATACCAGCGGCTCTTTACTGTCCGCGCGCGGTTCCAGATGCTGGATCCGGCTTTGCAGGCTGGTCAAAGACTTCTGCACCCGATGTTCATCGGCGGGGGTATGGTGCAGGGCGTCATCAACATAACAAACAGCATCATCCAGCAGGGCAAGAATATCGGGGGTGGACAGTTTTTCCCGATGCGCACCGAGAGCGGAGATGTAGCTGGTGAAGGTATGGTTGAGACACAGCAAGCGAAAAGCGGTCTCGCGCTGGGCGCCATCCGCGCGCGGTTCAGTCGACAAATTCGAGACCACGGAGGCCAGTTCGGCATCACGGTTGTAGGCATCACGGCGGGCGACACGATAGGCCAGACGGTTGTCGCGGCCCTGGTGATACTGCTCCAGAATGGCATCCAGATAACGGCAGTTCGCGTTCATCGCCCGGTCCAGGACGCGCGGCAGATTGCGAAATTTCCAGTCCGGCCAGATGAAGCTGACCGCCGCCCAGGCGATGGCGCAGCCGATCAGGGTATCAATAATGCGCGGTAGCGCGACCTCAAAACCTTCGCCAAGCAGGTTAAAGCACAGCAGCACCAGCAGCGTAATAAACATGGTGGCATGGGCGTACTGCACGTTACGAAAGGCAAAGAACAGCACGCCGGTGAGCACGATCAACACCAGTTGCCCTTCAATCGAAGGCACCAGCAGCAGGACGGGCAGGCCGATCGCCACCCCCACCAGCGTGCCGATGATCCTCAGCGCTAGTCGGTGGCGGGTGGCGTTATAGTTCGGCTGACAGACAAACAGGCTGGTCAGCAGGATCCAGTAGCCATGCTGGAGCCCGGTAAACTGGATAAAGGCATAGCCGGCGCAGAGCACCAGCGACATACGTACCGCGTGGCGAAAGAGAGCGGACTCCGGTGACATGTTGCGCCGCAGACGCAGCCAGATGTCGTTCAGCCCGCCGAGTCTGTCGTCGGCCAACAGCGTCTCGGTGTTGCTCCCGGCAGGCGCGGTCGTTTGCACCGATTCAATCGTGGCCAGCTGCGCATCGATAGCGCGCAGGTTATTGAGTAAAAACCCAAGGGCATTGATCTGCTCGTCAGACGCGCCGCTGGCGCGCACACGGTCAAGCGCCGCGTCGAGATGCATAAACGCGCGTTCAAAATGGGCGTCATGTTGGTAGGGTTCGCGCAGTAAAATCGCCCGCGAGAGCTTCTGGCAGGCCTGGGCCTGCATCGAGAGCATGCGCTGGAAACGGAACATCACGTCGCTGTAGCGGAATTGATCGCGCAGAGTCTGGTACTGAATATGCGATGAGCTGGCGCGTTCATGAATATCCTGGGCCACAAAGTAGTACTGCAGGGTGCGGCGGGTGCCGCGCTGGCCCCGATCGCCTCGCAGTCGGGTTAGCAGCGAGACCTTGGTTTGGTTAAGCGTAGCAACCAGCTGGCCGTTGGCGAGGGCCAGATCGTACAGCGGCGCCTGGCTCTCATCCTCCAGGTCAGGATCAAACAGCCGGGATTTGAGCTCCAGATAGCGAGCCAGTTGCTCATAGCTACGCGCCAGGTTGTCCTGCAATGGACGAATCGGAAAAATCAGGTGCCCGGACAGCGTCAGCAGGTTGTACCACACGGCCCCCGCCAGCAGGAACAACGGCTGTAGATACCAGTGATCGTACAGTGTGACGCCGAGCATGGTGTAGATGGCGATGAGCAGGGCGCCGAAGGCGATGGTGGCATAGCGCTGGCCGAGGCCGCCGAGCAAAATAAAGCCGATGGTAGACACGGTCAGGCCGAGGGCAAACAGCGGCGGCCACGGAAACAGCAGCTCCACGGAGGCGGAGGCGATAAAAAAACAGACCAGGGTAATGGCGAGGTTGCGCAGACGACCGGTCAGCCGGTCGTCGAGGTCGGTCAGGGCCGCGGCAACAACGCCAAGGGTGAGAGGGATGGTCAGTTTGACTTCGCCGATCCACCAGGGAAACAGCGTTGTGCCGCAGAGCGCGATAAAGATCCGTACGTTATAAAGCCAGGCACTGTTCCAGGTATAGCGGCGTAGCAGGGGGCTAATCATGTCCGTGTTCCGTTCGGTTACTGAAAGCGACGACGCGCATTGGCTTCACGTGCGGCACGCGCGGTTTCCACAGAGACGACCCGGCGCCCTACCGGCCAAAGGGCAATGGCAGCAATTTTAAAGTTCGCGATCCCCACCGGGATGCCAATAATGGTCAGACATTGAGCTATGCCGCTGAAAATATGCATCAGGCACAACCACCAGCCGAAAAAAATGAACCACAGAATATTCAGCACGGTGCCGCCGGCGTTGAGGAGGCCATTTTTACGGCCCGGCTCCAGCTCATCCACATGAATCGCCTCGTTACCGTATGGGAATAAGGAGAGTCGGGTGATTTCCCAGCAGGAGCGGGTCAGCGGCAGCGTGACGACCAGAATGATGCTAACCAGCGTGGCGAGCAGCCAGCCTAGAGTGGTGGCGAAACCGCCAAGGATAAAGTTCAAAATATTCAGAATGGTACGCATAAAGCCTCGGTTTTGCCCTGTGGATAATAAGACCTGACAATTGTAACGTTTTTTTGCGCTGGAGCACCTGGTCCCGGGCGGTTAAACTGAAAAACAATCCACCCTGATTGAAAATCGACATTATATGGAACTTAAAGCGACAACATTGGGCAAACGCATGGCTCAGCACCCTTATGATCGGGTGCAGTTACTGAACGCCGGCGTAAAGGTTTCCGGCGACCGTCACGAGTATCTTATCCCTTTCAATCAGTTATTGTCAGTGCATTGTAAGCGCGGTCTGGTCTGGGGCGAACTGGAGTTTGTGTTGCCTGACAGCAAAGTCGTGCGTTTGCACGGTACCGAGTGGAGCGAAACGCAGCGCTTCTATCACCATTTACAAACGCTCTGGGAGCAGTGGAGCGCGGAAATGAGCGACATCGCCGCTGGTGTACTGAAGCGGCAGCTGGCGACGATCGAGCGCACCCGTGCGGAAGGCAAATGGTTGACGCGTCAGCAGGTGGCGGATGTGCAGGATAACATTCGCCAGGCGTTGACTGGTTTGCCGATGCCCACCAGCCGGCTTGAGGCCTTTGACAACTGTCGGGAGCTGTGGCGGGAGTGTCAGCGCTGGTTAGGGGATATTGAAGCGACACGCCTGGCCCATAACCAGGCCTTCACCGAGGCGATGCTTGAGCAGTATCGCGGCTTTTTTGACGGCGTTGAGTCGTCCCCTCTTAATGCCTCACAGGCGCGGGCGGTGGTGAACGGCGAGCGTTCCCTGCTGGTGCTGGCGGGCGCGGGCAGCGGCAAAACCTCGGTGCTGGTGGCGCGGGCAGGCTGGCTGCTGGCGCGGGGAGAAGCGGCGGCAGAGCAAATTTTGTTACTGGCATTCGGCCGCCAGGCGGCGCAGGAGATGGATGCGCGGATCCGCGAGCGTCTTGCATCCGACGATATCACCGCGCGTACCTTCCACTCGCTGGCGCTACATATTATTCAGCAGGGCAGCAAAAAAGTCCCCACCATCAGCAAACTGGAAAGCGATAGCGCAGCTCGTCAGGCGCTGCTCGTGAAAAGCTGGCAGCAGCAGTGTCAGGAGAAAAAAGCGCAGGCGAAAGGCTGGCGCCTGTGGCTGGAAGAGGAGATGGGCTGGCAACTGCCGGAAGGCGATTTCTGGCAGGACAAGAAGGTGCAGCGGCGTATGGCCAGCCGTCTCGACCGCTGGGTCAGCCTGATGCGTATGCACGGCGGCTCCCAGGCAGAGATGATTGCCGGGGCGCCGGAGGCGGTACGCGATCAGTTCAGTAAACGGGTGAAACTGATGTCGCCTCTGATGAAAGAGTGGAAGGCGGCGCTGAAGGCCGAGAATGCGGTCGATTTTTCCGGCCTGATCCATCAGGCGGTCAATATTCTCGATAAAGGCCGCTTCGTCAGCCCATGGAAACACATTCTGGTGGATGAATTTCAGGATATCTCGCCGCAGCGGGCCTCGCTGTTGGCTGCATTACGCCGGCAGAACAGCCAAACCACGCTCTTTGCCGTCGGGGATGACTGGCAGGCGATTTACCGGTTCAGCGGGGCCCAGCTTTCCCTGACCACCGCGTTTAATCATTACTTTGGCGAAGGGGATAGCTGCGCGCTGGATACCACCTATCGCTTTAACGGCCGCATTGGCGAAATCGCCAATGGCTTTATCCAGCAGAATCCGCATCAGTTAAGTAAGCCGCTGAACAGCCTGACGGCGGGCGATAAAAAGGCCGTCACGCTGTTAGCCGACGATAAGCTGGATGATTTACTGGATAAACTGAGCGGCTACGTTAAGCCCGAGCAGCGGATCCTACTGCTTGCCCGTTACCATCATCTGAAGCCCGACGCGCTCAACAAGGCGGCGACGCGCTGGCCGCATCTGCAGCTTGATTTTATGACTATTCATGCCAGCAAGGGCCAGCAGGCGGACTATGTGATTGTGCTGGGACTGCAGGAGGGAGAGGATGCGTTTCCCGCGCCGGCGCGCGAGTCGATCATGGAGCAGGCGCTCCTGCCGCAGCCGGAAGATTTTCCTGATGCGGAGGAGCGTCGACTACTGTACGTGGCGATAACCCGCGCACGTCATCGGGTGTGGTTGTTGTTTAACAAAGCGCAACCTTCGCCGTTTGTCGACATCCTGCAGGCCTTGGATGTGCCGGTGGCCAGGAAACCCTAATCACGTGTGGGTTATTTCAGGCGCTCGGCAAGATAACGCGGATAATCCGGGATCAGAATATCGAGCGGCTGATTAAAGTGCGGTGACTGGATGATAAAGTCAGCGGTGGAGACGTTAGTGGCGACCGGAATGTTCCAGACGGTGGCCAGGCGCAGCAACGCTTTGACGTCCGGGTCGTGAGGCACGGCGTTCAGCGGATCCCAGAAGAAGATCAGCACGTCGATTTTGCCTTCTGAAATAAGCGCGCCAACCTGCTGGTCACCGCCCATCGGGCCGCTCAGCATGGCATTGACCTCCAGTCCGGTAGCCCGCGAGACCAGGTTACCGGTGGTGCCGGTGGCATACAAAACGTGTTGCGCCAGCAACGCCTGATGGCGAGCGACCCATTTCATCAGCATATCTTTACAGTGATCGTGAGCCACCAGCGCGATATGTTTTTGCGCGGACAGGGTACGAGTTGTCAGTTCCATATTTTCATTCCACATTTTGACCTGCAGACAGATTACTGAATGTGGCTGCCGCTGCAAGCATCGGGGTGAAAATTTTGTCGAATCTGTGGGTTAGCCTGGATGGCCGCCTGCTGCGGATTAGCATACACTTAGGTGAAATAGCAGGAGGAACCCATGAAAGAGAACGATATTGCCGGCATCCTGACGTCGACACGGACGATTGCGCTGGTTGGCGCCAGCGATAAACCTGACCGCCCGAGCTACCGGGTCATGAAGTATCTGTTGGATCAGGGGTATCACGTTATCCCGGTTTCGCCGAAGGTGGCGGGCAAGACGCTGCTGGGACAGCAAGGGTATGCGACGCTCGCCGACGTTCCGGAAAAGGTCGACATGGTTGATGTCTTCCGTAATTCAGAAGCGGCGTGGGGCGTGGCGCAGGAGGCGATAGCCATCGGCGCGAAAACGCTGTGGCTGCAGCTGGGGGTGATCAATGAGCAGGCCGCGGTGCTGGCCAGAGAAGCCGGATTGAACGTGGTGATGGATCGTTGCCCGGCCATTGAGCTACCGCGACTGGGATTAGCAAAATAACAAAAAACCCCGCCTGGCGGGGTTTTGTTTTAGTTGCGAAGGCGCGGAGCCTGCAGCTGCTGACGAATCGTTTTGGCCAGTTCGTCGAGGGACGGCTGTTCCGGGTGTTCGTCGCGGGTTTCGCTGCTCAGCTGCGCTTCTGCCAGATAGGTGTGGATCGGCTGACCATCATCATCTTCCATCACCACATGGTACCAGGGCGCCGCACGCAGTTCGTCATTGGCGGCAATCTCATCCTCTTCCGGTTCCGCGAGTGAATACTCGGGATCGACATCGACGATGACACCCAGGTAGCCCAAGAGCGTATGGCGGACCTGTTGGCCGATACCGAATTTGCTGGCTATCATAGGCACCTCCTGGGAAACATGAATACTCCCTATATGAGGCTCATGTTTCGTTTTTCAAGTTACATGACGCGACAGGCAAACCCCTTCAGATACAGCCCTTCCGGGTAGGTTGCGATCACCGGGTGGTCGGCAGCCTGACGGAACTGTTCTATAAATTGTACATCACGCCCGGCATCAATTGCGGCATCGGCGATGATTTTCTGAAATAAATCGGTGGTCATCAGGCCGGAGCAGGAGAAAGTCAGCAGCACGCCGCCGGGGTTCAGCAGCTGGATCGCCAGCATATTGATATCTTTATAACCGCGGCAGGCGCCCATCAGCTGGCTTTTGTTTTCCACGAATTTCGGCGGATCCATCACGATCACGTCGAATTTCTCTCCCTGATCGCGGTATTTACGCAGCAGTTTGAACACGTCGTCGCGCACAAATTCCGCTTTGGACAGATCCAGTCTGTTGAGCTCGACGTTCTGTCGGGCGACGTCCAGCGCTTCCTGAGAGGTATCCACGCTGGTAACCTGGCGGCAACCGCCCATCAGCGCTGACACCGCAAAGCCGCCAGTATAAGAGAAGCAGTTCAGCACCCGCTTATCCGCGACATAGCGGCGAGTAGCCAGGCGACTGTCGCGTTGGTCGAGGTAGTAGCCGGTTTTGTGCCCGCCCTGGATATCAACCAATAGTTTCATGCCGTGCTCGGTGATCGGCAGCAGCGCCGGGGGCAGCTCGCCCACCACCGGCCCCTGGGCCAGCTCCAGTCCCTCTTTTTTACGCACGGCGACATCGCTGCGATCGTAAATGGCGCAGTCCGGGAACAGGTTCTGCAGGGCGCTGATGATGGCGGCCCGCTGGTATTCGGCGCCTGCGCTGAGCAACTGCAGCACGAAAAAGTTGCCAAAGCGGTCGATAGTGACGCCCGGCAGCCCATCGGACTCGCCGGCGATCAGACGGTAGCTGTCGAGACCATCGCGCTCGGCCAGCCATGCCCGCCAGGTTTGCGCTTGCTGCAGGCGGCGTTCAAAGAAGGCGCTATCGATGGCTTCATTGCGGTCGAAGGTCCACACGCGGGCGCGGATCTGCGACGACGGCGAGTAAGCGCCGCGGGCCAGCCATTTTCCCTGATGGTCAACAATATCGATGGTTTCACCGCTGCGGGCTTTACCCTCCATGCGGGCGACGCCGCCTGAGAAAATCCACGGATGGCGACGCAGCAGGGATTTCTCGCGTCCTTTGGCTAACACTAAGCGGGGGAATAGGGAATCTGTCATGGAGCTACCTTTAAGCAACGGGAATGTCGGCACCGAAAAATGGCGCGTAGAGTAGCACACCTGGCGCACGCAAGCATCTTTCGCCCGGCAGGCACAGATGAGCGTTTCGGCACAAAATGCAGGCGCTTCGGCACATTCAGCTTGTGCGGACTCTCATACCCTGTTTTCTCACCCCAACGAGGAGCAGACGATGAAAACAGGTATCCGCATGGCCGTGGCGATGGTCGCGGCAGTGAGTAGTGGCGCGATGGCTGCGCCGTTTAGCGTGAGCAGCGATGATATGCATGACGGGCAGGCGCTGGCCCGGAAGCACTGGTTTGCCGGTTTCGGCTGTACCGGAGGCAATGTCTCTCCGCAGCTGGCATGGAAAAATGCCCCGGCGGGGACGCGAAGCTTCGCGGTCACTGTCAGAGATCCCGATGCGCCTACCGGCAGCGGCTGGTGGCACTGGACGGTGGTCAATATCGCCAGCAGCGTCTTTTCGCTGCCCGCTGGCGCGGGAGATAAAAACAGCGCTACACTGCCGGGCGGAGCGGTACAGGGCCGCAACGATTTTGGCTATGCCGGTTTCGGCGGCGCCTGTCCGCCGGCGGGAGATAAACCGCATCGCTACCGCTTTACGGTATGGGCGCTGGATGTCCCTACGCTGCCGGTGGATGCCGGGGCCAGCGGGGCGCTGGTCGGCTATCTGTTACACAGCCATGCTCTCGCCAGCGTACAGTTGACGGCGATGGCCGGGCGCTAAAATAAAGGGTCGATCCGATGGAGAGTATCCACTTTCAGCATAACGCCTTAACCGCGGCAGAGGTCACCACCCGACGGCTGTGCAGACTGCATCGGGTGCGGCTGTTCTCCCCGGCGCTCTGTCGGGTGAAACGCGGCAGCAAAGTGATTGTGCAAGGGGAGAGCCGGGTGCTGGCGACGCCGCAACAGCTGATTGTGTTGCCGGCTGACGTTGAGCTGGAGGTGATTAACCAGCCGGAGAACGGCCTGTTTTGCTCCGATCTGCTGTCGCTGACCCCCGAGCTGCTGACGACGTTTAAGACCCGTTATCTCAGCGAACCACCCCCAGGGCGTCTGACCTCGCTCTGCGCCCCGGTGACGACAGAGCTGGCGTTTATGTGGCAAAGCGTTCTGCAGGCGGTGCGGGAGGGATTATCCACCTCTCTACAGCTCCACCAGACTATGGGCCTGCTGCTGGCCCTGCACGAGGCGGGCTATGCGGGCCCGCTGCTCGTCGAGCGGCAGCAGGATCTGTCGGCGCAGGTTCGACAACTGGTCATGCTGTCGCCGGCGCAGGCATGGAGCGTGTCGCGGGTGGCGAAAATGCTCTTTCTCGGCGAGTCCACGCTGCGCCGTCGGCTGCAGCAGGAATCGCAGAGTTTTCGCCAGATCGTCGAGGAGGTGCGGATGGCTCACGCCCTGGGGCAGCTGCAGACCACCTCGCGGCCAATAGGCGAAATCGCGCAGAACAGCGGATATCAGTCGGGATCGCGCTTTACCGCGCGCTTCCGTCAGCATTATGGTTTACTGCCGAAGCACGTACGCTGAGCGAATTTGCTATCCTCAGCGTAAAGTGTGAGCGAAAAGGAGATGATAATGGCCAGTATCTGCACGATGGCATGGGTTTACGGTTCGGTTCAGGGCGTGGGATTTCGCTATTCAACACAGCGGGAAGCGCTGCAACTGGGGTTGACCGGCTATGCCCGTAATCTGGACGACGGCGGGGTGGAAGTGCTTGCCTGCGGCGAGGCAGAGCAGGTGGAGAAACTCATCGCCTGGCTGAAAGCCGGGGGGCCGCGCAGCGCGCGGGTTGACCGGGTGTTAACCGAACCCCATCAACCCACCCGCAGCTGGGAAAAATTCGCGATTCTCTATTAGATGCACTTCACCGGCTTCGGCAGCCCGGCGATTTTGGTCGCCTGTTTGGCGGGGCCTTTCGGGAACAGGCGATAGAGATAGCGGCTGTTGCCTTTCTCTTCGCCAAACTTGTTGGCCATCGCCTTCACCAGCATGCGGATCGCCGGAGAGGTGTTGAACTCAAGGTAAAACTCGCGCACAAAGCGCACCACTTCCCAGTGTTCAACGGCGAGCGTTATCCCTTCCTGCGCGGCAATGACTTCCGCCATCGCCTCGCTCCACTGGGTGGTATCTTTCAGATAGCCTTCGCTATCCGTTTCAATTTCGTTGCCTTCAAAAATAAACATGATTTTTCACATACCGCCTGAAACTGGCCGCAGTGTAGCAAAAAAAAAGGCCCCGCATAAGCGAGGCCTCGGTGAAGCAGGGGAGCGGTTAGTCCCGGCTGGCGAAGCCCAGGATGCTCAGCAGGCTGACAAAGATGTTGTACAGCGAGACATACAGGCTGACCGTGGCGCGGATGTAGTTGGTTTCACCGCCGCGGATGATGTTGCTGGTCTCGAACAGGATGGCACCCGAAGAGATCAGGATGAACACCGCGCTAATCGCCAGATGAAGCGCCGGCAGCTGCAGGAACAGGTTAGCGACCATACCAATCAGGACGACCACCACGCCCGCCATCAGCATTCCGCCGAGGAAGGACATATCTTTGCGCGTCGTCAGCACGTAGGCCGAGCAGCAGAAGAAGACCAGTGCGGTGCCGCCCAGCGCCAGGCCGATCAAATCGCCCATGCCGGCAGAAAGGTACGCGTTCAGCATCGGCCCAAGGATATAGCCGAGGAAGCCGGTGAAAGCGAAGGCGGAAATAATCCCGGTGGGTTTATTCGCCGTTTTGTAGGTCAGGAACATCAGACCGTACATCCCCACGAGGGTTAAAATCAGCCCCGGGGAAGGGAGCATCAGCACCGTGCTGGCGGTGGCGGTGATAGCGGAAAACGCCAGCGTCAGGCTGAGCAGGAAGTAGGTGTTACGCAGAACCTTGTGCGTGCTGAGCAGCGAGGAACGGTCACGCGATGATGTAATTATGCGATCCATGAGTCACTCTCTTATGACAGATGTAATTAGGGATAAAGAATAAGAAAAACAAGCGTGAAGCCCTAATGCTTTTACCCATCTTTACTTAGCTTTTGCCGCTTTTGTCCAGCATAAAATTCTACATGGATTGGGAAAAGCGATATGTTTTCGCGTTTCGCTTCGGTGAGCCGATCGAAATCTTATAGGTTGCTGAAATATATTGCTTTATTTAAATTCTGCGACTAAGTGTGGAAGGGGGAATAACTCCGTACGTTAAAGGCAAAGGGAAATGACATTACACAAAAACAATCACATCACGCGGACGCTCCTGGCAATGAGTCTGATGGTCATAACCGGCGGGGCGCTGGCGGCACAGGTGCCGCCTGGCACCCAGTTGGCGGAAAAGCAGGAGCTGGTCAGAAATAACGGCAGTGAACCTGCCTCACTCGATCCGCATAAAGTCGAGAGCGACATTGAATTCAACATCATTAGCGATCTCTTTGAAGGGCTGGTCAGCGTGACGCCTGCGGGGGCGATCCAGCCCCGGCTGGCGGAGCGCTGGGAAAACAAGGACAACCTGTTATGGACCTTCCATTTACGCCCCGGTCTGACCTGGTCCGACGGCACGGCCATCACGGCGCAGGATATCGTCTGGAGCTGGCAACGGCTGGTCTCGCCGGCCACCGCCTCGCCCTATGCGAGCTATCCCGGCAATATGCATATCGCCAACGCTCGCGAAATTGCCCTGGGGCAAAAGGGACCCGAGACGCTGGGGGTGAAAGCGCTGAATGACTCCACGCTGCAGGTCACTCTGAGCCAGCCGAATGCCGCTTTCCTGGCGATGCTGGCGCACCCTTCGCTGGTACCGATCGACAAAGTGCTGGTGGAGCGTTTTGCCGATAAATGGACCCGACCAGAGCATATCGTCACCAGCGGCCCGTATAAGCTGACCCAATGGGTGGTGAATGAGCGGCTGGTGGCTGAACGTAATGCGAAGTACTGGGATAATGCGCACACCGTTATTAATAAAGTGACTTACCTGCCCATCTCTTCGGAGGCTGCCGATGTCAACCGCTACAAAGCGGGGGAGATCGATATTGTTTATACGGTGCCGATCAATCAGTTTGCGCAGTTGCAGAAAACCATGGGCGATCAGCTGGACGTTTCGCCGCAGCTGGCGACCTATTACTACGAATTCAATACTACCCGCCCGCCGTTTAACGACGCCCGCGTGCGGCGCGCGCTGAATATGGCGCTTGATAAAGATATCATTGCCGGAAAAGTGCTTGGCCAGGGGCAGCGCCCGGCCTGGGTGATCAGCCAGCCGGATATCGGCGGCGTGACGCTGCACAACCCGGACTACGCCAGCTGGCCGCGCGAGAAGCGGATTGCTGAGGCGAAAAAACTGCTGGCGCAGGCGGGGTATGATGACAGTCACCCATTGGTCTTTACCCTGCTGTATAACACCTATGAGTCGCACCAGCGTATCGCCATCGCCGCCAGCTCTATGTGGAAGAAAAACCTCGGCGTCGAGGTGAAGCTGCAGAACCAGGAGTGGAAGACGATGCTGGATACCATGCATACGCATAACTTTGACGCCGTCCGCTATGCCTGGATCGCCGATTACGACGATGCCGCCACTTTCCTCAATACGTTCCGTACCGGTGATAGCGAGAACACCAGTCAGTACAGCAACCCTGCTTACGATGAGGCCCTGCGCAATGCGGCGAAAGCCTCCGACGTAGCGACACGGGGCAAATACTATCAGCAGGCGGAAGATCTGCTGGTGCAGGATGTTCCCGCCATTCCGGTCTATCACTATGTGCGTACCCATTTAGTGAAACCCAGGGTGGGCGGTTTCACGCCGGATAAGCTGGGGTATTACTACACCAAAGACATGTACATTAAAAAATAGCCCTCTGGATAGCGGTCATGGGCGCTGATTTTCTGTGCGAACCGCCTGAAATTCAGACGAATAACACAAAATTGTTTGTTTTTAAGGCAGTTGAACAAAATGGTGCTTTACAGCATCCGCCGAGGTGTTTATAGTGCGCCTCACACCGGAAGTGTGGCCGAGCGGTTGAAGGCACCGGTCTTGAAAACCGGCGACCCGAAAGGGTTCCAGAGTTCGAATCTCTGCGCTTCCGCCATATAAAAGAAGGGGTTACCGAAAGGTAACCCCTTTTTGCTTTGTCCGGTCGGTCGTGCATGACCCGGACAGTGACCGACGATGTTTTCATTCCCAGCGCGCTGACGGATACATAGCCCGTCGCATGGCAGGACTTTTCACAACGCCCCTCATTCTTCGACAATCCGCGCCTTCGGTTTGCTCAGCAGGAGCATCACCAGCGCGACGTAGGGCATCGGCTTCCAGAAATAGTAGCCCTGCAGCAGATGAATATTCTGGCGATTGAGATACTCCAGCTGGACCTGGGTTTCGACACCCTCGGCAATGATGCGCAGTGACAGCGTCCGGGCCATCTCTATCACGCAGTCCAGCAGCTTGCTTGACGGCGCCTCCCCGGTTACCCGGCCGACAAAACTCTGATCGATTTTGATATAGTCGAAAATCAGCTCGTGGAGACAGGAAAGCCCGGAATAGCCGGTGCCAAAGTCGTCCAGCGCGATGGAAAACCCGCGGGAGTGTAACGTATTGAGCTTGTCCACGACCGCGTCGTTGAGCAACAGCGGCTCCTGCTCCGTGATCTCCAGCATCAGCTTCACCGCTTTCCCCTCAAAGCCGCGCTGATAGTGCAGGCAGTCATCGATAAACGACGGGGCGTTAATGTGTGACACGCTGATATTCAGGCCAATATGAAACCCATCCGGCAGCTTACTGAAGATGGGATTCATCTGGGCGGCGACCTGCGCCATCAGGCTGCGGGTCAGCGGGATAATTAAGCCGGTACGTTCGGCCAGTGGAATAAATTCCGCGGGCGAACGCCGCTGCGTGGTAGCATTTTTCCAGCGGGCGAGAATTTCCACACCGTATATCTCCCCCGTCTTCCCATTCACGACGGGCTGGTAGAAGGGAACGATATACCCCTGGGCGATGGCGTAGCGCAGGTTTTCTTCTTCAGAGGTATAGACATTCAGGTATTTGCGCAGCAGGAAATAAAATAATAGCGAGACAGAGAAAATGAAAATCAGCAGACCGAAGCCATTTTGAAATAAGCGACTGGGGCTAAAAAAAGGCGACTCGGGATAGATAATGCGAAACGGGTAGTCCGGTGAGCTAAATATATCCTGATGCGGGCTGGCTTTCAGCGGCCCCACATCGCCATATCTGGCGATCATCTGATGGTTGACCGAGAGCGCCAGTCCGGCGTTATCCTCATCGCTATACAAGGCATCGCGCAAATGGATGTCGCTGATACTGACAATGACTCTCACCTGCGCTGAATGCGTATGATAGATCAGCACCGGCCGCTTGTTAACCATCATCCTGGCGGGCAGCAGCTGCAGCTTCTCATCAGGCAAGGATTCCGGATGGAGCGTCAGGACTCGGTTGCCGGGGAGTGATGAGCACCACACCTGGCCATCTTTTATCAGCAGAATAGTGCGCAGATGCGGCTGCAGGGCGGCCTCCGTTCCGAGCTGAAATTGACCCTGACCAGAGCAACCGCTGCGGCTAACGTTCAGCGCCGTGGCCGTCGCCGCATGGGCCTCATCCAGAATGGCTGCGATCTTTTTCGCCGCCTGGCGGGCGGCCGCGACATGAGTCGCCTGGTCCGAATGCCACAGTTGCCAGTTAATGACGAACACGCCAGCAAGAAACACCACCAGCGCCAGGGAAAAGGCAATCCATGCGTTTCGCCGCTTTATCTCTTTCATTTATCGTGCGTGCCAGGGTGAGTGTGCATAAAGTTAATCATCCCTCTGACGGTAAAGGCTTTTTAATGATCGTAGAAGGGGGATATCTTTCGTGATGACGGCGCATATTAAAAACATGATCAGTATCACAATACCCGCCAGCAAAGACCTCAGATAACGTGCAGAGGCGGCTGTTCTGTCACGAAGGTAATAAAAAAATCGCAGCTTAATGTTTTCTTAATCTAAATTTCGGGAGTGGATGGTTTTAAGCATTTTCTAATCCCTAATAACCGACCGGCGCTATTTTTTGCTTTTTTAAGTTTATGATAATTGTTTTCATTATCATTCTTTTTTTGCTGTGATTTAATCCTCTCCGCTCAGGCTATTTACCGTTTATTGCCCTATTTCATTAAGGATGCGTTCATGAAATTTCGCTTATCGCCCCTCCGTACGGCAGCGCTGGTTGCCGCTTCTCTGTTTCTGGCGCCGCAGGGGATGGCGGCTGACGCTCAGAACGGGATTGTGGTTTACAACGCCCAGCACGAAAATCTGGTGAAGTCGTGGGTGGATGGATTCACCAAAGAGACCGGTATTAAGGTCACGCTGCGCAATGGCGATGACAGTGAACTGGGTAATCAGCTGGTTCAGGAAGGCTCCGCGTCGCCGGCCGATGTGTTTCTGACCGAGAACTCGCCGTCGATGGTGCTGGTCGATAATGCCAAACTTTTCGCCCCGCTGGATGCCGCCACCCTGCAGCAGGTTCCGGCGCAGTACCGTCCGCAGCATGGGCGCTGGATCGGCATTGCCGCGCGCAGCACCGTTTTTGTCTACAACCCGGCGAAAATCAGCGAGGCGCAGCTGCCGCATTCCCTGATGGATCTGGCAAAACCGGAGTGGAAAGGGCGCTGGGCGGCTTCGCCATCGGGGGCTGATTTCCAGGCTATCGTCAGCGCGATGCTGGCGCTGAAGGGTGAGCAGGCGACTCTCGACTGGCTGAAGGCGATGAAAACCAACTTTGTCGCCTATAAAGGCAACAGCACGGTGATGAAAGCGGTCAACGCCGGACAGATCGACGGCGGGGTGATCTACCACTACTATCGCTTCGTCGATCAGTCCAAAACCGGCGAGAACAGCAAAAACACCCAACTGTATTACTTTAAACACCAGGATCCGGGCGCCTTCGTCAGCATTTCCGGAGGCGGTGTGCTGGCTTCCAGCAAACATAAGGCGCAGGCGCAGGCCTTTATTAAATGGATCACCGGCAAGCAGGGGCAGGATGCACTGCGCACCAATAACGCCTTCGAGTATGCCGTGGGGGTAGATGCGGCCTCTAACCCGAAACTGACCCCGCTGAAAGATCTGGATGCACCGAAGGTAGAACCTTCCTCGCTGAACAGTAAAAAGGTCATTGAGCTGATGACGCAGGCTGGCCTGCTCTGATCCTGAGGAAGTGATGTTGCTATGTCTGTTCTGAGTTTGTCGCTCGGAAAGAAAACAGGACGCCTGCCCGAGCGCAGGCGTCCTGCATTTCCGATGGTGGCGTTAGCGCTGCTGTTTTCATTGCTGGCGCTGTTGCCGTTAGGGTTTGTGGTGGCGGTTGGGTTCGACACCGGCTGGCCGACCATTAAAGCGCTGGTCTTTCGTCCGCGGGTAGGGGAGCTGCTCAGCAATACCCTGTGGCTGACGGTGCTGGCGGTCCCCATCAGCATTGTGCTCGGCGTGACGCTGGCCTGGCTGACGGAACGTACTGCCCTTGCCGGTCGGCAGCTGTGGTCGGCGCTGGCGGTAGCCCCGCTGGCGATCCCGGCCTTTGTCCAGAGCTACGCCTGGGTCAGTGCCGTGCCTTCGCTGCATGGCCTCTCCGCCGGGGTGTTTCTCTCGGTGCTCGCCTACTATCCGTTTATTTATATGCCGGTGGCGGCCGTGCTGCGCCGCCTCGATCCCACCCTTGAAGATGTCGCCGCGTCGCTGGGCACGCCGCCGTGGAAAGTGTTCTTCCGGGTGGTGCTCCCGCAGCTGCGTCTGGCAATCTGCGGCGGTGCGCTGCTGGTGGCCCTGCATCTGCTGGCGGAATATGGCCTGTATGTGATGATCCGCTTCGATACCTTCACGACCGCTATTTACGATCAGTTCCAGTCGACCTTCAGCGGTCCGGCCGCCAATATGCTGGCAGGAGTGCTGGCCTTGTGCTGCCTGGCGATCCTGCTGCTGGAGAGCGCCTCACGCGGTAAAGCGCGTTACGCGCGTATCGGCGCCGGGGCAGCCCGCGAGCAGAAGCGGCTTGTGCTGGGTAAAGGGGCCGCTTTTGGCGCGCAGCTACTGCTTCTGCTGCTGGTGATGCTGGCGATGGGGGTTCCCTTACTGGTCCTGTGCCGCTGGCTATGGCTGGGCGGCATCGACAACTGGCTGCATGCCGATCTCTGGCATTCTCTGCGCCAGACCCTGCTCCTGGGGGCGGGCGGGGCGCTGCTGACAACGGTTTGCGCGATCCCCATTGCGTGGCTCGGCGTGCGCTATCCGCGCCCGCTGTTCCGCCTGCTGGAGGGGTGTAATTACATCACCAGCTCGCTGCCCGGTATTGTCACCGCGCTGGCGCTGGTGACGGTCACCATCCACTACGCCCGTCCGGTGTACCAGACCGAAGTGACGCTGTTTCTGGCCTATCTGTTGATGTTTATGCCGCGAGCGCTGATTAACCTGCGCGCCGGTATCGCGCAGGCGCCGGTGGAGCTGGAAAACGTTGCCCGTAGTCTCGGACGCAGTCCGGCCCGCGCCCTGTGGAGTATCACTATGCGGCTTGCCGCGCCGGGCGCGGCTGCAGGTGCCGCGCTGGTGTTCCTTGGCGTCAGCAATGAGCTCACCGCCACACTACTGCTTTCGCCGTTAGGCACCCGCACCTTGTCGACCGGTTTCTGGGCGTTAACCAGTGAGATCGACTACGTAGCGGCGGCACCGTACGCGCTATTGATGATCGTCATTTCGCTGCCGCTGACCGCGGTTCTTTATATGCAGTCGAAAAAAATGGCAGGGTTGTAACATGCTGGAATTGTCTTCTATTTCGAAATCCTTCGCTGATGCGCTGGTCCTCGATAATCTCAATCTGACCGTAGCGCCGGGGAGCCGGACGGCCATTGTTGGTCCGTCGGGTTCGGGAAAAACCACGCTGCTGCGCATTCTCGCCGGTTTTGAAACGCCCGATCGCGGGCGGATCGTCATGCACGGTAAGTCTCTGTTTGCCGATGGTGTGTTTGTCCCCGCCCACCAGCGACGGATCGGCTATGTTCCGCAGGAAGGGGCGCTGTTTCCTCATCTTAATGTTGCGGACAATATCGCCTGGGGGCTCGACGCCAGCCGTGAGGAGAAGCGTCGCCGCGTGGGGGCGCTAATGGAGATGGTCGCCCTCGACGCTGGCCTGGCGAGTCACTGGCCACACGAAATTTCCGGTGGCCAGCAGCAGCGTGTTGCCCTGGCCCGCGCCCTGGCTCAGCAGCCGGCGCTGATGCTGCTGGATGAGCCGTTTTCTGCACTGGATACCGGGCTGCGCGCCAGCACACGCAAAGCGACGGCGGACCTGCTGGCCGAGACGGGGATCGCCTCGATTCTGGTGACTCATGACCAGAACGAGGCGCTGTCGTTCGCTACGCAGGTGGCGGTAATGCGTCAGGGGCGCTTCGCCCAGGTTGGCACCCCGCTGACGGTTTACTCGCAGCCGGTGGATGAAGAGACGGCGTTATTTCTTGGCGATGCCCTGATCCTCCCCGCACGCCTGAGCCCCGGCCGGGCAAGCTGCGCGCTGGGGGACCTGGCGACGGACGCACTGCATCCTGCTGGCGAAGGTAGGGTGATGCTGCGTCCGGAACAGCTGAGCGTCAGTGTGAGCGGGCCGCAGGAAAGTACCGCCATTATCCGCGATGTCGATTTCTCAGGCCAGCTTTCCACGTTGACGCTGTCGATGGCTGGGCACGAGCGGCCGATTGTCCTGCGAACCGTGAGCCAGCCGGCGTGGCAGCCCGGCGCGATGGTGAGACTGACGGTCAGCGGCAAGGCGCGAGTGTTTAGCGGCTAATCCCTGAGCAGGCGGCGCCGGCTATCGACGGCGCCGCACGGAAAGCTAATTAGATGGCGGATGAAGCCGCTAGTATCCGCGCCACTGACCTCGTCGCCATGGAGTGGTAGTACGTTGGAACAATTCCGCGGGGTCAGTCCAGTTCCCGCCATTTTACCGAACCGTCGCTTTTTCATTCGTCCCGCTACGCTTAACTGTTATCCTGTCTCGCGATCGGCCCTGTTGTTACCATGAGACACCGCTATGCCTGAACTCCATACTCCTGCGAATCGCCCCGGCCCGGCCGCTGTGGCCCGGGTGACGCTCCTGCCTGCGCTGCTGGTTATCGTCGCTGTTGCTGTCGGCTGCGCCCTGGTGTCGCCTCCGGTCGGTACACGACACGAGATCCTGACTAACCCCGGCCTCTATATCGATCTGCTGGCGTTGTTGTTTCTGGTGTTTATGCTGTGGAGCTCGGCGAAGGTGCGGATGAGCCACATTGCCGTCAACTGGGTACGCTATGGGCTGCTGTTGTGGATTGCCGGCGGCACCTTTGACGTGATGGATGAGATCGTGGTTCAGCCGCGCTGGATGGGCTACTACTGCGAAGATCTGCTGCGCCTCTCCGGGATGCTGCTGACCGTGGTGGGGGTCTACAAAATTATTGAGCGAATCAATTTGCTGTACGTCGATGCGCGCTCGCAATCCCTGAAGGATGAACTGACCCAGTTACCCAACCGGCGTTTTTTCATTGATACCATTCGCGAGAAGTCCGGGCATGCGCTGGGACTCATGATTCTGGATATCGATTTTTTTAAGAAAATCAATGATAGCTGGGGCCACCTGGTGGGGGATGAAGTGTTATTTTCGCTGGGGAAACAGCTGGCGAAACTAACCAGCGAGCAGGTCCAGCCGGCGCGGATCGGTGGGGAAGAGTTCGCCATTATCGTCGATGGCCTGTCGGAGCCCGAGCTGCACGCTCTGGCGCAGTCGATCCTTGCTAACGCCCGCACCATCCTGATCAATCATCAGACGCCGCTGTCGATCAGCATTGGCGTCGGAACCTGGCGGCCAGGCGAAGCGCAGGAGACGTTTATCCGTAAAGTCGACGAGGCGCTGTACAAGGCCAAGCATAACGGCCGCGGCCGCGTGGAGTGGGCGCCATCTGCCGGTGCGGCAGGTTAGGCCTGCTGCGCGCTACGGCAGTGTCGCCGATACTCCGATGGCGAGCGTTCTGTGTAGCGTTTAAAAACCCGGCAAAAATAGTTGCTGTCGACAAAGCCGCAATTGTGCGCAATCTCTTTCACCTTCAGGTCATAGCCGCGCAATAGCTGCTTCGCCTTTTCCAGGCGAACCCGGGTCAGATACTCATTAAATCCCACCGAGCCTGATTTCTGAAAAATATGCGATAGATAGTTGGGCGTGATGTGAAAACGTTTGGCTACCGATTCCCGCGTCAGCGGTAGACTGAGATTTTCCTCGAGGTAGTCCTGGACGGCGAGAAACAGATCCCGGCTGCGGCTGACGCGCATCTCCAGCCCGACCAGCTGTTCACGACAATGACTCAGCAGCGCGGCGATCACCAGTCGCGCGGTCAGCGGATCGGGCTGCAGGCTGACTTCATTCAGGCTCAGCAACAGGTAGGAACCCACGCGCGGCCCAAGCCGGGAAACGCTCTGTTTTTCCGTGTGCAGGCTTTTTCCGTCCCAGCGCTGAATACTGAATCCCAGTTTCTGCCGACCAAACAGAATGCTCAGGGTAGTGGCCGGACCGGTCCACTGCGGCAGCGTCCACTTCCCCGCCTGCACGTACAGTACCTGCAGCGTGGTTAACGTCGAGGCGGCCAGCGGCAGTCCCTGTTCATTCAGTTGGCCCTCCAGCACAATTTCCAGACGCGGAAACGGCACGTTGAAGGCGAGGGCAGGCACGGAGATATCCGGCTCAGGAAATCTCACCTGTAGGTGATCTTTTTGACCGATTAACCGATGCAGTATATCCGGCAGATCTTCAATCATTCTTTGCCCTCAGCATGCGCATTATCCTGTTGATGGTAATCTATTTTTTCCTTCCCAGCAGCGTTAGTTTAGCCATTTTGCGCAGCGGATTGCCGGCCAGCTGTAGCGCATGCATCGCCGGAAAAGAGATTATTGATGTCCATCACACTTTGTGGGCTCGCGTACGTATGTCCAGTTTTTTGTAGCGCTCGCCTCGTGTCATGCCGCGGAGGGACCAGTAGAGTTTGTTTGTGTTATCGGAACGTTAAAAAGGAACGTAAAATGAACTCATCATCGGCTAACTTTCTCGATGCGTTAGGCGCCAGCCAGACGCTCAGCGCGCAAATGAAACACGAGCTCGACACCCTCGGCTACACCGTCGTGCATAACGTCGTTGACGCCCAGTGGCTGAGCGAAATGCGCCTGCTCATTGACACCCTGGTTGAACGCGAAGGCGATAATCTGGCGATGGAGCACCATCAGGAGGCGACGGCGACGCGGATCGCTAACCTGATTAATAAGGGGGTTATCTGGGAGAAAGTCTGGTCACACCCGCTGATCCTCTCCGCTTGTCGCTATATCTTCAACGGGGATTTTAAAGTCTCCAGCCTGAACGCCCGCGAGGCGCTGTATAACGGCGGCCACCAGCCGCTGCACGCCGACTGGAAAAAGCCGCGCCCGGATTTTCCCAAAGTCCACCTGGTGAATACCATCTGGGCGATAGACGATTTGAGCGCCGCCAACGGCGCGCCGCGGATCATTCCTGGTACCCACCTCCGCCCCGAGTTACCAGAGGAGGTGCTGGCCGACCCGGAACAGGCCCATCCCGATGAGATTGTGTTTGCCGCGCCGGCTGGCAGCGTGATGATCTACAACGCCCACGCCTGGCACGGCGGCACCCGTAATCGTGAAGGCAGCAGACGACGCGTACTGCATGGGTTATATATCGATCGTGCGGATACGCCGCAGCAGGACCAGCGGCGCTGGCTCACGCCGGAGACGGCAAGCCGCCTGACGCCGGCGCAAAAGTGGCTGCTGGATGTAGAATAAGGTCTGTCGCCGGTCAGGGAAGTTCTACATAGACGACCGGCTTTTTCATGATGCTTTTCACGGCCTCGACGATCTGCTGCGGCTGCAGCAGGAAGCTCTTGATGCTGGTTTTAATCGTCCGCAGGCCGCGAAAGCGATGAGGGTCGTCGATTTCGATATCCGTCACCAGCAGCACCACTTCGGCGCGGGCGATATCTTCCGCGGTGATCCGATTTTCTACGCCGAGCGCCCCCTGGGTTTCCACCTTCAGGTGCCATTTTTCATGATGACCGACCTTTTCCAGTCGTTCGGCGGCCATGTAGGTATGCGCCACCCCGCTGACGCAGGCGGTGACGGCGACAATATTGAAGTCCATAACATCCTCCTGGCGTTAACCGCCGATAGTGACGTGGAAACCGGCCGCTTCGGCCATCACCCGATATGGTTGAATTTCCGCTTCGTCAGGCGCTTTCACGCTGGCCAGCGTCCAGGGTTTGCCCAGCAGACGGTATTTGGGCTCGCCATATTGATGAAACGGCAACAGGTGCATTTCTTTTAGCGCGAAAGGGGCGAGGAACGCCAGAATCTGGCGAAAATTATCGGTATTCAGTGTGTAGCCCGGGATCAGCGGCACCCGCGGGATCAGGTTGATTTTTCTCGCCGCCAGCTGGCGAAAATTGTCCAGCACCCGTGGCTGATTCATTCGCAGCAGCGACCGCGCCCGCTCAGGTTCCATGATTTTAAAATCAAACAGCACTTCATTGCAGGCTTCGGCCACCGGCAGGAAGCGGTCAAAAGCGCCGTCGCCCGCGGTTTCGATGGCGGTGCGGATCCCCCACTGGCGCAGGCGCTGGAGAAAGCGGGCGGCAAACCCGGCCTGCATGAGCACTTCGCCCCCGGAGAGGGTGACGCCGCCGCCGGAGGCGCGAAAGAAGACCTCATCCTTCAGCACCTCCTGCAACAGGTTATCCAGCGTCACATCGCGGCCAATCTGTTCCCACGCTCCGGACGGACATTCGGCGACGTCCTGCTGGCAGCGGGTGCAGCGCAGGCATTTACTCTCCCGGCGCAGGGTCTGAATCCTGGGTGAAATTGATTCGGGATTGGCGCACCACGGGCAGGTATGAGGGCAGCCTTTAAAAAAGACTACCGTGCGGATCCCCTGGCCATCGTTGAGCGAGTAGCGCTGGAGGTTAAAAATACGCGCCCGGTCGGCGCGCGTGTCGATGACCTCACAGCTGATGCGCGGTGCGGCGGATAATGTCATCCTGAATCTCCTTCGACAGCTCAACAAAGAAGGCGCTGTAGCCCGCGACCCGTACCACCAGACCGGCAAAGTCCTGCGGCCGCTGCTGCGCTTCACGCAGGGTGCCGGCATTGACCACGTTGAACTGAATATGCTGCAGCTTGAGCTTGCAGAAGGCCTGTAAAAAAACGGCCAGTTTGTTCAGGCCGCCGTCGCCGGCCAGCGTTGCCGGAGTGAATTTGACGTTCAGCAGCGTACCGTTCGACAGCAGATAGTTATCCAGCTTGCTGACCGATTTCAGCACTGCCGTCGGCCCCTGGGAATCCTGACCGACCATCGGCGACAGGCCGCCGTCCGCCAGCTGTTCGCCGGCCAGTCGCCCGTCCGGGGTGGCGCCCACCACCGAACCCAGCGGCACGTGCGCGGAGACGGTGTAGGAGCCGGGGGTAAAATGGCCGCCGCGCGGGTTCAGATACTGCTCGACTTCTTTGCAGTAAAAACGCAGCAGATCGGCGCTAATATTGTCGACATCGTCGATATCGTTGCCGTACTTGTCAAAACGGTTAATCAGCCGGGCGCGGATCTTTTCCCCTTCCGGCGTCTGGAAATTGGCTTTCAGCACGGCCATCAGTTGGTCAAAGCTGAGACGCTGCTGGTCGAAGACCATACCCTTCAGGGCGTACAGCGAATCGCTCAGGTTAGCGATCCCGATACCCTGGACGCCGGAGAAGTTATAGCGCGCGCCGCCGGCGGTGATATCTTTGCCGTGCTGCACGCAATCTTCAATGAACGAGGAGAGCAGCGGGACCGGCGCCCAGTCGCGGTGCCCGATATCGCAAATGTTGCTGCCCTCGACCATCAGCTTGATGTAATGGCGAATTTTGTCGCGGATCTGGCAGATAAGGCCGTCCCAGCTGACGTCAGGCTGATGTTCATTTTCCTGCAGCACAATTTCCATCACCTTCAGCAGATTAAACATGGCGATATCATGCAGGCCGTAGGTGCGCCCTGGAATAGAGAGCTCCACGCAGCCGACCACCGCGTAATCGCGGGCATCTTCCAGCGACACGCCGCGGTTAAGGAAGGCCGGCACGACCACCTCATCGTTGAAAATCTGCGGGATCCCGGTACCCAGGCGAATGGTCTCAGCGGTTTTACGCAGGAACGGGCGATCAATCAGCTCGTTGACCCGCACGCCCAGATTCGGCTGCGGCAGCTGAACGTTTTGATAGGCGTCGAGGCATAAAAATGACAGCACGTTGACCGCGCTGCGCCCGGTGTCCGTCAGCCCGCCGAGCAGGGCGGTATAGCCGGTGGGAAAACCCGCGAAATAGCGCGCGCTGCTGGAGGAGCGTAGCAGGACGATATCGTTGCATTTCACCCACAGCGACTCCAGCAACGCCTTGAGATACGCGGGATCCTGACCCTGATTCAGCGATGCCTGATAAAACGGCAGCATATACTGGTCAAAACGCCCCAGCGAAATCGAGCTGGCATTGGATTCGTACTGCAGAATGATATTCATATACCAGAACAGCTGGCAGGCCTGGGGGAAGTCCGTTGGCCGGTGCTGCGCGTTGTGGCGCGAAATAGCGGCGATAGTTAACAGCTCCTGCTGACGCTGCGGGTCCTGACAGTGCCCAGCCATCTCCTCGGCCAGCGCGGCGTAGCGCAGAATATGGCGCTGGGAAGCTTCCAGCAGGATCAGTACCGCCTGATAAAAGGGGTTCTCCGGTTGCCGGGCGCAGTGCGTTTTGAGTTCGGCGACCAGGGCGCCAAGGCCATGATTCAGCAGCCGTGGATAGTCGATGATGATATGGCCCTGGCCTTTATCGGTCTGGTTCACGCTGAATATCTGGGTGTTGACGGCGGCCTTGACCTCTTCAGTCATCTGGCCGTTGATGAAATCTTTCATTGAACGCTTTTCCCAGTAGGGGTACAGCGCTTCGCGGTAGATTTGCTTATCTTCTTCGCTTATCGCGAAGCGGTCCTGTGGTCGGGTCGGAAAGGCGTCGAGCTCGTTGAGCAGCCAGTAGGGGTCCATCTCGGGCGACATAATCCCTGCCCGCGGTTTGACGGTGCGGTTGCCGGCGATCAGTTCATCCTCACGAATCGAAATCATCACCTTATCGAGGATCCACGCGGTGGCTTTCGCCCGGCGGATAATCACCGGCTCGCCCTCCGTCTGCCGATGGCTGGCAGTGTAGAGTAATGCGCGCTCAAGGGAGATTTCGCGCGGCTGGGCGAACAGGCTGGCTTTCAGGCGTTGGGTACGATTCGTCATGATAAACTCCATGTTGTGGCGAAGGGCGCGAAGGCGCCCTTTTAAGGCTTCAGGCGCTCTGGGAAAGGTGGCTGTCTATCTTGTTCATGATGGCGTCGGCGCGCTTGACCGCATCGCTGATATTGACGCGCACGATAGTTTTCCCGGCAAAACGCTCTTCGAATTTGATGCCGATATCTTTGGTTAGAATGACCATATCGGCGGCTGCAATCTCCTCCGCCGTCAGTTCGTTTTCAATGCCAATGGAACCCTGCGTTTCAACCTTGACCTGCCAGCCTTTGGCTTTGGCGGCGCTTTCCAGCGATTCAGCGGCCATGTAGGTGTGAGCCACGCCCGACGGGCAGGCGGTGACAGCGATAATGTGGGTCATAATCTGTTCCTTCCAGTCTGTTAGTTAATTTCGAAATCAAGGTCTAGTTCATCGTCAGCGGCGACGTCAGTGGGTTTCTTTTTGGCGAAGGCTTTCAGCAGGATGACGCAGGCAGCGCTGACGCAGGCGCCGACCAGCAGCGCGGCAACAAACCCGAGCTTGCCCTGGACCACCGGCAGCACGATGAGCCCGCCCCAGCCGGCGTAACACTGGGCGCCCATCAGCGCGGCGGTGACGCAGCCGCTGGCGGCGCCAATCATATTGGCCGGAATGACGCGCAGCGGATCCGCGGCGGCAAAGGGAATCGCCCCTTCGGTCACGCCGACACAGCCCATCACCAGCGCGGCTTTGCCGGTTTCCCGCTCTTCGGCGGTGAAATATTTGCGGCCAATCAGCGTCGCCAGCCCCATGCCCAGCGGCGGTACGGCGATACCGACGGCAGCGATAGCCACCACGCTGTAGACGCCCTGCGAAACGCAAATCAGCATGAAGGCGTAGGCTACTTTGTTCACCGGGCCGCCCATATCAAAGGCCAGCATCAGACCCATAATGATGGCCAGCACCACGATGCTGCCCTCGCGCATCCCCTGCAGCCAGCCGGTCAGGTTAGCGGTCAGCGCGCCAACCGGCTCGCCAAGCCCCCACATCATGATCCCGGCGGTGATAAAGGTGCCGACGATGGGAATGATGAAAATCGGCATCACCGAGCGCAGAACTTTATGTACGGGGATTTTTTTCAGGTAATAGACCACCAGGCCGCCAATCATGCCGGCGATCAGCGCGCCGAAGAAACCGGCGCCAAAGCTGTTGCCCACCCAGGCGCCGATGGCGCAGGGGGCCAGCGCGGCGCGGTCAGAAATGGAGTAGCCGATGTAGGCGGCGAGAAAGGGCACCATCAGCGTCAGCCCGGCGACGCCGATATCAAAAAGTTTCTTCAGATTAGGGTCGGTGGCGGCATCGGGTACCGCGCCTTTGCCATACAACATGACGGAGACCGCCAGCAGGATCCCGCCGGAGACCACGAAGGGGATCATATGTGACACGCCGGTCATCAGATGCTGGCGGGTATTTTTTAGTATTTGCACCAGTTCGTTCATTGCTTGCTCCTGAGCGCTGTAGGGCCCGTGACAGTATTAATGCCTCAACATTAGAAAAAGGGCGGGGTATTAAACAGTAGAGAAAAAGTGCATTTACTGGATATTTGTAAGGTGAGAAAAGAATTGCGATCCACCTCAAATCTTAGTGATGACAGGAGAGATGAGCGCTAACAGGGTGGAATTGTGATGGCGGGCATAAAAAAATATTGTGTGTACAATAGTCCAGTAATTGCCAGTTTTATCACCTAGTCCCTGGGGCCGTCTTTTATTACTTTTTGAGGAAATAATGGATTGCTCTGGAGGAAGGCGATGGCTCTGGTCATTGAATTTACATGTGATTTGCCCAACGGCGTGCATGCGCGTCCGGCCAGTCTGGTCGAAACGCTGTGTAACCGTTTTTCATCAGCGGTTGAGTGGCGGAACTTGCGCCGCGAGACCGGCGGAAATGCCAAGAGCGCGCTGGCGATTATCGGCAGCAATACTCTGAAGGGCGACGCCTGCCAGCTGCTTATCAGCGGCGAAGATGAAGCTGAGGCATTCGCCGCGTTAACGGCTTTTATGCGCGATGAATTTCCCCACTGTGACGCGCCGCTGCCCGCTGCGCCAACGCTGGATGTCCAGCCGGTGCCAGAGTCGCTTTCGCGGCTGAACCCGACGCTGTTTCATGCCCACCCGGTGTGCGCCGGCAGCGCGGGAGGGACGCTGGTTCATCTCAAATCACGCGATCTGCACGAGCTGGGCGAACTGCCCGTCGCCGCCAGTCCCGAACAGGAGCAGGCGGCGCTGGATAATGGCCTGCGCCTGCTGGTGAAAGATATCGAGCTGCGGCTGCTGGACAATGACGGCACCGCCAGCGCGATCCTGGAAGCTCACCGTTCGCTGGCGACGGATGCCTCGCTGCGCCAGCACCTGCTTGGCGGTATTCTCACCGGGTTGAGCTGCGCCCAGGCGATTGTCGCCACCGGCGACCACTTCTGCGCCCAGTTCCGCGACTCCGGCAACAGCTATCTGCAGGAGCGGGTACTGGATGTACGCGACGTTTGCTTCCAGCTGTTACAGCATATCTACGGCGAAGCCCGTTTCCCGGCGCCGGGCCAGTTGCGGGAAGCGGCCATTTGTCTTGCCGACGAGCTGACCCCCAGCCAGTTTCTGGAACTGGATAAAACGCATCTCAAAGGGCTGCTGCTGCGCAGCGGCGGCACCACCTCGCATACCGTGATTCTGGCACGCTCATTCAATATCCCTACTCTGGTGGGCGTGGATTTAGCCGCGCTGCTGCCATGGGTGGATACGCAGGTGCAGATTGACGGCAACGCCGGGCTGCTGGTGGTGGATCCGAGTCCGGCGGTAGCGCGCTACTATCAGCAGGAGGCCTGGCTACAGGCGCAAATCCGGCAACAGCAGCAGGTATGGCTGGATAAAGCCGGGCAGACGCAAGACGGTATCCGCGTGGAGATCGCCACCAATATCGCCCATTCGGTGGAAGCGGTGGCGGCATTCAACCAGGGCGCGCAGTCGGTAGGGTTGTTCCGCACTGAAATGCTGTATATGGATCGCCCGAGCGCGCCGTCGGAAGATGAGCTCTACAACATCTTCTGCCAGGCGCTGGAACCCGCTGCCGGGCGCAGCATTATCGTGCGGACTATGGATATCGGCGGTGATAAGCCGGTGGCCTATCTCAACATCCCTGCGGAAAACAATCCGTTCCTCGGCTACCGCGCGGTGCGCATCTATGAAGAGTATCAGGCGCTGTTTCACACTCAGCTACGGGCGATTTTACGCGCCTCGGCGCACGGCTCGCTGAAGATTATGATCCCCATGATTTCATCAATGGAAGAGATCCTGTGGGTGAAAGAGCGACTGGCGGAGGCCAAACAGTCGCTGCGCGCCGAGCAGATCCCGTTTGATGAAAAGATCCCGCTCGGCATCATGCTGGAAGTGCCGTCGGTGATGTTTATCATCGATCAGTGTTGTGAAGAGGTGGATTTCTTTAGCATCGGCAGCAACGACTTAACGCAGTATCTGCTGGCGGTCGATCGTGATAATGCGAAAGTGACGCGCCATTATAACAGCCTGAATCCCGCCTTCCTGCGCGCGCTGGACTATGCGGTACAGGCGGTGCATCGGCAGGGGAAATGGATCGGTCTGTGCGGCGAACTGGGGGCCAAAGGATCGGTGCTTCCGCTGCTGGTAGGCCTCGGTTTAGATGAATTGAGCATGAGCGCGCCGGCGATCCCGGCGACCAAATCGCGCCTGGCGCAACTGGACAGCCGCGCCTGCCGCCAGCTGCTGAATCAGGCCATGCAGTGCCGTACCTCACTGGAAGTGGAGCATCTGTTGGCCCAGTTCCGCATGCGTCAGCAGGATGTGCCGCTGGTGAGCGCCGAGTGCATTACGCTCAATAGCGACTGGCGCAGCAAGGAGGAGGTGCTGAAAGGGATGACGGATAACCTGCTGCTGGCCGGACGCTGCCGCTATCCGCGAAAGCTGGAGGCTGACCTGTGGGCCCGCGAGGCGGTGTTCTCCACCGGTCTGGGCTTTAGCTTCGCCATTCCGCACAGTAAATCCGAGCATATCGAGCAGTCGACCATCAGCGTCGCCCGTCTGGCGCAGCCGGTGGTGTGGGGCGATGAAGAGGCGCAGTTTGTGATTATGCTGACGCTGAACAAGCACTCGGCGGGCGATCAGCATATGCGTATCTTCTCGCGGCTGGCGCGGCGCATTATGCACGCGGAGTTCCGCCAATCTCTGGTATCCGCGGAGAGCAGCGAGGATATTGCCGACCTGCTGCGCCGCGAGCTGGAACTGTGATCTGCACACCGGCCAGCGGTGCCGGCCGGTGTGCGCTTTACAAATCCAGTACCAGGCGGCCGCCTTTGGCGCGCGAGCAGCAGATCAGCATACTCTGCTGGCTGGCTTTCTCTTCCTCGCTGTAATACTGATCGCGGTGGTCCGCTTCCCCTTCCAGAATCATCGTTTCGCAGGTGCCGCACACCCCTTCGCGGCACAGGCATTCCACCTTCGCCGCTTTGTTATTCTCAATAACCTGCAAAATGGTCATGTCCTGCGGTACGGTAAATTCGCGTCCGGAACGCGCCAGCACCAGGGTAAACGCCTCTCCGCCTTTATCCTCAACGATAAACTGCTCAAAGTGCAGCTGACTGGCGGGCACCTGATGGCGTTCGGCGGCGGCTTTCACCGCCTCGTTAAGCGCCGCCGGGCCGCAGGTATACACGTGGGTTCCGGGCTCGAGGTCGGCGAACAGGCGCGGCAGGTCGAGACGGCTGCCGAGCGCTGATACATGAACATTGACCCGATCTCGCCACGGCGCGGCGCTGAGCGCATCGACGAAAGCATTATTGTCGGCGTCGTGGAAACAGTAGTGCAGCTGCCAGTCGGCCTGCCGTTGTTCCAGTTCCGGAATATGGGACAAGAATGGCGTGATGCCGATACCGCCGGCGATCAGCAGATGTTTTCGCGCCTGTGGTTCGATGGCGAACAGGTTGTTGGGCGTGGACACCGTCAGGGTATCGCCCGGGCGCACCTGCTGGTGCATAAAACGCGAGCCGCCTTTGGAAGGCGACTCAAGACGCACCGCAATCTGCCAGCTGGTGGTATCCAGCGGCGAGCTCATCAGCGAATAGGCGTTACTGTAGCGCTGCTCGCCATCCTGCATCTGGACGATAATATGGCTGCCGCCGCTGAATCCCGGCAGCGGGGCGCCGGTCGGCGACACCAGCGTAAAACGCTTCACCTGGGCGGTGATCTGTTCAACATCGCGAACGATCGCCTCAAACATTTGATAATCAGACATCGCTGAACTCCATCAAAAATCCCGGCGTGGCCAGCGCCGCCGCCGGGAGAGGACATTTACAACCCCTGGCAGAGATACTTCATCTCCAGGTAATCTTCGATTCCGTGTTCCGACCCTTCGCGGCCAAGGCCGGACTGCTTCACTCCGCCAAATGGCGCGACTTCGTTGGAAATCAGCCCGGTATTGATGCCGACCATCCCGTATTCCAGCTGCTCGGAGACGCGCCAGATACGGGCGGCATCGTTGCTGTAAAAATAGGAGGCGAGACCGTAGATGGTGTTATTCGCCTGCTCGATGACCTGCTGCTCATCGTCAAATTTCACCAGCGCGGCCACCGGGCCGAAAATCTCTTCCTGCAGCAGCAGTGACCCCGGCTGTACGTCGCCGATAACCGTAGGGGTGAAGAAATTACCGCCCAGTGGGTGCGCTTTACCGCCGGTTAACAGCGTTGCGCCGCGGGTCAGGGCGTCGTCGAGCAGGGACTGGACTTTGCGCCCGGCGTCGGCGTTGATAAGCGGGCCAATCTGTACATCGGACTCGCTGCCATCGCCAACTTTCAGGGCGGCGACGCGGGCCACGAACTTATCGCAGAATTGGTCGTAGACGGCGCGATGAATATAGAAGCGATTGACGCAGACGCAGGTTTGCCCGGCGTTGCGGAACTTGGCGATCAGCGCTCCTTCGACCGCTTTATCGATATCGGCATCGTCAAAGACGATAAACGGCGCGTTACCGCCGAGCTCTAAAGAGAGCTTTTTGATGGATTCCGCGCACTGGCGCATCAGTACGCGGCCAACTTCGGTCGAGCCGGTAAAGGAGAGTTTACGCACCCGCTCATCGCCGGTGAACACCGCGCCAATTTCGCGCGACTGGCCGGTAACGACGTTAATGACGCCCTGCGGGATCCCGGCCTGATTCGCCAGTTCCGCCATCGCCAGCGCGGTAAACGGCGTTTCGTTAGCCGGCTTTATCACCATCGTACAACCCGCGGCCAGCGCCGGGCCGGCCTTACGGGTGATCATCGCCGCCGGGAAGTTCCACGGGGTGATCGCCGCGCAGACGCCCACGCCCTGGCGGATCACCATCAGGCGTTTATCCGCGCCAGGGGAGGGGATTATTTCGCCGTTGGTGCGTTTGCCCTGTTCGGCAAACCACTCGATAAACGAGGCGGCATAGGCGATTTCACCTTCCGCCTCCGCCAGCGGCTTGCCCTGCTCGGCGGTCATGATCTGCGCCAGCGCGGTCTTGTTTTCGAGGATCAGGCGGTGCCAGTTTTTCAATTGCGTGGCGCGCTGAGCGGCGGTTAATGCGCGCCAGGCCGGCAGCGCGGCAGCGGCGGCATCCACCGCCTGCTGCGCTTCCGCCCGACCCATATTGGGGATCTGGCCGAGCGTCGCGCCGGTGGAAGGGTTGCTGACGGCAAGCGTCGTGCCGTCGTCGGCGTCGCGCCAGCTTCCGGCAATCAGCGCCTGCTGGCGAAACAGATCTGAGTGAAACACGGACATAGCCAACTCCTTCAACGATTACGGCTGGAACACCTGGGCCACCAGATTGTGGAAATGCGCGATACCGTGCTCGGAGATACCGCTGCCGCTGTTATCCGCCATAATGCGCCCCTGGCCGCGATAGCCGCGGGACTTCAGCCCCTTCTGCACGCTTTCCACCAGGCGTAAATCTTCCGGGCGGAACACGTCGCGATACCACTCAATCAGCGCTTTCTGATCGTCAGTCAGCTCTTCGTTGGTGAAATAGATGTCGTAATTCTGCAGAGTGGTCTCTTCATCCACCGGGAATTCATAGATCACGGTCATCATGCCCTTGATCGGCGTCACGTTGAACATGGTGCACGGCCACAGCCAGAAACCGTGGAACGCGGCGTCGGTACCTTCTTCGAATTTAAACGACTGCTCGGACGGCTTGGCGAAGCCATACTGCAGCGTCCATTTGCCGTGCATGGTGTGCCAGTAACGGTCAACCTGTACGGAATCCGAGAAGCCCGGGTGCGCCGGGCCGCAGTGGTAACATTCCAGATAGTTATCGACGATATTTTTCCAGTTCGCCGGGGTGAGAGTGGTAAAGCGCGCCGCCAGTTTCAGATCATGCACGTCCGGGCAGGCTTCCAGCACTTTGTCCTGCAGGCCCGGCAGCTGCGTTTCCACGCTCTCCGCTTGCGGGTTCATATTGATAAACACAAAGCCGGCATACTCTTCCAGGCGAACCGGCACCAGCTGCGCCTTTTCGCTATCGAAATTCGCCACGTTTTCGCAGTTGCGGGCGTGGGCGAGATTGCCGTCAAGCTTGAAGGCCCAGGCGTGATAGGGGCAGGTAATCACGTTTTTGGCTTTACCTTCACCGCTCAGCAGCTGGTGGCCGCGGTGCGGGCAGACGTTATAGAAAGCGCGCAGAATATTGTCGCGGCCGCGGACGATAACGATATTTTCGCCAATGATCTCCCGGGTGATGTAGTCGTTCGGCCGGGCGACCTCGCTGCCGTGGGCGACGCAAATCCAGCTATTGGCGAAGATGCGCTCTTTCTCGTGCTCAAACGCCTGGCTGTCGGTATAAAAACGGGCCGGAATGGTCCAGGCATCCTGCGGATTGGCGCAAAAGTTAATCGGCAGAGTAAAGTCAGGGCTCAAATTGCTCATGTAAGGTCACCTTGTGATTATTGTCAGTAAGAGGTTTTACAGCGACTGGCCGTCGCCTTTGAGTACCGTGCCAACCGGTAGCGTCTCGGCTTTAATCATTGGCTCGGGCGTATGGGTTTCTATCTGATTGACCGGCACGTGGGCGTAGTCCTGTTTTAGCCAGCGCACGAAGCCGCCGGTTTTAATCAGTAAAATGGCAAGGAACGGTAGGGCGGTCAGCACCACGGTGGTTTTCATGGTCTCAAGCGAAGCGCCGGTAAACAGAATCGATAGCGGGATGAGGGTGATCACCACGCACCAGAACAGGCGCATGCCGCGATCCGGATCGTCGCCTTCGCGCAGGTTGCGGGTGCTGGTCGCTGCCATGGTGTAGGCCACCGCATCCATGTGCGAGGCGAGGAAAACAATCATCACGAACAGATAGGCGGCGAGGAACAGCTTACCTGCCGGCAGCGACATCAGGACCTGCTGGACGGCGGTTTCGCCGCCAAGAGTCTGCATCACCTGCGGTACGTTAATCACGCCGTTAACGAACTGGTGCATGGCGTAGCTTTCCATCACCCCAAAGAAGAACCAGCAGCCGGCGGTGCTACCAAGGAGCAGTCCCCATATCACCTCTTTGATTTTGCGCCCGCGGGAGACGCGGGTGACGAACATCGCCACGCCCGGGGTATAGGAGATCCACCACAGCCAGTAGAAGACGGTCCAGTTGCGGGTAAAGGCGCCGTCGCCGAGGGGATCGGTAAACAGGCTCATCTGCAGGAAGTTCTGAGTCGTCAGGCCGACGGCGTTAATGATGTTATTGGTGATGAATTCGGTCGGACCAACCAGTAATACCACCAACGGCAGCAGAAACGCCCCCCAGCCGACCATTTTGCTCAGGCGCTGCAGGCCGTTGTTGATGCCAATCCACGAACTCATGCAGAAAATACCGCCGGAGAGCAGGATCACAAACGCCTGGACGGTGAAGTTATCCGGCAGCCCGGTCAGCGCTGACAGGCCGCGGGTGAAGGTGGCGGCAGTGACCACCAGCGAAATGGTTAACGCGCCGACGGTAGCGATCAGGAACATCAGATCGACCAGACGGCCCCAGAAGCCCTGCGGACTCACTCCGGTGATCGCTGAAATGATCCCGGAGAGGCTGAGGCCTTTATTTTTCCGCACGTGGAAGTGATAGGCCATGATCAGCGAAGCGAGAGTGTAGGTCGCCCAGGCGCTAACCCCCCAGTGGAAGAAAGAATAAGGGATGCTGTATTCCAGCGCTTTCGGCGATTGCGGGGCAATGTTCAGGCCCGGGGTCTGGTAGTAATAAGCCCATTCGGCAACGCCCCAGTACAGCGTGGAGGAGCCGAGCCCGGCGCAGATAAACATAAACAGCCATGAGAGGGTACTGTATTCGACTTTGCCTTCGCCGAGACGGATATTGCCGTATTTGCTGGTCGCCAGATAGAGCACCAGTCCTAGCGCCAGCAGCACCAGTACCTGTACCGTGGAACCCAGCAGCCGGGTCACGCCGTTAAAAATCGAATCAGCCGCCTGCGCGGTTTGCTGCGGGAAGAGACTTAATGTAGCGGCGATGAAAACAATGGCCGCCAGGCTGATGGCAATCAGCGGCACATCTTTTTTCTTTACGTTGCTCAACATGGGTGATCTCCTGGGCATGATTGCCCGTCGGTGGCTTTAGCCTGTCGTTGTTATCACGCTGTAGGGTCAAGGTTCGTAGCAAAGGCTATTAACAATCGGATTATTTCTTCGTTACATGAATTAAACAATTGGCCGTTTCGTGAAGCAATAAAACACGGAACGGAAATAATAAAAGGTGAATTGGCGCAGGTTCTGTCCTTTCAGGAATTAATAAAGTTCACCGCTGTGATGCGGTCCACTTGTCAATCGTGGGGGATTCTGCATAGCGAAAAGAGAGGGGAGTTGGCGCAGGTCTTCCCGGGTAGCGGCTGCGCCTTACCCGGGCTACGGTCCGTGCGGCCTGCCTTTAATGTATTCAGCATTGTTGCTGAAACTGCCAGTGTTGGCGGCCTCAACATCGCTGAGACGTTCCCTGCAGGCCGGGGCAGCCCGCAGGGATGCGGGCTGAGGGCCGTGTTTTTACATTATCGTGCCTTTTGTAGCCCCGGTAAGCGCCGCGCCGCCGGGGAGCGGCGGGGTAATTACGCCAAAATGGCCTTGCAGATGGCGTCGCTGACCTGTTGCGTTGACGCGCTGCCTTTCATATCCGGGGTTTTCGGCCCGCTGGCAATCACCTGCTCAATCGCCGCCAGGATGCCGTTGTGCGCGGCGTGATAGCGCTCATCGCCGTTGCCGAGGAAATCGAGCATCATCGCCCCGGCCCACACGGTGGCGATCGGGTTGGCGATATTTTTACCGTAGATATCCGGCGCGGATCCGTGAACCGGCTCGAACAGCGACGGGAAGGTGCGCTCCGGATTGAGATTGGCCGACGGCGCAATACCGATTGTGCCGGTACAGGCCGGGCCGAGATCGGAGAGAATATCGCCGAACAGGTTGGAGCCGACCACCACATCAAAACGCTCCGGCTGCAGCACGAAGCGGGCGCACAGGATATCGATATGCTGCTTGTCCCAGCGAATATCCGGATAGTTTTTGGCCATCTCTTCCACCCGCTCATCCCAGTAGGGCATGCTGATCGCCAGACCGTTGGATTTGGTCGCCGAAGTCAGCGTTTTGCGTGGGCGGCTTTGCGCCAGTTCGAAGGCGTAGCGCAGGATCCGGTCCACGCCGCGGCGGGTAAAGACCGACTCCTGAATCACCACTTCATGCTCGGTGCCTTCATTGGCGCGCCCGCCGAGGGCGGAATATTCGCCTTCGGTATTTTCGCGCACCACGTAAAAATCGATATCGCCGGCCTTTTTACCCGCCAGCGGGCAGGGGACGCCGGGGAACAGACGCACCGGACGCAGGTTGACGTATTGGTCAAACTCACGGCGGAACTTCAGCAGCGACCCCCACAGCGAAATGTGGTCGGGAACGGTATCCGGCCAGCCGACGGCGCCGAAGTAGATGGCATCGAAGCCCTGCAGCTGCTCGCGCCAGTCGTCCGGCATCATCTTGCCGTGATGGGCATAATATTCGCAGCTTGCCCACTCCATCTGCTCGAAGCTCAATGACAGATCCCAACGCTGTGCGGCGGCTTGCAGCACGCGAATCCCTTCAGGCAGAACTTCTTTGCCAATTCCGTCACCCGGGATGGCGGCAATACGATAGGTTTTTTTCATTCCGGTTCTCACTTTTTAGCGATGATGTTTGACCACCTGCCTATCCTATAATTGACTGGTTCATAATTAATCACGCTAACTGGTGAAACATAAAACACAGATCATGAATAATCTGCCGCTGCTAAATGATTTACGCGTCTTTATGCTGGTCGCTCGCCGGGCCGGGTTCGCCGCCGCCGCCGAAGAGCTTGGCGTATCACCGGCGTTCGTCAGCAAGCGGGTTTCGCTGCTGGAGCAAACCCTGAATGTGGTGTTGCTGCACCGGACTACCCGCCGGGTCACCATTACCGAGGAGGGGGAGCGGATCTACGAATGGGCGCAGCGCATTTTGCAGGATGTCGATGAGATGATGGACGAGCTTTCCGACGTACGTCAGGTGCCGCAGGGAACGCTGCGTATTATCAGTAGCTTCGGCTTTGGTCGCCGGGTGGTGGCCCCGGCGCTGTCGGCGCTGGCCCTTCAGTACCCGCAGCTGGAACTGCGTTTCGATGTCCAGGACCGGCTGGTGGATTTAGTCAATGAAGGGGTGGATCTCGATATTCGCGTGGGCGATGATATCGCGCCGAATCTGATTGCCCGCCAGCTGGCGGCCAACCACCGCGTGCTCTGCGCCTCGCCGCAATTCCTTGCCCGCCATCCACCGCCGAAACAGCTGAGCGATCTGGCCGCCTTACCCTGCCTGGTGATTAAAGAACGCGATCATCCGTTTGGCATCTGGCAGTTGCACAGCAAAGAGGGGCAGCATGCGATCAAGGTGACCGGGCCGCTGTCGTCCAACCATGGTGAAATTGTGCATCAGTGGTGTCTTGACGGGCAGGGGATTGCGTTACGTTCATGGTGGGACGTCCGGGAGAATATCGCCAGCGGCCATCTGGTGCATGTGCTGCCGGAATTCTTTCAGCCTGCCAACGTCTGGGCAGTCTATGTCTCCCGGTTGGCGACGTCGGCTAAAATTCGCACCACCGTGGAGTTTCTGCGCCACTACTTTCAGCAGCACTATCCGCAGCATGAGCCGACGGCCAGCGCCGTCGGCAGAGGCGATTAAACCCCAAGGCGGTCGCGCAGGCTGTAGTAGGCGGCGCCCATGGCGGTAAAAGGAATGCGCAGGCTGCGGCCGCCCGGGAACGGGTAGTGCGGCAGTTTGGCGAAGGCGTCGAACCGCTCGGCGTCGCCGCGCAGCAGCTCTGAAATCAAGCGTCCGGCAAGGTGGGTACAGGTCACGCCGTGGCCGCTGTAGCCCTGCATGTAGTAAATATTGTTATCGAGACGGCCGAACTGCGGCATCCGCGACAGGGTCAGCAGGAAGTTGCCGGTCCAGCGGTAGTCAATTTTCACCCCCTGCAGCTGCGGGAAGGTTTTCAGCAGCTTCGGCATAATCAGCCGCTCCACGTCGTCCGGATCGCGCGCGCCGTAGACCACGCCGCCGCCGTACAGCAGACGGTTGTCGCCGGTCAGACGGTAGTAGTCCAGCAGGTAGTTACAATCTTCCACACAGTAGTTTTTCGGGATCAGCGAGCGGGCGACCTCTTCCGACAGCGGAGCGGTAGTGACCACCTGGGTGCCACACGGCATGCTGCGTTTCGCCAGCTCCGGCTCCAGTTTATCGCCAAGATAGGCGTTGCCGGCGACGATCACGTAGCGCGCGGTGACCTGGCCGCGCGCGGTGCTGACCACCGCCGGGCTGCTGTGCTGGATGCGGGTGACCGGCGACTGCTCATACACCCGGCCGCCGTTCAGACGAATGGCGTCCGCTTCGCCGATGGCGAGGTTCAGCGGGTGAATATGGCCGCCGCTGTGGTCAAGCAGGGCGCCGACGTAGCGGTCGCTGTCCACTTCACGACGAATGGCCTCTCTGTCCAGCAGCTCCAGTTGGGTGTTGCCGTAGCGTTCCCAGTTGGCTTTCTGCTCTTCCAGGGTTTCCAGCTGCTTATGGTTCATCGCCACGAACAGGCCGCCCGGGCGGTAATCGCACTGGATCTGGTAGCGCTGGATGCGCTCGCGAATAATATCGCCGCCTTCGAACATCATGCTGCCGAGCATTTTGGCCGCATCCGGGCCGTAGTTCTTCTCAATGACGTCGATATCGCGGCTATAGGAGTTGACCAGCTGACCGCCGTTGCGGCCGCTGGCGCCGAAGCCGATGCGCGCCCCTTCCAGCACCACCACGTCGTAGCCCATTTCGGCCAGATGCAGAGCTGAGGAGAGGCCGGTGTAGCCGCCGCCGACGACGCAGACGTCACAGTTGATGGACCCCTCCAGCGTCGGGAACGGTTCATACTTATTGGCGCTGGCGGCGTAGTAGCTAGTGGTATGTTCAGTCATGATCAAGACTCCAGGGCAATCCAGATGGTTTTCAGTTCGGTGAATTTTTCCAGCGCGTGCAGCGATTTATCGCGCCCGTTGCCGCTCTGCTTGTAGCCGCCGAACGGAACGGTCATATCACCATCGTTATAGTTGTTGACGAAGACCGAGCCAGCCTTCAGGCGACGGCTCATGCGGTGGGCGCGTGACAGATCGCGGGTCCACACGGCGGCGCCGAGACCGTAGTCACTGTCATTAGCAAGCTGCAGCGCCTCTTCTTCGCTTTTGAAGCGCGTGACCACCAGTACCGGACCGAAGATCTCTTCCCGGCTGAGGGTCGATGCCGGGTCGACGTCAACGAAAATGGTCGGGCCGACGGCGGCAGGCCACGGATTTTTCCGTCCGTCGAGGAACAGCGTGCTTTTGGCTTCGCCACCGCGGATAAAACTGTGCACGTTGTCGGCATGGGCGTTATCAATCAACATGCCCATGGTGGTGTCCGGATCGAGCGGGTTACCCGGCTGCCAGTGTTGCGCCTGCGCTTTCAGCAATGTCAGAAATTCGTCGGCGATGCTCTCCTCCAGCAGCAGGCGGGTGCCTGCGATACACACCTGGCCCTGGTTATAGAAGATGCCGCCGGCGGTGGCGTTGACCGCTTTTTGCAGATTCGGGCAGTCGGCGAAAACGATGTTGGCGCTCTTGCCGCCCGCTTCCAGCCATACGCGCTTCATATTGCTGTCGCCGGCGTCTTTCAGCAGCTGCTTGCCGGTACGGGTGGAGCCGGTAAAGGTAATGACTTCAACATCAGGATGCAGGGCCAGCGCCTGTCCGGCCTCGTGGCCAAAGCCGCTGACCACGTTCAACACGCCGTCCGGCAGGCCGGCCTCTTTCGCCAGCCCGGCCAGACGCAGGGCGGTGAGCGGCGATTTTTCTGAGGGTTTGAGGATCACGCTGTTGCCCGCCGCCAGCGCCGGACCGAGTTTCCAGCAGGCCAGCAGTAGCGGGAAGTTCCACGGCACCACCGCGGCAATCACGCCAATTGGTTCACGAACGATCATCGCCAGCTCGTTGCCGCCGGTGGGCGCGACTTCGCCATAGACTTTATCCAGCGCCTCGGCGTACCAGCGAATGGCGCGGGCGGCGCCGGGAATATCGTCGCGCAGGCTGTGGCGGATCGGTTTGCCGGTATCCAGCGTTTCCAGCAGCGCCAGCTCTTCACAATGGGTTTCCATCAGGTCAGCAAAGCGAGTGAGAACCGCTTTACGCCGGGCCGGAGAGGCCTGCGACCAGTCGCCATTATCAAAAGTCTGGCGCGCGGCCTTCACCGCCCGTTCGACGTCGGCTTTTTTACCGCGGGCGACCTGCGCTAATGTCTGCTGCGCGGCAGGGTCGATAGTTTCAAAGGTGGTATTATCGGCCGCGGCGCAATATTCGCCGTTAATAAATAAGCGCGTTTCAATGGCCAGGTTTTTCGCTTTTTCCTGCCAGTAAGCCAGGTGCTGAAAATTCATCATGACTCCTTAAAAACATTATCGGCACATTAATCAGTTCGGCGTTTTCAGGCTGCACGGGGGCACTGCGCCGGGCGCAGGCATAACGTATCCCCGGAGTTGAATACCGTTTTATTCCCCTGAATGGCGACAGGTTGTTTACAACCCGAATTATTCAGGAGCGAGTCGCCATTCACTGGCGTTAATTATTTCGGGGCCAACAGGAAATAATATTCCGTACGGCGCAGGCGTAATTACTACGATTTCTTCGCCGCGACGAAAATAGATATTCCGCCGCGACAGGCCTGAAGAAAGCCTGAACCTCGTTCAGGCTAAATAATCAGAATGTGGTGGGGGTGTGGGCACTGATGATGCGGCAGATGCCTGCCGAGGTGTTGCTGAAGCTGTGCGGGATGCCGGTATTAATGGCATAGCTCTGTCCAGCCACCAGGTGATACGACTGACCGTTAATGGTCAGCACGATCTCACCTTCCAGTATGGTGCCTATCTCCTCACCCTGATGCTTAATTCTCTCCCCGGTCGTGGTTCCAGGCTGGTAAGTTTCAAAAATCATCGCCAGCGTACGGTTCGGATTTCCGTTATGAACCAGCTTCATGGAAACGCCCTGACTTCCCATCTCAATCAGGTCATCCTGATTAATGACCACCTGGGGTTCGTCCGGCTTTTCGGGTTCAGAAAAGAATTCCGAGAGCGACAGCCCATAGACTTTCAGCAGCTTTTGCAGCGTACTGATGGCAGGACTGACTTTGTCCTGCTCTATGGTGCTGATGGCACTATGTGTCAACCCAGACAGTTCGGCGGCACGACGCTGTGAGAGACCCAGCTGTTGGCGGATCTCTGACAGACGTTTCCCTGGCGCCAGTCCGTCATCGCTCATATTTGCATTTCCTTAACGGTAGTGGTCAGCGCCGCCGCTTTTCAGCATGATGGCCCTGACAGGCGGTGATAAAACCATCAAACAACATACGCGACAGGGCGTATTCGCTACTGTTCCATTCAGGATGCCACTGTACGCCCAACGCGAAAGGATGATCGTTCACGCTGACCGCTTCCACCAGTCCATCCGGCGCTCGCGCCTCCACGCGCAGCTGCGGACTCAGGGTTTTTGCCCCTTGCCCATGTAGCGAGTTTACCCAAAACGTGTTGCAGCCCGGTATCAATTGCGACAGCAATCCTCCTTCCTGAACCTCAACCTGATGGGACGGCGCATACTGCTGCTCGACGGGCAGTTCAGGATCTTCACGATGTTCAAGGAGCTCAGGCTGCTCGAACAGACGACGATACAGAGTCCCGCCGGTGGCGACAACCAGTTCCTGCAGTCCACGACAGATGGCGAAAATGGGGATGCGCCTTTCGAGCGCGGCGTTAATCAGCGCCATGCTCAGAAGATCACGCCCGGGGTCGGCGTCAGGCTCATCGCCGTTTTCACCATAAAGGTGCGGCTGCACATTACTGGGGCTGCCTGGCAGGTAAATCCCGTCCAGTTTATCGACTAACGCGTTCAGCAGCTCCGGCTCCGCCAGCGCATGCGGCAGGGCGATCGGCAGTCCGCCGTGGTTAACAATGGCATTCAGGTACTTTTCTTGCAGAGTCTGGGTCTGGTGACCCTTAAGCCTGTTTCTACACATCACGACGCCAACAACTGGCTTGTACATTATATTTTCCATGATCGCCCTCACAAAGTGGACTAAATTATGACCGCTATAGCGGGTTTAACGGCCATATCGTTCAATATTTTCTCAATCTAGCAGTGGAAATAGCCCTTTGCAAACTTAATTTAACATTTGACAAACAATTTATTTGCATACACAGTCGATGGGGTGGACATTATATTTAACGGTCTGAGCACAGGACCGAAACCCAACCAACGGCGGTGAATCATGGAAACCAATATCGTAGAAGTTGAGAACTTTGTTCAGCAGACGGAAGAGAGACGGGTCAGCGCGTTCGCGAAAGAAGTGAAGCGCTACCTCGAAACCTACCCCGATACCCAGTATGTCGATGTCCTCCTTACCGACCTGAACGGCTGCTTCCGCGGCAAGCGCATTCCGGTTGCCGGCCTGAGCAAACTGGAGAAAGGCTGTTATTTCCCGGCCTCGGTGTTTGCAATGGATATTCTTGGCAATGTGGTGGAAGAGGCCGGCCTGGGTCAGGATATGGGCGAACCGGATCGCAGCTGCATTCCGGTACCCGGCACCTTAACGCCTTCGGCGGCTGACCCACAATCGATAGCCCAGGTACAGCTGACCATGGTTGATGAAGATGGCGCTCCCTTTGACGTTGAGCCGCGGAACGTACTCAACCGCCTCTGGCAGCAGTTGCGCCAGCGCGGGCTGTTCCCCGTGGTAGCGGTAGAGCTGGAGTTCTATTTACTGGACCGCAAACGCGACGCCGAAGGCTACCTCCAGCCGCCGTGCGCGCCGGGCACCGACGATCGCAACACCCAAAGCCAGGTCTACTCCGTCGATAACCTGAACCACTTTGCCGACGTGCTTTATGACATCGACGAGCTGGCCAAACTGCAGCTGATCCCCGCCGACGGCGCGGTGGCGGAAGCCTCGCCGGGCCAGTTTGAAATCAACCTTCACCATACCGATAACGTGCTGGATGCCTGCGATGATGCGCTGGCGTTAAAACGTCTCGTGCGTTTAATGGCGGAGAAGCATAAGATGCACGCCACTTTTATGGCGAAGCCTTATGAAGAGCATGCGGGCAGCGGGATGCACATCCACATCAGCATGCTGAACAATAAAGGGGAAAACGTGCTGGTGGACGGCGACGGGGAAGACTCTGTGCTGCTCAAACGCGCGCTGGCCGGGATGATCGATCTGATGCCGGCCTCGATGGCGCTGCTGGCGCCGAACGTGAACTCGTATCGCCGCTTCCAGCCGGGGATGTACGTCCCGACGCAGGCTTCGTGGGGGCATAACAACCGCACCGTGGCCTTGCGTATTCCGTGCGGCGAGCGGCAGAACCACCGCGTCGAGTATCGCGTGGCGGGGGCGGACGCCAACCCGTATCTGGTGATGGCGGCGATTTTTGCCGGCATTCTGCACGGGCTGGATAACCCCCAGCTGCCTTTGCAGGAAGAGGTGGAAGGTAACGGTCTGGAACAAGAGGGCCTGCCGTTCCCGATCCGCCAGAGCGATGCGCTGTGGGAGTTTATGCAGAACGATCATCTGCGCGAGCGCCTCGGTGAGCGTTTCTGCCACGTTTTCCATGCCTGTAAGCATGATGAATTACTGCAGTTTGAGCGTCTTATCACAGAAACCGAAATTGAGTGGATGTTGAAAAACGCCTGATGGTCGCCCCGCGAGGGGCCCATGAGTTTGGTAATCAGTAGCATCATACGGCCTGAGCGGAGCCTGGTCGTCCTTTTTGCTGGGAGCCCAGCCATTTCCCGGATGTCGCGTTAAGGAGCGCAGGCGGCAACGGGGCTTCAGTTAACGACACAGTGTGTGACGAGGAAATGAGATGATGCAGATGTTCAAATATCCGCAGGGAGAGGGAGGCCGTTCAGGCCGCATGGAATGCCAGCCAGCTACCGCTCACCGGTCCGTCTTACCCTTTTATCTATGCCTTACCCCTTTGCTAAGCAGGTTTGTCACGCGGACGTTGGGCCCGCAAACTGTTAACAGCAAGGGGGGAATGGGCGATGGCTATTAATCTTCCTGCGCATAACGCCGCTCAGGCGGGCAGACCACGCCTGCGTAAATCCCTCAAACTCTGGCAAGTGGTGATGATGGGGCTGGCCTATCTGACGCCGATGACGGTGTTTGATACCTTCGGCATCGTCTCCGGCATCAGCAATGGCCACGTACCGGCGTCTTATCTGTTGGCGCTGGCCGGGGTGCTGTTCACCGCCATCAGCTACGGCAAACTGGTGCGTCAGTTCCCGGAAGCCGGTTCCGCCTATACCTACGCGCAAAAATCCATCAGTCCGCACGTCGGTTTTATGGTCGGCTGGTCGTCGCTGCTCGATTATCTGTTTCTGCCGATGATCAACGTCCTGCTGGCGAAGATCTATCTCTCGGCGCTGTTCCCGGAGGTGCCGCCATGGGTGTGGGTGGTCACCTTTGTCGCCATTCTGACCGCCGCGAACCTGAAAAGCGTTAACCTGGTGGCCAACTTCAACACCCTGTTCGTGCTCGTGCAGATTTCGATCATGGTGGTGTTTGTCATTCTGGTGGTGCAGGGGCTGCACAAAGGCGAGGGGGTGGGGACCGTCTGGTCGCTGCAGCCGTTTATCAGCCAGAATGCGCATCTGATCCCGATTATTACCGGCGCGACGATTGTCTGCTTCTCGTTTCTCGGCTTCGACGCGGTGACCACGCTGTCGGAAGAGACCCCTGACGCCGCACGGGTGATCCCGAAAGCGATTTTTCTTACTGCGATGTACGGCGGCATTATTTTCATCGTCGCGTCGTTCTTTATGCAGCTGTTCTTCCCGGATATTCATCGCTTTAAAGACCCCGATGCCGCGCTGCCGGAGATTGCGCTGTACGTGGGCGGCAAGCTGTTCCAGTCGATTTTCCTCTGCACCACCTTTGTTAACACCCTGGCATCGGGCCTGGCCTCGCATGCCAGCGTCTCCCGTCTGCTGTACGTGATGGGCCGCGACAACGTCTTCCCGGAGCGCATTTTTGGCTATGTGCATCCGAAATGGCGTACCCCGGCGCTGAACGTGATTATGGTGGGCATCGTTGCGTTGTCGGCGCTGTTCTTCGACCTGGTGACCGCCACGGCGTTGATCAACTTCGGCGCGCTGGTGGCGTTCACTTTCGTAAATCTGTCGGTGTTCAACCACTTCTGGCGGCGCAAGGGGTATAACAAAACCTGGAAGGATCGGCTGCACTATCTGCTGTTGCCGATGGTCGGCGCGTTGACGGTGGGCGTGCTGTGGATCAACCTCGAGGCCACCTCGCTAACGCTTGGTCTGGTGTGGGCGGCGCTTGGCCTGCTGTACCTGGCTTACCTGACCCGACGCTTCCGTAAACCGCCGCCGCAGTTCGATGCCACCAAAGCGGAGCAGGCCTGGGAGTCATAAACGTTTGATACTGCGCTTGAGCGAAGGCAGGCCCACAGGCCTGCCTTCGTTTTTGGTTCGGTAAGGGACAGTACAGGACGGTAAAGAAATCAGCAGAAAACGGCGGGGAACGGAAGGTATTATTTCTTCTTTTTATGGACAGGTAACTGACTGGCGCGCCGCTCTTTGAGGTACGACACCAGGCTGTAGATGGCGACGCCCAGCAGCGCCACCGCGACGATAAAGAGAATAAGACCCGACATAGACCAACCTAATATTCTGTTTAGAAAGGGAAAAAGATACAGGGCTCTGTTTGAAGATAACATCGGGATATGTCTGAAAGATGACGCCTCATCGCGAGAATATCCGGCGGCGGGGTTGTGATAAAATATTTCCCGCAGGAATGTGACCGCCCGGGTTTCACCTGAAAGGATGTAACACTCCGTTAAGTGATTTTACAGAAGTGCGGCGTACAGCGGGTTACGCTGACCGCGAATAAGAACGATCTGAGAGTCAGTCATGTATAAGAAATCCCTCAGCCTGCTGGGCGTGGTGCTGGCGCTGTCTGCCTTTGCCAGCCAGGCTGAAAGTGAACGTCAGGCGAGCCGCGAGCAGATCGTGGAGCAGGTCCTCAAGCCGTGTGAAGGCAAAAAAGCGGGCGATAAGGTGGTGATCACCGATCGCCGCGGCGGCGAGCACGAGGCCATTTGTACCCTGACGGCGGTTCCGCTACCGGAGTAATGCCCGCCGCAAGGTGCCGCTTAGCGATACCGCGGCGCAGGCTGTCCGGTTCGTGCGCTGGTAAACAGCGCCAGTCTGGACTGCTCAAAAGCCTCCCATAGTCCCAGGTCATGAACCGGTGGTAAGGTGACCTGTTCCCCCATCTCCAGCCCCCTGAGAGCGGCGTCCACCAGATCCTCTGTGGTCATCACCGTGCCGGTGGGCAGGGCGTTCAACGCCACGCCGGAGGTCGGCCAGAGATCGGTGGCGGTCGCCGCCGGCAATACCGCCTGAATACGCACGCCGCTGTCGGCAAACTCATCCTGCAGACCGCGGGTGAAGCTCAACACCCAGGCTTTACTGGCGCTGTAGACCGCGCTACCTGGCAGCGTATGTAGCGCGAGGATGGAGGCAATATTAATGAGCGTTCCCCGGCGTCGTGAGATGAAAGCGGCCAGCGCGGCATAGCTCAGGCGCAGCAGCGCCGTGGTATTGAGCGTATGAATCGCCTGGTGCTCCCGCGGCGTACTGGCGAGAAAACCCGCCATTTTCGCGGTGCCGGCGTTGTTAATGAACAGGTCGATGGCGGGATCCTGCTGCAGACGCTGCTCTACGGCGGCAATCCCGTGCTCTTCGCTAAGATCGGCTTTGAGGATGCTGGCCTGGATGGCGTAGCGCGCCTGCAGCTGGTCGGCGAGCGCCAGCAGCCGGTCTTCACGACGGGCGGCGAGGATCAGGTTGTAGCCGCGGGCGGCGAGTCGTTCGGCATAGATCGCGCCGATACCTGAGGACGCGCCAGTGATAAAAGCAGTGTGCGATGGTTGGGTCATGAGAATTGCCTCGTAAAAGGTTGCATTATTAAACCAAATTCAGCATGAGATATTAGGTTTAATAATGCAACCATTTTGTCCGGACTTTTTCATTTTTGCCTGCCGCGGGCAGCGTTTAGTCGTTCAGCGGAATAGCGATGGTGATGTCTGCCGGGGCCAGCTCACGGCCATCCGCCGCCTGCAAGACCAGCTTACGCAGGGGCTGGCGCTGCTGACGGTCAATGAGCCGGGTCGCCGGTTCGTCGGGCTCGAACAGATAGTCGTCTGCCCACTGGGAGAGGGCGACCAGCACCGTCTGCAGGGCACGGCCCTTGTCGGTCAGGACATACTCCTGCCAGGCGCTGCCATCGGAGGCCGGCTGCAGGCGCAGGATGCCTTCATCCACCAGCATTTTCAGCCGCCCGGCGAGCATGTTTTTGGCAATACCGAGGTTTTTCTGGAATTCGCTAAACCGGCGCACCCCGCGTAGAGCATCGCGGACGATCAGCAGCGACCACCAGTCGCCGATAACATCGAGGGAGCGGGCGATAGGGCAACAGCTGTTTTCCAGACGGGTACGTTTCACGAAAGCCTCCAGGTTAATTGTTTCATTATAAAACTCTTTGCCCGGCAGGGGAAATTTTCGGCTACGGTCTAAGTTTGCGAGCGATTACCAGGAAAAATGTCATAAATCCGTCACAATTAACGCGATGATAATAAACGACTAAGGATGAAGGGATGAAAAAACGTCTACTTGCCGCCGCCGTTGCCGGCGCGGTGATGTTATCCGCTGGCGCTCAGGCGCAGGACTCGGCCGCCCCGGAGGGGTATCAGCTGCAGCAGGTGCTGATCATGAGCCGTCACAACCTGCGTGCGCCGCTGGCCAATAACGGCAGCGTGCTCGAGCAGTCCACCGCCAAGGCCTGGCCGCAGTGGGATGTGCCGGGCGGCCAGCTGACCACCAAAGGCGGCGTGCTGGAGGTGTATATGGGCCACTATATGCGCGAATGGCTGGCGCAGCAGAAGCTGGTGACCGGCGGTGAGTGCCCGCCGGAAAACGCGGTTTACGCCTATGCCAACAGCCTGCAGCGCACCGTCGCCACCGCGCAGTTCTTTATCACCGGCGCGTTCCCGGGCTGCGGTATCACGGTGCACCATCAGCCGCAGATGGGCACCATGGACCCGACCTTCAACCCGGTTATTACCGACGACTCCCCCGCGTTTCGCGAGAAAGCGCTGCAGGCGATGGAAAAAGAGCGTCAGGGGATGCAACTGACCGAGAGCTATAAGCTGCTGGAGACGATGATCGATTACCGCAACTCGCCCTCCTGCAAAGAGAAGCAGGTCTGCTCGCTGAGCGAGGGTAAAGATACCTTTAGCGCCGGTTATCAACAGGAGCCGGGGGTTTCCGGTCCGCTGAAGGTGGGCAACTCGCTGGTGGACGCCTTCACCCTGCAATATTATGAAGGTTTCCCGAAAGACCAGGTGGCGTGGGGGGAAATCACCAGCGATAAGCAATGGCAGGTGCTGTCGAAGCTGAAAAACGGCTACCAGGATAGTCTGTTTACCTCGACGGCAGTGGCGCAAAACGTCGCCAAACCGCTGGTTAAATATATCGATAACGCGCTGGTGGGCGAGGAGGCCAACAAGGCGAAAGTCACGCTGCTGGTGGGGCACGACTCGAATATCGCCTCGCTGCTGACGGCCCTGGACTTTAAGCCTTATCAACTACCTGGCCAGTACGAGCGCACGCCCATTGGCGGCAAACTGCTGTTTCAGCGCTGGCATGACAGCGCCGGTAATCGCGATCTGATGAAGATTGAGTATGTCTATCAAAGTACTGAACAGCTGCGTAACGCCGACGCGTTAACCCTGCAGGCCCCGCCGCAGCGGGTCACCCTGGCGCTTAACGGCTGCCCGGTTGACGATCAGGGATTCTGTCCGCTGGAGACCTTTAAAAAGGTGATCAACGAGGCGGCGAAATAATGTAAAAAACCCGGAGCAATCCGGGTTGTTGTCCCCATGAACTACTTGCTAATTCTTAATAGATCATGGGGTTAGCTGCTTGCTGGGGTATCGGCGTTAACCGCTATTCACCATTTTAGTGGATGGAATGTGGATACCATCACTAAGCGGATTCAGGTGAATTGCGTCGCTAAGGTGGTCGGGTGAAAAATGCGCATAAGTCATAGTCTGCTCAATTTTCGAATGTCCCAATATTTTATTTAACGTCAAGATATTCCCCCCATTAATCATGAAGTGCGCCGCAAAGGTATGACGCAAAACATGCGTAGCTTGGCCCTTGGGTAGATCTGGCTTCACTTCCCTTAGCACCTTGCGATATTCGACATAGTCAACGTCGAAGAGTCTGCCGGTGGTTTTGGTTTTGACGTATTTCATGACCTCACCAGAAATGGGGACGGTGCGTGCCTTCCCGTTTTTGGTTTTGGTAAACGTCACTTTTCCATGCAACATGTTCTGAGCCAGCATATTCAGCGATTCCCCCCAGCGGCCGCCGGTGCTTAAGCACAGAACAGTGAGGCGCCGGGCGTCACCACTTAAAGCTGAAAGCAGCCTTTCGATCTCTTCAGTACTCAGATAGGACATTTCTGGCCTTTCCTGCTTGAGATCTGTGATCCCTTTTAGTGGGTTCTCTGCGTGGAGATCTTCCGCTTCAGTCAATACACGGAATAGGCCTCGTAACGTACTCAAGTCGCGGTTAACAGTCGAAGCCTTAACCCCTTCATAAAGGCGCTGGCTTCTGTACTCAGCAATAAACCCCTTATTGATTTTTGAAAGGCGAGGGTTGCCCATATCACTAATTACCCGCTTAAGTTCGCGCTGGCGCTTCTCACCGTACTTATGACTTCGGCCGTGCAGCTCCCACCATCTATCAAGCAGCTCACTTAGCCGCCTGTGATCGGTTGGTTTATCCAGCCAGTCTTTGTCGTGCATATTGCTGATGACATATTTTTCAAAAGCAACAGCATCAGCTTTCTTGTTGAAAATCCGCTGTATACGACGTCCTGTCGCTCCACGCGGTCTGATATCCACTTTATAGCGTCCACCATCGAGCAGCTTAACGGTCATAGCTGTCACCTCTGGTAAACACGCGATCTGGTGTCACGTAACAGATAGTTACGCGATGATTTTCATAGAGATAAGCAAGAAAGATGCTCAGCCAATTTTCTGGTCTGAGGGCTGAGACGTTGTTTCGTCTTGCCCAAAGTGTGCGAGAGCCGGTGCGATCTGCCCGGATTCAGGGGCAATCTTTCCGGTGATGAACCACAGGGCATATTTTTCAAATCGAGGATGATTAAGAATGCTCATAATCACCTCAGTGTTAGGGATTGTTTTTCCTGCCTCGTAACGCCACAAAGCGTCACGATTCAAGCCAAGCATTTTGGCCGCCTCTGGCAAACTTGTAAGGCGCTCACTCTCGCGCATAATTTTCAACTTTTCCGCCACATTCATACTCATGTTGCAATTCTCCGACATGTGAATTATATTTCATTCATAGGTTGGTGGTCTGGGGCATTTGAGACCATCAATACCCCAAACGTGGAGATTATCACATGAAAGATGCAGTTTTGAGCGCGCTGTTTAAGATTCCAGACCCGATCACTGCTGATGAGTTTTCTCGTCGAACCGGCAAAACGGAGTCAGCCGTTCGTCACATGATGGATCGCCGCCTTTTACCGATGGTCACTGAGCGCGAAGTACTTGGCCCTGATGGCAGTACTCGCCGCCTCCTGATTCTGTGGAACGAATGGCTTGAGATGGTTCATGAAGCTACGTCGAAACTACCCCCTGAGCGACAGGACTGGCGAGCAGGTTGGATCAAGAAAGCCAATAAGCTGGCGAATGATATGGGCGTAAACATGTTTGGTGGCGGGGCTACGGTATGAATCCTTATTTGAAAGAAAGAATAGTACTCATGGTCACTGCGATTGCAGGCGTCTGTATCGGCGCGATCGCTGTTGCGCTGACGCTTAAGTTTATCCAGGTGTTTATTATTTAAGGATGGGCCTACATGAATAAACACCACTCACAGCATGGCAAGTTCGCGGGAAGCATTCGCGGTAACCACTGCGATAATCTACCTAAAGTCACCTGGATAAATAAGCACGCCGGGATTTGTTGCGGCTTCACCATTCGCGTATTACCGCGCAGGGTAGGCAAGAAGCGTTATCAAATTATGAAAGATGGTGATTCTTTCGGAATTGACTTTGCATTATCTGAAGCGCGCAAAACGATAGACCGTATTATCACCAATCACCACTTTATTAATCATTAGGAGAACGGGAAATGAAACGCCTTTATGCTGAACAGATTAATAAAATGCTGGAAGATTATTATTTCAACCTGGAAAACAACCCACAGGGCCGCAAGTCGCATTACGGCGTATTAGCTAGCGGCGTCCAGCACGTTTACGGTACAGCCTTCTGCATGAATGATGATGACGCCCTCAGCGAGCTTCGTCCGTTCGTTAGCGCCATCATGAATGGTGAGGTACCGTCACCAGCAGTTGTAGGGCTTGCTGTATGAGTATCTTCACCGAAGAGAAAACATCATGGGAACAGGAGATGCTGATCCGTGAGGCGATAGAAAACGCCGAACAGGGATTTACGGTTCACCTGAGAAACGGTGCGCGTATTGCCGTTAGCCCTGACAGTCCGTCAATAGATTTAATTATTTACGGTCTGGAAAAAACAATTCGCGGTAATCATGAGCGTGCGCGAATGACATTTATTGATTTTCTGTATTACTGGCATGAGAGGGTATTCAAGTCAATTAAACGAAAGCCGCGCCCTAACCACTAATTAACCAGCGTTAAAAACAACGGTATTCATTTTGCCGGGGACTCGTTTTGCCTTTTTCAGGAGGCCGCATGGGGGTTAAGTCAATCAAGCTGGAAAGCGGAATAAGCGATCCGGATTTTGTGGAAATAAGCATCAACGCACGGAAACACGAACGCGCGCACCTGCTCGGCTTACTGCGTATTTATGTTGGCCAGTTGAAAAAGGAAAGCGCCACCCCGGAAGAGATTTATTCATCAATCGAACAGTGGGCTGACGCCCGCGAATTAACCATCACTGAGGAAAGCAAACAATGAACCACTTAATGATCGACATTGAAACACTCAGCACCCAGCCGAATGCAGTGATTTGCGCGATTGGCGCGGTTTTCTTCGAACCATCAACCGGTAAAACCGGCCCTTCGTTCTATCAAACAATTGATCCGCGAACCTCGCAGAATCGCGGCGCGCATATCTCCGCCGACACGGTGATGTGGTGGCTCAGGCAGGATAAAGAACCAATCAGCGAGCTGGTAAGCGCGAAGTCGCATGAAATTGAGGTGATGCTGGATTTCGCCAAATTCATTGAAGGCGCATTCCCTGAAACCAAGAAAAAGAATCTGAAGGTGTGGTGCAAGGGCGGTTCGTTTGATTTCCCGATCCTCAAATCTGCATTTGAACGCTCATCGCTCGAAGGCGTTTCCATGCTGCCGTGGCTTTATTGGAATGAATGCTGCTTCCGCTCGCTGCTTACAGTGGCCGGAGCTATCGGTTACGCCCCCCATCCGCGCCGCTCAGTTGCACACAACGCCTTAACCGACGCCATCTATCAGGCCGAGCAGGTTTGCGAGATCTGGCAGCGCCTGACCTCCCCGCACCTCGAATCATTGTGAGGCGCGCAATGACTAAATCACCTATCAAATGGGCTGGCGGCAAAACCCGCGTCATGCCGCAGCTGCTAATGCAACTGCCGAAAGCCGATTGTTTAATCGAGCCGTTCGTTGGCAGCGGTACCGTGTTTATGAACACGGAATACCGCCGTTACATCCTCTGCGATAGCAATCGCGCGCTGATCAATTTCTTTCGTGTGCTGACTTCCAACACCGAGCGACTGATTGATACCGCTCGCGGAATGTTCCTGGGTGGCAATAACGAAGAGCAATATTACAAGCGCCGTGCGCTATTTAACTCCATGCAGTGGAGCGATACGGGCAAGGCTGACACTGCTTTACTTTATGCCGCTTTGTTCCTGTACCTGAATCGCCATAGTTTTAACGGGCTATATCGCGTCAATCAGAAGGGTGAACATAACGTCCCGCTCGGGAAGTATGCCGCACCTTACTTTCCGGCTGACGAGATGCGCAGCTTTGCCGAAAAGGCCAACGACACAAAAGCCGTTTTCATTGATGGCGATTTTCGCTACACCATTCCTGACGTTATGCAGCTGGCGTATGACGCCGTTATTTACTGCGACCCCCCCTATATCCCGGCCAGCAAAACCGCCAACTTCACCGCCTACGGCAGGCCATTTACCCTGGACGATCACCGCGACCTGGTTGCAACCCTGCTCGATGCGCATCGCCAGCACGGCACCCGCGCGGTGATATCCAACAGCGACACCCCGGAAACCCGCGAAATCTACTCCGCTTTCAATCTCCATGCCTTCAGCGTTCGCCGCTCTGTCAGCGCCAAAAGCCGCGATATGGCCGGTGAAGTGATCGGCGCTCTTCGCGGCGATGCGGGTTGCAACTCTGGCGCATGTGGAGCTTGGACGAGCGCCACTGAACATCTGCGGCCGGCGGCGATATGGATCGGGTTTGACCCGGCCGCCGGATTCGATAACGGGGAGCCATCTGATGAACACGCTTGATGCCGTTGTGACGCGAGTTTTGGACGTTCGTCCATATCGCCATTTCTGGATCGTCGAGGTGGAGGTGTTGAGCTGGGGCAGATACAGCAACACAACCATCATCCGCGATAGCGAAAAAGAAGCCCGCCAGGTTCAACCCGGCGACACGGTAACGATCTGAGGATCCGCAAATGAACGAAGAAACCAATTACCGCCGGTTCTGGCGAAACCTTGTGATCTGCTGTGCGCTTTGCTCGCTGTTGTTCTGAATCCCGATGGGCTATCTCGCCTTTCGTGTTGGCTCTGTGGTCTGGGATGCGCTGTGGTCTCTTATAAAAATGTAGTGAAATCAAAGGAGAAAACTAAATGGCTTTGTACGAAGAGAAGTATCAACTCAAAGGAAATGAGCTAATGAATCGACTGCTGGAACAGGTTGATGCATGGAAATATGTCAATAAATACAAGTCAAAAAAGCAACAAAAGGCGGCATTTTGCCGCCAGAGATTATTGCTTGAAAACGAACAATGAATCGTATTTTCCAGGATTAAGGTTATCTGCATGAAGATCAGTCAGCCCAAGCTTAGCAATGCCTTGAACGAGAGCCAGGTATGCGCCAAGACCATCAACAGTAATGACGCGGTAAATATCACCAGCTTCATTTTGAATCGCTGTCAGCATCGGCATGCCACCAAGTTCAGCATCCTTCGCTTTGCGGACTACTTCGGAGATTTTCTCATCAATGGAGGACTTCACTTTTCCTTCTACATATTTATCTTTCATTTTTATCCCTTTTTTGCTGTATGCGTTGGCAATACTAACCATCTGCTGCGTTTGAGGGCAAGAAAGTTTGCCGCACATGGCGAGCCAGAAAAGGCAGATCATGTCTGACTATTCCTCCTTAGTTTGGGAATGGAACGCCAAACGGCAGGCTATCAACCCCAACCACGTCTCAGATCCTCAAATTGAGTATCTCACCCCGAAAGGCGAGCGGAAGACGCTCGCCTATGCGGATTTGGTCGATACCGTTTATCGCACCCCCATGCGCCCGCGCGAAGGTGCCGCGCGTGAAGCATTCGACCGCAAGGGACGCGCCCACTACCTGCGCCGCCGGGTTCAGACTCTACCGGCGTTTATCCGCAAGCGGTTCTCTCTGCGCCTGGAATCGCTGGAGCGTCACGACCCAAAAGAGGCCGTGCGCTGGCTGTTCAGTACGTTTGAACGCCATGTCTTACGCCGTGTCGATGCGGTAAACGCACAATACCTACCGCAGGCCGCGCTCCCGGCGATCCTTGCGCCCCTCCGTGATGATTTTCACCTGCTGCCTTGGGCGGACAAAAAACGCCTGAAACGACTGGCTTATAAGCTCGCCAACCTGATGAAAAGCGAGTTTATGCGCGAGTTTGATTTTCAGTATGAGAAAACCGCTGATGTTGAGTTTTCCACGCTTTACGCATACGGATTTATCGCCAGTAAAGCGACAGCGCTCAATATCGCGATCCCTGGCTGGAGCCGGTATTGCGAAGAGAAGCTGGAGGCCGAAGAGGCGCTGCGTGCCGTTGCGCGCCTTCAGTCAGAAAAGTGGTGGTTAGGTAAAATCCGCCGGATCCATGACTGCTGGCGCGAGCACCTCATGATCGCCGCTGGCTATGTCAGTAAGGTAGCCTCGCCGTATTGTTCTGATCCGTGCTTCAAAGAGTGGATAGCCCAGAAAAAAGCGAACTTTGAATACCTTCAGGCAATGGAACTGGAAGACCAGGACACCGGCGAGCGTACCTCGCTGCTTGATAAGGTCATGGGGAGTACGTCCAACCCTAAAAACGCCCGCGCCGAGCTGATGGTGCGCATGCGCGGTTTTGAGGATATGGCAAAAGAAATGGGCCTGGTTGGCATGTTCTACACGCTAACAGCACCGTCTCGCTATCACTCTTCACACGTAAAATCGGGCAAGCGCAATGACAAATATCGTGATGCCAGCCCGCGACAAACGCAGAAATACTTATGCAAAGTCTGGGCGCGCGTCCGTGCAAAATGGGGCCGCGAGGGGATCCGCGCATTCGGTTTTCGCGTTGCCGAACCGCACCATGACGGAACGCCACACTGGCATCTGTTGCTGTTTCTCCGCCCGGAAGAGGTGGAGTTTGCAACGGCTGTTTTCCGCAAGCATGCGCTGAAAGAGGACGGCTACGAGCCGGGCGCGCAGGAGCACCGCTTTACCGTTACACCGATTGATGAAAAATTTGGCTCGGCAACGGGCTATATCGCGAAGTACATCTCTAAAAATATTGACGGTTACGGCATGGATGGCGAGTTAGACGACGAATCCGGCCAGCCCGTCAAAGAGATGGCGAAGCGCGTGCGCGCGTGGGCGTCGCGCTGGAATATCCGCCAGTTTCAACAGATCGGCGGCGCTCCAGTGACTACATGGCGCGAACTGCGCCGGTTAGGTAATCGCGAGCTGGTTCTGCATCCTGAGATCGAGGAGGCGCGCGCAGCCGCTGACGCGTCGGACTGGCCGGGGTACAACCACGCTCAGGGTGGCCCGTTGGTGTCCCGCGACTGCCTGCGCGTTCGCATCAGTTACGAATATACCGAAGAGGGCAACGATTATGGTGACACGGTCGCCAAAATAACCGGCGTCTATTGCCCTCTCACCATCCGTGAGTCGGTCATTTTCACCCGCACCACCGATTACAAAATTGTGCCGAAGCGCAAGCCCGCGCCGGTGGAGGTTTTGACCTTAGAAGGCCGCGCAGCGGCCCCTCGGAGTTCTGTCAATAACTGTACGGGGCGCGCCGGATCGGACGAAAAACCACCGTCAGAAACGGCGGTGCCAGCTGATATAACCGCGCCCGGCGACAGTTCAGTGACAGAACTTCCGCTGAATATCGATGTTTTGAGGCGATATTCACGCCAGCAAAGGCAGGAGATCACCAGCAGGCTAAGAAAATCCGCTCGGGAAAGCTCAGATCAAGCCTTCACGCGCACCGCGCGCGGCCTGCGCACATCGATTGATGACGAAACCGCGCTGACATGGGGGCCAAAAGTTACCGCCGCGAAAGCGAAAGATATGAGACTGACGCCGGAAGAGGCCGAGCGGCGCTGGCGCGAACAGCTGCGGATCGAGGCAGAACGGCGCGCAGATAACTACGTGGCGGCGGTTGCGGAGTACCAGAAGAAAAAGGCAGAAGCCGCATTACGCCAGGCACAGCAAAAAGAAGCGCCGCAAAAACACGGCGTCACCGAAGAGATGATCGCCAGCATCGGCGCGCAGCTCCGCGATTGCTGGATTTTCGTCGGTGATGAAGTTGTGCGATCAGTTGCAGGCGGCGCCCGCATTCGCCACAGCGGTAGCCTGCTCGCTGCGGACAATGGCCAATTGCGTGAGGTGAAAGTGTGGCGGGCAGGCGAGAAAGATAAACCAACTTCCGAATATATGGCAGTGCGTGACCTGATCACGCGCTGGAGTAAGGTTGTTAACCGAAAAAAGAATTGAAACACACACAGAGATGCTTAATTATAATCCAGCATAGGCGGAAACATTAGTATTAATATCTACGCGCAAACGCTAAAATTAAGTGACGGAACATTAAATGTTGAGAACTATAAGCGAGCTTTATAAATCAAGACTCCTATCGGAGTCTTAATAATTTAATTAATATGCATGTTATCAATTGACGAGGCAATATCTTCAATTATCATTGTTCTAAGATTGTGAACCGTTGTGTTCTCAATGTCTATAATCCACTGATCTTTACTTAAGCGCATATGTCTCAATTCTTCATTGCTTAAAAAATGATATCTAACTAATGATGTTAAAAAAGATAGGTGACTCTGAGTGATTATATTGCTTTGGGTATCAGGGAAATTGGTTTTTAATTTTGACATGAAATCAGAATAATTGGTTTCACGAAAAATCAACTCTTCCAGCAAGGCTGGGTTAAATACTTTTAGAAATACAACTAGTGCTAACCCAGCATTATAGTAATTATTTGTAATCGCATTAAACTCTTTAGGGTTGTCAACTACAGCGAGAACGGATAGGCATCGCTCCACTTCTCGTAAAGAAGCGTTATTTCTATCAATTAAGAATGATAGTATTCTAATAAAAACCCCTGAGGGGTGAAAAGAGGTGATGTTACTTTTTTCAAGAACATGGGATATATAGTCGAAATTTGTTGTTGGTGATTTACCTAAAACCACATGCTTGGAGGATACAGTTTTTTTAGGAAGTGAAAACCAGTAATGAATAAATTTATTTAAATACATTCTAGAGTCAATGTTTCCATATCTACATGAAATGCTTTTTTCGAATTGCTCTCTATTCATAACCAAAAGAAAAACAAGACCATCAACTGAAAATAAATGTTTTATTCGTTCGAGAAGATCCAGTGCATAATCAGGCCTTGCCCTATCCAGTTCATCAATTATAATCAAGGTTTTATTATTGGTTACTGTGATTATTTCCTTTAAGCTTTCCTTGAAATCGTTTATATCTTTTTTTTCATTATTTATTGATTTTATTCTGTCTTCAATAAATCCCTCAACGTCTGATTTTAAAGAATCGGTTATGACTTCTCCTATCCCATCTATTTTATTGGATGATATGATCCCACCTGAGATGGCTGTTAGCGCAAATTTAGAACCATTAAGTAAGAGATTGGAGCCAACTTTCTTTATCCCTGAAAGAATTTTATCTCCAACCTTCTTTCCTTTGGTTTTCTTTGATTCTACGTGTGAATATAAAAGAGATGATAAAGATATAAACGGATCACTTTGATAATCATTTTCGAAGGCATCAAAGTATATTGCGTCTATTGCATAGCTATCTACTTTTTCTATTTCGGATTGGAACATTTTAACAAATGTAGTTTTACCATTGCCCCATTTATCATCAAGCGCGAAAACAAGACTCTTTTGGGGAGAGCTTTGTATCAATCTTACTATTTGGTGAAATAGTTTTTTACGATTAAAAATATCTGCCTCATCAAAACCGTTACTCAAATCCGGTTCTTGGATCACAATTTTCATACCATCCCGTCCTGTCTTTATGTTTTTCGAACCACGCATAAATGTGAACAAATTTGCACAATTTTTCAATACATCAAAATTAGGGCCATCATCAGAGCTGGCGGGGCTTGGGCGGTCTGCACAAAGTGCACAAAAAGAGGCAGGTTTAGGGCGCAGGCGAGGCGGGGGAGCAAGCGCGCGTAAAGGGGGTAAGGGAGGGGGTCGTATCGTTCGCCAGTCACGTCCTGTCGCGCGCTGACTTCTGGTGCAGATCCGGATGATGCGAACGAGTGAATGCGCCAGAATGGCGCTGGCGGCGTCTGGTGAAGTGTAGGGATTCGAAAGTGAGTGAGCGGCCTGTGTGGCCTAGGCGGTGATACGGGTTGGCGGGTACCGCACCGTCAGAAATGACGATGCGGCCTGGAGTTACTTCGTGCTTTCGAGCAGTGCGTAAGGATTGAAGCGGATCACCTCTTCGCCCAGCCAGTCGTTAACATGCTTCATGGCTTCCATGTATGGCGTCAGCTCGTTGACGGCGAAGACGCGGGCCGCCTTCTCGATATCGCCAAATGATCCGTTGCCTTCCGGAATGGCGCCCATTAATTGAGGCGGCACCCGATGCGCGGCTAACATGTCATCGCGGGTGGAGGACTTCACCCCTACGAATTCATCCTTTGCCGATATCTGGCTGAACGGCAGGATCTGCACGGAGTCTTTGCCGCCGTTAGGGGCGTGAAGAAGAATGTTTTTGAATGCCCCGCCGCGTCGGGTATCTGTTAGCGTCTTCTTCAGCTTGTCGAGGCTCTCCTGATCGGCCATTGCGCTGTTCACGTAGACGATACACCCGGCATGCGAGCCATTGTCGTAATAGAGTTTGCGGAACTTGTCGGCAGAATGTGCCAGGTTAGCCGACAGCAAACCGGCGAAATACTCCGGCATACCGTAGATCTCCTGGTGAATATCCGGGCTAAGAACATGGCAGACAGAGCCAGTTGTAAACTGGTGATCCTGTAGCCCGGATTGAATAAACCAGTAGGTGTCCAGGTCGGAGCCGCGACGGGTATATTTAGCCAGCGAGTTACGAAAGCCGAGAGAACCGCCAAGCCGGTTTTTCCTCATCTCCAGATAACCGTTCCCGAATACGAACCAGTCCAGCGCGAAGGATGAGAATACCTGGCGGGAAAGCAGTTTGTGCGGAATAAAGCACCCGGCCAGCACGTTGCGTTTGAAATACAGCGCCGACTGGTGCCAGCTGGCATAGCCGAACTGGCGCGCCAGCCCGTACCAGTCAACCGGCGTTTCGTAGTATCGCCCGTTGTCGGCGCAGTACATGTTATCGAGCAGGTCATACGCGCCACTCACCGGCCAGGGGCCATCGAATGTGAACGAGTTCAGCTCGGGTGCAGCTTTTAGCGAGACGGCGAGATCGGCCTGCTCCCTGGCATACTGCCTGCCGCGCATGGATTTTCGTTTGCTCAAGGTTAATACTCCGTAACTGTCATACTGCTGCCGCCTTCCTGTCCCAGCGGCTCGTTAATGGTGGCAAGCATCGTCGCCCAGGCGAGATCGCCGTGACTGACGCCGCGCGAGCGGTCAGTGTCGTAAGTGATAACGCCGCCGGGGGTGACAATCTTGCGAACAGAGTTGAACGCGCCAACGAGATCAAGCTCTCCCCGGTCATATTCCCAGCGGCCGCCGCGAACGAGCTGCTGCATCTTCAGCACAAGCATGCGTTTGCTGGCTGGTGAGAACTGGTAACAGACTGCTGCCGGGAAGTGCTTTTTAACCAGCTGATAAACGGCTTCACCGATGCCGGTACCATCAATCCCGATGTGTTGCACGTTATAGCGACTCAGCATGCCGATAATGAGATTGGCCTGCTCTTCGAACTCCATCCCGCGTATGCGAAGCGTCTCGACGGTGCGGAACTTGCCACCGGCGACCATCGGCACGGCATTGACTGAAATGGCGCCGCTGTCGCCTTTGCCGCTGGCACCGTTGGGATCGTAGCCAATCCAGACCGGGCGATCCGCCATCGGGCGGGAGGCGTACGGGCGCCAGTCGGGCCAGTCGTCGTAGCCGTCTGCGCCGCATGCCAGCAACCGGTTATAGTCAAAGGCGCTTTCACCGCTTTTGATGAACTGGCACCCGTACAGATTGTCGTATTCCTCCGGGCTGTTTTCGTCGCGGATTTCGTCAATGTCGGTCAGGTCCCAGCCGTGATCGATGGCGTCCTGCAATGTGACGATCTGGCGCCAGATTTTGTCCGGGCACATCAGCCCGCTGTTTAGCGTCTTCCAGGACGTATCGAATTCAACCCGCTTTCCGTGGCTGCGCCCTTTGTTGAATGCTTCACCTGTCCAGAAAGGGTAAGCCTCATGGCTTTCTGCTGACGGGGTGGAGAAATAGGTACGCGTCAGCCCTTTTAACGTCGCCATCGCACCGGCCACTTTCTTCAGGTTGGCAAACTGGCCGACCCAAAAAAACTCATCAAAATACAGATTGCCAGTGTACGACTGCGCCGTCGCTGCGGACGTGCCGAGGAAATGCAGCTCGGCGCCGTTAAACAGCTGGATCATGTCGCCGCCTTTCAGCTCAACATCAACCTCAGCGGCAGCAGAGCGGATAAAGCTGCGGAACTGATACGCCTGGCGGCGGCTCGCCGACAGAAAGATCTGGTTACGTTGATGCTTGTACTTCACATCGTCGGAAAGGGCGCGCACCAGGGCTTCGCGCGCAAAGTACCATGTCGCGCCAACCTGACGGCTTTTCAGGATCATGCGGTTGCGCCAGTGGTGGTTGTCGTACCAGCCTCTTTGATGCCAGTGCAGCGAGCCGAGAATATTCTCGCGCAGTGCTGCAATCTGCGACTCTGAGAAATAGTTTTGTTTCTTGCGGATCTTCTTCTTCGGCTGGGTGGCTGTTGTGCCGTTGTCCAGCTTTTTCAGCTGGCGCGTAAGCAGATCAATTTCTTTGAAGTCGCCGCCGGTCTTTTTGTCTTTGGTGGTGAGCTGTATCAACCGTGCATCAATGGACGTCGTCACGCGCTGGATCGGTGGCGTGGCGTCCCATTCATCACGCTTTTTCCATGAGTAAACCGTGTTCTGATTAATACCCATCAGGCGTGCAATCTCCGCTGGCGGGTACCCCTGCCAGTAAAGCTGCCGCGCCCGCTGCATGATGAATGCTTCTTCAATCGCCATTTGTCCTCCTCGCTTCCTGCCGGGGAGATTAACCCGCGCGCGCGTGCCCTTTCGCTCGCTTTTGGTTGTGGTGATTCCCTCACAACAACAACGCGTTGAGAGCGCACGTCACCCCCTGCCATCATCTCCGGGAACTCAGAAACCGAGCGAGTAAACGAACATGGCAGGCACAGCAAAAGCACGTAAGAAATTCCGCGTTGCCGTCTCCGGAAATACCGTTGATGGCCGCGAAATTCAACCGCAGCACCTTCGCGATGCGGCAGCGAATTACAACCCGGAAGTGTACGGCGCACGCGTCAACATTGAGCACTATCTCTCTATGTTCCCGAATAGCGATTTTGGCGCGATGGGGGATGTGGTGGCACTCAGCACTGAAGACATTACCGACGGCCCGTTAGCAGGACGAACCGCCCTTTATGCCGAGATCGAGCCATCAGATCGCATGGTGCAGATGACCGATAAAGGCCAGAAAGTCTACTCAAGCATTGAGCTGCATCCTCAGTTTGCCCTCAACGGAAAAGCCTATGTGGTGGGGCTGGCGATGACCGATACCCCGGCGAGCCTGGGTACCGATCGCCTGAAGTTTGCCGCGCAGCAACGCGCCTCGGTGATGGCCTTTAACAACCAGCAGGGCGAAGCGCCAATGTTTACCGAAGCCCTGGAGGCAGAGGTGATCGAACTGGCCGCCCAGCGCAGTGATGAAGGGGTTAAGTGGTTTAACCGGGTGATGAGCATCATCGGCAAGGGCCAGAAAACCGACGATCAGCGCTTCAGCCAGATGCACCAGGTCGTTGAAGCCGTGGCGCAATCGCAGTCAGAGCAGATTGACCGCTTTAACACCGCCGAGCAGGAGAGCCAGCAGGACAAAGCCGCCATTGAGAAACTCACCAGTGAGCTGGCCGAACTGCGGCAAAAGTTGAGCACCACCGATGCCAGCTTTAACCAGCGACCACCGGCGGGCGGCGGCGCTAACGCGCAACTGGCTGATTACTGATATTCACAACGAGAGCAGAGAACATGGAAAACAATACCCGCCAGCTGTTTGACCAGTACATTTTGCGCCAGGCGCAGTTAAACGGCGTATCGCCTGCGGCAGTTGCTGCGAAATTTGCGGTTGATCCAACCCGTCAGCAAAAGCTGGAGCAGGCAGCGCAGGAGAGCGATTCTTTCCTGAGCAAAATTAACGTGTTTGGCGTTAATCAGCAGATTGGTCAGAAAGTGTTGATTGGTAGCAAAGGCCCGATGGCTGGTGTCAACAACAGCACCACTACCCGCCGTAATCCGGGCGCAAATCATACGATGGAGCCATTTGATTACATGTGCCGTAAGGTCAATTACGACTACGGGATCAGCTACGAACAGCTCGATGCCTGGGCGCATATGCCGAACTTCCAGCCGCTGATCAGCGCCGCGATGGCTCGTCAGATGTCGCTGGATCGCATCATGATTGGCTTTAACGGCACCAAATACAGCGACCCGTCAGATCGTGCCGCTAACCCACTGTTGCAGGATTGCGGCATTGGCTGGCTGGAGAAAATCCGCACTGAAGCCTCTCACCGCGTTATTTCCGGCGTCACCATCACCTCACGCGATGAAGATAACAAAGTCATTGCGAAAGGTACCTACGGCAACCTCGGCGCTGCGGTCTATGACGCGAAAAACAGCCTTATGGATGAATGGCACAAGCGCAATCCGGATAACGTGGTGATCTTGGCAGGCGACCTGCTGACTACCGGTAATTTCCCGGCCATTAACGCCATGAGCCAGACCAACCCGAACACCGAAATGCTGGCCGGTCAGCTGATTGTTGCGCAGGAACGCGTTGGCAACATGCCTACCTTCATTGCGCCTTACTTCCCGGTCAATGGCGTATTGATCACGCCGTTTAAAAACCTGTCGGTGTACTACCAGCGCGGCGGACTGCGCCGGACGATCAAGGAAGAGCCGGAGTACAACCGCATCGCGACATACCAGTCCTCAAACGATGACTTTGTGATCGAGGACTACGGCAACGTCGCATTTATCGACGGCATCACCTTTGCCGAGGCGCAGGAAGGCGGCGCGTAACCGCACACTGGCGGGCTTCGGCCCGCCGTTCATCGGGGAAGAAACAATGCTGACACCGGCACAACGACATTTTCAACGCGTCATGGCTGAACGTCATGGCAAGGCTGAGGATTTGTCCGATACGGCGCGCACTGCGCATGAGCAGATCCTGCACCGCATGCGCATGGATATGGCCGCGCTTAAAAAAATTCAGGGCGAGCAGGCGAAAGCCGCGCTTAAGCGCCAGATGCTACCCAATTACGAGGGGTGGATTGAGGGAACGCTCGAAGGTAATAGCGGCCGCCAGGATGAAGTGATCACGCGCCTGATGATTTGGGCGATAGATGTTCGTGATTATCCACTGGCGGCGCGAATCGGGCGTTACGTTATCGCGCATAACCTGGCGATGCCAGACCGATTTAACCGCACGGCGGCGACAGCTCTGGTCGATGAAATTTGTGATCCGATCCTGGTTCAGGTTAAGGCCGACGACAGCACAGACGTATCGCCATATCTGGCGGTGCTCGATGAAGTAGCCGAGTTTACCGCAGCCAGCGATATGCCAGATATGGTGCGCGCCAAACTCCACAAAGCACGCGCTTTTGCACTGCGCAACGGCACGCCTGCCGAGCAGGAAACCGCACTAGGGCTGCTGCGTACTGCACTGATCATGGATCCTGGCGCAGGAGTGAAAAAGCTGATCGACAAACTCGCCAGCCAACTGAAGAAAACCGCTGCTGCGACTATTACCGGGGGTGAGTCTGCTGGCGACGATGGCGAAGAGGGGCAGAGTGATGGCCATGCAGCACCACCGGTTACGGCGGTGGTGGCCGGAAAGCCCGCGCCTAAAACCGTCCGTAAAAGCACAGCCAAAAAACCAGCGGCGCGCAAAACCACAACTAAAAAAGCGCCTGCCGCCAACAAATAATCGACTTGCGCCCCGTGCGCTGGCGGCGCGGTCGGAGATCTGCAACGCACTGCGTTTTCTTTTCTCCGTCCGCTCACCGCCACCTTTTCTGGAGACTACACCATGAGCCTTGTAGCCCCCCGCACAATAACCCCCTCAGCAGAGGATGTGCCGGATGTGAACGACGGCGGCGAGAAAGTCACCGCCGGTGTGTTCTGGCCCGAAATCGTGTTGAGCGATGCCCGTAAAGAGATGCGCATCACTGGCACGGTGACAACTTCGCGGCTGAAGCATGTTGTTATCGAGGCGGTGGGCCATACCGCTGACCAGCTCGATACCTGGCGGATCGAACAGCAGAACGCCGGATTTGCATCACTGGATACCGTGCCAGCAATGGAAATTAACGGGCAGAGCGCGAAGGTTTACCGCTGGCGCCGCGCGGTTTACAGCATAGCCCGCGCCCTGCTGATCGAAACGTTCCGTGATGTGGACACGACCGGCGACGCCGGGGAGAAGAAAGCCGCTGCGCTGGCAAGCCAGGCAAACGATCACTGGCGTGATGCGCGCTGGGCTATCTCCGATATTCGCGGTGAAGTTCGCAATTCTGCGGAGGCATTCTGATGAAAGTGAAGGCCTTACAGGGCGATACGGTGGATTTGCTTTGCCAGCGTTATTACGGCACCACCCAGGGTGTCACCGAGATTGTACTTGCTGCGAACAAGTCACTGGCTGATCAGATCTTCATGGAGGCCGGGCAGGTGGTGGAACTGCCGGAGGTAAGCGCCTCGGCGACAAAGGAGACGGTGCAGCTATGGAGTTAATAAACCGCGCCTGGAATTGGGCCGCATACCTCTGGTCGGTGTTCCTCGGCAGCGTCGGAATGATGACGCAAAAGGACTGGCTGACGGCGATTGCGGCAGTAACAGGGGTAGTGGTGGCGGTGTTAGGTGAAATGCATCGCCGCCGTATGGCCCGTATCCATGAAACCAATAACGTGCTGCTGAACGATTTGATCGACGCCATTCGCGACGACACGGAAAACCGGCAGGACGTGAAAGAGCTGATCCGCACTATCAGGGAGGCGCCACGATGAAAAAGGGCGTTATTGCCTGCTCAGTCGCCGCGATTATCTCGCTGGCCGCCGTGCTCTGGCCGCAGTCACTGCGTACCAGCCCGGAAGCGCAACTGAAGATGGCGAAATATGAGGATTGTCGCAAGACCCCGTATTACTGCCCGGCAGGCGTACTAACCGTGGGGATCGGCTCGACCGGGAAAGTGCAGAACCGGGAGTATGCCGAGCAGGAGATTGCAGAGCGCTGGGTGAATGATCTGATGCGCGCAGAGCGTTGCATTAACCGCGAGTTTAACGGCGCAGCTGCACCGCAGCGCGTTTTCGAAGCGCTGGTCGATGGCGCATTTAATGTCGGTTGTAGCGGGCTTGCCTGGTACACCAACAGGCAGGGGAAGAAGGTCAGAACGACAATCTGGCGTAACGCGCAATCGGCTGACTGGCGCGGCGTCTGTGAGCGGGTAACGGATTTTGTTAACTCAGGCGGCAGGCGCTTACAGGGACTGGTTAACCGCCGGGAAGAGTTCCGGGAGTGGTGCTTGTCAGATCCTGTGTTTAAGGGGGCGAAGTGAAAGGGTTGCTTGCCGTTATCACGGTGATCTGTGTCCTCCTGGCGGTGGCCTGCATCCGGTTAACCATAGAAACCAACAAGCGAGAGGGCGCAGAAAAAGCGCTGGCAGACGCTACCCAAAAACTGAACCAGACCAGCGATGTACTGGCCGAAGTGCGGGCGCTGCGCCAGGACGTCAGCGAGATTGAAGCCAGTGTGAAAGCGCTGGGGCAAAAGCGTAACGAAGCCGGGGAGAAACGTCGTGAAAATATCAAAACTGAACTGGCCGGCGATCCCTGTGCTGCTGCTCTTGTGCCTGACGCTGTCGCTGACCGCCTGTACCAGCGCGCAGCCGAAGTCGGCGCCGGTGATCATTCAGGAGCCTTTGCCAGAAAGCCTGACGGCAAAAACTGAAACGCCAGCGCCACCGCCCAGACCGATGCGCTACGGGAGCCTTGTGCTCTGGTCTGATGCGCTGCTTGATGCGCTGGATACCTGCAACGCCGATAAGGCGGGCATTCAGGAGCTGGAACTGCGGCGAATAGCCAGGGGGATAAAGTGAAAAAAGCCGAATTGTTACGCGAGGCGCTGATCGCCGCAAACACCTGGTGTAAGGCCAACCCTGAACTGATCACCGTCTGGGTGGAGAAGGGGAGCATTGAGACGCAGGCGACCGGCGAACCCTCGTTTATGTATCGCTACACCATACAGGTGCTGGCCGTGGACTTTCCGGGGCAGGTGGATGATCTCATGCTGCCGATTATGGCGTGGGTATGGCATTACCAGCCTGATTTGCTGCTCAATCCGGACAATAACCGCAAAGTTGAGTTTGACGCGGACATTATCAGCGATGACATGGCCGATGTGCTGTTTAAGGTGCCGGTCTGGGAACGCGTCATGGTGGAGAACGTCAACGGGAAACCCGTTGCTACGCACCTGGCGGAAGACCGTCCGCGTATTAATGGCGGTGCGTGGGAAGTGGTCTTTGATCCGGGCTATGAGGGGGAGATGACGTGAGCAACGATGCTGCGCTGTTTCAACAGCTTGATCAGGTCTTCGCGGAAATCCTTTCCGCTATGACGCCAGCACGTCGCCTGCGCACGGCAAGAGGCATTGCCACCACGCTGCGCCGTACTCAGAGCCAGCGGATCGGTAAGCAGGTTGCGCCGGACGGCACACCGTACCAGAAGCGGCACCGCCGGGTACTGCGTTCGCAGGCCGGGATCGGGTTTATCTGGCAGGGGGAAGAGCGCCGCTTGCGTAACTGGCGGGCGACGCGTGGTAGTCGTGGCCGCATGTTGACCGGATTTGATGAAGGGCGAGGCGCGGTGCGGTCGTTTTACCGTGCTGATATCGAGCGTTATCTCGATATCAGCTTCAACGAGACTCGCCGTGATACGACGAAAGCCGATCCCATGTTCCGCCGCCTGCGCACCGCGCGTTTTCTGAAAGCTCGCGCCACCTCTGAAGGGGCAAGCGTGGGATTCACTGGCGTGGCGGCCCGTATTGCCCGCGTTCACCAGTATGGATTGCGTGATCGGGTGAATGACAGCGGCGCGATGGCGAGCTATCCCCGCCGTGAACTGCTGGGCCTGAGTAAGACGGATCGCATGATGATTGCCCGGCAGGTGATTGATTCGCTGGGAGTGCGCTGATGGATATTGCCGAACTGATCCGCCTGCTGGAGAACATCGGCCGCACCGGCACGGTGACGGAGATCGACGAGGAAAAATGGCGCGTTCGGGTACAGAGCGGCGGGCTGGAAACGACCTGGTTGCGCTGGAACGCGCAGCGGGCCGGGGCATTTAAGGTCTGGATCCCGCCGTCCATTGGCGAGCAGGTCTGGCTCTTGTGTCTCGGCGGGAACACGGATACGGCCATTATTGGCGGCAGTCTGTACAGCAACGACAATCCGGCGCCGGGCGCGACGCGCAATGAAATGGTGGTCACGGCTCCTGATGGTGCGCGTTTTCGTTATGACGCCGAGGCGGGCGCCTTACAGGTGACGGGTATTAAATCGGCGGTGATCGAGGCGTCGGTGATCGTCACTCTGGATACGCCGGAGGTGAACTGCACCAACCTGTTGCGCGCGAAAAATCTTGATATCACCGAAGGCGGGGAAATGCGCGGTGATTTTAATCATACCGGCGGGGCGTTTATATCTAACGGCGTGCAGGTGGATAACCACAATCACGGCAAAGTTGAACGCGGTGGCGACTGGACGGAGGGCACCAGATGAGTGAGCGCTATCGCGGTATGAATGCGAACGGTACCGGGACGCTGACGGATGAAGATCATGTGTGGCAGTCCGTGGGCGATATTCTGCTGACGCCAGTTAATACGCGCATTATGCGCCGCAATTACGGCTCGCTTTGCCCGGATTTGATCGACAGCCCGCAGAACGACGTCACGCGCCTGCAACTGATGAGCGCCGCCGTTATCGCGCTGGCTGCATGGGAGCCGCGGATCGCGCTTGACGCTATCAATATTCACTATTCTGCTTCGGGTGCAGTAACGGCGGAGCTATCCGGAATGCTGACTGAAAGCATGGAAAAGAGCACCAGATCGGTAACGTTAAGGAGCGCCAAAAATGCCGACAATTGACCTCTCGCAGCTGCCGCAGCCGACCATTATCGAGGAACTGGATTTTGAAGAAATTCTGATCGAGGTGAAAGCGGTGATGGTAGCCGCTTATCCGGCAGATCAGCAGGCCGCCGTTATTGCCGCCCTGGCGCTGGAGTCTGAACCATTAAATGTACTCGCCCAGGCACTGGCATATCGCGAGATGTTACTGCGCCAGCGCATTAACGAAGGGGCGGCCGCCTGCATGCTGAGTCATTCGACCGGCGACGATCTGGATAATATCGCGGCGAATCTCGATACCGAACGCCTGATCAAGACCGAAGCAACCGAGACAACTGATGCTGAGAAGGAGAGTGACGAGGCATTACGTCTGCGAGCACAGTCCGCCTTTGAGGGAATGAGCGTCGCCGGGCCATCGGGGGCCTATGAATACTTTGCCCGCAGCGCCAGCGGCAAAGTTGCTGATGCCCGGGCTTCCAGCCCTGCACCGGCGGAGGTAGTCGTTGCGGTACTGTCCACTGAGGGTGACGGCACCGCGTCGCCTGAACTGCTGGCCGCCGTTGCTGAAGCGGTAAACGATGAAGAGGTTCGCCCATTGGGTGATCGCGTAACGGTGCGCAGCGCTGAGATCGTCGATTACGAAATTAACGCCACGCTGTACCTGTATCCGGGGCCGGAGTCAGAGCCGATCATCAATGCGGCTGATGCATCGTTGCAAAAATTCCTGAAGCAGAACGATAAAAAAATCAGCAGAGACGTGGCGCGCTCCGCCATTTCAGCGGCGCTCCACGTCCAGGGCGTACAGCGTGTCGTGCTAAATGCCCCGCCGGACGATATCAGGATCAGCGATATCCAGGCGGCCAGGAATATCGGCTACAACCTGGAAAACGGCGGAACGGATGAATAACACACTTCTTCCTCCTTCTGCCAGCGCGTGGATGCGTGGCGCCGAAGCTGCCACGGCGAAGCTGTCCGGAATCACGGTAGCTATTCGCACGCTGTGGACGCCGACGGCATGCCCGGTTGATTTATTGCCGTATCTGGCGTGGGCGCTGTCGGTTGATCGGTGGGATAAGAACTGGCCGGCAGAGAAAAAAATAGCGTCAATCCAGCAATCCTACTGGCTTCATCGCAGGAAGGGCACCCGCGCAGCTGTGCGGCGAGTGATCGAAGATATGGGCTTTTCCGCGACGTTTGCGGAATGGTTCGATGTCGGCGACGAACCAGGGACTTTCCGGATTGAGATCGATGTTAACGATGTCGGATTAACGCCCAAAACACTGGATGAGCTGAACCGTCTGGTTGGTGCAGCAAAGCCGGTTAGCCGTCATCTGGCACAAATGACAATTTCAACCAGCACGCATGGCTATGCATGGGCGGGGGTAGTGGTAGTTGATGGAGAGGCAACGACAGTTTATCCGCCAGGATTCCAGCCTGATGAGGATATTTATTACGACGGAATAGCGACATACCGCGGCAATTATTATTTTACCGGAAGGTGATATGACAAATATTAGTGAAACGCCCCGCTGGGAAGAAGGAATATACCAGGTCAAGCGTGGGGATAAAGTAGAGGGCGGTGCTGATGGGGTGGCAAATATTCAGTCGCGCCAGCTGGCAAACCGTACATTACTGCTTAAACAAATGGTTGATGGGCTTCAGTCGGGTGTCAGTCCTTATAACAGCGCAGAAGAGGCGCAGTCTGATATTGATGCGGGCCGTATCGTCGAAGGGGCACGCTTTGCTGTCTGGTCAGACAATGCTCACGCCTGGGCGCAGGAATTTCAGAATATTAACGGCGTGGCGACGGCTACAGGGAAGTTTTTACCAAGCAAGGAATTTACCGACCTGCTTTATGGCATGGTGACGGACTTATTTAAGCGCAGCGTACCTGACGGCTGGAAAACCATATTCCCCGATGATAACGGCAATTTTACCGTTGGTATTGATGATGTGGGCCGCCTGATTGCCGGGCTTGCAAAAATGAATAAAGCCGAAATCGGTACAGCAGACGCGAAGCGCCTTAATCTCGGTAATATTTTTTTATCGCAGGGTGACGACGGGAACGCGCTGGCATTACACGATGTTCTGATGAATATCTGTATGGCGATTACTGAGGGCGGGGTGTTGAAAGTCGGTAAATCGGAGATTAACACTCTGCGCAGCCTCGGGAAAATGATCCTGCCGGATGCATCGGAAATGACCCGGCGGGTAATGAGCGATTTTTTGTGGGCCTGGGAAGACGATAACGGAGACAAAAGCGTAGGACTTAAAAAAAACGGTGCCTGGTGCGCGGGGAAAATTGAAAGCAATGCGGTCGAGTCAAAGCGTGTCAGTACCGAAACGCTGGAAGTAAAGGCGATCACTTCCCCGGCTTTTCTGCGTTATTTCAGCCAGGCCATTTCTTCGCGTCTGCCGGATATTGCCCACAAAATCGGATTCGGGCAGTCGCTTGCTGCGGGCGTGAATACCCAGGCGCTGATTACGATTGCAGACCTGTATACCGCCGTGCGTTTTAACGGTGGCGTGCGGGCGCAGGATGGTCCGGGAACCTCAGCAGAAAACCACGCAAAGCTGTTGCCCTACGTGGAAACGTTCAAAAGCACCGCCAACGGTGATGCATGGGAAACGCCAATGGGCGCCAGCATTCGCGGCTGGTACGAGCTGATGATGGCGGAGAACTACGGTTTTAACCCGGATGATCTCATTGTACTGGGATCCGTTCCCGCCGAAGGAGGGCAGCCCATTGATGTGCTGGCAGCCTATCCCGGACGGTACATGCAGCGTGTTTTTGATGACATTACCTATGGTTACGCCCGCGCACAGGAGCTGGGGAAAACGTACCGCCCTGTTGCTATGTACTGGCTGCAGGGAGAGGCCGACCAGACTAAAGGCACGCCAAAAGCAGTTTATCAGGCCACTTTTGACAAAATGCAGAAACTGATAGACGACCACGCATCGGCAGTGTGCGGCGAAGAGGTTCATGTGCCGATTTTTGTTTACCAGTTCAGCAGCTGGATTAACCGGACACCGAACACGGCCTATCCGACAATCCCGATGGCGCTGCTGGAGCTGGCGCAGACGCGTGAAAATGTCTATCTCACTAACCCGATGTATATCCACGATTACACGGATGGCGCACACCTCACCGCCAGAAGTTCCTATATTCAGGGGCTTTATATTTCCGTGATGGAAAAGCGGGCACTTGTTGACGGTAAGACGGCAAAGCCGTTGATGCCTGTGGGCCATAAGCGCCAGGGGCGTGCTGCCACCGTGTGGCTGAATCCGGTTGGCCGGCTCGTCTTTGATACCAGTATTGTTTCTGACCCTGGCAATTACGGTTTTCGGCTGCTGCATCCAGATACCCGTGAGGTTATTCCACTGACTGGCGTCAGCCTTCGTTATGACGCCGTCAATATTTCCACGGCTGCGGATATTCCAGAGGGGGCCATCCTCCAGTATGCATTTCATGGCGGAACGACCGGTAAATCACCGGGCCGACTCAGCGGGCCGCGTGGTTGCCTGCGTGACAGTCAGGGCGACATTGTCTCATTCAGTCTTAATGGCGAAGTTATCCGTATGGACAACTATAGCGTTATGTTCGAATTAACCCTCTGATACGGTGGTGAAAAATGGCAGTAATTAACGGTTTATCAATCAATATTCCAGGGGCCACCTGGGACGCAGAATGCATTATCGGATCGCGTTATCCTCAGGCGGCATTTGCTTCGCTGGCAACTTACGGAACCCAGAATGGCCGTACGATAATGGGGGCTTCGCCGGTCGCTGTCGGCGCACCGGTTCAGCACGATTATTACTTTACGGGTGATGCCAACACCGGGGGCTATGACCTCAAAGTGACTGATAACATCAAAAAAACAGAGATGGTGCTTATCCGTCCATCAGCAGTGCGCTCGCTGGGTATGGGTAATTATCTGGGGGGAGATGTTGTCCCGCAGGGAGACACGTTTGTATTTGAGCCAGCGATCGGGCGTCTGCGTGCAGTGGTTGGGCGTACTGCCGGTACGGCTGAATCAAGACTGGATGTAGCGATGGATACCGGCAAGTTCCACCTGGCGTTTTTTGATGTCAGCGGTGAGGCCGTTCAGGTTCATAAGATGGTTTCGGGTCAGCTGGTTTCCGGAGCGCTGACGGCGGTCACTGCACGAGCAATCCCGTCACCGGCTAAACCGATTATGGCCGCCCGGGCGAATAACACCATGACTGACTTCCTCGGCAGTGTTGATATTGCCATGACCGGCGTATGGTCAGGAACCAACCTGACCGCCGCACAAAAGCAGGATATGTGTAATGTGATCATGGAAATGTACGGCGATATCCTGCCGCTGGCGTAGCAATAAAACAGGAGGCGGATTGTGTCCGACAAAAAATACAGTGCATTCCTCACCGCCGCCGGTATTGAAAAGTTAGCCGCTGCTGCCGTGTCTGGTGTGCCAGTCAACTTTTGTGTGATGGCGGTTGGGGATGGCGGCGGTAACCCAGTCATACCGCATCCAGCACAGGAATCTCTGGTAAACGAGGTTTATCGCGCACCGCTGAATCGTCTTATCGTTGTCGATGGTGCAGAGAATGTTATTCGCGCAGAGATGATTATGCTTCCGCAGGTTGGTGGTTTCTGGCTACGGGAAGCCGCGCTCTATGATGATGATGGGGTGTGCCTTGCTGTTGCAAGTCTGCCACCATCATACAAGCCACAACTGGCGGAAGGTTCAGGGCGTCTGCATGCTGTAAACCTTTGGATCGCTGTAAGCAATATCGCAGATGTTGAGCTAAAAGCCGATCCGTCAGTTATCCTCGCTACGGTTGATGAAGTGAATAAGGCCAAGAGTGAGGCGAAGGACTACACGGATCAGGTAGTCGGGGATCTTGATATCAGCATTCAGCAGGTTATTGCCGAAGCTATCACTGCGGCACGCCGGGACTTTTGGGAAGAGGAAAACCCGCCGGGAACGGTACGCTTCTTTGCTCAAAATGTAGATCCGAACGAGAAATGGCCGTGGTCGCAATGGACTTATACTGGCGAGAATAAAACAATCCGTGTTGGCAAGGCTGACGGTTCGGACGTCGGGAAGATCGGCGGCAGCGATACCGTTACACTCCAGCAGGCCAACCTGCCCGCCGTACAGATTGATGTGAGTGGCGAAACCAGCGAACAGGAAGAGCAGAAGCTGAAGACCACGCGCGGCGGTGTTCACAATCATGGTGGTGTAGCCGGTAAAGATAATCCCTGGGAAATAGGCGGTGATGTGCGTCAGCTCTTTAACCCTAAAGAGCTGGGCGTTACAGATGAGGCCGGAGAGCACGATCACGAAGTCACGATCCCACCGCATAAACACTCGGCCAACGGCAAAACAGCCAACCTCGGCGAAGGTAAATCGTTCAGCGTTGTTGAATCACACACCCTGCTGATGTGCTGGGCGCGGGTTGCATAGTATCGAGCATCGTCAAAAATAACGTTCTGCAGCACGGTCATAAATGGCGATGTTTGCCGGTATAGCAAAGCCCCTCAATGAGGGGCTTTTTGTTGGATTAAAAGAGGCGATTAAGTGAGTTGGTTGTTGCATTAATGGCTTTGGTGGCGCTGCTCTGAAGGTCTGCCAGGGCATCGCCGATGGAGGATGATTGCAGCTTCTCACGAAAATCCGCGTCCGCCCGGCTGAGGCTTAACGTAAATTCAATTTTCTTTGCGCCACCGAACTGATCGAACTCTGTTTTCCCTCGCTCCAGCCGCGTCATGACGTACATCCCGTAAATCCTGCCATCACCTTCAATCAGCGGCCAGGGGCGGCCGGAATATCCGATCGTCTCCAGCGCAGAAAGCGACAGGTTGCCGCCGGTAATTTCCGGATAGAGCACCCCGGACAGGGTAATATTATCCTCGCCCGGCCCGATGTACTGCCACCCGGCAGACTGATTAACCCGGTCGTTCTTAACGTGCCGCCATTCCTGCGCGTGCTGGAGCTGCTGATAGGGGGCCGTGCGCAGCGTAAAAACAAACATCCCGAAAACCATCATCATACTGATTACCTCTAATCTCTGTCGCGGAACGAGCCACGGTTACTTCTGGTTGTGCTGGCCATTGCATCGTGAACGGCATTCCTGACCATTCTTTCCAGATCCCGCGCTGAATGCTGGCCTACTTCGTTAAAGACCAGGTTAAACACTGGCGCACCACTTGTCGGGGCGGAAACGGGCGCCGACAGCGGGCCTTGTGTGGCTGAGGGAACGGAGAGAATGCCGCCTGCCGCCGGAGCTGCAACGCGCGGTACTGCCTGAGGTGAGATCCGCGCCTCCTGATAGGCGCCGCGCAGGGCCAGTGCGCGAGGCAGGTTTTTAAAAATAATGTCGCCATGGCCAATCTTTTTGCGTGCTTCCTTCGTGTTGTCGGCGGTCGCCTTCGTGTTATCCGCAATGCTATTCAGGCGGCGTAACGTGCCGGTATTGCCGGACAGTGGCGAGGGAGCGGGCGGAGCGCCTGCGGTAACCGGGGAATCTGATTTTTTAGGTGACCAGTCCCACGCCTTTTGAACCATTTTCTTTTGCTTCGGATCCCACTCCCACGACGTCGGTTTTTTAGGTTCGAGGTTGTTGGCCTTAGCCCGCGCAGCGTCAATCCCTGAAGGGATTAGCCCCAGCTTTTCAAGCAACAAGCTGACTCCTTCGGTCAGCAAGCGAAGCGGGGTAAAAAGCAGATTAAGAGCGGCACCCAGCACCTCGCCAAATGTTTTCCCGGCGCTGGCGCATTTATCCAGCGCATCGCGGGAAAAATCAATCGGTGTAAATAACTGGCTGAACCAGCCCCAGACTTTCGCCACCCCGGCGCTGATGGCATCAAACAGTGGCACCAGAAAAGAAAATGACTGAATCAGTGGGGAAAGCCCCTGGCTGATACCGGTAAACAGCCCGGAGAAAAACGCCTTAATCGGCTCCCAGTATCGCCAGATGAGCAGGCCAGCGGTAATGAACGCCGCCAGAATCAGGCCGGGGATCCCCAGCAGTGAGGCAAGGATGACTCTTAAGCCTGAGAACGCCATGCCGAGCGTCGAAATACCGCCGGTCGCGGTAATTGATGAGATGCCGATCATGCTGAGAATCAGGCGGAGTTTTGCCAGGGGGCCGAGGATAAAACTGGCGGCAATGCTGGCAATACCCACCGCCCCGGCAAAGACAGTCAGCGCCCCACCGACAAGGATCAGCGTCTGCGTCAGCCGCGGGTTTTCTTTAACCCATTCACTGGCTGACGTGATTAAGTCACTTAATCCCTGAGTCAGTTTACGTAATGGCCCGTCGGTGGTTTCTTCCACCTGGATGCGGAAGCCTTCCCATGCGCTATCCAGATTTTTCAGATCGCCGCTGAGGTTGTCGGCCATCACTTTAGCCGCTTTCTGCGCTTCACCCTGTGATCCGCGTAAATCTGCCAGTAGCTTTTGCAGCTCACCGCTACCCGCAGATCTCACCAGTGCCTGGAATGATTTGGCCGCTTCTTCCCCTGCGATATCTTTGAAGAAGGACAGTTGATCGGTATCGCCGTACTTCGAGACGGATTTATAGATATCCGAGAGGATGGCTTCTGCCGGGCGCATCTTGCCGGTGGCGTCAGCCACGGTAACACCTAGCTGTTTCAGCGCCGCTCGTGCTGTGGTGGTAGGCGCTGCAAGCCGGGAGAACGTCGTTTGCAAACCTGTACCAGCGATACTGCCACGGAGTCCCACGTTCGCCATTACGCCGATCATGGCGGTGGTACGTTCAACATCAACACCCAGACCGGCCATGCCGGTACCCGCGTATTTCATGGCTTCACCGATATTGGTTAAATCGGTGTTGGTGCGGGTAAAGGCGGCAGTCAGCACGTCACTGACACGATCCATTTCCTTTGGATCGAGACGGAATTGCGACAGGATGTTAGAACTGATGTCGGCACTTTCGCCAAGATCCATGCCACCGGCCAGCGCCATGTTAAGCACGCCGGGTAAGGCTGCCTGAATAGCCTCAGGGGTCAAGCCGGCCATCGCGAGAAATGCCTGACCGCTCGCAGCGTCGCGGGTAGTAAAGGCTGTTTCGGCGCCGAGCTTTTTCGCCTGCGCGCGAAGGTCGGCCAGCTGGGATGAGTTTTTGCTGAGGCGGGTTAACGCCTGTACGCGAGACATTTCCTCATCAAAACCCACCGCAGGCGCCAGGAACGACCCCGCCGCATAACCTGTAGCCGCTGCGCCAAGTGTCATCCCCATGCCAGCGCCACGGAGTTTCCCTGCGGTTTCTTTGGTGCGCTCATAGCTTGCTTGTGCGCGTGTCGTGGCCGCCAGCTGGCGGCGTTCGCGCTCCAGTGTCTGGTTATATTGCTCTGTGCGCCGGATTGCACTCTGAATTGCACCGCTGCCGGATGAGAGATTAACACCGTGCTGGCGTACCGCCTGCGCCGCTGTGCGCAGCTGCGTGGTCTGTTTGTTGTAGGTATCCGTTAGCCGCGAGAGCTTGCCGCGCAGCGATTCAAGACGAGCCACCTGGGCTTCGGTAAGCTGGCCGCCTTCGCGCTGTTTCTGGTTGAGGCCGTCAAAGGCCCGCTGGGTTGTTTTAAGTTTCTGCGCCGTTTCATTGGCCTGCGAGCGTAGCTTGTCGAATGCCGCTGCGCTTTTCTCCAGATCCTTGATCGACGACTGCGTTTTCTTGAGGGAGTCAGAAAGGCCGCCAATAGCTTTACTGGCGGCGTTGACCGGACGGGTGAGTTTATCAATGGCGCTGAATGCAACGCGAATACTAAGATCCATCGTCGTCATCCTCCTTGTCATGGTTGCCGCTTCTGATAGCCGCCCGTTCGCGCCAGGCTATCAGCTCGCGCAGCTCCATGCCGTACATCTCGGAGGGCGGCCAGTGAAAAATAACAGCGATATCGGCGATCAGGTCGTCGATATCGGAGATAACCGCTTCTCTTAATTGCTCGCCGTCGCCGCTTCGGTGACTGCGGACGGCTCCGCTTTCGTCAAAAAAGGCGTGATCTCTTCACACAGCGCGGTAAAGTCGCCGGTCGCCATCGTGGCAATCTCGACAGCTGTCAGTTGCGGGCTGGTTGTGCGCGTCAGCAGCGTGGAAACGGCGTCATAATCGAAGTTGAGCACGTCAACCAGTTTCAGGCCGCGCAGCGAGCCAGCCTGCTTGATAGTGTCGGTGATAGCGATGGTTTTAATTTCCTGATCACCGCGTTTGATAGGCTTGCTTAAAGTAACAGACATTGATAATTCTCCGGGCGGCCGGTCTGGCCGCCATTGGTAGTGGTTAAAAAGTTACTGGCCGAGGCCCAGCGCGGAGGCAATGCGATCGGGATAGAGGCTCTTGCCGTTGCGTTTGTAGATGAAGTTCAGCAGGTCGATTTCCAGCAGGGGCTTATCGTCTACTGACTCTTTGTAATAGGTGTTTTTGATCGCATAGGTGTGGTTAGTATCATCACCCTGTTTCGCTTCACCCTGATCAATTTCAGTGATGCGGCCGCGCATTTCGACTTCCAGCAGCGAGCTGGTACCGCCGCTGTAAATCTCACCCACAAAGCGCAGGCGCAATTCGTCAATATCGCCGCCCCATTTCAGGATCAGCTCTTCGACTACGCCGCCGACAATCATTGATGCATCAAGCGCCCCGGCTTCAAGGCCGAGATCGACACCTGCCGCACCAAGCATGCCGCCGCCCTGATAGTCTTCCGTTTTCCGGGTGAGCTTCGGGAGTGTGACGCTCGGCACTTTCCCGATATAGTTTTCCCCGTCCACAAAGAGGGTAAACAGCCGCAGTTTTTTAGGAATAGCCATTTACGCACCTCCCAGCGATGCAAAAGCCGGTTCGTAGTACTGATCGGTGAAGGTCTGGATCAGCGTTAAATCTTCCAGCGGAGGAACCGGGCTGTAGTTGTAGCGCACGACAGCCTTACCCTGGCGCAGGCCAGTGGTCGGGTTATCGACGATATCAAACCAGCACGCCGCACCAATCAGCTTGCCCGCCGTGACGAGTGCCTGAAGTTTGGCGTTAATACCACTTACCACGTCTTTCACGTTCGCCGGGGTGAGTGGGCTGTCAACGGTGGTAAATTGCGCTTCGGCGATACTGTCCGCCAGGATCTGGGCGGTACGGGTGTACACCTCGAAAATATATTCCTCGGTGTCTGTGGTGCGGTTGCCCCAGAAGCGGAAACCGTCACGCTTAATCAGTGTGGTAATTTCGTTGGCGTTCAGCTCGTTGGCGTCGGAGTCTTCCGCCTGTAGCGCCCAGAACACGTCTTTGGTAATCCCCAGCACATTTTTAACCGCCACGTTAGATAGCGATTTATGCCAGCCCTGCTCGTTATCGATCAATGCTCGCAGCCCTAATGCATAAGCCACGGCAGGAAATTCTTCGTTGGCGCCGGTTAGTGAGTTGTAGGCGATGAAGTTCGGCCAGATCAGCATGCCTTCGCGCTCTGCAAATTGTTCACGATAAGCTTTCGCTTCGGTGATCGTTTCGCAGCCATCGCAATAGCTGTAAGAGAATGCCCGCAACTGCTTTGCAATCACGCGTAACTGCGCGGTGACCTCCTGCGTGTCATACATTGGTACGCCGAGGATGCGCGGGCGATAACCGGTTTTTTGCTCTGCCGTCAGCAGGGCAAACATGCCGGTATAGCTGCCGTCTGCCTTCGTTCCGCCAATGATGAGCTGAGACTGTGTCTGTGCGCCTTCCTCGGTCTTAGCTTCAGCGACACGCACGACGATCACGCGGGTGCTGACCTGGTCGGAAATAGCCTTGAGTGATTTGTACAGGGAGCCGGTTTTGCCGGCCTTACCCAGCACGCTGATCACTCGCGTAATCAGCACCGGTGTATCAAGTGGAAAAGTTTCGGGATCGGCATCCTCAGCAACCGCCACCAGGCCAATGACCGTTGAATCAACATCGTTGATTACGGTCTGTAGGTCGGTGTTTTCTTTGGTGCGCGCCCCGTGGAAAAAGTTGTCGGTCATACTCTACCGCCATCATGTTTAGTGAGTTCGGGGTGATAATCCCTGAAATACATGGTGTCGTCTCGCGGCGGTGGTTGTGGGCGTTCCATGACAACAAAAAGCCGTCGCATGCCTCGCGCGCGCATGGAACTATCAGCGGCGGAGGGCAATCATGGCGCTGAACACAGACACAATCGACAATGCAAAAAGCCTGCTGAATGCGGGCGCTCAGGACTTCAAAAAATACCAGGATGAGTTGTCGCGCATCCCGGCGTTTAATGTCCTGATTGGCGGTAAGGCGTTGACCGTGCTGGATGAGAAAATGATTTCTCTGGAGCTGACGGATAACCGGGGATTTAACGCCGACGAGCTGACGATCACCGTTGATGACAGCCAAGGTGATATTGAGCTGCCACCTCGTGGCGCCGAGCTGTCGTTATCGCTCGGCTGGCAGGGGGAGCCGCTAATCTACAAGGGGATTTATATTGTCGATGAGGTAGCGCATTCAGGGCCGCCAGACCGCATCGAGATAACCGCCCGCAGCGCTGATTTTCGCGATGAATTCAATATCAAACGCGAGGTGTCGTGGCATGACGTGACGGTAGAGCGCATCGTGTCGGCTATCGCTCACCGTTACAAACTGAAGCCGGTTATTTCCGAGCAACTGATAAACGCCGAGATAGATCACGCCGACCAGACCCAGGAGAGCGATATGTCATTCCTGACGCGTATGGCGGATATTCTCGGCGCCATTGCTACGGTGAAAAACGGTTGCCTGTTGTTCATTCTGCCGGGGGGCGGTGTTAGTGCGAACGGCAAAGCGCTGCCGGAGTTCGCCATTACGCGCGGTAGCGCAGACCGTCATTCGTTCCGTATTGCAGATCGCGACGCTTACACTGGCGTGCAGGCTTACTGGCTGGATCTGAACTTCGGCAAAAAGAAAAGAGTCACGGTGAAGAAGCGCAAGAAAACCACGGAGAACAAGCCGCGCAGCAGCAGCCGGGAGGGGGATTATATCGCTGGGGAAGATGGTAATGTGTTTGTACTCCGCACAACATACAGCAGCGAAATGGCGGCGCAGCGCGCGGCCGCAGCAAAGTGGCAGCAGCTTCAGCGCGGCGCAGCTGAATTTTCATTAACCCTGGCTTATGGTCGCGCGGATCTTTATCCGGAGATGCACGGAACAGTGACGGGATTTAAAGATGCGATAGACAAGCAGGACTGGATAATCGCGAAGGTGGGGCATACGGTAGACGACAGCGGATTCAAAACCAGGCTGGAGCTTGAGGCGAAAATACCTGAATGGATTGCAGAAAGTGCGAGTTAACGGCCATAATATGAGCGAGTTCAACTCCCGCCCCGGGAGGCCAACATGTTTAAGTGTCCTGTTTGTGGTGCCGTTGCAAAAACGCGCACCAGTCGCTCGTTAAGCAATACCACGGTTCGGCATTATCACCAGTGCCAGAATTTTGAATGTAGTATCACTTTCACCACGCTAAACAGCGTTGAAAAACTGGTAACAAAGCGCGCGCCGCGTGAGACTCTACCGCCGGGCTTTATCCCCTCTGATGCCTTTCCTGCCTCACACTACGGTAGCGATCAACTAACCCTCCCAGTTTAAAATAGCCCCCCCGCAAACGCGGGGTTTCTTTCTTGTCAATGAAGAATTATCCGATAAAATAAAATTGTTTGTAACAAATGACAATTAATAAGTAACGATGGGGATGATTGCTATGGCTTTGGTCAGCTGCCCGGAATGCCGGAAAGAAGTGAGCGATTCAGCATTGAGGTGTCCATCCTGCGGTAAACAATTAAGAAAGCCGCGTCGCTCAATTTTTGGGGTACTAATAAAATGGATCTTCATTTTATTTAACATCTTCATGATCTACGTCCTTTTTAAAGGGCTAGGCGGAACTGGTGAAGTTATAAGCCATGCTACATCTGAAGCGGAAAGGGCAGGAGCCGCTTTAGGCGCGGGTTTGGGAATGATGGCCATTGGTACTATTTGGGTCATCGGCGACATAGTTATTGGAATACTGGTGTTTCTTACTAGACCAAAAGGATGACCTCATGAAGAAAAGTTTTATTTTCATTGCGACATTTTTAGCTGCTTCCGTTTCTTTAGCTACTCACGCTCAAGAGGAGTCAAGGGACTTTAAAGGGGTTCTTCAGTGCCGGTCGATTGAGGATAGCTCGCTGCGTCTTTCTTGTTACGACAATTCAATTCCTCCTTCGCGAACGAAGAGTGCTGAAAAATTTGAAAGTAGAGAGCAATGCCCCGATGAAAAAACGGATGAGAGACGTCTGACCTGCTATGACAGATTTTTCTCGCCAACTTTCAAACCGGCGAGTTCAGTCAAAAATGCACCTTTAGACGCTGAAGTTGTTAAAAACGAGGCAATCAGTAAAGAAAAGGTCCATGAGTGCCGCTCAGAATTAAATGGCACCAAGCGATTAGCATGTTATGACAAGCTTTTTCCGCAGGATGCAGCAGAAGAGGATGAGCCTGCCGTAGCAGAAGCGACTCCGAACCCCGGAAAATGGCTGACCCATATAACAACATCTCCGGTTGATGATTCAAAAAACGTGGTTTTAATGTTACCTAGCAATGATTCCATCAGAACCCCATTTGGCGAAACAGTCACACCAACGATTTTTGTGGCCTGTCGTGAAAAGAAAACTGAAGTTTTTATTAATTGGGATGTGTACTTAGGACTTGAGGAAACAAGTATGCTTTACCGGCTTGATAAGCAGAAAGCCGTGGAAAGAAGCTGGTCGATTTCTACCGACACCAAAGCGGTCTTTTATAGTGGCAGAGATATAGATTTTGTTAAGGCTCTAGCTAAATCTGAAAAGATGTTTGCAAGGATAACCCCCTACAACGAAAGCCCCGTATCGGTCACATTTGAGTTAACTGGGTTGAACAATGCATTAAAGCCCCTGCAGCAGGCGTGTGGCTGGAAATAGAGAATAGTTGAAGTCAAATTGAGCCACGATTACTCGTGGCTTGTTTGTCAACGCTGTCTACGTTTTAACGCAACGTCAACGATACATGAAAAACCCCGCACTAGACGGGGCTTGATGGATGCTAAGTGGATGCGTTGAATTTTAATCCTTTAAGATTCAAAGTATTGCGCGGCATATAAACCCGGAGTACTCCGGGTTTTTTAGCAGGTTAGGGCGAGACCTGGCGGAAATAAACGTCCTAGACGTTTTTACGCTCAATCGTCTGTTCACCCCAGAACAGCGCATCTTTATCGGTTTTGGCAAAGGCCAGCGCCAGCACTTCGTCGCTGCCTTCCTCCCAGATTTGCTCCGCCAGTTTTTCATCGTAGTGGGCGACTTCGAAAATCGCCTCGGCGATCTCCGGCGAGGTGTTACGTAAACTTGCCCATTCGCCGACGCGATGTGCTTTTGCTTCTTGAGTTGGCATGTTACTCCTCCTGCAGAAGATTAGCCGTGGACTTTAACGGCCAGTTTGGCGACATGTTCGCCCTGATAGCGGGCGATGGCTAACTCTTCCTCGCTCGGCTGACGCGAGCCGTCTCCGCCGGCGATGGTGGTCGCGCCATAAGGGGTACCGCCGCGGACCTGGGAGATATCAAACAGCTCCTGGGCGCCGTAGCCGATCGGGACGATGATCATGCCGTGGTGGGCCAGCGTCGTCCAGGTGGAGGTAATGGTTTGTTCCTGTCCGCCGCCGGTGCCGGTTGAGCTGAATACGCTGGCGATCTTACCGTACAGGGCGCCGGACGCCCACAGACCGCCGGTTTGATCGAGGAAGGTGCGCATCTGACCGGACATGTTGCCGAAACGAGTTGGGGTACCAAAGATGATGGCGTCATACTCTGCCAGCTCCTGCGGCGTGGCGACGGGCGCGTTTTGCGTTTTCCCGCCTGCTTTGGCAAATGCTTCAGCCTGCATGGTTTCCGGCACGCGCTTCACAACCACCTCAACGCCATCCACCCGGTTTGCCCCATCGGCGACGGCGTGAGCCATGGTTTCAATGTGTCCATACATGGAATAATAAAGCACCAGAATTTTAGCCATTTCCATCACTCCTCGGTTGCGTTATAAGCCAGCCAAATGGCTGGTTACCTTTAAAGATAAAGCCTCCGCCGGAGAGTGCAAATCCAACGGGCATTTATTTGATTTATAACAAAATGACAAAGCATTATTTACTTTTCCTTGCACCGCGCGGCCTGAAAGGGAGAGAAGGAGGAAGCGTTGTGCCTGCTATTTTGGCCGGTGTGGCAAGGGTGTAGCATCAGGATACATTTTTGCCGACTATTTTTTCTCCGCCAGCAGAGCAGGTTAGAACCCGTACGCGCCGCGAGGGGGCTTTTTTCGCCCGGGTTTGTTTCTGGATATTTCATTTGCCGCCGTCAGCGGCAGTCATTCACTAACCTTATAGATACGCGGTAAGACAGCGGCGTCGCCGCTCCCGCGTAATGCACTATGATGTCTAACCTAATGGAGGTCAGTAATGGCAAACCATCGTGGCGGTTCTGGCAACTTTGCTGAAGACCGTGAAAGAGCATCAGAAGCAGGACGTAAAGGTGGCCAGCATAGCGGGGGGAATTTTAAAAATGACCCTCAGCGCGCCTCAGAGGCTGGCAAAAAAGGGGGTAAAAACAGTCACGGTAGTCGTGAAAGTTAACGCGCGACTCGCACTGTTCTCTTTGATGCGGTGTTAATCTCCCCGACCCAACCGCATCGCCCTCGCCGCCGGCATCTGCCGGCGGTTTTTTTATCTGTCGGTGGTTGCGCTCCCGCCGGGCGGATTGCACACTGGTCGCCCGTTAATCGTCATGGCTGCCTTATGTCTTCGTTAAAATTATCCATTACCCGCCAGGAAGCTCTTCTCATCATGATCACCATGTTCTGGGGAGGGACGTTCCTTGCCGTGCAGTATGCGGTGAGCCTCAGCGGGCCGCTGTTTTTTGTCGGTCTGCGTTTCGCGACTGCCGCGCTGGCGGTGGGCCTGCTCTCGCTGCGCACCCTGCGAGGGCTGACGTGGCTGGAGGTGAAGGCGGGGGTGGCGATTGGCGTGGCGATTGCGCTGGGGTATGGCCTGCAGACCTGGGGACTGCAGTCGATCTCCAGCAGTAAATCTGCCTTTATCACGGCGATGTATGTGCCGCTGGTACCGCTGCTGCAGTGGCTGTGCCTGGGTCGTATGCCGGGGGTGATGTCCTGCGTGGGGATTGTGCTGGCGTTTATCGGTTTGATCCTGCTGGCCGGGCCGGAAAATAATCTGCTGGCGCTTGGCGTGGGGGAGATGATTACTCTGGCGAGCGCGCTGGCGATCGCGGCGGAGATTATCCTTATCAGCGCCTGGGCCGGGAAAGTCGATGTCCGCCGGGTGACGGTCGTGCAGCTGGCGACCGCGTCGCTGGTGGCTTTCGCCGCCATGAAGCCGGCGGGTGAGGCGGTTCCGCCGTTGACGCCGGCCCTGCTCGGCGTCGCGCTGGGGCTGGGGATTTTCAGCGCGATCATTCAGGTGACCATGAACTGGGCGCAGCGCAGCGTCTCGCCGACGCGGGCCACCCTTATCTATACTGGTGAACCGGTATGGGCCGGTATTTTTGGCCGGCTGGCCGGTGAGCGTCTGCCGCTGCTGGCTCTGCTCGGCTGCGTCTTGATCCTCGCGGGGGTGCTGGTGAGCGAGCTGAAGTGGAAGCGCAAGTCGCCGCCGCAGGTTTCCACAAACGACGATGCGCAGCCGCTCACGGACCTGGCCGATCGCCGCGAGCCATAATTTTACGCTTCTGATCCTACAGCGGCGCTTATCCTGGCTGGCCTACTCGTCCGGCTCTGATTGTCTCCAGGCCCGCGCCAGCGCAGCGCCGCCGGGCGATGGCATCAGGCACGGCGTCGCTTTTATGCCGGGTG